>NZ_JAFNPH010000004.1:0-152596 GCF_026535865.1 Snodgrassella sp. B3800 | reverse complement strand
ATTATCAGTGGTGGTAAAGGAAATGATACCCTTTACGGCAAAGATGGCAATGATATCCTCTACGGTGAAGAGGGTAATGATACGCTCAGCGGTGACGCAGGCAATGATATCCTGTATGGTGGCTCTGGCGACGATACCTTAAATGGTGGTACTGGCTACGATATCCTTATTGGCGGTACCGGCAATGATACTCTTAGCGGTGGCAACTACGAAAAAGACCGTTACGAGTTCGAAGCCGGCCATGGGCACGACATCATTAAAGATACTGGAAGTTATTATAATATCAATGACCTCAATGAAATTGTGTTCAAAGGTGCCAATTTCTCTGTCGATTATTTCAGTCGTTCCGGTAATGATTTAATCATCAAAGCCTATGGTGAAGAAGATTCACTTACCCTGCCTAATTATTTCGTCACTAATCCTGATCAATATCGTTCATTCAAATTTATCTTTGAAGATGTAACGCTTAATCCTCAGGATATCATTAATAAAATTACATTTATCCAGAATAGTGAAGATAATGATAATATCATTACCGTATAAATATGGAAATAATCTTATCAACAGAGGTAAAGGAAAAGATAGCTTTACGTCAATGGAGTAATGATACTTTAATCGATGGTACATGCAATGATTATATGGAAGGTGACTATGGTAACGATACTTATGTTTTTGCCAAAATTCATGGCCAAGATATCATTAATGATATTCAAGGTACTGCCGATACTATTCAATTTGCCGATGTTGATTTCGAAGAGGAATCTCTTACTAAGATAGCTTATTTCAATTAGAGAAATTCAAAGAAGAGAAGATATGCAATAAACAGGCATCACAATTATTGTGAGGCCTGTTTTTATATGAAAAACAAAATCCTTCAAATCTTTCACTATTGATTTAAATAGCTTTGTTATTTTTTCGCGGTGACCTGCCCTATGCGTTCATAAGCTTATCTTCAGATAAACCAGTCCATGCACACTTCTACCAAAAATACTCACACTATAAAAGCCAGAGGATAAACACATAACTAGATGTATTCATTGGGGAACCAATCTGCCTAAACCCTTAATTAGCCTTTTAAATGTTAAATTATAAACAATATTTTATATTTGTTTTTAATAACAAAAATTTCATAAATATTCTATCCAGAAAAAAAATTTGGATAATAGAATCATTAAACTATTGAAAAATCCCATTTGCAGAACTTATGTTAACTATGTTAATTTATGGGATATATTCATTAATTTATCATTTACTACAGAGACAGAATATAAAGCTTATGAAAAATTATAGTTTGCAGAAATTACCAAGAGTGCCATAAAAAACTTTACATAATTTTTTGGTTAATATAAGTGAACAATTCAAAGAAATTTAACTTAAATATTGAAATTAAAATTGGCATCACTTTTATTAAATTTCTCTTTATCACTTCTTTCAACCTACAAAATGAGCATAAGAATGAATAAAACTGTTAAAAATATCCAAACTGGGAATGACTGGGCTAAAGATCGCTATTTTTTTCAGCCAGGTCACGGGCAAAGTATCGTAAGAGACAAAGGCAACGAATATGACAAAGCCCAATACAATGATCTAATTTTTACTCGAGCCTGTGCAAGCAATGCCACATTCAGCCGTTCTGGTAACGATTTAATCATCAAAGCTTACGGACCGGCAGATTATGTAATATTGCCTGATTACTTCAACCCCAATAACGCTTACAGCCGCGCATTCAACTTTGTCTTTACAGACAAAACTTTAAGCAGGAATGACATAGCCGCCATGACTTTTATGCTTAATGGCACCAATAATGATGATGTACTTTATGGATGGGATAGCAACGACATTATCAATGGTGGAGCTGGTAACGACACCATCTATGGAGGCAGCGGCAACGATACCCTCAACGGAGACTCCGGAAATGATCATCTATACGGTGGCTATGGCAACGATATCCTCAATGGTGGTGATGGTGACGACTACCTAGAAGGTGAGCATGGAGACAACATGCTGGTTGGTGGAAATGGTAACGATATCCTGATAGGAAGTGATGATGGCTACAATGTTCTTATCGGCGGTACAGGTAACGATATACTGGCCGGAGGAGATGGTAAAGACCTCTATATTTTTCAAGCCGGCCATGGGCGGGATGTAATTAACGATAAAAGCAGCCAAACAGATGTAAGCAGCATTAATGATGTTAAATTTGAAAAGGCTTACGTAAAAAATGCCCTATTCAGCCGCTCAGGAAATAATTTAATTATTGAAGCTTATGGTGGCAATGATTCAGTGACTTTAACCGATTATTTCTGCCCCGATAGTCCGCAAAAGCGTGCCTTTAATTTTATATTCGAAGACAAAACACTTACTGTTGAAGACATTGCCCAAATGACTTTTGTGATAAACGGTACTTGGATTGATGACATTATTACAGGCTGGGACAGTAAAGACATTATCAGTGGCTGGCTGGGAAATGACACGATTTACGGCGGAAAGGGTGACGATATACTCTATGGAGATGCCGGTGATGACTGGCTGTATGGCGAAGAAGATAACGACACTCTTAATGGTGGCGATGGAAATGATCATCTGTATGGTGGTAATGGTCAAGACGTGCTTAATGGCGGCAGCGGTAATGATTTTCTGGATGGAGGAAATGGTAAGGATTTCTATATTTTCCAGTCCGGTCATGGACAAGATACCATTCAGGATAATATTACAGACACTGACAAAACCCAGTTTAACGATGTTATTTTCGAAAATGCTTGTTTTGCAGATGCCAAATTCAGCCGCTCAGGTAATAATCTGATTATTAAAGCCTATGGTGATAAGGATTCTGTTACCTTCACAGATTTCTTTAATTCAGATAATCAATACAGCCGCTCGTTTAATTTTGTCTTTTCTGATAAAACATTAAGTATCAATGATATTGCTGCTATGACATTCACAATCGATGGCACCAATGGAGACGATATACTTAAGGGATGGGACAGCAACGATATCATTAACGGCGGATTGGGAAATGATATTATTTATGGCGGTAATGGCAACGATATTCTTAATGGAGACGATGGAAACGATAAACTCTATGGAGAAAATGGTAACGACTATTTAAGCGGTGGAGCCGGTGACGATTATCTTGATGGTGGCAATGGTAACGACATACTTATAGGTGGAAATGGCAATGATATCTTAATAGGAGGACATGGTTATGACATTTTGAACGGTGGAGCAGGAAATGACATTCTAAGTGGTGGGGACTGGGAAAAAGACCGATATATCTTTCAGGCCGGCCATGGTCAGGATATCATCAATGATTTAGGTTCAAGTACGGATAAAGAGCAATACAACGATGTTGTATTTGAAAATGCCTATATTCAAAATGTGATTTTTAGCCGCTCAGGCAATGATCTTATCATTAGAGCTTATGGTGGCAATGATTCTGTTACTTTAAGCAATTTTTTTAGCCAAAGTAATACCGGCTATCGTGCTTACAATTTTGTTTTTGCCGACATAACTTTGCCAGCAGATATCATCAATAATATAAACATTTCGACAAACGGTACCGACGGTGATGATGTATTACATGGGTGGGAAGGTAACGACATCATCAACGGTAAAGCGGGAAATGATATCCTTTTTGGGGGAAGTGGTAACGACATACTGAATGGTGATGCCGGTAATGACAAACTCTATGGAGAAGATGGCAACGATATTCTGAATGGTGGTGATGGAGATGATTACCTTGATGGCGGTAATGGGGACGATATTCTTATCGGCGGTAGCGGTAACGATATCCTGATAGGTGGCAATGGCTATGATGTACTAATTGGCGGTACTGGCAATGACATTCTTTCAGGTGAAGAAGGCAAAGACCTGTATATCTTCCAGGCTGGTCATGGACAGGATACTATATATGACAAAAGCCAATCTACAGAAAAATGCCAGTTTAACGATATAAAATTTGAAAAAGCATTATCTTCGAATGCTGTATTTAGCCGCACAGGAAATAATTTAATTATTAAGGCTTATGGAAGTAATGATTCTGTTACTTTGACTGATTTTTTCGACCGCGAAAACCCCTATACCCGTGCATTCAACTTTATTTTCGAAGATAAAACATTCACCGTCGATGATATTGCTAAAATGACATTCATAATTGAAGGTACCAATGCAGATGATGTGCTCAATGGATGGGACAGCAACGACATCATCAATGGCCGAAAAGGCAATGATGTTATTTACGGAGGTAAAGGCAACGATATTCTCTATGGGAATGAAGGTCATGACACAATTTACGGAGAAGAAGGTGATGACAATATTATTGGCGGTAGTGGCAATGATATCCTTCTAGGCGGTGGCGGGAATGATTCACTCTTGGGTGAAGAAGGCTACGATATACTGAATGGAGGTGCAGGTAATGATTATCTCTATGGTGGCAATTTTGAAAGAGATATGTATGTTTTCAATGCCGGCCACGGACAAGATGTAGTCAGCGATATGGCTGCAAATTCCCAACAAGGTGATATTCTGGCTTTCAAAGACTATAAAAGTAATGAATTGTGGTTTAGTCATAACGGCAATGATTTAATTATCAGCCATCTAGGCACTACAGATCAGGTGACAGTTAAAAACTGGTATCTCACTGATTACTGTCGCCAATACTGCATCACCACGGCTGATGGTAAAGAAATATTTGCCTCACAAATTCAGCAATTAGTGAATGCCATGTCATCCTTTAGTTCTGATTCGCAAAACATTCCATCAATAGATGAACAAAAGATGCTATTCAATCAGCAGGCAATCATTTCATCATACTGGGGAAATTAAATTTAAATTTTTAATACCGATTTAATATTTAATAAAAGGAATCCACCACGGGATTCCTTTTTATTTTTCCGAAAAATTATTTTAAATAAGCAAACATATAATTTAAAAATAAAACCGGCTAAGTATAAATACAGAGCCAGTTTTACTTTACAAACTGAGATGTGTGTCCATCCCAAACAAATATAAATTGTTATAGGTGCATACCAGTTAGACGAGCAGTATCCTGAGCAATCATCAGCTCTTCATTGGTTGGAATCACCATCACAGATGCTTTACTATCTGCTGTGCTGATTACACCTGGCGTACCAAAGCAAGCTTCCATATTGGCATCATGATCCAGAATCAGACCGAACACATTCAGATAATTCACTACTTTTTCACGCATCATGGTAGAGTTTTCACCAATACCTCCAGTAAAGACCAGCGCATCAAGACTGCCACAAGCAACCATCATGCCGCCTACATATTTAGCTAAGCGGTAAGCAAAAACATCCAAAGCCAGCTCTGCCCCTTTATGTCCATTAGCGGCTGCTTCTTCCAGCATGCGGCAATCATTGGACAGATTAGATAAACCGAGCAATCCGCTTTCCTTGTTCAGCATTTCAGTAATCTGTTCGATGCTCATTTTGGCATTAGCAGCTAAGAATGAAAAAATACTTGGATCAATGTCACCACAACGGGTACCCATTACGAGCCCTTCCAGCGGAGTCAGACCCATGCTGGTATCCTGTGAACGGCCATTTTTCACAGCTGTAATGGATGCACCATTGCCCAGATGAGCAATAACCATACTCATTTCATTGATATCACGCTTTAAAAAAGCAGCGGTTTCCTGTGCCACATAGCGATAGCTGGTACCATGAGCACCATAACGGCGCACACCATAACGAGTATATAGGGTGGATGGAACAGCATAGTGATAGGCATGTGGAGGCATAGTCTGATGAAATGCAGTATCAAACACCGCTACCTGCGGTAAGTCCGGAAATGCCTGCTGAGCAGCCTGAATACCCAGAATATGAGCCGGATTGTGTAATGGAGCCAACACAATACAGGCTTCGATATCTCGCATTACTTCAGGAGTAATCACTGTGGACTGAGTAAAACGTTCGCCACCATGAACCACACGGTGACCAATCGCTTTTACGCGGTCGTACAGTCCTAAATCTTTCAGCTGTTCCAGCAAAGCCATAACAGCAGCTACATGGTCATGACTACCTGTCAAAGCGTGTTTGTGTTTTTCACCATTTATTTTAAAAGTAATGAAAGCATCAGTATTGCCTACTTTTTCAGCCAGACAGCTCATTAAAACTTCTTTTTCGGCCACATCCATTACTGCAGCTTTCACGGAAGAACTGCCGCAATTAAGTACCAATACTAAATCTTGCTCACTCATGTTGTTGTCCTGTTTATTTTATTACTCAGTTTCAAAAAGAAAGTTCATTCTTTTTTTGATTAACGGGCAAACAGCGTTCGTGCACCTGTAAAACGCTGGCTGAAATAGGGTTGATCCAGTCTGGCCGTACGAATCACACCGTTACTGGAAGGAGCATGAATAAATTCACCGTTACCGATATACAACCCCATATGAGAATACGTCTGACCCGAAGTATTGAAAAAAACCAAATCCCCGACCTCCAGATCGCGCGTACGAATTGGAGCAGAAACAGCGGCTATATCTCGAGCAGTACGGGGTAGCCTTACTTGCAAAGCTTGCTGGTAAACATATTGCACCATACCACTACAATCAAAACCATTATCACGGGTACTACCACCATATCGGTACGGGGTGCCTATCAGACTCAGGCTTTGCAGCATTAATTCCTGGCTGCCTGCCCGGTGGCTGATTTTAGTAATCCGGATAGGAGCCAGATGGTGCTGACTGGCAATCTGAACTCCTTTTCGTTTTCCAGTACCACAGGCCGAAAGAAACAGAATCAGCGCGCCTAAAACGGCACGCCGCTGTGCATTACATGCCATCATTCATTGATACCCTGTGTGATTAACTGATTCATCCCTACTACGGAAATATAACATGAGTTGGTAATAATTTCTCTAAGCAAAAAGGCTTAACTGATTATCATTACAATACCTAACCTTGTCGTACAAAACCCACAAAAGAGCTAACAAAGCCTGATTTAAACGCCCTTGCCGACTTTTATTTTCTTGACAGTAGCTTTGCGCAAGAATAGAGTAGATACACTAATTTGTAAAAACCAGCTGAGAAACAGACGCCTGTCCGCTTTTTCAGCCGCAATTATAACACTTTAGTAGTAATGACACTCATCGGGCATCAAGAGACAGGAAGCAGCATGCAGGACTTTGCACCACTCATTATTCGCAATCATCATCTCATTCCGATAGTACAGGGAGGGATGGGCGTAGGTATTTCCGCGTCCAAACTAGCCAGTGCCGTAGCACGTGAAAATGGTGTTGGTACCATTGCAAGTGTAGATTTGCGTCATCTTCATCCCGATTTACTGGAACAATCTAAAGAAAATCCCACCCAGGAAAAATACGATTCCCTCAACCGGATTGCTTTAGACCGAGAAATCAAAGCTGCCTTGGCACAGTCAGAAGGACGAGGCATGATTGCCGTAAATGTCATGAAAGCGGTAAAAGACCATCAGGCAATGGTACAACAAGCCTGTGAATCCGGTGCTCATGCAATTGTAATGGGTGCAGGCTTGCCATTAGATTTACCTGATATGACCGAAAATTTTCCTGACGTTGCTCTTTTGCCGATTTTGTCCGAATCCCGTGGTATCGCCATTGTCCTCAAACGCTGGATGAAAAAAAACCGGCTTCCGGATGCAATTGTAATTGAGCACCCAGCACATGCAGCCGGTCATCTTGGAGCTGCCACAGTAGCTGGAGTCAATGATGAACGTTTTGAATTCAAACGAGTTTTAACCGAAACATTTGAATTATTTAAAAAACTGGATTTAGAGCGGGAAAAAATCCCTTTAATCATCGCTGGTGGGATGGCCAACTTTCAGAAAATCTCCACCGCCCTGAAAGAATGGGGTGCTGCCGCCGTACAGATAGGTACAGCCTTTGCCGTTACGCAGGAAGGTGATGCACATATCAATTTCAAAAAAACACTGGCTGGTGCTGAAGGTGAACAAATTGTTGAGTTCATGTCTGTCGCCGGTTTACCAGCGCGCGGTGTCAAAACTAAATTTCTAGACAGCTACTTGAAACGAGAAAGTGTTTTGCAGGCCAATGCCAAAGCCGATCCACGACGCTGTACACAAGGTATTAATTGTTTATCTGTATGTGGACTACGTGATGGACTGGAAAAAGTCGGCCAATTTTGTATTGACTTAAAGTTGGCTGCAGCTTGGCGCGGTGAAACTGACAAAGGTTTGTTTTTCCGCGGTAAAGATCCTTTACCTTTTGGCAATGCTATGCGTACGGTTAAAGAAACCATTGACTATTTATTAACCGGACATATACAGGCTGAACAAAAATCTGCCTGAGTGTTCATTTTGTTCATTAAGCCACTTAATATGTGGCTTTTTATTTATTCATTAGTTTTATACACACTTAATACGCTTAAGTCTGCCAGCAACTGATATAAGCGCAGTAATAAAAATTACAACTTACTGCTGCGGTAAACAGATTGGTGGTAGTATCAAAGTATAGAAAATTTGATGCATATACCACTATGAATCCAAAACTAGAATTATTACAACCCTATCCTTTTGCCCGCCTGCGTAAATTAACGGATGGATTAGAACCGCCAGCCAATCTAAAACCTATATCCTTACATATTGGCGAACCAAAGCATCCCACCCCTGCAGTGCTTACGGACGCATTGCAGCAACATCTGGACGGATTTGCTGTATATCCCCTTACGGCGGGGATACCTGAATTAAAAGAAGCCTGCGCCCAGTGGCTAAACCGCCGATATGATGGTTTAAGTGTCAATGCTGAAAGTGAAGTGCTGCCAGTTTTAGGTAGTAGAGAGGCATTATTTGCTTTTACCCAAACCATTATAGATACAAGCAGCGAGTATAAACCTGTCGTAATTAGCCCTAATCCGTTTTATCAGATATATGAAGGAGCTGCTTTACTGGCTGGCGCACGAGTAGAATATGTCAATTGTCGGGCACCACACTTCATGCCCCAATGGGAGGAAATTGATAGCAACACATGGTCAAAAGTGCAGTTGGTATTCGTTTGTTCACCAGGCAATCCAAGCGGTGCCGTCATGAATCTAGAAGAATGGCAGAAATTATTTGCACTACAAGACAAATATGGCTTTGTTATTGCTTCAGATGAATGTTATTCAGAAATTTACTTTGATGATAACAATAAACCCTTAGGAGCTTTGCAAGCTGCAACACAATCGGGACGAACATTTGATAATTTAATTATGTTCACCAGCCTATCCAAACGCTCTAATGCACCAGGATTGCGTTCGGGCTTTGTAGCTGGCGACAGCAAACTCTTGTCCAGCTTTTTACTATACCGTACCTATCATGGTAGTGCCATGAGTTTACCAGTACAGTACGCCAGTATCGCTGCATGGAATGATGAACAGCATGTAATCGAAAACCGACAACTGTACCGAGAAAAATTCGATAAAGTCTTACCAATTTTACAGCGCAAATTCGCTATCCACAAACCTGATGCCTCTTTTTATTTGTGGTTATCAGTACCCGACTGCGATGATTTAGCCTTTACTCAAAAATTATGGCAAAAGGCTGCAATCAGGGTATTACCGGGTCGCTATCTTGCACGCAATACACCTCATGGCAACGCTGGTGCCGGTTATGTCCGCATTGCATTGGTTTCCAGTGTAGAAGAATGCATTGAGGCAGCTAATCGAATGGTTAATTTGTCTTTCTAACAACATCTTTAAACAAATAATTAATAACATAAAACCAGAAATGCATGTATTGAATACAAATATTTCTGGTTTTAATTTTATAATGCTATAGCAATTATTCTACATTCTGTACCTGTTCACGCATTTGTTCAATCAGCACTTTCAGCCCTACTGAAGCCTGAGTACATTCAATGGCAATGGCTTTACTACCCAGCGTATTCGCTTCACGGTTTAGTTCCTGCATCAGAAAGTCTAGACGCTTACCTACACTACCATTATGCTCCTGCAGAAGACGTCTTGTTTCAGCGATATGTGTATTCAGCCGATTCAGCTCTTCATCCACATCAGCCTTTTGCATAAACAGTACAAATTCTTGTTTCAGACGTTCCGCATCTACCTGTGCCACAGCTTCGCGTAAGCGTGTTTCGGACTTATTCATATAATCCTGCAACAATTGAGGAAACAGCTGCTGTATTGCAGCCACAATATCGCTCATATCATTTAGCCTGTTCAACAGATGCTGTTGCAGTTTCTCTCCTTCTCGAGCCCTTGCAGCCTTAAGTTCGGATAATACTTGCTTGAGCAATGTCTGCACACCATTTAATAAGACATCATCATCCTCTGAAGTGGCCATAAGCACACCAGGGAAATGAAGAATATCGGCCACTGTTAACTTACCCAAATCCTTATGCTGGCGACGCAACTGATGATTAAATGCAGCCAGCTGCTCTACCAATTGATGATTGATAGGCAGACTTTCTGTATTCTGATTAGGTAATGCCTGAATCTGTATGCGGCATTCCAGTTTCCCACGAGCCACTTCCGCACTGATTAATTCACGCATCTGTCCTTCAAAAGGACGTAATTCCTCTGGTACTTTAAACTGAATGTCTAGATAACGATGATTTACAGCCCTAAGCTCAATGTTGATTTGACGACTACCAAATTGTCCTGAACCGTTTGCATAGCCAGTCATACTGTATAACATATTATTTTCCTTAAAACGTTTTTTCCTGCCTGCTATTATTCAAACTGGCAATTAAATCAAGTATAACGAAATCCGCTTAATTCTTAAAAGACCTAATTAGTATGATGAACAGCATACAAGTAATATAATATTTGCTTTATCACTCTTTCCTGTCCTGCCAGCATGAAAACCAATACAGTACCTAACCGCACCAACCGTGCAAACGATGAACCGCGTCAACTGACGATTGTTCCGCATTTTTTGCCTCATGCTGATGGTTCCGTACTTATCAGCTGCGGTAATACCAAAGTTATCTGCACAGCCACCATCGATGAAAATGTACCTCCTTTTTTGAAAGAAAGCGGACGTGGCTGGGTGACTGCAGAATATGGCATGCTGCCCGCTTCTGCCAACGGGCGCATGCGCCGTGAAGCAGTAGCTGGTAAACAGACTGGTCGAACACAGGAAATCCAGCGCCTGATTGGCCGTTCCTTACGGGCAGTAGTAGACATGAAAAAGCTGGGCAGCCGCCAAATACTGATTGATTGTGATGTAATTCAGGCTGATGGAGGTACCCGGACCGCTAGCATAAGTGGTGCTTTCGTCGCGATGTCTCTGGCTATAAGCAAACTGCTTAACCAAGGCGTCATCATAGAAAATCCCATCCGTGAAGCAGTTGCCGCTATTTCTGTTGGTATGCTTGACAACACATTGTTACTTGACCTGGATTATCCAGAAGATTCAAACTGCGATGCTGACATCAACATTGTTATGACTGCATCAGAACAATTAGTGGAAATTCAGGGTACCGCAGAGGGTGCCACATTTAGTATCCAGCAGTTGAATCAATTAATCAGTCTGGCACAAAAAGGCATTCGTTCTATTCTTGCTGCTCAGCAGCAAGCATTAAAAGCCTATTAATTCAAACAAATACAACTAACTATTATCTAAATTTAAAGATAATTTAAAACAAGCCGCTTGAATCTGACAAAATACTGATTCAGCGGCTTGTTTTTACATGATAAAAATGCTACAAAGAACGCCCTGACTGGATAAATAAGCAGATAGTGTTTACACAGTCTCTCCTTTTTTGACAATAAAACAACTCAGAAAGCAAGCAGTATTATGGCGTTAATCGTACAGAAATACGGCGGTACCTCAGTAGGTTCAGTAGAACGCATTAAAAACGTAGCGCGTCGGGTAGCACAGGCCAAAGCCAATGGTGATGATGTTGTCGTAGTGGTTTCCGCAATGAGTGGCGAAACCAATCGTTTAGTTGCACTGGCTCATGAAATACAGGAAAAACCCAATCCACGTGAAATGGATGTTGTACTTTCAACCGGAGAGCAAGTTACGATCGGCCTTCTAGCCATGGCTTTACACAGCATTGGAGTAGATGCCAAAAGCTATACCGGCTGGCAGGTAGCGGTAAAAACCGATTGCGCTCACACCAAAGCCAGAATCGATGCAATTGACGAAATTCGCATTCGTAGCGATCTGAATGCAGGTAAGGTTGTCATCATAGCAGGCTTTCAGGGTGTAAACGCGAACAACGACATCACTACGCTAGGCAGAGGCGGTTCTGATACCTCAGCTGTGGCTCTGGCCGCAGCATTGAAAGCAGACGAATGCCAGATATATACCGATGTAGACGGCGTCTACACAACCGACCCGCGGGTCGTACCAGAAGCACGGCGTCTAGAAACCATTTCATTTGAAGAAATGCTAGAACTGGCTAGTTTGGGGAGCAAGGTTTTGCAAATCCGTTCGGTAGAATTTGCCGGCAAATACAAAGTGCGGCTGCGCGTCTTAAGCAGTTTGGAAAACAGTGGCAAAGGTACTTTAATAACGTTTGAAGAGGATCAAGATATGATGGAACATGCGGCAGTATCCGGTATTGCTTTTGATAAAAATCAGGCACGAATTAATGTGCGTGGTGTGCCGGATACACCGGGAATGGCTTCTCAGATACTCGGTGCCGTAGCCGATGCCAATATTGAAGTAGACATGATTATCCAGAATGTAGGTTCTGCAGGCACCACAGATTTCTCTTTCACCGTACCACGTAGCGATTATCAAAATACATTGGATATTCTGCATGAAGTGCAGAAAACTATCGGTGCCCGCGAAGTTTGCGGCGATGATACCGTATGCAAAGTTTCCATTGTTGGCATGGGCATGCGTTCACATGTAGGCATTGCCTCCACCATGTTCCGCACATTAGCGAAAGAAAACATCAATATCCAAATGATTTCTACTTCTGAAATCAAAGTATCCGTGTTAATTGATGAAAAATATCTGGAGCTGGCTACGCGCGTGCTGCATCAAGTATTTGAGCTTGATAAAGAACCATCCCAAAGAAGTTAAAACATCTATTTAATTCTTGTAAAGTTCACAAACGGCCGGCCGAGTCACATCAGTCGGCCTTTAATTATTGTACAATGGCAGCTATTTGTTTAAATTATTGCTGCATCCATGTCCCATACACCAAAACACGAATACGAAAACAACAAGCTGGTCAAACGGCTCCGTCATCAGGTTGGTGCTGCTATCAATGATTTTCAGATGATTGCAGACGGCGACAAAATCATGGTTTGCCTCTCTGGTGGCAAGGATAGCTATGCATTGCTGGATATCCTGCTGCGATTACAGAAATCCGCTCCTGTACGGTTTGAGATTCTGGCCGTTAATCTGGATCAGAAGCAACCAGGCTTTCCAGCGCATATTTTGCCGAATTATCTGAGCAGTCTGGATGTCCCGTTTAAAATCATTGAAGAAGATACATATAGTGTTGTCAAACGCGTGATCAATGAAGGTAAAACCACCTGCGGGCTGTGTAGCCGTTTACGGCGCGGCATTCTGTACCGAGTAGCAAAAGAAAATGGCTGTACCAAAATCGCTTTAGGTCACCATCGCGACGACATTTTGGAAACCCTGTTTCTTAATATGTTCTATGGTGGCAAGCTTAAAGCCATGCCTCCCAAACTGTTATCAGATAATGGCGAGCACATCATCATCCGTCCTCTGGCTTATGTTAAAGAAAAAGACCTCATTCGCTTTGCACAAATCCAGAATTTCCCCATTATTCCATGCAATCTTTGTGGCTCTCAGCCCAATCTGCAAAGACAGGTAATTAAAGATATGCTGCAACAGTGGGATAAAACATTTCCCGGACGGATTGAATCCATGTTTTCCGCCTTGCAGAACGTCATACCCTCTCATTTGGCAGACACTCAGTTATTTAACTTCGTAGCGTTGCAACAAGGACAAAAACTGCCACATGGTGGCGATACAGCTTTTGACCGTGAATATTATCCAACTACACCAACGCTGGCACAGACCGGCGAATTTACACAGCTTGCAACCACAGTAAAACCTATTATTAACATTTTAGATTCCCGACATTAAGCCCCTATGAATCAATCAAGAAAAAAATTAACTCCCGCAAAAGCCATGGTCGCCGCCATTAGTGGCTACGCCATGGATGGTTTCGACCTATTGATACTGGGTTTTATGCTCAGCGCCATTAGCACAGACCTTGGTCTCAACGCTTCTCAGGCCGGTTCTCTCGTCACATGGACCCTAATTGGCTCAGTTGTTGGCGGCATTGTATTTGGTCACCTAAGCGACCGATTCGGCCGTGTGCGCATGCTCTCACTGACTATTCTTATGTTTGCCGTATTCACTGGCCTATGCGCCATTGCACAGGGCTACTATGATCTGCTGATATATCGAGCACTAGCTGGCATGGGCCTAGGCGGTGAATTCGGTATCGGCATGGCCATGATTGCAGAAGTCTGGCCAGCAGCAAAGCGCAATCGTGCCTCAGCATTTGTCGGCATAGGCTGGCAGCTCGGCGTACTGGCTGCCGCATTCATTACCCCATTCTTGCTCAGCATTATTGGCTGGCGCGGTATGTTCCTAGTCGGATTGTTTCCTGCTGTGGCCTCCTACTTCATCCGTCACGATACCAGCGAACCAGAGCAGTTTACCCGTGAACACAAAGCCAAAGGTGAGCTGTCCTTTTCAGGTCGCCTGTGTTTACTGATCAAAGACCGTCAGACGGCCAAAACCAGCCTTGGCATCTTCATTCTCTGTGCAGTACAAAATTTTGGCTACTACGGTTTAATGATATGGATGCCCAGCTATCTGGCCAACAAACTGGGCTTCAGCCTCACTGCATCCGGTAATTGGACAGCAGTCACCGTAATCGGAATGATTATCGGCATCTGGCTATTTGGATTTCTCGCCGACCATTTTGCACGCTGGAAAATTTTTCTGATTTACCAAATAGGTGCCTTTATTATGGTGGCACAGTATGCCCAATTACAGGATCCTGCCGCCCTGCTAATCTGTGGAGCAATAATGGGATTGTTTGTTAATGGCATGATTGGTGGTTATGGCGCCCTCATATCCGATAATTTCCCACCACATGTACGCGCCACAGCTCAGAACGTCCTCTTCAACCTTGGTCGCGGAGTTGGCGGTTTTGGACCACTTGTTATAGGTTTTTTTGTAAAAGAATGGTCTTTCTATGCCGCCTTGTGCTTACTAGCGTCCATCTATCTGTTAGACATCATTGCAACCCTGTGGCTGATACCTAAACACAACCAAACCCCATCCAAAGACGACAGCCTTGGCGTAATAGGCTGATAAACCAGCCTGACTGATTAATTTTTCCATCAGTGCAGTGGTACAATACCCTGCACTGATTTTTTAGCCATTATTCAACAAATAAACATGACCACACTAAACAAAATTATTCTCTTTACTGACAAAGACGGCTTTGCCCGTTTTAAGGAAGAAAAAATCGAATTAAGCGAAGGCAATGAAAAAAGCCGCTTATCCATATGGATGAATGCGGAAGGTCTACAATTACGCCAAAGTCCGGTTGGCTTTGCCAGCGACTTTCACTGTACCGGCAAACCGCAATGGCTATTTGTACTACAGGGCATCATGGAAATCGGCTTGCGTGATGGTACAACCCGCCGCTTCGGACCTGGTGAATATTTCTATTCTGCAGACACCCTACCAACAGGTGTCTCATTTGATACAAACATTCACGGACATTGCAGCCGCCTGATTGGCGATAAACCACTGATTACCGCTTTTATCCGTGACTAAATTAACAGCATAAATATCCATACAAAGGAAAATATAATATGTCAGAATCAATGCTTTTCACTCTGCCCGACGCTGAAGACAACAGCTTCAGCATCGCCGAACACCTACCCGCCGTTGTCTATTTTTATCCCAAAGACAACACCCCGGGCTGTACAACTGAGGCACAGGAATTCAGCGCCTTACTACCTCAATTCAAACAACTTGGTTACAGCGTAGTGGGCATATCCCGCGATACAGAAAAAAGTCATCACAATTTCATCTGCAAATATCAACTCAACGTCACCTTGTTATCCGATTGCGAAGAAAAGGTGTGCCGACAGTTTGACGTACTCAAAGAAAAAAACATGTATGGCAAAAAAGTATTCGGTATAGAAAGAAGCACCTTCATTCTAGATAAAAATGGCAACATTGTGCAGGAATGGCGCAAAGTCAAAGCAGCCGGCCATGCTCAGACCGTTTTAGATACCTTACAAAACCATGTCTAGTTACCTCTACCATGCCCCTTGCTGCCCGCTAATTATAGATTGCCACCCGCTGAATTACATACAAAGCATACGCTGGCAAAAAGACACAACAGAAAAAATGCCCGAATTAACCGGTTTCTGGGCACAACAGCTTGACGCTTACTTTGACGGCACCTTACACAATTTCAACCTCTCACCTTCATCCGCAGGTACTGAATTTCAGCAGCGCGTCTGGCAGGTTATCGCCTCCATACCATATGGGCAGGTAGCCACCTACGGCGATATAGCTCGCATATTGGGCAGCGCCCCCAGAGCTGTGGGGCAAGCTTGTGGCAAAAATCCTTTACCTATTGTTATTCCCTGTCACCGAGTAATTTCAGCTACTGGTCTAGGTGGATTCAGTCTGAGCAACGATAGTTTCGAACTGGGTATCAAACGCTGGCTACTTACCCATGAAAATGCCACATGGTAACCCAAGCCTTACCAGCAGAATTGCTCGAACCAATTGAATCATTACTAGAGCATTTATGGCTGAGCGAACAACTGGCTTTTAACACTCTGGAAAGCTACCGACGCGATCTAAGCAAAATAGCCCGACGCTTACATGCACAGCAACTGAACTGGTCCAACGTAGACGCGTTATCACTGGCCACTGCCCTATTTATAGATACAGAAAAGCCATCATCACAAGCGCGCGCCTTGTCAGCATGCAAACGACTGTTTAGTTGGATGCAAGAATACAATCGGCGGCAGGATTTACCCACAGAGCAACTTCAGATGCCGAAAAAAGGACAGCATCTGCCCGATATCATATCTGAAAGCCAGATAGATGCCTTGCTGGCAGCTCCAGATACTGAATCGATACATGGTTTGCGCGATAAAGCTTTACTCGAACTAATGTACGCCACCGGATTACGTGTCAGCGAAGCTGTCAACCTGCACATAAACGAAATTGATTTACAAAACGGCTTACTTAGCACCATCGGTAAAGGCAACAAGCAACGTATGGTACCTCTTGGCGAAGAAGCCACAGACTGGCTACAAAACTACTTTACACATGCCAGACCTGCCTTACTTAAAGGAAAAGCATGTGATGCCGTATTTGTCAGCCAGAAAAAAACCGCCATCAGCCGCCAGCTTGCTTGGATGATTGTAACCAAATATGCAAGCGCTGCCGGTATTCATCACCTTAGTCCGCATGGATTACGCCATGCCTTTGCCACACATCTGGTTAATCACGGAGCCGATTTGCGCGTCGTCCAGCTTCTGCTGGGACATGCAGACATAGGGACCACCCAAATCTATACTCACGTTGCCAATGAACGCTTGAAACAACTGGTACATGAGCACCACCCACGTGGCTAAAACAATTTATATTCAAGTGAAAATTTTATTTTATATAAATATCTTACCAGCCAGTCGACTAATTGCCTAATCTGAAAGAGCCGGAATCAGTTCATTTAATACATCATAATGACATCAAGAAGTAATTAGAAGCGAACTTTCAAAATCTTTTATTTAACCTGCTTACTCCAACTTTTTTTCATGCTGATCCCAAACGGACACATAATGCATCATCCAATAAAATAGCCAGCACGCATTGCATACTGGCCACACTATATTCGAACTAGCAATACCAACACCAAATAATATTAAAATAAACCTAAGCTAGATCCAATATTCACAGAATTCTGTGGCGTAGGCTGCATCGTAAATTTCGGACTTCCGGTATAGTCAAACTTGATACGATAGTCCATTTTAATTGCTTGCTTAAATTCTTTAACTTTATCCAAAGGGATTTCCATTTCAGTTCTCATCCCAGTAATACGTCCCTTAGAATCCAGATAAAAATTATATATAATCGGTGAAGAATTATTTTTCAACTGCTGAATAAAATAAGCAGCTGGTACACCAGACCTGCCATTATCATCACCAGTATAGATAGCCGTCAAACCATCAACAACATTTTGTAAAACCGCATAATCCTGTGGTTGATATTTACTATCCGATCCGGCTTTAGCAGCAGCCTGCTTCAAACTTTCAGAAATGCTTTTCAGCATAGCTATATCATACTTCAAACTCATTGCATAGTTTGAATTCAGCCTAACCTGATATTTAGCTTCCAGATTTTTACCGAATTCATCTACATCAACCTTTGTAAATGCATTTGCATCAATAGCAGCATAACCATCATCTACAGATTTAGGTAGGCTTTTAAGCAAATCTTCAACCGGTAAATGCACCAGTCGTTCTTGTGGTACTGCGACTTGCAAATATCTGTCCCCCACTACTCGAGTAGGATTTGATTGCTCATTCATAATATCTGAGATATTAGTTATCGCAGAGGCATCCACATATACTGCTAAATTATTAAAATCAATATAGGTTGGAAATTTATAAGAAACTAAAGCATTTTTGTTTTCATAGCGCAATTCCGGAATAACTTCCACACGTCCTTTCGGCATATCCACTGCACCGGTGAAAGGAATGGTAAAAGATTTACTCAATAAATTTAGTACCCTATTTAACGACTTCATTTGCTTCTTATAGAAATCTCTTTCATCTGCAACTTCTGCTTCTTCATCCGAATTCGAATCTAAATCCACGTCAAAGGCATCACTTGCTTTATGTTCAATTACATCAGAATTTTTATCAGCTATATCTGCATTAACCTGATTTGGTACATCTAGTTTAAGCGTGCCCGAAAAATTGTACTGATTGTCCTCCTTCATCATCCGCTGCATACCAGCGCGAACCATCTTATCAGGAGATTGTTCTATCTTAGAAGACCCACATGCAGATAACAATCCGCCCACTGTAAGCGCCAAAATTAATTTAGTCATTTGTAATTGCATAGTTTTCCCTTGAAAACAAAATTCAAAAAAATTTAAATACGTTAATTATTGTAAATGATATACGAAACTATACCAGCAAATCATAAATTTCATGTATGGCTAAAATCAAATATGATTTATCACCATATAATCAATTACAAACAAACCTATCTGTAATTATATTTAATAAATACCTAATAAACAGCAAATTACCTGAAACATCATTTCACTTATAACTTCTGACTACATTAAACAATGACATCAATACACACCTTGTCCCCTTATTTCTGATTTTCGCATACATCATATAATGGCACTTATCAATCACGATAGATTAAAAACCGACAATTGCTCATAATCATAAAAATATGACATAAAAATAGTATAATTTTTTTCCGGATATAAAAAACAGACAGAAAAATCTGCCTGTTTTTTCAATAAGACATATCAGCCCATGCAATTAGAACTAACTACTCTGTAAACACTTACGCCAGCGAGCCACCTGTGCCCGAACCTGCACAGGTGCTGTACCACCTATATGATTACGAGCATTCAAACTGCCTTCCGGCGATAATACCAGATAAACATCTTCCTCAATCAAACCAGAGAAAGACTGCAGCACTTCCAGAGGTAATTCGCTTAATTCTTTTTGCTGTTCTTCGGCAAGACGTACAGCACGTGCCACCACCTCATGACTGTCACGAAATGGTAAACCCTTTTTCACCAAATAATCAGCTAGATCAGTTGCCGTAGCAAAACCCTGTAAAACCGCTGCTCGAAGATTTTTAGGCTTCACACTCACACCACGCATCATATCTGCATAAATCCTCAGTGTGTCAACCAACGTATCTACCGTATCAAAAAGAGGTTCCTTGTCTTCTTGATTGTCCTTGTTATAGGCCAATGGCTGCGATTTCATCAAGGTAATCAGCCCCATCAAATGTCCGACCACCCGCGCACTTTTTCCTCGTACCAGTTCCGGTACATCCGGATTTTTCTTTTGCGGCATAATGCTCGACCCTGTACAGAAACGGTCGGCAATATCAATAAAGCCGAAGCGCGGACTCATCCAATAAATCAGTTCCTCACTCAGCCTCGAAAGATGCATCATAAGAATCGATGCGGCTGCAGTAAACTCAATAGCAAAATCCCGATCTGATACCGCATCCAAAGAATTTTGACATATAGCCTCAAAGCCCAGTAATCGCGCAGTCACTTCCCGATTTATCGGAAAAGTTGTCCCTGCCAGAGCGGCCGCACCCAGAGGCATCCGGTTTACTCGATGACGGCAATCTTGCATTCGCTCGCAGTCTCGTCCCAGCATCTCCACATACGCCAGCATATGATGACCAAAGCTCACAGGCTGAGCCACCTGCATATGCGTAAAGCCAGGCATCACCACCTCTGCATTTTTTTCAGCCAAATCAACAAGCGCAGACTGCAAATCATTGATAAGCAACACAATGCGGTCAATTTCCTCACGCAGCCATAAACGGATATCCGTCGCTACCTGATCATTGCGACTTCGACCGGTATGTAGACGTTTACCGGCATCACCGACTTTCTCAGTAAGCAGATGTTCCACATTCATATGAACATCTTCCAAATCAACTGACCAGTTGATTTTACCGGCAGCAATTTCATGTAGAATTTCCCGCATACCCTGCTGAATTGCGTTCAAATCTTCCGCACTAAGCACACCAGCCTGCTGCAACATCTGCGCATGTGCCAGAGAACCCTCAATATCACATTGAGCAAGACGCTGATCAAAAGTAATCGATGCAGTGTACTGCTTTACCAGCTCACTAACCGGCTCATGAAAACGGCCCGACCAGGCTTTTTCACCCATACAACTTTCTCCACTATTTTCTATAAAAACACAAAACATTGCTGACAAACTTCAACTATCAGCAACAAATTATATACACTTACAAAACAGCACCACTCCCGACAGACACAAACCTACAAAACACCTCGGGCACGATCAGCATGAAAACGCATTTGAAATTCACTAAATTTACCCGCTTCAATAGCCAGACGCATTTCTGCAGTCAGAATCTGATAATAGCGTAAATTATGAATAGTATTTAATTGAGCACCCAGAATCTCACCCACACGCTGCAAATGATGCAGATAAGCACGACTGAAATGCTGGCAAGTGTAACAATCGCAGCTTTCATCCAGCGGGCGCTGGTCATGGCGATAGATAGCATTACGGATTTTCACATCGCCAAAGCGTGTAAACAGCCATCCATTACGCGCATTTCGTGTTGGCATCACACAATCAAACATATCAATACCATACGCCACACCATATACTAAATCTTCAGGCGTACCCACACCCATCAGATAGTGCGGTTTATTCGCCGGAAGTTTAGGTCCAATAGCACGTAAAATACGATACATCTCAGGTTTTGGCTCTCCCACCGAAAGACCACCTACAGAGAGACCAGGAAAACCGATTTCTTCCAAACCAGCAAGCGACTGCTCACGCAGGTCTTCATACATTCCGCCTTGCACAATACCAAACAAAGCATTTGGATTATTCAGACGTTCAAATTCGTTTTTACTACGCTCCGCCCAGCGCAAACTCATCTGCAAAGATTTTTCTGCTTCTCTTGCATCCACATTTCCATCAGGGCATTCATCCAGCTGCATCACAATATCAGAATTCAGCACCGTCTGAATCTGCATGGATATTTCAGGTGATAAAAACAGCTTGTCGCCATTAATAGGACTTCGGAAAGTACACCCTTCTTCTGTTAGCTTCCGCATTTGCGCTAGCGAAAATACCTGAAAACCACCTGAATCCGTCAATATCGGCCGCTTCCAACCTATAAAATCATGCAGACCACCAAAATCACGGATAACATCCAAACCCGGTCGCAGCCAAAGATGAAACGTATTACCCAGAATAATCTGCGCCTTAATTTCCTCTAGAGTACGTGGCGACATCGCCTTTACTGAACCATAAGTTCCCACCGGCATAAAAACCGGCGTCTCCACCGTACCATGATTCAATTCAAGCGTACCACGGCGCGCAAAACCATCCGTACGCTGTAAAGTAAATTTCAGCATATAACTTATTTAATATCAAAAAATATGACAGAATTTCCCATTATAGCCCAAACCTACACATTTCGCCGGGCAAGCATTGCCAAGCAAAAACCAAATCGTTAAAATAAATTCCTTAACTAAAGCGAAAGTTCATCAGAACTTACGCATTAAATTATCCCATTAATTTATAAATATAAACAAAAGCGGCCATTTGATATTCTCACTCGTAATAAACGAGACCGGTCTGTTGTTTGTGGAGTATGCATGTTAAACATTACCTTGCCAGACGGCTCAGTTCGTCAGTTTGAAGCGCCATTAAGCATTGCCGACATTGCCGCTTCCATAGGTACAGGCTTAGCCAAAGCCGCCATTGCCGGTAAAGTTAATGGCAAATTGGTAGATACATGTGATCAAGTAACAGAAGATGCTCAAGTCAGCATCATTACTGCCAAAGACAAAGAAGGTGTCGATATTATTCGTCACTCCTGTGCTCATCTGGTTGGCCATGCTGTAAAGCAGCTTTATCCTGATGCCAAAATGGTTATCGGCCCAGTAATCGAAGATGGGTTTTATTACGACATCTGGTACGAACGTCCCTTTACGCCCGAAGATATTGCAGCAATTGAAGCCCGCATGAAAGAACTGATTGCACAGAATTATGACGTAATCAAAAAAGTTACACCACGGGATGAAGTTATCAAAGTATTCACTCAGCGACACGAAGATTACAAACTGCGCCTGATTGAAGACATGCCTGATGAAAAAGCCATGGGTCTATATTATCATCAGGAATATGTAGACATGTGTCGCGGCCCACATGTTCCCAACACCCGCTTTCTTAAAAACTTCAAACTCACAAAACTTTCAGGCGCCTATTGGCGTGGTGATGCTAAAAACGAACAGTTACAGCGTATTTACGGCACCGCATGGGCTACCAAGGAAGATTTGAACGCCTACATCCAGCGTATTGAAGAAGCAGAAAAACGTGACCACCGCAAACTGGCCAAACAAATGGATTTATTCCATTTGCAGGACGAAGCACCGGGTATGGTATTCTGGCATCCCAAGGGCTGGTCATTATGGCAGATAATCGAACAACACCTGCGTCGTGAACTAGCAGCTGCTGGCTATCAGGAAATCAAAACCCCAATGATTATGGATCGCAGCCTTTGGGAAAAATCCGGTCACTGGGATAATTACAAAGAAAACATGTTTATTACCGAATCGGAAAAACGTGTTTACGCAGTAAAACCCATGAACTGTCCTGGTCATATCCAAATTTTCAATCAGGGTTTACGCTCTTATCGCGACCTTCCCTTGCGTCTGGCCGAATTCGGTTCTTGTCACCGAAATGAACCTTCTGGCGCCCTACACGGCCTGATGCGCGTACGTGGCTTTACACAAGACGACGCTCATATTTTCTGTACCGAAGACCAGATAGTCAGTGAAGCTAAAGCATTCAACGAACTGGTCATGCGCATTTACCGCCAGTTTGAATTCAATGATGTATCGGTTAAATTATCCCTTCGGCCTGAAAAACGTGCCGGTTCTGATGCCATATGGGACAAAGCGGAACAGGGTTTACGCGAAGCTCTGACTGCCTGTGGCGTTACATGGGAAGAATTACCCGGTGAAGGCGCATTCTACGGCCCGAAAGTAGAATATCACATTAAAGACGCATTAGGCCGTTCGTGGCAATGTGGCACTATCCAGCTGGATTTTGTATTACCAGAACGTCTTGGTGCAGAATATGTCACCGAAGAAAACGGCCGTGCCCGACCAGTAATGCTACATCGAGCCATTTTAGGTTCATTAGAACGTTTTATTGGTATTCTGATTGAACATCATGCCGGCGCATTTCCGCTTTGGTTAGCACCGGTACAAATGGTGATTATGAATATCACTGAAGCACAGACAGAATATTGTCAACAACTTGCCACGCGATTAACCGCAGAAGGCTTCCGCGTGCATTTAGACTTGCGTAATGAGAAAATTGGATACAAAATCCGAGATAACAGTACGCAACGCCTTCCCTATCAACTGGTTATAGGCGAGAAAGAAAAACAGGACAACAAGGTTGCCGTACGCAAACGCGGCGGCGAAGATTTGGGTCAGATGGATATTGAAACATTCATTAGCCAGCTGAAACAAGAAGCCTTGTCTCTTCATTAAACGTGAATAAGGAGTACGACCATCGCTCAAGAACGCGAAGCACGCATCAACGGTGAAATCACCATTAAAGAAGTGCGTTTGATTGGTCCAACTGGCGAACAGTTGGGTGTAGTATCTACTCAGCAGGCCATGAAATTGGCTGAAGAGAACGATGTGGATCTGGTGGAAATCGCCCCTACCGCCAAACCACCCGTCTGCAAATTAATGGATTTTGGTAAATACAAATACGAACAATCCAAAAAACGCGACGAACAGCGCAAAAAGCAAAAACAGGTGCAGGTAAAAGAAATCAAATTCCGCCCTGGTACTGATGAAGGTGACTATCAGATTAAAATGCGCAACATTGTTCGCTTTTTAACAGATGGCGATAAAGTAAAAGTCACGCTGCGCTTTCGTGGACGCGAAATGGCTCATCAACATTTAGGAGCAGAACTACTCAAACGCATTCAAGCTGATTTGATTGAAATCGGCACTGTTGAGCAGTTTCCAAAAATGGAAGGTCGCCAAATGGTGATGATAATCGCACCGAAAAAGAAATAATTATTAAACTCAGCCTGTCTTATAAAAACCTCATTTTACTCACCTGAAATGAGGTTTTTCATATATTGACTCAAGCAACCTAAATAATCACAACAGGACTGTGTCAGCAGAAGCATACCACAGCGATATTGTCTTAACGACGCAGATATATTATAATCCTCGTCCTTGTGCATCGCCGCTGTGCGCAAAGCAATATTCAAGCGGTAAAAACCGTGGTGTGCGGGTCAAAGTGCTGTATACAGCCACCCCTCGCCTGATCAAACAACAATGGAGTTTTCCCATGCCGAAAATGAAATCCAAATCTAGCGCAAAAAAACGCTTTAAAGTATTGGGTAACGGTGGTGTAAAACGCGCTCATGCGTTCAAACGTCACATCCTGACGAAAAAAACCACTAAAAACAAACGCCAATTGCGTGGCACCTCTTTGGTGAATGAACGCGATATGGCTTCTATCCACAAAATGTTACCCTACGCTTAAGGAGTTTGAACTATGCCTCGCGTAAAACGTGGTGTTACCGCTCGTGCACGTCATAAAAAAGTTTTAGCGTTAGCCAAAGGCTACCGCGGCCGTCGTAAAAACGTCTATCGTATTGCCAAACAGGCAGTAATGAAAGCCGGTCAGTACGCCTATCGTGACCGTCGTCAACGCAAACGTCAATTCCGCCAGTTATGGATTGTACGTATCAATGCCGCTGCACGTCAGAACGGTTTGTCTTACAGCAAATTCATGAATGGTCTGAAAAAGGCAGCTATTGTTATCGACCGCAAAGTACTGGCTGATCTGGCCGTATTTGATCAAGCTGCGTTTGCTCAGCTGGCCGCACAGGCAAAAGCTGCTTTAGCCTGATAAGCAGATTCTGGAAAAAAGGAAACTTCGGTTTCCTTTTTTTTCATTCCTGTTTTATCAAACTTTTTAATTATATTTAATCTGATAGCTTAACATTGTTTACCTCATGAATTTCGCGTTAAAATAAGCTTTTAGCAAAAAATATATTATAGTGTGTTATATACCTCGTTTTGTCCGCTTCAGATTCGGTATTATTTACAATTCCAGCATTTTTAAAAGCAAGACAAAGCATTACACATCTCTTCGGTTTATATTTAAGTAAAGAATCTTGTTATGGAAAACGCCAACCGCATCGTTGCCGAAGGCATCGCTGCTGTTCAATCAGCTACTGATTTACCTGCATTAGAATTGGTAAAAGCCCGTTATCTGGGCAAGACAGGTGAACTCAACGCCCTATTAAAAACACTAGGAAAAATGACACCGGAAGAACGCAAAACCACCGGTGCGCACATAAATGAGTGCAAAAATCAGTTTCAGTCTGCCTATAACCAACAACGTGATGCACTGAACGAAGCAAAACTGCAACAACAGCTGGCGGCCGAAGCACTGGATGTGACTCTGCCCGGTCGCGGCGAAAATATAGGTGGTTTACATCCTGTAACCTTAACCCTACAGCGGATTGTAGAACTGTTTCACAGCATGGGATTCACCGTAGCCGATGGGCCGGAAATCGAAGATGATTTTCATAATTTTCAAGCATTGAATATTCCACCAAACCATCCTGCTCGCGCCATGCAAGACACATTCTATGTCGAAAATGGCAACGTACTACGTACCCATACATCTCCTATTCAGATACGCTACATGCTGGACAAAAAAGAGCCGCCGATTCGCATTATTGCTCCAGGACGCGTATATCGAGTAGACTCAGATGCCACCCACTCACCAATGTTTCATCAGGCAGAAGGATTGTGGATTGAAGAAGGTGTGACCATGGCCGACCTTAAAGCGGTATTTACCGATTTTATCCGTCGCTTTTTTGAACGTGATGATTTACAGGTACGTTTCCGCCCTTCATTTTTCCCATTTACCGAACCATCAGCTGAAATTGATATCATGGGTGAGCGAGGTTGGCTCGAAGTCGGCGGATGCGGCATGGTGCATCCAAATGTATTAAAAAACGTCAATATAGATGCTGAAAAATATACAGGTTTTGCCTTTGGCATTGGTCTGGACAGATTTGCCATGCTGCGCTACGGAATTAATGATTTGCGCCTTTTTTTCGACAATGACCTGAATTTTCTAAAACAGTTTCAGGATTAAATACAAAGTGTCTGTTAAAAGTAATGAACTTGTTTTAAGCCAATCCCTGAATTATCCAATTCAGGCATAGCCGAAACAAAACAACATTCATTACCACTGATATAAGATTAACATCAAAGCGTAATCATCTCACTAGTGAACGACTGATGAATTTTTATGGTTAAAAAATTATTCACCCTATAACAAACTAGAATAATTCATCTTAACCTAATACGAATTCCAAAAGCGAAGTTACATAAATTACAGATTAAACAATCTTGTAACAACTGCAGACCAGCAAACCCAACACTTTTGGATGAAACTGCAACAGAATACATACTGGAAGCATTATGCAATTTTCTCAACAATGGTTATATTCATGGGTCAATCCAGATCTGTCAGCAGACCAGCTGGCACATTTACTCACCATGGCCGGACTTGAAGTAGAAGAAACCAGACTGGCTGCTCCCACCTTCACAGGTGTAGTAATTGCTGAAGTAAAATCAGTCATTAAACATCCTGATGCAGACCGGCTCAATATCACACAAGTAGATGCCGGCACAGGCGAACTGATACAAATTGTATGTGGTGCTCCCAATGTACAGCCAGGAATCAAAGTACCTTGCGCGTTACCAGACGCCATTTTGCCAGGCGATTTTAAAATCAAACCCACCAAAATGCGCGGTCAGGTATCCAATGGAATGCTGTGCTCAGCAAAAGAATTAGGTCTGCCAGATGAAGTTAATGGTCTGCTGATTCTGCCTGCAGATGCACCTATCGGTGAAAACATCCGCAACTATCTGGAATTAGATGATCATCTGCTCACCCTCAAAATCACACCTAACCGTGCAGACTGCCTCAGTATAAAAGGAATAGCACGTGAAGTAGGTGCATTAACTCAGTCTAAGTTACATCCGATTGAAATTGTGCCTGTCCAAGCAAACATCGAAGCCAGCCAACCAGCCAGCATCGAAGCACCACAAGACTGTGGCCGCTTTCTTACCCGAGTTATCCGCGGCGTTAATTCACAATCAGCTACACCGGTATGGCTAAAACAACGACTGGAACGCAGTGGTTTACGAAGTATCAACGCTTTAGTTGATATCGGCAACTATGTCATGCTAGAGCTTGGGCAGCCAATGCACATGTTTGATGCTGATAAAATTACTGGTAAGCTGAATATCCGTCGTGCTTATGATGGCGAAACCATTACTTGTCTTAATGATAAAACTGTCACCCTCTGCAGTAATACACTTGTAGTAGCTGATGAAAAACAGGTCTTGAGCATTGCTGGGCTGATGGGTGGTGTAGAAAGCTCAGTTACTAACGATACCCATAATGTAGTCATCGAAAGTGCATGGTTTACTCCAGACATCATTGCCGGCAAAGCGCGACAGTATGGTTTTGGTTCAGACTCATCATTTCGTTTTGAGCGAGGTGTGGATTTCAATTTACAGCAACAAGCCATCGAACGTGCTACAGCCCTGATACAAGAAATCTGCGGAGGTGATATTGGTAATATCACTGAAGCAACAGGAAATCTGCCTGACACTAAAAAAGTCCGAGTACGCACCAACAGAGTAGCCAAAGTACTGGGAGTAAATATTTCTGCAGAAAATATAGGAATTATTCTGCAACACCTAGGCCTGAATCCACAAATATGCGAAGACGGTTTCACGGTTACATCACCCAGCTTTCGCTTTGATATTGAAATTGAAGCAGATCTTATTGAAGAAATCGGCCGCGTTTTCGGATATGACAATATTCCAGACAACCATACCAATGGCAAACTGAACATGGTAGCCCTGCCGGAAACACAGAAACCATTATTCAGTGTCTACCACCAGCTTGCCAATAACGGCTATCAGGAAGTTGTCAGCTACGCCTTTGTAGAAGAAGCATGGGAACAAGATTTAGCCGGCAATACTAATCCGATTCGCCTGCAAAACCCGATTGCCAGTCAGCTAAGTGTCATGCGCTCTACCTTGTTTGGTGGCTTGATAGAAATTCTGCACAATAATCTAAACCGTAAACAAAACCGGGTAAGATTATTCGAAGTGGCACGCGTGTTTCACAAACAGAATGAAGCATATGTCCAGACCAAAAAAATTGCTGGTCTTGCTTATGGTTCTGCCCTGCCAGAACAATGGGCCGCAACCACACGTAATGTGGATTTCTATGATGTCAAAAACGATATTGCCGGTTTAATCAGTGCTGATACTGTTGAATATCGCGCAGCAGAACATCCGGCACTGCATCCGGGCAGAACGGCAGAAATCATCATTGCTGATAAAGTAGTCGGTGTTATCGGAGAACTGCATCCACGCTGGACACAAAAATACGATTTACCTCAATCACCGATTCTATTTGAGCTAAATCTAAGTGCTGTATTATCGCAAGACAGAATTACTTACCAACCAGTATCCAAATTTCAGCCCGTACGACGTGATCTGGCTTTTATCCTCCCAGAGCAAATAACTGCTGAACAGTTACTTAACACTCTGACCAGTGTTAAACATTCTTCCATACAGGAAATCGCTATTTTTGACGTTTATCGAGGTAAAGGTGTCCCTGAAAACATGAAAAGTCTGGCTGTAAAAATTATTCTGCAAAGCCCTGAGCAAACACTGACCGATGAAGAAGTAGACTCAGTAATAACAAAACTCATAGATACAGCAGGTACAATTGACGCAAAATTACGCGTTTAGAATTTTACCCAGACATCCTAAACGATTAAAATTTTACTTACTTGATAACACAAATCAATTTGTGGATAATATCGCCCTCTTTAATGAAAGAAACTTTAATATGACGCTGACAAAAGCTGAACTTGCAGATATTTTGGTAGAAAAAGTAGCCGGCATGAGCAAACACGATGCCAAAGAAATAGTAGAATTGTTTTTTGAAGAAATTCGCAGTACCCTAGAACAAGGCGAACAAATCAAAATCTCTGGTTTTGGTAACTTCCAGCTGCGCGATAAACCGCAGCGCCCTGGCCGTAATCCCAAAACCGGCGAAGAAGTCCCTATTTCTGCTAGACGCGTGGTAACATTCCATGCATCACAAAAATTGAAAGGCATGGTTGATCACTATAATGGAAAACAAGCCTAAGCAACTGTTACCCATTCCAGCACAGCGGTACTTTACCCTAGAAGAGCTGTGCCAGCTTGCTGACATTAGTAAGGAGCAGTTTACTGCATGGCAGCAGATTCACGGCGTAGTGATTGGCTATGGCGGCCAGCATTATACCCGTGCTGATGTAATTAAAATTCGACAATTGCGCGATAGCTTTACTCCCTATATCGATCCATTTACACGTAATCAGGTGGATGCTGAAGGTAATCCGGCCATTGATGCTCTAGAAACACGGCAGCACATTGAGAAGATAATGGACAACCTGAATAGCGTACTTGCCAAGTAAAACGATTACTTTTATAATCGCCTCCTTTACAGAGTCGGAGTGTGGCGCAGTCTGGTAGCGCACTTGCATGGGGTGCAAGGGGTCGAAGGTTCGAATCCTTTCACTCCGACCAAAATTAAAAATACAGCCTAGAAGGGCTGTATTTTTTTATACAAATAGAGTAAATATCAGTATCAGATTCTCACAGTATCAAAATAAAAATTCAGATAATATGCTTTCGAATCAATAAAGATGTTAAAAAAGAAAATCCAATTCTTTGCTTATTAAAATTCTAGCAATTCATTCCAAATTCTCAAAGGCCCGTTACTAGTCCAATAAACTGCAATAATTTATTCAATCAGATGCTTAAATAATAAGATTATTAACCTGTTAATTGCTGCAGCTGTTTCAATATCTGTCTACTGAGGATACCGTCTGGTAGACGGAAATCAAGTAGCATGCGAGTCAGCCGAAGAGCTTCCTGATGCCATTCAGGCTGTGATGCCAGAGACTGGTTGCTTAGCGCATTAAGAGTATGTCCATGGACCACAATGCCTTTCTCTTGAGCAGATAGCTGCTGTGCCTGCATCAATAATACCGGTGCGTGCTCAGCACGCAACCAGTAACGTTCATGACAGACAATTGCTTGTTCTAGATTGTCCTGCGAGATATCCGGAGCCACACCTAAAGTATGCAGAAGGCTCCACTCAAAATAACGTAAAGCTGCCAGATGCTCACCACCGCAGATACTTTGCAAAACGGCGTACATGGCATGATAGACAGATGGTAAAGAATCCTCGCGTGCTGTAAGTTTCAAAACTAACTCATTCACATACATTGCACTGAACAAAGCTTGATTTTGTGGCTGAGGCCACCCACCTACCCATTCTGCACGATGAAGAGTTTTCAGTTCATTATTGCCATACCAAGAAAGCTGCAAAGGTACAAATGGTACCAACACGCCGCGCAGTTCACTTTGGCGCCGTCGTGCACTGCGAGCCAACATCACCACTCTGCCATAGTCTCGTGAAAATATTTCTATTTGAAGACTGCTTTCACTCCACGGACGTGATGAAAGCAAAAAAGCTGGTTGATGATTGATACGATTATCAGACATGAGTAGTTGTTACATCGGATAGATTTGCTGATTATTATAGCCCGATATGGCATGACAATTGACCATATTCGCCAAAAAGCGGATAATTCCTTTAAAAATAGATATTTTACTTTCAGGCAGCCGGTTTTTTTCAGCCGGCTGCCTGAAAGCATTCAAAACTATCAGGAAAGTTTGCACACTCATGAAAGCACCGGAATTATTATTACCTGCTGGCGGTCTGGAACGGATGCGTGCTGCGTTTGATTACGGCGCAGATGCAGTCTATGCGGGTACGCCACGCTATTCTCTACGTGCACGCAATAATGAATTTGCCCATCTTCCAGTACTGGAGCAGGGAATTTCTGAAGCACACGCTCGTGGCAAGAAATTTTTTCTGGCCAGTAATATTCTGCCACACAATGCCAAACTGAAAACGTATCTGGCTGATATGGAACCAATTATTGCCATGCAGCCAGACGCACTGATTATGGCCGACCCGGGGCTGATTATGAAAGTTCGCGAAAAATGGCCGGAAATACCGGTGCATCTGTCCGTACAGGCCAATACGACTAATGCTTGGGGTGTACAGTTTTGGCAAAGCATTGGTATTGAACGTATTATTTTATCACGTGAGCTAAGTATCAATGAGATTGCTGAAATCCGGCAGCAATGTCCAGATATTGAGCTAGAAGTATTTGTGCACGGTGCTTTATGCATCGCCTATTCCGGCCGCTGTCTGCTATCTGGATACTTTAACCATCGTGATCCCAATCAGGGTACCTGCACTAATGCCTGCCGCTGGGATTATAAAGTACATAACACGTCGGATAGTGACAGCGGTGACGCCCAGCTATTACGCGATTTTGATTTCAAGCATGCTCAATCTCTGGCAGATGAGAACCTGTTGGGTCCGAATGAGCAACAACGCCACCCCTTAGCTAATAAAGTATATTTAATCGAAGAGGCTAATCGACCCGGTGATATGATGCCGATTATGGAAGATGAGCACGGTACCTATATCATGAATTCCAAAGATTTACGTGCAGTGGAGCAAGTTGCGAAACTAGCTGAGATCGGTGTGGATTCACTGAAAGTAGAAGGCCGCACCAAATCGGTTTATTATGTAGCCCGTGCCGCACAAGTATATCGGCGTGCCATTGATGATGCAGTTGCTGGAAAACCTTTTGATTACTCGCTGCTGGCCGAACTTGAAGGACTGGCAAATCGCGGATATACCACTGGATTTTTGGAACGTCATCAAACTCAGGAATATCAAAATTATTTGTCTGGACATTCTTTATCCAAACAAAGCCAATACGTTGGCAAGGTAACGGATATTGATGCTGATGGGTGGGCAACGATTGAGGTGAAAAATAAATTCAGTGTGGGTGACCAGCTTGAGATTATTCACCCCAGCGGTAATCGAATTATTCGGCTAGAACAAATGACACGTAAAGGTTATCCGATAGAAGTGGCTGCTGGAAATGGTTTCGAAGTGAAAATTCCACAAATGCATGGTAAAGACAAGGCTTTGATCGCACGAATTATGATGCAGAACGAAGCAGTTTAAACAAATAAACAAAAAGCCATAGAATCAAATTCTATGGCTTTTTATTGGATACCTGAAACTTACAGCCAGCCTTGCAGATTCTGATTGATTAAAGGTATCAGTATTTTTACCCATTCATCTTCACTGCTCATACATGGAATATAATGAAATTGTTCACCCCCATGAGCCAGAAAATCAGCTTTACCCCTAATATTAATCTCTTCTAGTGTTTCCAGACAATCTGTAACAAATCCGGGACATACTACATCAAGTTTTTTTATTCCAGCCTGTGGTAGCTGGTTGAATAAATCCTGAGTACTGGGACCAACCCATGGCGCGTAACCAAACCGGCTCTGAAATGCCAGTCGGTATTCATTATCTTTCAATCCGAGCTCACTAACCAGATGCTGGGTAGTGGTGTGGCAATGCTCAACATAAATATCACCTGCCTGTTGCTGAGCTAATGGAATACCATGAAAACTCAACAACAAACATTCCCCGCGTCCATACTGTTTCCAGTGCGTATGGATATGAGCTGCCAAGGTCTTTATATAATTGGTATCTGCACAAAAACTAGTGATACTTCGTACCGCCATCTGCACACGCTGTTTAAGTAAAACACGCCATAGCTGATCAAGTGCCGCACCACTACTTGAACTTGCATATTGTGGATACAAGGGTACTACCAGCAGATTTGCTACACCTTGCTTCTTCATTTCCTGCACCACATCCACCACACTTGGCTGACCATAAGTCATAGCAAAACGGGTAATCACACTTTCAGGTAAAGCTTTAGACAATGCTTGAGTGAGCGACCGTGTACCAATTAGAAGCGGAGAACCATTGTCTTGCCAAATGGTTTGATAAGCATGAGCACTTTTCCTTGACCTTAAAGGCAGGATAATGCCACGTAATAGGAGCTGCCATAAAAAACGTGGCAACTCAACCACACGATGATCTGATAAAAACTCACGCAGATAGGGACGTACAGCCTGAGGTGTTGGTGCTTCGGGCGTACCAAGATTCAGCAGTAATACACCTGTGTCTGTGGTAGATGTTTCAGGTTCGCTAAGAAATGGTTTTGACATAATAAGAGCGCCGGCAAAGGATAAGCAGGTTTATGATTGAGCTTCACAAGTATAGCTGATTACGTTATTACTACTATTCATGCTGCTTCAGATTAAATTTATTCAGAATAATCTTTCTCTTCAATTGGGTAAGAATGACAAAAATTGTACCGCTCTTTATTCTTTCCAAAGAGCCTGAAAAGCTTTTACCACCTTTTCTGGTTCAGCCGCATCTGTTACCGCTCGCACTACTGCCAGAGAACTAACACCTGTGGCCAGAACATCAGGCGCATTACTCAGATCGATGCCACCGATGGCTACCGTCGGGGTACTTCCGGCCTGAAGCACGTATTGTCTAAGTTTATCCAATCCCTGAGGCTGTGTAGGCATGGTCTTAGTTTTGGTAGGAAATATTGCCCCACAGGCTACATAGCTTGGCTTTACTGAAAGTGCAAGAGCAAGCTCTTCAGAAGAATGAGTGCTCACTCCTAACCGTAAACCGGCACTCTGTATCATCACCAAATCAGCACTTTCCAAATCTTCCTGTCCAAGATGTACACCGTAGGCACCACAATCTACCGCTTCCCACCAATAATCGTTGATAAATAATTGTGTAGGTGAATCCTTTGCATAGGCCACACTGCGTTCAATTTCACGGTACAATGACGAACCAATCTGGCTTTTATTGCGTAGCTGCACGGTATTAGCGCCTGCATCCACCATTCGGGCTACCCAGTCTGCAGAAGGAACGACTGCATAAAATTTAAGCGGAGCGGCAATGGGTAAAAACGGATTCGTAAACATAATTTACTCCTTTTGAAACAAAAATCTTTATAATGGCACTTTTTTACGTAGCATGGCACACGTCGGATAGCTTGTTTACGTGCCGGCTCTGAATTTTCCACTTTAAAATACATTATGGCCGCAGACACATCTTTTGCACGTTCGCCCTTGATTACACGGGTTAATTACGCTTTTGCTGCATTGCTACTTGGCACCATTGCCTATTTCATTTACTGGGGACTAGGCTATACCAATCATCATGCGCCGCTATTATTCATTGTAGCTACCCTCTTTGGTGCCTTTATGGCTTTCAATATCGGTGGCAATGATGTAGCCAATTCTTTTGGCACCAGCGTAGGTGCCGGCACCCTTACAATACCACAAGCTCTGGGTATAGCTGCAGTGTTTGAAGTTTCCGGTGCCGTCATTGCCGGTGGCGAAGTAACTAAAACCATCAGACACGGTATTATAGACCTTGGTGCCATGCATTTGACACCGTCACAATGTATAAATGTAATGCTAGCTGCATTGCTGGCAGCAGCCATCTGGTTACTGATTGCTTCGAAAAAAGGACTTCCGGTTTCAACTACCCACTCTCTGATTGGCGGTCTGGTTGGTGCCGGACTGTGTCTGGGCTATCTGGTCACCGGTAACAGCAGTGCACTAGATTTAATCCAGTGGAACAAAATGGGCGAAATCGGTCTATCATGGGTGATTTCTCCTGTGCTTGGCGGAGCATTGTCATTCATTCTTTTCAGCCAAATTAAAAAGCATGTACTTGATTACAATGAGCGTATGAACATAGCTCTGAAAGAAATCAAACAAGAAAAAAAAGCGTACAAGGAAAAGCACAAAGCGTGGTTTGAACAACTGAGTGAGACAGAAAAAATCAAAATTTCTTCTGCCATTGCACGCGATGCGGAAAATTATAGTGATCCAGACTACAGCGTAGATGAACTAGAATCGGATTATTATAAAAAGCTAGCTGATATAGAAAGCCGTAAAAACAGTATAGATGCGTTTAAAGCTCTACATAGCTGGGTGCCTCTGATTTCTGCCTGCGGTGGCATGATGATTACAGCTATGCTGTTATTCAAGGGATTAACCAATCTGCATCTGGGCTTGTCCGTAGTAACCAATTTTTTGCTAATCATCATGATTGGTGCCCTGATCTGGATGGCAACATTTATTTATGCCAAAACACTGAAGCGTAAAGATTTAAGCAAATCCACTTTTTTAATGTTCAGTTGGATGCAAGTATTTACAGCTGCTGGTTTTGCTTTCAGCCATGGAGCCAATGATATATCCAATGCAGTAGGCCCGTTTGCAGCCATTATGGACATAATTAGAACTGGTGATATTGCTATGGATGCCAATGCCATGATTCCAGCACCTGTGATGATTACTTTTGGTGTTGCCCTGATTGTTGGCCTTTGGTTTATCGGCAAAGAAGTGATTCAAACTGTGGGCACCAATCTTGCTAAAATGCATCCGGCTTCAGGATTTACCGCCGAACTATCTTCAGCAGCCATTGTAATGCTGGCTACGCTAATGGGCTTACCGGTATCCAGTACACATATTTTAGTCGGTGCCGTACTTGGAATTGGACTGGTTAACCACAATGCCAACTGGAAGCTGATGAAACCAATAGCACTTGCCTGGGTTATTACCCTTCCTTCTGCAGCAATTCTGTCGGTTTTAATATTTCTCGGACTCAATTCTTTTTTCTGACCTCAGCAATAATATAGCGCGCCAGTCATATACAGGCTGGCGTTTTTGTTCATCCACATCAAAATTAAACCATTGTTGATAATTTATTTATTTTATCAATTATGTTGTCTATCATAAGTTTTAAATCTCTTTCTAAATTGGTTGCCTTGAACATTTGGTGATTATCTTAAAGGTAATTAAAAGCAATTATGGAATCGGATTAATGCTTTTTAACTCAGCTAGCAGCTGTTTGTGAAGAGGACTTTTCGTTAAAATATTGCCTTTTGTAATTACGTACGCAAACGCTGAGCTGCCATGAACAATTTGCTTAAAAAATTCTATATAGACCCGTTTTTACTGGCTATGCTATTGGTTGTCGGTACTGCTACTATTCTTCCGTGTCAGGGCAGCGTCAAAACTTTTTTTAGCTATCTAACGACCATCGCTATTGCACTACTTTTTTTTATGCATGGTGCCAAGCTGTCTCGACAGGCTGTCACTGAAGGAATCAAACATTGGCGGTTGCATCTATTGGTCTTTTGCAGCACATTTATCCTGTTTCCGCTAATTGGTCTATGTCTAAGAATACTGGTACCAAACTGGCTTTCTCCCGAACTTTATCTTGGCTTTCTATATTTATGCGCCCTACCCGCCACTGTGCAATCCGCAATTGCCTTTACCTCCGTTGCTGGCGGAAATGTGGCTGCTGCTGTTTGCAGTGCTTCTGCCTCAAGTATCCTCGGTGTTTTTCTATCACCTGTTCTGGTAGGACTGATGATGCCAACCAGTGGCAACAGCGTTGATACCGCAGCAGCGATAGAATCCATTTTGATGCAGTTAATGCTACCTTTTGTAATCGGACACCTTGCACGCCCTTTATTAGCCAATTGGATTCATCAGCACAAAGTTTGGATTAACCGCACAGACCGTAGTTCCATTCTGCTGGTTGTGTATGTGGCTTTCAGTGATGCAGTGGTTGAAGGCTTATGGCACAAAGTAAATCTGGGTTCAATTGGTATGATTGTGATGCTGAGCCTAGTGATTCTATTTCTGGTGATTACGATCAATACACTGGTAGCACGGTTACTAGGTTTTAAACGAGCCGATGAAATTACAATTGTGTTTTGCGGCTCCAAAAAAAGCTTGGCCAATGGCGTACCTATGGCTAACGTTCTGTTTCCTGCCAATATGGTAGGTATAATGCTCTTACCATTGATGATTTTTCACCAGCTACAATTGATGATTTGCGCTGTACTGGCGCAACGCTATGCTCGCACAAATAAACCAATTTCATAACGGTTACCTAGTACTATTGCGACAGATTATAATTGGTTTAAATATTTTTCATTTTAGAAAAACTGAACCAAATGAGTAATAGTTTTTCAGATGTATGCAAATACAACTTTTAGGTTCAGTAGTAAGCTTACTATTAGCACAAATTTTTGTTTTAATAATAAATACTTGTGATTTATTTGCCTGTGATTAGAATACATTCAGTATATTTATCATCAAGTTAATGGTTGCGATAAATATAAAATGCTTAATTCAAAGAATGACGAAACAATTAAGGGAATTTAAGTTGGAATAAGTGACGCAGATTTGTCACAAGATAATTGATATAATGAATTATTGTGGTGCCAGTAATAGGAATCGAACCTACGACCTTCGCGTTACGAGTGCGCTGCTCTACCAACTGAGCTATACTGGCTGACGGATAAATTTTTTCAGAATGGCGCGCAGTATAACATACCTACCTTTGATTCACCATCATTAACAAAACATGCCTGAAATCTTAGAATCTTAAGAATTTATACTTAATCATACATATAAAGCTTATTTAGTAGCCGTACTTTTTATGCGTTACTATCTCATTAAATTTTATGCTTCTGTTAATTAAAAATAATCGCAATAAGCATAATTATATTCAAAACACAATTTCTTTCTACTATGCTATGTTAGAAAAATTCTTTATTTCTAATAATCAATAGATATGTTAGCAACTTCAGCTACTACTCTTTTACAGAAGCAAATAGCAAAGCTAAAATACTGACATTAAATTTTAACGTTGTCTTTTCTTAAAATTGTTCATAACTTGTGTCAAGTTATATTTCAGCACGTCATCCACTGCCGAAGGCACTTCCGCCAATAGCTCACGCTGTAGCGTTGTTACCAGCCCAGCAGTATGTTTCTGTACCGCTACCCTGACCATACCAGATAATACATCGGCTAGATGAGGGCGTAATTTTTCACTAAGCTGCTGCAATAGAGCCTGTTCTGAAATGCAGGTAACAGCACGATTTGCTGTACCTCGCGGCTCGATTACATGCATATGAACATGAATTACTGGCTGGCCATTTTCACTAAAGTCTGTATTGACATCGGTAACATCAGACTCAGAAGTCTCAGCCTGCACAACCTTTGCCTGATTTCCTTTTAGTTGCACAGTACAGCCAGATGGCAAAGTTTCATCAATCGGAGCACTTTGCAAACAGTTTTGGGCAGCCAGCCAGTCTTCCTGAATCAGTAATGCTGTATCATTCAAGGCAGATTCTTGTTGCTGAGCCTCCAACGTACTCTGCTGCTGCCATTGCTGCAGATAGGCTCGATAAACACGTTCTCGCTGTATCGGATCCAATACTACTTCATCAGTCTGATTATACTGGGAAGGATTAGGTTTTTTTGGTTTAGCTGTAGCAGGCTGCCGGTTGTGAGGTACTGTACCTGTTACTACAGCAGAAGTATTAAAAGCGTGCTCGTGTCTTCTGGTTTGATGTACAACCACTGTCGGTTTAATACTCTTGTTCACATCATGATGAACAGCATGATTATCATGCTTCTTTTTATTCTGGCGCAGTTGTTCAAGATTACGTACCCAATCAGGTCTGGCTTCAGCCGACTCACTATCTGTATTAGTCATAGATTGCTGTGCAGGCGGATTATCTTCACTCAAAGTAAAAACAAATTGATTTTGTTGTTCATACTGGTTTTTCACCATGCCCTCACTTCTTATCGTCTGATGTATTCTGGCTCGCTTCACATGAATTTTCACTGTGCCATATATAGGTAATTATAACAACTTTTGTAGGTTAAAATGCTAAAATAATGTATATTTTGTCCAATTTAATTAGGAATCAAATAATGAGTACCTTAGAACAACGAATTGAATTTCTCGAAGAAAATAACGAAGCCCTACTCATGCAAAACCGTGTGCTAGCCACTGCACTGAAAGGTTTATTGAGAGCCTTGCCCGCAGATTTAGCAGAACTAGCTACAGAATCTATTCGAACAGCTTTTGATAACGAAATTGCTGAATTGCAGTATGAAGAAAATCCGCAAGTAGAATTATTTCATGATGCCACTTACGCGTTTTTTCATGAACGCGAACATTAAATCATAAAACAGACCAGCAGCAGATGGCTGGTCTGTATATGCTCAACTCTGATGTTTTTCATGCCGGCAGTCACATATCGGCATAATTTGGTCCGCTACCGCCTTCGGGACACACCCAGTCAATATTCTGCTCAGGATCTTTAATATCGCAGGTTTTACAGTGTACACAATTCTGCGCATTAATCTGCAATTGTGGTTCTCCTGCTTCTTCTATAATTTCATACACCCCAGCAGGACAATAACGCGTTTCTGGACTAGCAAATTTTTGATAATTAACACTAATGGCCAATTCTGGATTGTGTAGCCTAAGATGTACAGGTTGGTTTTCAGCATGGCTGATACCAGCCAAAAATACACTACTCATACGATCAAATGTGAGTTTGCCATCCGGTTTAGGATAATCAATCTTCTGGCAATCTTGTGCTGGTCGTAAAGACGCATAATCCGCCCGCTGATGCCTTAGAGTCCATGGTGCCTTACCCTTGAACACATATTCTTCTAGTGCACCATAAACTAGGCCTCCCAACAGACCCCATTTAAATGCAGGACGTACATTGCGGACTTTATTCAACTCACTAAATAACCAACTGTTTCTGAATAAACTTGTATAATTTACTGCCTCTGCATTACTGCTTTCGCTAGCTTCCTCGCTTAATACCTCAGCAACGGCCTCTGCTGCGAGCATACCGGATTTCATAGCGGCATGAATACCTTTAATTCGCGGCACATTCAGAAAACCAGCAGTATCACCAACCAGAACACCACCAGGAAACGTTAGTTTGGGCAAACTTTGCAAGCCACCTTCACTCAGCGCTCTTGCACCATAAGCAATACGTTTACCACCCTCTAATGTAGCTCGAATGGCCGGATGAGTTTTGTAGCGCTGCATTTCTGCATACGGAGACAGATAAGGGTTCTGATAATCCAGACCAATCACAAAACCAACTGCTACTTTATTATCATTCAAATGATACAAAAAAGAACCGCCATAGGTTTTCTGATCCAATGGCCAGCCTATAGTATGAATCACAGTTCCGGGTTTGGATTTTTCCGGTGCGATTTCCCATAATTCTTTAATTCCGATTCCATAAGTTTGATGCTGGCAGTCTCTTCTTAAATCAAATTGCTGCATCAGTACTTTAGTAAGCGAACCGCGGCAACCTTCAGCAAAAATAGTCTGTTGTGCCAACAATGCCATACCCTGCTGATATTGGTCACCAGGAGTACCATCGCGTTGAACGCCCATATCGCCGGTGGCAATTCCCCGTACCGAACCATCAGCATGATAAAGTATTTCTGTAGCGGCAAAACCAGGATATATTTCTACGCCCAATTCTTCCGCCTGCTGCGCCAGCCAACGACAAAACACGCCCAGACTAATGATGTAATTGCCTTGATTATTAAAACTGGCTGGCGTTGGCAGACGGTAAGCTTTTTTTTCGGTTAAAAACAGCAAACTGTCTTGTTTCACCGCACACGATAACGGAGCGTCTTTATCCTGCCAATTTTCAATCAGCTCCGATAATGAATGAGGGTCAATTACAGCACCGGAAATAATATGCGCTCCAACTTCAGAACCTTTATCAACAACGCATACACTAATCTCGCGCTGTTGTTTAGCGGCCAATTGTTTTAAACGTATGGCAGCAGATAAACCTGACGGACCGGCCCCCACAATAACAACATCATATTGCATGCTCTCGCGTTCAAGGGTATCTGTCATGATAAGTTTTCCTGCTTAGAAACAAAATTACTCAAAATTCAGTAGCCATGCCTGATAAATGCATGCTGAATACTCAAAACTTGTCATTATATCGAACAATGGCTTCAGACAGTGACTAAGGGACTAAGCCTGTTCTGATTTCCATTTCACACTAGCCAAACCAAGAAATAAACCATTACTTAAAATATTTGAATATAAGCTGAAAAATTACTTCTTAAAATACAATAAACTGTATTTCAATAAATGTACAATATCTATCCCAAACAGGTTTTATCAACATTAACTTTTCAACGGCTTTGTTTCAATAGAATAACCGTAGTAATAGTCTATATTCTGCGCACATCATTTCAAAGCAAGGGTTCATGCTGAGAATCGCTTTGATTTTCTCAAACTAAAAAATTGGCTACACAACCAATACTAAAAAACCAAACAACAATCTTTGTTGATTTCTGAATATGAAAATTAACACATTTTCATTGCGATTAATTGGTATTACTTCATTGTTAATAGACTCAGAAATTGATAATCAGATTGAAGACTGTAATTAGGATAAACCTAAAGTACGTCAGCTGCTCTATACAACATTCCCTATTAACTTAATTGTGGCAAGATTGCATGAAAATCATCCACAGTGTCATCAGCTAAACCAAGCAGAATCCAAGGTATATAAACCATAAATATGTAAATTTGTTGTAAAAAAACAACTTCTCTAATTTGCAGTAATTTTGTTGGGTAATCATTAAACTGTAACATTATTGCTGAATATTATTTACTTTTATTAAATTTTATCAATATCTTATAACTATACCCATACCTTAATCTTATTGCTTATCTAGTAAGTATATCCTGCACTAGACTAGATTCTAACGCGCCATTCTCAACAAGCTTCTGTAGCTGTTTAACAAAAATACACCTTTGGCAGATTGCATTAGTTTGCAAGGCGGGGCATAATTCGATTTGCACAAGTTATGCGCACTGTAGCTATTTATTGAAGAAATGATATAGTGTGCAAAAACTGGACTTCCATCACTAAAGTAATACTTTTTGATACAGATTAAGGTACATAATCATGAAAAAATCTCTGTTAGCTGCTGCTGCCCTGATGTCTTTGTTCTTGGCTGCTTGTAATAAAGATGAATCAGCTCCTGCTGCTTCTGCTGCATCAGAAGTTTCAGCTCCTGTAGCTTCTGAACCAGCTCCGGCTTCTGAACCAGCTCCAGCTTCTGAAGTTTCAGCTCCTGCTGTTGCTTCTGGCGCTTCTGCTGAAGCTGCTTCTCACTAAGCACATCAAATTAAAAAAGCCAGACTTTCCAGTCTGGCTTTTTTATTATCTGATTCTTAAAAAGGGTGCAAAGTTGAGATCTGGCTCAAAAACAATAGCAAACTCCAACTACAATTTTCCTCTAAAACTTAACATTAGATATATCAGTTGAGTAAATAAACAAAAGAGCAACAATGTCTGCATGCGCCATACCGTTTTTTGTTTATTTTCTGTACGTGAAAATAGCATCAACATCAATAACCATTGAGTTCCAATCCAGTATAAAGGTTGCCAAGTAAGCATCTGTAAAACACTAACCATTAAAGGAACTAATAAAATTGTATTTCTGATTAGACATAAAATGAGCGTCAAACAGATAGCCAGCGCTCCAAACTGTAACCAACTACTATAAAGCAGATTAGATAAATAACCGTTGCTTTTGAGTCTATTGCGCTGATGAAGCATAAACACCGAACCCAACAGCACATAAACTGGCATCAGAAATAAATTTAACGGTTTAAACAAACCAGCAATACCCGGCAATACCACACTACTCATAGCTGCCAAAATCACCCAAATGGTTAACGCAGCAGCCAGCCAGCCATATAATTGATATTTACAACATTGCCACACAAACAGTACTGCATAAATCATTACAACCGCATAAATGATTAATGTAGTCATCAGCGTACCAGTTTTAGCAGACGTGCCAGTACCACGGCCATATTTTCTGCCATATAGTTTACCCATTCAGTAGCCATATCCGATGTGAAATGAGCTTCATTCTCATGGCCGACTATCAAAATTGCTAGCGTCTGTTCCTGCCAGCGCAATGGCAGTTGTAAAAAGCTTTCCAGACGAGGCTGTACGGGCAATAATTCCCGTAAAACAACCACAGGTAAGTTACCACATATGGGCTTATTCAGTTTTTTTGCTACAGCTTTAACCTTATCATCTGCCATTAAAGAAGCAGGTATACGCACACTTTTAGGTGCTTCGGTAACAATTTTCAAGGCGAAATCAGGTAATACAAATTCGTTTTTCAAGCTATCGTGAATTGCCCTTTGCCATTGAGCGACTGTATTTACCAAGAGCAGGCGTCGGTCGAAAGCCATGAACTTAGCCATCAAAGTATGATTAGCATCCGCTTCTCCCAACATCTGTACCAATTGTGAAGCCATTTTTTCCGTTTTACGCTGCATAAACTGCATCCGGCCCTGCTGGAAAGACATTATCTTGCTTTCAATAGGTCGCAGGTTAAACTCTGCTGCATGTTCGTACAGCCACTCTGGCTGAGCATGTAAAAACGCACGTACATCTGCTTCTTTGATACTCATAAATAATCAATCTCCCCATCAAAAACACTCTGGGTAGGCCCTGTCATCCATACATGAGCATCAGGTTGCTGCTGCCAACTGATTAATAACTGCCCCCCAGTCAAATTAACTTCTACCGGTTCATCATCGCCCAGTAATCCCAAACTGATTCCGGCTACAACTGCAGCACAGGCACCCGTACCACAGGCCTGAGTTTCTCCAACACCTCGCTCAAAAACACGCAGACGAATCCTGCGTGGTGCCACAATCTGCATAAAACCGACATTAACGCGTTGAGGAAACTGTTTGTGGTTTTCAATAGCTGCTCCCAGCCGGTGTACAGGTGCTTGCTCAATATCTTTCACCACTATCACCGCATGCGGATTGCCCATATTGATACAGGTAACACTAACAGTCTCATTGCCGATTACAAGCTGATGGCTGATACTACGAGCATCATCCTCATCAATAGCGGTAAACGGAATTTGCTCCGGAGCCAACAACGGCACACCCATGTCTACTGTTACCAAACCATCATCGGTTAAACGGGGCACAATCACACCGCCAGCTGTTTCTACGACAATCTGCTTTTTGCTGGTTAACCCTTTATCGTAAACAAAGCGGGCAAAACACCGTGCGCCATTTCCACACTGTTCCACTTCAGAACCATCTGCATTGAAAATCCGATAGCGAAAATCAGCTTCTGCTTGTCGTGGTGCCTCAATCAGAAGAAGCTGGTCAAATCCAACTCCGGTATGCCGTTGTGCCCATGCGGCAATTGGTGCTGTACTCGGGTTAAATTTCTGGTTGATACCATCAATAACCATGAAATCATTACCTAAGCCATGCATTTTGGTAAATTTTAACTTTGTCATAAGCCGCCCAGTTTATTATTCCAGCAGATAGGCGACTATGATACCGATTTATCTTGATAACGATAAGTTCTGAACACCAATAAAATCAAAAATCTTTACATTTATATGATTTGAAAAATAACTTAAACTGTGATTTTATATACTTCATCTTTTGAATCAGATTCAGTATAAACCGCTAATAATATATATTCTGATATAAGAAATAGTATAAAAAAATAAAAATCATCTGATTATTGAAACACTGAATACTATCAGCCTAATATTTTTTATAAATATCAGCATATATACTAAATATTTTTGCTTGATTATTTAATGTTTTCAATGAAGTAATCGATAAAAACTCTAAGTTTTGCTAAATTCCTATTTGACTCTGGGTAAAGAAAACAAAATTGCCATGTATGATTATTAGAATATTCAGGTAAGATTTCTACCAATTTATTACTCTGCAACTCATTCTGCACCGCAAATCTAAATAAATGTACAATTCCACAACCATTCAACGCAAGAACCTTAGTCGCAAGAATGCTGTCAAACACTTGTATCTGGTTCGAATAATGAAAATCCCTCTTTGAATGATTATCTACAGAATTCCATAAGAATTTTTTGTTATTTTCGCTAATGCTGAAATTGATACACTGATGATTTTTAATATCTGAAGGCGATTGTATCATGCTGTTGTTAGACAAATATTCAGGACTAGCAAACAGACCGGATGTAGCATCATGCAATTTTTTTTTAATTAAAAAGGGCTCAAGTTTGGTCTCAGGCTGAATCAACCTCACTGATAAATCATAAGTTTCAGCCACAAAATCAATATTTCGATTAGTTACATGAAAATCTAGCTTCAGATTTGGATATAGTTCACAAAATTTATTTAAATATGGCGCCATTTTATAGTTAAAAAAACTTTCTGGAACACTGATTTTTAGTCTTCCAGCTACAGACTCTTTTTGTAGTTTAAGCTCTCGCTCAACACTGATTAATGATTCTAAAATTTCAGAGCATTTTTTATAATAAATTTTCCCCTCTGGTGTTAATTTGATTTTACGTGTATTTCGACTGAATAATTCAATACCAATCCTTTCTTCAAGCCTTTTAATAGAGCGGCTAACAGCAGCAGGTGTAATATTCAAATACTCAGCAGCAGCTGAGAAATTTTCATTTTCAGCTGCTACTAGAAACAGTTCAAGACTAGCTAAATTCATACCCTGTAAATGGTTTTTCATTTCAACAACTAAATATCTGCTTGATTTTTACGCATATAGAGATTATTCATTATTAATGCTATAAGCGTAATTACCATTCCCAAAACTTCAATATACGAAACATGATGCCCTTGCAAAAGGCCAACAATATACGATATAACGGGTACCAAATTAACAAATAAAACTCCATTGATTGTGCCTAGCGCTTTAATGCCTGCATTCCAACTGATAATCACTAAAGTAGTTATAACCAAAATAAAAATATCAAATTTACTGGCTGCCATTGCCTGAAAATTTGGATAACTGGCGTAACCTAATAATGTTGCCGCTATAGTAATGAATATTATACTCAATGTTCCTAAGGAAGAGCTTAACGCAGTAACACGTAAAGCACTCCAGCCACATACTGAAATCATAATATTGGCAAAATAGGTATATATTACCCAGCAGATAGTGGCCGCCAATAGTAGCAAATCGCCGATAAAGCTAGATGAAGCCCTCAAATGACTAAAATTACCATTAGTAATTACCAAAACAATACCAGTAAAAGCTAATAGCATGCAGAAACTAGTTTTAGAATCGGGGAAGCTACGATGAATAATGCATGTTAGCGCAAGCGATAATAAAGGCATCAGAGCTAATATAATCGTTGCATGTTCTGCTGAAGAATAACCTATTCCAATAAACGTGAGAAAATTTAGTCCTGCAAAGCCGATACTTCCAAAAAACCAGAGTAACAAGGTTTTACCTTCAGTTTGATAACTTTTTTTACCTTCTAGAATGATTAAAATCACACTGACAAGCACTGCCCCCAAAACATAACGAATGAAAGTAAGATAATAGCCATCAATACCTGAAGATACGGCATGTTTGGATGCGGGATACATAATTCCCCAGCCAACTACCGTAATCAATAGATATACAATACTTTTGCAACTAAATTGTCTGTTAATACCCATGTCTTTTATCCTGAAATGAATTGTATTGCATATTGTTATAATTCATTTCAAGTAAAAGAACATTATAGAGCGAGTAATAAGTCTTGTTACATAAAGTAACATCAGACAACATTAAGATCCAGAAAACCAACAATAGGTTTGTAATTGATTCAGATAAGCGTATATCGAATATACATTTAATTGCATCTCTCGCTACTCAATTGCTTACAGATTCATAACCGGCGGCTGCACCAGCATCAGCACTATCGGCAAGGTAATCAAGCTTAATACCGTACTGAAAAAAGTAGCAGAAGAAACTAGTTGTGGTTTGGTGTTGAACTGTACAGACATCAATGTGGTATTGGCTGCTGTCGGCATGGCAGCAAGAACAATTAATATTTTTTTCGCCATCAGGTCTAGCGGCATAAAGTACACCAGCAGCACAGCCCACAAAGGCGATACTATCAATCGGAGTATCAACGCAAAGCTTATTTTGGGCAGTTCAATCTGCTTAATATGTAATGTAGCCAGCTGCATACCCAAAATAAGCATAATAACTGGAATGGAAGAATCTCCTATCATTCCTACAGCCAGCAGTATTTCTTTACTGAGTGGAATATGCAGTATCTGAAATATCAAACCCAACAAAGCACCATGTACAATCGGCATGCGTAAGACTTTTTTCAAAACCGTGCGCTGGCTGATGCCTTCAACATCATTGCTGCCTTTTGCTGCAAAATAAGTGCCTAATGTACTCATAACAAACTGTTGCAGTACCATCAGAATCACAGCGATATCAAAACCGGCACTCCCGAAAAATACCAGAATCACCGGTGTACCATAGTTTCCATTATTCATAAAACATGATGCCAAAATCAAGGCGCAATTATCCTGATTGCGGTAATGACAAATTTTCGACCACAGATACACCAGCACAATCAGTCCGATACACAAAATCAATACATAGAAAGCATAATAAGCATAAGCAGAAGTAAGCTGATGGCTGTAAAACGTTTTGAAGGCCAGAAAGGGAGAAAGGATATACAAAGACATTTTCGATAATCCGGCTATATCGAATTTAAGGATTTTCTGACCAATGAATCCAGTAACAAAAATTCCGAAAACCGGTAATAAAATCATCAGAAAATGCATAATCTATCCTTACCGATAAACAGATATCGGATTGTCAATATGTCTGAAGAATTTTAGAAATTCTTAATCAGGCAGCTCTCGTACACAATGGCAGCAATGTGACTATGGTTTAAAACCAGTTAACCAGATAATCTCGCCACAGCGCCAGCACCCATAAAATTGCCAGTAGTAACATGGTTAATAATTGAGCAGCCGATGCTGTATCTTTAGCCCGTTTGGCCAGCGGATGTTTTGCCAATGAAGTATGGTCGACAGCTGCTTCAATAGCCGTATTAAAGAGCTCTACAATCCAGCTTAAAAACGAAGCCATAATTAAAACCATACGCGTCAGGATGCCAAAATCCAATACAAAAACCAGCACAATCAAAATTCCATTTAACCACAACAGCTGACGAAAAGCCGATTCGCTGCAAGCCGCTTTCAAACCAGCCAGAGAGTAACCATAGGCGTTGAATATGCGGCGTATACCGGTTTTACCTTTAATAGTATTGGCATACTGCTTATTATTTTCCGGCATGATAATATTATTGTCCTTTTGAAATCGGATATGGCTGCACAAGATTTTTTAAAGCGGGGAACCATATAAACGTGCAGCTTCTTCAACAGCATCGGCAAATATAGCAGCCACATCACAGTCAGTTTGCTTGCTAATTTCTTGAAAACCAGTCGGACTGGTAACATTGATTTCCGTCAGATAATCACCAATCACATCCAGTCCAGCCAGCAGAATACCTCTGCGTACCAGTTCCGGAGCCAATGTTTCAGCAATTTGCCTATCTCGTTCACTCAGTGGCTGCGCCACGCCATGGCCACCTGCAGCCAGATTGCCTCGTGTCTCGCCCTGCTGTGGAATACGTGCCAATGCATAGGGAACAACTCGCCCACCAATAATTAATATGCGTTTATCGCCATGAACAATTTCTGGAATATAACGCTGTACCATAATTGTACGGCTGTCTAAACGCATCAGCATTTCCAGAATACTGCTGATATTCGGGTCATTCTGCTGCAAGCGGAAAATCCCCATACCCCCCATACCATCCAGCGGCTTAATAATGATATCGTGGTATTCATGCAAAAAAGCACGCACATCTGCTGCACGGGTAGTGACCAAAGTCGGAGCAGTAAACTCTGTAAAATCTAAAATAGCTAGTTTTTCATTAAAATCGCGCATAGCCTGCCCGCTGTTATAAACACGGGCACCTTGTTTGGCGGCTAAAGTCAGCAGTTGAGTCGCATATAAATACTGCATATCAAACGGCGGGTCAGTACGCATGATCACTGCATCAAAACTGTTAAGCCGATATTGCTGTTGAGACAAAGGACTAAACCAGCAGTGGTCATGATCATCTCTGGCTTCGGTAAAGCCAAATTCGCTAGCCTCTGCCACAACATATTCTTGCTGCACACTTAGCTGACTGGCTAATGTGTGAAACAATGTCCAGCCTCGTTCAGCCATTTCCCTCATCATGGCATAAGTGGTGTCTTTATAAATTTTGAAGCCAGCCATTGGGTCGGCTATAAACAGGATTTTCATTATGTTTACCTACAGATAATTTAACCGGCTCAAAATCTACTTACAGCCGGTTAAACCAGTACTTTATTTTAATGAACGAATGCCTACTGCTTCACGTACTTCCTCTAGCAGCGGTTTTGCCTGTGCACGCGCTTTTACCGCACCTGCCTGCAAAATATCCTCAATCAATGAGGGCTCTGCCATCAGCTGAGTAAATCGCTCACGCTTTTCAGCCAGCTCTTCATTGATTTTTGTTGCTAGCATTTTTTTAGCTTCGCCCCAAGCCAGACCTTCAGCAAGCATCTGAGTAAAGCTGCTCGTTTCTGTCGGTGTAGAGAAAGCTTTATAAATATCAAACAGGGGGCTTTCATCAGGCTGTTTCGGTTCGCCCGGTTCTTTCAGATTGGTAACAATCTTATTTACCGCTTTCTGCAATTTCTTTTCCGGTTCAAATAATGGAATGGTATTACCGTAACTTTTGCTCATTTTTCGGCCATCCAGACCAACCAATGTTTCCACATTGTCATCTATTTGAGCTTCGGGCAAAGTAAACAAAGGCTTGAAACGATGATTGAAACGGCCTGCTATATCACGCGCCATTTCCAGATGCTGAATCTGATCACGCCCTACCGGTACCTTATCGGCATTAAATATCAGAATATCTGCACTCATGAGCATCGGATAACAGAAAAGCCCCATTTCAATGCCGTGATCTAGGTCCTCCTGCCCTTTTTCAGCATTTTCCTGTACGGCTGCTTTATACGCATGGGCACGGTTCATTAGCCCCTTAGCTGTATTGCAGGTCAGAATCCAGTTCAGTTCCATTACTTCGGGAATATCAGTCTGACGGTAAAAAGTTGTACGCTCAGGGTCAAGGCCACAGGCCAGCCATGTTGCAGCCACAGCTTTGGTTGATTCATGAACTTTTTCCGGATCATGACATTTAATTAAAGCATGATAATCAGATAAAAAAAGGAAAGATTCCACATCTGGATTCTGGCTCGCCTGAATAGCCGGACGAATGGCACCCACATAATTACCAAGATGTGGTATGCCGCTGGGTGTAACACCAGTTAAAACGCGCGTTTTTTTCATTATGAATCGTACTTTATGAAATTAATATTATTTTGAAACAAAATTTTCTGCTTACTCTAAATTACGTAGCAGTGAGAAAGTCTGAATAATAGAAGTAAATCAAACCGCTATTTCAGGCATATTTTCCAGCTCTATAGCTGCAGCCAGCAACGATAATCTGGCCAGCACACCATACACATAAAGACGGACACTTTCACAATCACTGGCCTGACTAACATTCTCTGTCTGCACGATACCCAATTGTTCCCATGGCTGAAATTCGCGTTTGCTAGCAGCATCTTCTTCCGTAATTTCAGTTTCCGGTGAGACAATATTGCAGTGCAATGGCACAAAATGCATACCCATAGCATTCAGATTTTCGTCTGGTCCGCGTCCCTCATGCACACGGTAAAAGCCACCGATTACAAACCGGTCCATCATATAAACCACAGGTTCTGCGGTAGCACCATGCAGTGTTTCATAAGTATAAATACCTTCCTGAACAATCACTTCACTGACTTCCAGACCTTCTTTGATTTTAGCCATTTTATTGCGTTTTTTGCGATTGAGGCCACGCACCTCATCTGCCGAATGAACGCTCATCACCCCCATACCATAAGTACCGGCGTCGGCTTTAACAATCACAAACGGTTTATCCTGAATGCCCAGTTCATCATATTTATTCTGAATGCGTTGTAAGAGACGTTCCACAGTATCTGCTAAACGGTTTTCACCTTCGTGGCTGGCAAAATCTAAACCACTACATACTTCATAATATGGATTAATCGTCCACTCATCTATGCCTGCCAGTTTGGCAAACTCTGCTGCCACCTGATTATATGCATGAAAATGAGTACTTTTTCGCCTCGTGGTCCAGCCTGCTTTTAATGGTGGCAATAGTTTCTGTTCCAGCCCCTGAAGAATATCTGGTACGCCTCCTGACAAATCATTGTTCAGCAAAATCATACAAGGAGTGAAACCATCTGCTAGCTGTAATCGATTACCCTGCCGCAATACTGGCTCGAGTGTAATGTGGTCACCAAGCGCCGTTTCCAGTGTGGTAATCTGAGTAATTTCGGGATTAATTGTACCAATTCGCACATTTAATCCCACATGACGCAATATAGAATAGAGTGCGTAAACATTTTGCAGATAAAAAGTATTGCGCGTATGGTTTTCAGGTATCATCAAAACAGACTGTGCTTCTGCACAGGCACGTTCCACTGCATCCTGTGCCGCTACAGAAGCCAAAGGCAAAAAAACAGGATTCAGGTTATTAAAACCACCCGGAAACAGATTCATGTCAATACTGGCAAGTTTATATCCGCTGTTACGAATATCCACCGAACCGTAAAAAGGAGCGTGGTGATGTCGCCATTGGGTACGAAACCATGATTCAATCTGCGTCTGTTTGGCTAAAATTGCCCGTTCAAAATTCTGCAATTCCAAGCGATGCGCTGCGGCCACATCAGGTAAACTCATATTTCAGTCCTTTCTACATATATATGCTGCATTACTTAGTGCATATAGTGGTCATTATTATAACAACAAACGCCAGATTAACAGAAAACAGCAACTATAATCGTTTTCACACAGACATTCAGGACATCTACACTTGCAAAAAAATAGACAATAAGTCCAAAAATATTCATTTAATTACATTCAAATCTGAATATTTTATATTTTTAGACAAAATGCTTGTAAATCCTTCTTAACAGTATTAAGATGCTTCACACATAAAACATAACAAAACAAAGCTAGTACAATGAAAGCACAAACCCTGTATGAAAAATTGTGGAATAGCCATATTGTCCAACAACAGGCTGATGGCACAGTTTTACTCTATATCGACCGCCATCTAGTACATGAAGTCACCAGCCCGCAAGCTTTTGAAGGACTGAAGCTGGCTCATCGGCCATTGTGGCGCGAGCAAAGTATAGTTGCTACTGCTGATCACAACACCCCTACAGACCACTGGGACAAAGGCATCACCGATCCAATTTCCAAGCTTCAGGTCAACACACTGGATAAAAACATACACGATTTTGGTGTAGAAAAATATTATCCTTTCAAAAACATCAATCAGGGTATCGTGCACGTAGTTGGCCCTGAACAAGGCGCCACTTTACCAGGTATGACAGTAGTCTGTGGAGATTCACACACGTCCACCCATGGTGCTTTTGGTGCGCTGGCTCATGGCATCGGTACATCAGAAGTAGAACACGTCATGGCCACACAGTGTATTACTGCCAAAAAATCAAAAACCATGCTTATTGAAATTACCGGCAAGCTAAAACCTTGTATAACCGCCAAAGATATTGCTTTATATATTATTGGCCAGATAGGTACTGCCGGAGGCACTGGTTATGCAATTGAATTCGGCGGTGAAGCAATCCGCAATTTATCAATGGAAGGTCGAATGACCCTATGCAACATGGCCATTGAAGCAGGGGCACGTTCAGGCCTTGTAGCAGTTGACCAAACCACAATCGATTACATCAAAGACCGCCATTTCGCACCTAAAGGTGAATTATGGGAGCAGGCTGTTAGTTACTGGAAAACGCTGGTCTCAGATGCAGGGGCCAGCTTTGATAAATCTTATCATTTTAATGCGGAAGACATCGATCCACAGGTCACATGGGGAACCTCACCAGAAATGGTAATTGCAGTAAATCAACAAGTGCCCGACCCTGACGCAGAAACGGATCCAGTAAAACGGGAGGGTATGCAGCGGGCACTGCGATATATGGGCTTAACTGCCGGTACACCCATTAATGAAATTCCAGTTGATGTTGTATTTATTGGTTCATGCACCAACGGAAGAATTGAAGATTTACGCATTGCTGCCCAAGTAGCGAAAGGACGACATAAGGCAGATAATGTTAATCGGGTATTAATAGTACCCGGCTCAGGAAGAGTCAAACAACAAGCTGAAGCAGAAGGGCTGGATAAAATTTTTACAGCCGCAGGTTTTGAGTGGCGTGAACCAGGCTGCTCAATGTGCTTGGCTATGAATGCAGATCGATTACAGCCACATGAACGTTGTGCTTCAACTTCCAATCGTAACTTTGAGGGCCGTCAAGGCAACGGCGGTCGCACTCATCTGGTCAGCCCTGCCATGGCAGCAGCTGCAGCAGTCACTGGCCATTTTACTGATGTGCGACACATATAAAGTGAATAACTTGCAGTTTTAAGCCAGCAAGTGCATGATAAGCATGTAGTTCTGATTGAATGTGTTAATTATTATCTTTGTTGAAGGAGTAAAGCATGAAAAAAATGTTGTTAATTGCTGCAATGGTTATGGCTGTACTCTCTGGTTGTCACACAATTCATGGCGTAGGACAAGACGTCCGTGCTGGGGGTCAGCATCTGTCCAACGCAGCTAGTCGATAATATTACAAGGATAAAACCATGAAAAAACTGATGCTCTTAAGCGTTGCCATTGTTGGTTTTCTGGCTGGTTGTCATACAGTTTCCGGCGTTGGTCGTGATATTTCTGCCGGTGGTCAGGCAGTAAGTAATGCTTCAGACAACGTACGCTCAGAAATGTAACTGCATGCAAGCCCGACAGGGCTTGCACTAAATTCAATCATTAACTACACATACTGTATCACCCGCATGAAATCTTTTACAACTCTTACGGCTCTGGTAGCACCGCTTGACCGCGCTAATGTAGACACAGATGCCATTATTCCTAAACAGTTTTTAAAATCAATCAAACGCAGTGGTTTCGGCCCAAATGCTTTTGATGAGTGGCGTTATCTTGATCACGGTGAACCGGGTATGGACAACAGCAAACGTCCCTTGAATCCGGATTTTGTACTCAATCAGCCACGTTATCAGGGTGCACACATTCTGCTGACCCGTAAGAATTTTGGTTGTGGTTCAAGCCGCGAACACGCACCATGGGCTCTAGATGATTACGGTTTTCGTGCCATCATTGCACCATCTTTTGCAGATATTTTTTTCAACAACTGCTATAAAAACGGTCTATTACCTATAATTTTGCCCGAAGAAGTAGTGGATCAACTTTTTCATGAAGTTACTTCTCATGAAGGCTATCAGCTCAGCATCAATCTGCCCGAACAAACCGTTACCACACCCAGCGGTCATCATTACTATTTCGAGATCACCGAACACCGCAAACATTGTCTTCTCAATGGTCTGGATGAAATCGGTCTGACCTTGCAACATGCGGATGCTATAAAAGCCTATGAAAGCAGCCACAAACAACAGCAACCATGGCTGTATCAGTCCTGACTCCATAGAAACCTGTTTCGTTTTCATACACTAAAAATAAATTATTACTGAGTGCCAATCAGTGGCAGTCAGACAACATTCAGAAAGAATAAAATGAGTAAACACCTTGCTATTCTTCCGGGGGATGGAATCGGTCCGGAAATTATTGCTCAGGCCGTCCGTGTTTTAGACAAACTGATTGCAGAAGGACTAGATGCAGATTATCAATATGCTCCATTAGGGGGAGCTGCCTATGATGAATACGGCCATCCTTATCCAGAATTTACTCAAAAAATCTGCCGCGCTGCAGACGCAGTGTTGCTTGGTGCAGTCGGTGGTCCACAGTACGACGGCCTTGAACGCCCACTGCGTCCCGAACGCGGACTACTTGCCATCCGAAAAGATCTCAACTTATTTGGCAATCTACGTCCAGCCATACTCTATCCTGAGCTGGCCAATGCTTCTACCCTAAAACCAGAAGTAGTATCTGGTCTAAATATTTTGATTGTGCGTGAACTAACCGGCGATATCTATTTTGGCGAACCACGCGGTATTCATACACTACCAAATGGCGAACGCGAAGGTATTAACACCATGCGTTACAGCGAAAGTGAAATTCGCCGTATCGGTAAAATTGCCTTTGAGGCAGCACAAAAACGCAATAAAAAACTTTGTTCAGTAGATAAGGCCAATGTATTGGAAACCACCGAGTTGTGGCGTGAAATCATGACCGATATGAATAAAGATTACCCTGATGTCAGCCTTAGCCACATGTATGTCGACAATGCAGCCATGCAACTTGTAAAAGCACCTAAGCAATTTGACGTTATTGTCACGGGTAACATATTTGGTGACATTCTTTCCGATCAAGCTTCTATGCTGTCCGGTTCCATAGGTATGCTCCCTTCAGCATCGCTCAACGAAACAGGTAAAGGCATGTATGAACCGTCACATGGTTCTGCACCCGATATTGCTGGCAAAAATTTGGCCAATCCGCTTGCCACCATACTTTCACTAGCCATGCTGATGCGTTACAGCCTAAATAATGAGCAAGCCGCATTTAGAATCGAACAAGCAGTAGGCAAAGTATTGGCACAAGGGCTACGTACTGGTGACATCTATGAAGAAGGTTGCCAGCGTGTTTCATGCAGCCAAATGGGTGATGCTGTACTGGCTGCACTATAAGTCAATTGCACAAGCGCTTCAAATTACGTATATTTAACTTAACAGAGTATTCCAACCCTCTGTTAAGTTATTTTTTGTACAGCTGTTTTCTTTACTGAAATCGAATATCTTGAGCTACCGTTTAATACAACCAGCACAACATCAAACTACAGACCTGCCTGCCGGCAGCTTGCCCGCACATCATGTTGGCTGTCCTTGCTGTGGCTTGTCATTAACCATTCCTGCTCTAATACCTGGCGAATCTGCCGAATGTCCGCGCTGCCAGCAGCGACTGGTTCGCATAGAAACCCACCCTCTTGATACTCCGATAGCCTTTGCCATCGCCTCATTAATTATCATGACAATTGTATACACACAACTGTACATGACCATAGACATGCTTGGCATTCATGTTGACCTTACCATTCCCTATATAATGGGTACTTTAGCTCAGCAGGACTATTCAATACTGGCAGAAGTAATGTTTTTTCTCACTTTTGGTTCACCAGTTCTGTTTCTACTGCTGTGCCTGTACGTATATACCGGACTGCGTTATCAGCAAGTTCTACCTGGCATGCTGTACGCCACAAGGACACTAGTGCGCCTGCGCCATTGGATTATGATAGACGTGTTTTATATTGCCACACTGGTGTCATACATTAAAATCAGCGCCATGGCACAAATGCATTTTGGATTGGCATTCTGGTTTATGATGGTTTTAGCTATTCTACTGATTCGCACTTCTCAAGGCGTACCTGAACATTGGATTTTTTATCAGATACAGCGACTTACCGGAAACGATCCTACCAGACAAATCTTCAGCGACCACACCATTAATTGCAATTACTGCTTGTTTGAACAACCAGATACCCAAAATGTCTGCGGCGTGTGTGGCTCTTATCTGAGCCGGCGCAAACCTCTCAGCCTCAGTATCAGCATGTCCTTTTTATTGGCTGCCATTATTTTCTATATTCCGGCCAATTTATTACCAATGATGATCACTCGTTCTCCAGGTACCAATCTTGCCAGCACCATTCTTGATGGTATCGAATACATGTGGAGTGATGGAGATGTATTTATCGCCGTCGTTATATTCAGTGCCAGTATGGCCATTCCTGTGCTTAAAATCATTTCTATGCTGATACTGCTTTATTCAGCAGCCTATCACCCGCTGATGTCCCCTCGCCGTTTAACCATTCTATATCGCATTACTGAATCAATTGGACGCTGGTCTATGATTGATATCTTTGTAGTAATCATACTGATGTCCGCATTCTCTACACCACTTGCCCACGTAGCGCCGGGTTCAGCTACCATATATTTCTGCGGCGTAGTAATCCTGACCATGGTCTCGGCACTTAGTTTCGATCCACGCTTAATCTGGGATGATCAAAACAACAAGCCCAGCATTAAAACAGCGCAATAAGGCATACATCATGAGCCAAACCGAAAACGAAATTACGCAAACTACGGCAACCGTAAAGCATAAACCCCCATTCAATGTACTGGTATGGATTATTCCTGCCCTAGCTTTACTCACGGGCGCATGGCTACTCATACAACATCTTCGCCATACAGGACCAGAAATTACCTTGTATATCAATGATGCTGATGGGATTGCAATCAACTCTACAGAAATTAAAGTATTAAATGTTACGGTAGGCAAAGTCACATCAATCAGCATCAGTCCGGATGAAAAAGGTGTACAAATCAAAGCCAAAATGAATGCCGATGTCAAAAATATGCTGCGTAAAGATACACAATTCTGGATAGTCAAACCACGCATCGACCAAAGCGGCATCACCGGCCTGAACACGCTGGTATCCGGTTCCTATATTGCCTTTACGCCTGGGCACAGCAAAGAAAAAGCTGAAACGTTTACCGTAGCAGATTTACCACCTGTTAGCGCCATTTCTCAGAGCGGAATCCGTCTGCGCCTGAAGGGTCACAGTGACAAACTGCTTACCCCCGGCAGCCCTGTTTTATATGGTGATATCAGTGCCGGCCAGATAGAAAAGGCCTATTTTGATCCCAAAGACAACAACGTTCACTACCAAATATATATCAACAGCCCTTACGACAGCCTTATTGGTGATAAAGTCAAATTTTGGCTCCAAACCGGTGTTCAGGTTACCGCATCTGGCGGCGGCGTCCATATCGACTCAGCACCATTACCTGCTCTTTTATCCGGAGCCATCGTATTTAAAACTATGTTTGAAGGCAAAGGTACACCTGTAGGCAATAATACAGAATTTACTCTATACAACAGCGAACGAGAACTAGACAACCTGCCTACCAAACGCGCCCAATATTACGTTGTTTTCTTCCAGCAATCCGTACGTGGCTTAAGTGTCGGGGCTCCTGTAGAGTATCAAGGTATTAATATTGGTTCCGTTGCCGACGTACCCTATTTTGCACTCAATGACAGCCATAAACTCTTTCAGCATGGCTGGGTACCCGTCCGGCTGCGTATCGAACCCGGGCGCATGGAAATTAATGCCAGTAAACAAGATGACAAAATCTGGCAGCAGCAAATTCAGCAGGCCCTTAATCACGGTCTTTCTGCCTCGCTAGAAAAAGACAACTTAATCACCGGTAATCAATACATCAGCCTCACACAGGCTCAACCGGGAGAAACGCTGCTCAAACCGCTCACACACTATCAGGGTTACACCGTTATCGGCAGCAATCGAACCGGATTAGATATGATTCAGAACCAACTTTCTGCCTTACTGACAAAACTCAATAACCTACCGATAGAACATTCCATGAAACAGCTGGACAGCACACTAGCACAGCTAAAAACCACACTAGCCACCGCAGACAAACTGCTGGCACAGAATAAAACCCAGCAACTACCAGCAGAGCTTACCGCCACCTTGAAAGAATTACGCACCACTCTGCAAGGTGTTTCCAGCACATCCCCACTTTATGGTGATATTCAGCAAACCCTGAAAAGTATAGATACAACTCTTAAAGAAGCACAGCCAACCTTGAAAACCCTCAGACAGCAACCAAACGCCCTTATATTCAACCGTCGCGGCCATGATCCTGAACCTAAAGGAGCCAGATAATGAAAATCATACTATCACTTGTCTGCACTGCTGCTCTGACCCTCACCGCGTGTGCTGGCACACCAGTGACCTATTATCAACTACCAGGCAGCAATTATCAGCTGCCCACCACAAGCCAGCGAATACCGGTACAGATAAAAGTTGTTCTGTCAGAACGACTCAATCAAGGTAATCTAGTGTACCAAGATAGTCCAACCACCCTTCAATTTGCCCAGACACATTTATGGGCAGACGACTTGAGCAACGAAATCAAACTGGTTCTGGCTAATGAACTAAACAAAAAAAGCGTGCGATATTGGTTTACACCAGAAAACAAAACCAAAGCCACACTCACCGTATACATCCAATCTTTTCAGGGTAGCTATGATGGCTATATAAACATCAATGGTTACAGCAGCTGGCAGGGAGCAACTGAAAACAACAAAAATTTCAATATCCATATTCCGCAGCAAGGTAATGGCTACAGCAACATGGTTAATGCACTAGCACAGGGACTATCTAACGTAGCACAAACCATCGCCCCTGCTGACTAAACTTATTTTCTCTTATCATCCGTACAAATTCGGCCAGTAAAACTATTGTTTAACTGGCCGAAATGCTAAATCGATTGTTTAAAAACATTAACTACACTAATTCATATTATCTATAACTTCCGTTAGAGCAAACCACAGAATGTCAACCGAGGGTATAACTGAAAAATTAAATTAAAAAATTCCTGCGAAAGAAAATCAGTCTATTTAAAGCATCAAACAATTTCATCGCCAGACAAGAAGAAAGATTTATAATAAAACACTTATTTCTTTTGAAAAAAAGCCATGAAACCTTTTATCGTTTCACAGATAGCCTGCTTCTTACTTTGTGCCTGTAGCATAGGAGTGCCTTCCAACGTCGCCATAGGTATAGGCGGAGGTAATCATAATTTCGGACTAGGCACCTCAATATATTTTCCTATTAAAACCAAACCAATACCTGCAGAACCGCCTGCCATAGCAGGTACCGAAAAAAGCAGCCCTCCTACTGCCACTCCATCTGCTTCAAACAAGAAACAACCAGCAAGATAGCCTGTTTGGCAATACTGGCATTAAACTTAACAATCAATAAAACATAAACAAAATACCAAAGAGATAGATACCGCAATCTCAAAAAACACTTCCAAATCATGTAAATTCATAACAACATCAATACCTATGCCACAAAAACAAAATAGCTTTTAGACAAATTATGCCTAAACCGTATAAACCGTGCTAAACTCAACAGCAACTTAAATTAATTACTCAAAAATCAGAGTAAAACCTATGGCTGGCAATACTTTCGGGCAAATTTTTACTGTTACCACCTTTGGTGAAAGCCATGGTGCCGCACTTGGTTGCGTGATAGATGGGTGTCCGCCTGGAATGAACCTAAGTGAATTTGATATTCAGCAAGATCTAGACAGACGCAAACCGGGCACTAGCCGCCATGTCACTCAGCGTCGTGAAGAAGATACTGTCGAAATACTTTCTGGTATATTTGAGGGCAAAACCACTGGTACACCAATCGGATTATTAATCAGAAACACCGATCAGCGTAGTAAAGATTATGGCGCAATTGCCCAAAGCTTTCGCCCCGGACATGCTGACTACACTTACTGGCACAAATACGGTATTCGCGATTTTCGTGGTGGTGGGCGTAGCTCGGCTCGCGAAACTGCCGCTCGAGTCGCGGCTGGTGCCATTGCCAAAAAATGGCTACGCGAACATTATCAAACTGAAATCGTTGCCTATGTTACCCAAATTGGCGAAAAAAAAATACCATTCGAAAACGAAAGTTTTATAAACAACAATCCCTTTTTCGCTGCCAATCAGAGCCAGATTGAAGAACTGGAACAATACATGGACAGCATCCGCAAAGCCTGCGACTCTATCGGAGCTAAACTGCATGTTACTGCCCGTAATGTTCCAGTAGGTTTAGGTGAACCCGTATTTGATCGACTGGATGCTGATATAGCCCATGCCATGATGAGCATCAACGCTGTAAAAGGTGTCGAAATCGGAGCCGGATTTGAAAGTATTTGCCAAAAAGGCAGCGAACATGGAGACGAACTGACACCCGAAGGCTTTCTATCCAACAATGCTGGCGGTATACTGGGCGGAATTAGCAGTGGCCAAGATATTCACATTAATCTAGCCATCAAGCCTACCAGCAGCATCGCCACACCGCGACACTCTATCGACATTCATGGTCAACCAGTTATACTCGCCACCCATGGTCGCCATGATCCGTGTGTAGGTTTACGCGCCGCGCCGATTGCAGAAGCTATGCTTGCACTGGTATTGATAGATCATGCGTTACGCCATCGAGCCCAGAATGCAGATATACAGGTAAATACACCAAATATTGCCCATCATAACCAATAGCCCACCAATATCTAGATGTAATTTTTATAGCCATCCATACATGTAATGAACTGAATCATCAACTGATTAATTCCAATTACTAAAGTGGCCGTAAACAACAAGGAAGTAACTATATGAGTCAAGAAACCGCTTTGGGTGCAGCCCTTAAATCAGCTGTACAAACCATGAGCAAGAAAAAACAAACTGATATGATTGCCGAACATATCTACCGTAAGTACGACGTATTCAAACATTTCAAACCATTGGCAATTGGTATTGATCAGGACTTAATCACAGCACTGCCACAATATGACCCAGCATTGATTGCGCGTGTACTAGCTAATCACTGTCGCCGGCCACGTTATATCAAATCTTTGGCACGCGGCGGTAAACGATTTGACCTGAATAACCGCTTCAAAGGTGAAGTTTCACCAGAAGAACAAGCCATTGCTAAGCAACATCCCTCGATGCAAACCACCAAACCAGTTGCAGAAAATACTTCAATCACTGAAAAAGAAGTTCTAGAACCTGGCCAAAGTATCGATAGCGAACAAACACAAAACTAGTACTACATATTTAACACGAGCTTCATGCTCGTGTTTTCATATTATGCTCTTCGATAGCCACTGCCACCTTAACCATAGCCCACTTATTGAGAACCTGACTCAAGTGTTGCAGCTGGCTGCCGAAAAAAACATCAGCCACTTCCTCGTGCCAGCAACCAATCCAGACGACTGGATAACCTCCCTTAATTTGGCAGAATCTCAACCTTACATATACGCAGCAATCGGCATTCATCCATGGTATTTAGACAGCTTTAGCGATACTGCAATCGACAATCTGGAAAAATTGCTGCTTCAGCATTCACAAGCCTTAATTGGCGAAATCGGACTTGATTATGTCCATGCTGAAAATATAAATGATAAAAACCAACAAATTAACTGTTTCGAAGCCCAATTACAATTGGCCAAAACAACTCAGCGACCAACAATCATTCATCATGTACATGCTACAGCTGACTGTTTGCGCAGCATTAAACGCTGTGGTTTTACTAATGGAGGTATTGCACATGCTTTTTCTGGAAGCATAGAAGAAGCGCAGGCATGGATTAAACAGGGTTTTCTAATTGGTGCCGGTTCTTTGCTTTTGCGCCCACAGGCTAAAAAAATACGCCAAATCGCCACATTGCTTCCTTTACAGCATCTGGTCATCGAAACAGATGCACCCTATATGTCCCCTAACCCTCAACACAGCAACAGTCCTGAGCATTTACTTCAGATAGCTAAAATCATAGCCAACTTGCGTAACATGCATTGGCAGGATATCGCCACTATCACCACTCAAAATATGTTTAAATTATTAAATATAAATTAAACTTTTATTTACAAAGATAATGTATTTAATCACTCATCTGGTACAGCCAGATCTTACTTAAATGCAATGAATTATAATTTCCAAACATGCTACACCCCGATTCCTCTGTAATTTTATGGATTTATCATTCAAATAAAGAACCCGCAGATAAACTAAATCATTTAAAAATAAACAAGGGGGAAATCTCCCCCTTGATTAACTAAAATACTCAGATTAAAAATTGACTTGTGCACTGATATTATAGCGGCGTCCATCCAAAGTACGGCCATAATCTTGCTGATCAACTCTTTTATCAAAAATATTATAAATCCCACCACTCAGAATCAAATCTTTCCGAGGTTTATATACCAGACCAGTATCCACAAAACCATAAGAAGGCTTACCAATCGCCATAGAAGTACGTGATAAATAATCTGAAGTACGACTGCGGAAATTCCAGCGCGCCCAACTAGAAAATTTTGTATTCGCATTCCAATTCAGCGTGGTATTGAACATATGTTTCGGCATCTCATTTAGCGGTTTACCACTAAACTGCCCACTTTTTTGCTCACTCCGAGTAAAAGTATAATTGGCAGACCAATCTACTTTAGGCGTAACTTTCCAGCCAAAAGTTGCCTCAATACCGCGCAAGAGCGCCTTATCCACATTTTCACGCTGACTTATGAAATCAAAATACTCATTTCGCCATGAGCAAGCATTTGAACCAGCCTTGCCCTGACAAGTACGTACTTCTGTTATTTTATTTTTAAATTTAGTGTGATAAGCAGTCACCCCGCCGGACAAATTACGGTTATTATCCCAATTAAAACTGATTTCAAAATTATCTGATTTTTCTGGTTTCAATTTAGAATTACCCACAATCATCCCATTAGAATAACCACCACCAGTTGCCTGTCCCCAGCCATCTGACGCAGCGCGTAACGCCGGCGCCTTGTAGCCACGGGAATATCCTCCTTTAATCGTCCATTTTTCATTCGGCGTCCATACCCCATACAACTTCGGTGTTAACTCCGAACCATAATTTTCATCATGATCAAGACGTGCCGCACCAGTTAAAGCAAAAGTTGGCACAATACGCCACTCATCCTGTCCAAAAACTGCCCAGGAATCACGCTCTAGTTTTGTTAGCCTTCGTCCATTAATAATCAACTGATTACCGGAATCATTAAGCTGCTCTCGCTGCCATCTGCCACCAATACTTAGCGTATGCCGATGCAAGCGAAACTGAGTTTGCGTATTGAAAATAGTATTTTTTTCATGCATATCACGAGATGGGTTATCATTTTCCTCTCGCTGAACATATGATTGAGTATCAATATTTTCATAATATCCACGATGAGTGACACTATATTGATTACGGTCATACAGCGTATAGTCATCAGTTGGTTTAGCTCCGCGTCGCGGAGTCGGATCGATCGTTTTACCGACCTTACCATTACGATTCTGCAGACTGCGGCTGACTTCAAAATCAACCGTGTTACTATCATCAGGCGTCCAAGACAGCACAAAATCACCATTGCGCATACGCTGTTCTTTATAGCCACCAATAAACTTATCCTCATCCCGATGAGAATATCCTGCATTGGCTCGAATACCCAGACGCTCTTTAATCAGAGGACCGGAAACATACACACTACTTTGCAATATATTGCCACTATTGCTGTGCTGCTGAATCGTACCATCTGCTTTCACCGATCCTGTCCAGTCAGCAGCCGTTTTTTTCGTAATAATATTAATTACACCACCCATCGCATCAGAGCCATATAAAGCCGAAGCCGGTCCCCGAATCACTTCTATTCTCTGAATTGCAGATATGGGCGGCATCCACCCCTGTTCAATCCCCGGCCCATCAGAATTCGGGCGCACACCACGCGAATTTACACGCTTACCATCTATCAGCAACATCGTATACGCGCCTGACATACCCCTGATACTAATGTCCTTAGTACTGCCGCCACCGGTTATCACCACACCCGGAACATCTTGCAAAGCATCAGTCACATCATGGTACTCTTTAGTTTCCAGCTCCTTAGCATTAATTACTGTAATTGAAGCTGCAGCATTTTTTGCCTGTTGCTTAAAACCAGATGCAGTCACCACTACATCAGCCAAATCCGCCTCCGCGGCATATAATGGAGAAACCAAAGTAGGCAGAAGCGCCAGCGAAAAAGAATGATGGACGAGTTTGCGCATACAAAAATAGACTCCTGAAAATGATCACGCCAAAAAAAAACGCTTAAACTAAAGCGTTACATTTACATAATGATAATAATAATCATTATGTAATTTAACATAAATAAACAATAAAAGCATTAAATTTATTGACAAATCATCAATCAGAGCTACAACAAAGAAAGCAAGAATGACTATTTCAGCCTTAATGAGCGCAATCAGAAAGGCAGCCCAGCCCAGAAGATTCGATATTTTTATTTAAAACAAATCAGTTTTATTTATCTAAATGAGAATAAATAAAAAATCCCTGAATAAATCAGGGATTTTTCAAAAATGGCGGAGAGTAAGGGATTCGAACCCTTGATACAGGTTTTGCCCGTATACTCCCTTAGCAGGGGAGCGCCTTCGACCACTCGGCCAACTCTCCGTAGAGAAGTGCGAACTATACCCAATCGATGCTTTACTGTCAAACAATATTCACGGCAAAACAGCCAGAAATATTAGAACAATTTCTAACACACTAACAGTAAAAGATATTTTCTTTTCGAAAAAATCTATCATTAGCTTCATAATTTTATTACATAAAGCAAATACCTCCATAACATAGACAATTCCAGCAAAGCATCCATATCAAGCTAAAACTATCCCATTACAAATAGCAAAAACAGTATATTGTATTAACATAGCTACACGCTTAAAGGGTCAAAATTTGCTGCACTATACAAAAAAATGCTTTCCAAATTTCAGCCTGTCTTATCCAAGTGTAAATTACCCTGTTCTCATACCAAGGCTTCGGTATAATACCAAGCTTAATTACCTTAACCTGCTAATCATTGACAGGCCTGTTGTTTGTACAATTTATCGCACAACAATACAAAAATTTAAAAAATCTGGAGACTTGCATGAGTGCAATCATTGACATCTTTGCGCGTGAAATACTCGATTCACGTGGTAACCCAACAGTTGAATGTGATGTTTTACTAGAATCAGGCGTAATGGGCAGAGCCGCAGTACCGTCTGGTGCTTCAACCGGCGAAAAAGAAGCATTGGAACTGCGTGACGGAGACAAACAGCGTTATCTTGGTAAAGGGGTATTACACGCTGTAGAAAATGTTAATAATGAGATTGCACAAGCATTAATTGGCATCGATGCCAGCGAACAAAGCTACATTGATCAGATTATGATTGATTTGGATGGTACCGAAAATAAGGGTCGTCTTGGAGCCAATGCTACTCTCGCCGTATCACTGGCAGTCGCCCGCGCCGCTGCAGAAGATGCTGGTTTACCTTTATACAGATACATCGGTGGAGCCGGACCCATGTCTATGCCCGTGCCCATGATGAATGTTATTAATGGAGGTGCACATGCCAACAACAGTTTGGATATTCAAGAATTCATGATTATGCCGGTAGGTGCAGAATCTTTCCGTCAAGCTCTGCGATGCGGTGCAGAAGTTTTCCACCAGCTGAAAAAATTATGCAACGACAAAGGAATGTCTACTTGCGTTGGTGATGAAGGCGGCTTCGCACCCGATCTGTCCAGCCATGAAGAAGCAATCAAGCTGATACTGTCTGCAGTAGAAGCCGCAGGCTATGAACCCGGCAAAGACATCGTTCTGGCTTTGGATTGTGCATCTAGTGAATTCTATAAAGATGGACATTACCATTTAACAGCAGAAGGACTGAACCTGACCAGTGCGCAATTTGCAGATTATCTTACAGAACTGGTGAACAAATATCCGATTGTCTCAATCGAAGATGGTATGAGTGAACACGATTGGGATGGCTGGAAATTATTAACAGAGCGATTAGGCAAAAAAGTACAGTTGGTAGGCGATGATTTATTTGTCACCAATCCCGCCATTTTAAGCGAAGGCATTGCTCAGGGACTAGCTAATTCATTACTCGTTAAAGTTAACCAGATTGGTACCTTATCAGAAACACTAAAAGCTGTAGATCTGGCGAAACGTTCAGGCTATACCAGTGTAATGAGCCATCGTTCAGGTGAAACTGAAGACAGCACAATTGCTGATTTAGCCGTGGGTACGAACTGCATGCAAATTAAAACTGGTTCCCTGTCACGCTCCGATCGAATCGCCAAATATAATCAATTGCTGCGAATTGAAGAAGAACTAGGTAGCGCTGCTTATTATCCAGGTAAAAAAGCCTTTTATCAGCTGGGCTAAAACGGATGTAGGCTAAACTGATAGGCAAATAAGATGAAGTGGGTAACCTGGGTACTGTTATTGGCACTGGCCAGTTTGCAATACGACCTGTGGATGGGACATGGCGGCTGGCAAGACATGTGGAAACTGGAAAAAAGTGTTGTTGCGCAAAATTCCAGTAATGAAGCATTGATACAACGCAATCGTGCCCTCACTGCTGAAGTTAAAGATCTTGCTGATGGAAAAGATGCAATCAACGAAATGGCTCGCGATAAACTGGGATATATACAAGAAGGCGAAGTATTTTACCGCTTTGTACCCTCTGGAACACTCACAACCATAACTGATACATCAGCCACCATACCCACAAGGTGACATACCAATAATTACCCAGATAAACAGCTTTCATTAATGAAAGCTGTTTTTATTAACAGATATGATATGTCATTTAATTTGTATCAAATCTAAATTTCATATTACCAAATTCAGTTGTATACCTACGACAGCTACAGGCCATTTCAGGTCGATATTAAAGCATAAAGCAGTAATATAGATAGCCAGTATATTTAACCATCAGTATGATGATATAGATCACAGGCGCACGTTACACATAAGTAGGAAATAAAAAGGCAGATAAATGATATCTATTCAGAAAACAAGTTACGGTCTCAAAGTTGTATTACATAACGACTTTACACTTAAAGACTTCAATCAACTGGAAGAAGCATTATTATCAGCCATTAATCAAAAACAACAGCCTGATTTATTGCTGGATTTGAGCCAAATGAAAGACTTTACCATCGATATGGCTCTAGAACATCTACGATTTTTACGCCAACATGCACATGACTTCGGCCGTACCGCTATCATTGTTGAAGACATATGGATTCGGCTTGGTGCACGTTTTGCCAACCTATTGACATTACAACACCCAAAATACTTTAGTGAAATCGAACCAGCACAAAGATGGCTAGAGCAGAATGCTCAAACCACAACTGTTATTGGTAACAATCATTAAATACATCAATTTAAATTGATATATTCTACTTTTACCAAATAAACCTATTCCAAAAATAATAAAATTTTTAGCATAATTAATCACAATAGGTTTATCCAATTAGAAATGGTCTGAGCAAGTACTTCCGGTTGCTCCAAGGGAATCATATGCCCGCTATTGTTAATGACCTTAAGGCTGGCCTGTGGTATAAATTCCTGCAACTCTTGTGCCTCATTCAAAGAGCGCATCTGATCCTGTGCTGCAGCAATAACCAGAGTTGGACAAGAAATTTTCTGGTCAGTTGGCGTTGCCCGATTGAGCAGCGACTGTCGTTTTAAAACCTCAAATCCCAAACGTGCACTCATACCACGAATACGAGCAATTAAATCCATATTATTCTGATTATCCGGACGCAAAGTCTGCATAATGGCTTTGTTTCCTAATCCTCGAAAATGTAAATGTTGCTGAATCTCTAATGTATTCAGCTTAGCCGTATGCTGTTCAGGAGTATCTTCACGTAATGACGATGCGATTAACACCAGAGCGGCAACCCGTTGCGGATATCTTGCAGCTAAAGCCCTTGCAACAAATCCACCCAGAGAAAAACCGATCAGTACAAACCGTTTCGGTGCAAAAGCAGCTATATTCTCCGCCATAGTTTCAATATTTTCACCCTTGGACAAGGAAGCACAGCATACAGATTGAGAAACAGGTAAACAAGATTTCATCTCATCCCATAATGTTTCATCCAGCATAAAGCCGGGAATACATACCCAGGGTAAAAAGCCTTGGTCGGACATTTTATAATTCACCATCAAAAAAAATTATTTTTACAAATTAAATATCAGCTTAATTTCTACTCTGCCCACTAACAAATCAAAACAGGTTTTTTGTATTCTGCACATAAATAAAAAAACAGTAGGCTTTATATATCAGTATTCTATATCAACTCAAGCTAAAGCATTTAAAGCAAAAACAGCGCGCCATTTTTCAAGATAACAATCATCAATTGTTTCTATTTCTCTAGCAAGCAGAAATACCTTCACAAATACTCACTTTAGTAAGTAATTAGTATTTTCAACCAACGCTATCATCAATCACTGCGCCCTACACATGCAAAAAATTTCTCAACCACATCCTCTGAATAATAAACATTATGCCTTCCTGCATAAATACAATACATATAAATATATCCGTAACTTAAACCTCAACATTCACAGCAAAATTGACTTGACGCAGCACATATCGCAAAATTAAACATTCATTAACACTATTAATTGATTGAGAGGAAATCATGACCCAAAATTTTATTTTAACCAGTTCCGAATTTAAAAATGGCGATACCGTTGATTCCTCCTATCAAAGTGACCGAGATAATCAGTCGCCAGCATTAGCATGGCAGAATGCACCGGCCGGAACCAAAAGTTTTGCAATTCAATGTCATGATCCGGATGCACCAACTGGAGGTGCAGGCTGGTGGCACTGGATGGCAGTCAATCTTCCTAAAGACGTAACCGAATTACAACGTAATGCCGGAGCAGCAGATGGGCAAAATCTTCCCTTAGGTGCACAGCAACTACGTAATGACACAGGAACCCTAGGTTATTCAGGATTCTACCCACCGGAAGGCACTCCGCCCCATCGTTATATTTTTACCATTTATGCTTTAGATACCAATAAAATTGATTTGCCGACGGATGTAACAACCAGCCATGCAGGTTTTATAATCAACAGCCATGCTATTGCTCAAGCTTCGATTACTATTTACTACGGTCGATAATTAATTCAATAATATTAATTTATCACCAAATATAAAAAAGGTTGGCCTTCAAAGACCAACCTTTTATTCATAATTTTTCTTCAATCTTCTATGGGTTTTTCTTTTGCTACCGTATCTATCAGATGCGAAATACTCATACCCCGTTCAAGAGAATCGTCATAAATAAACGTCAATTCAGGTGTTCGGAAAAGAGTAATTCGCCGCGCCAGCTCACTGCGTAAATAGCCTCTAGCATGTTCTAAAGCTTCTTCAGTAACAGCACGTGTAGCGTCATCCAGCACCGTATAATAAATAGTAGCGTGGCTATAATCACGAGTTACTTCAACTTCATTAATCGTAATAAAACCGGCTCTCGGGTCTTTCAGCCCCACACGTACCAAATTGGCCAACTCACGCATAATTTGCTCTTTGACACGATCCTGACGTGCATAACCGCGTTGTGGTTTGCGCATAATCATTCCTTTCTGTGAACAGGCAAAGAATACAGGCAGCCCAAAATATCCTTTTAGGCTGCCTGTTACTGCTCATTATCTTCAAAGTTTACGGGCAACCTCAACCACTTCAAATGCTTCCAGCTGATCACCTTCCATAATGTCATTATAGTTTTTCAGCATCAAACCACATTCAAAGCCCTGCCGTACTTCTTTAACGTCGTCTTTGAAACGTTTTAATGAAGCCAGTTCGCCAGTATGAACAACCACATTATTACGAATCAAGCGTACATGCGAGTCACGTTTAATTAAACCATCCGTAACCATACAACCAGCAATATTGCCTACCTTAGATACCGTAATAACCTGACGGATTTCTACCGTACCGATTACATTTTCTTTCTGCTCAGGTGCTAACATGCCACTCAAAGCAGCTTTCACATCATCAATAGCATCATAAATAATGTTGTAATAGCGGATTTCAATACCTTCATGCTCAGCCAGCTTGCGTGCAGTAGCATCAGCACGAACATTAAAGCCAATAATCACAGCACCGGATGCAATCGCCAAATTAACATCAGATTCGCTTACACCACCTACACCACTGTGCAATACATCTACACGTACTTCATCAGTAGATAGTTTACGCAAGCTTCCAGCCAAAGCCTCATACGAACCCTGTACATCGGCTTTAATGATAATCGGCAGACTTTGTGCCTGATTTTCACCCATGTTATTAAACATGTTTTCCAGTTTGGCTGCCTGTTGCTTGGCTAAGCGTACATCGCGGTATTTACCCTGACGGAACAATGCAATTTCGCGAGCTCTTTTCTCATCGGCCAGTACGATGAAATCTTCACCTGCATTAGGCACATCAGATAATCCCAGAATTTCAACTGGAATGGATGGGCCGGCAGCAGCAATAGTTTTGCCATTCTCATCCACCATAGCACGTACACGACCAAAAGTTGTACCGGCCAAGACCACATCGCCTTTGTGCAGAGTACCACTTTGTACCAGCAAAGTTGCCACAGCACCACGACCTTTATCCAGCCGTGATTCAACAACAATACCTTTAGCAGCAGCATCAACCGGTGCTTTCAGTTCCAGCACATCCGCTTCGAGCAGTACTGCTTCCAGTAAAGCGTCAATATTCGTACCCTGCTTGGCAGAAACATCGATGAACTGTACATCACCACCCCATGAATCCGGTACCACTTCATGTGCAGTTAGTTCTTGGCGAATACGTTCCGGATTAGCGCCTTCTTTATCAATCTTGTTTACAGCCACAACCAAAGGTACTTTGGCTGCTTTAGCATGAGCAATCGCTTCTATCGTCTGCGGCATTACACCGTCATCAGCGGCCACAACTAGAATAACAATATCAGTAGCCTGAGCACCACGAGCACGCATAGCCGTAAATGCTTCATGCCCCGGAGTATCCAAGAAGGTGATCACACCACGAGGCGTTTCAACATGATATGCACCGATGTGCTGAGTAATACCACCGGCCTCACCCTGTACCACACGGGCACGGCGAATATAATCCAATAAAGAAGTTTTACCATGGTCTACATGACCCATTACTGTCACCACCGGTGGACGTGGCAATGCTTCAGCTTCAGTAACAGTCGTATCCTCATCCAGAAATGCTTCAGGATCATCTGCTGCCGCAGCCTTACCGATATGACCCATTTCTTCTACCACAATCAGGGCGGTTTCCTGATCCAATGACTGATTAATGGTCACCATCATGCCCATCTTCATCAGGGTCTTAATCACTTCAGCTGCTTTAACGGCCATTTTATGAGCCAGCTCTGCCGCCGTGATGGTTTCCGGTACCAGCACTTCATGTACTACCGGTTCTGTAGGTGCTTGGAATGCATGCTGGTTCGGCTCTAGTTTAAGCTGTTTCTTACCACCTTTTTTACCACCACGTCTACGGCTGTCTTCGCCATTACCCATATCTGTTCCGCGACGGTTTTTACCTCCGCGAGCAGATTTATTTTTAGGCATATCATCTTCACGCTGATGACGTTGCTCATCTTTTTTGCGCCGTGAGCCTGAATCAGTCCCGCTATCCGCAGCTTTGACAGAAGCGCTGCTAACTGATTTCTTCTCAGTCGGTTTAGCCGAACGTACTTCTGCAGATTTCTGCTCGCTGGCGGCTTTGCTTTGTTCCATAGCTTGTTGCTTGGCCGCTTCTCGGCGCGCCTGACGCTCTTGCTTCTGTTTCAGCAGCATTTCACGCTGTTCTCGTAAAGCCTCTGCTCGACGTGCTTCTTCATCGCGTTGAGCTTGCTCTTCCGGACTAATAATCGGTTTGGCTGCTTCGGCCACCAAAGCAGCCAAATCCACTTTCTTCGCATTATTACGATTACGATTGCGTTTGGATTTGTGCTGCTCATTTTTATCTGCTGCTTTTTTATCAGCAGAAACTTCTGCCTTAGGAGGTACCACTTCAACCTGCTGCTGTTTAACTTCTTGTTGTTTCACTTCCTGTTTTACCACTTCTGTCTGCACAGCCTCCACTTTAGGTTTTGGTTCGGTTTTACTGGCCGTGGCTGCTGCTTTCAAACGCGCCGCCTCTGCAGCTGCGGCAGCTGCAGATTCTTCTCTGCGTTTGGCTTCAGCCTGCTCTTCAGCGGCTTTTTTCGCCTGTAGCTCAGCTTCAGTATCTACCTTAACTGGTTCTGATTCCTGTTTTACAGGTGCCTGCTTTTCTTCAGACAAACTGACCTGCTGTTCTTCAGGTGGCACTACAATACGGCGACGACGACGGGTTTCAACCTGTACCCCACCTACCGTACTCTTTTCGGCCTGCTTCTTACGATTCAGTGTGATGGTACCGGCAGACTGACTACCATTAGACTGCTTTAAATAAACCAGCAACTGTTTCTTATCTTCAGCAGTCAGTTTATCTGATGCTGTCTGTTTATGTACTCCTGCTTCGGCCAGCTGTGTCAACAGTCTAGTAGTAGACATATGTAGCTCCGAGGCAAATTGTTCTACAGTTATTTGATTACTCATTCGCGTACCCTCATACTTCGTCAAACCAGTGGGCGCGTGCAGCCATCACCACTTTCTTGGCGGTTTCCTCATCAATGCCAGTAATTTCAATCAGTTCATCAACTGATAGCTCAGCCAGATCATCACGGGTTTTAATTCCCTCATTAGCCAAATCATGCAGCATCTCCTGATCGACACCCTCAAGATTTTTCAGGTCGTCATCCATGCGTTCCAGCTGCTCTTCAGAGGCAATGGCCAGAGTCAGAATCGCATCACGAGCACGGTTACGCAACTCTTCAACTGTGCTTTCATCAAAACCTTCAATTTCCAGCATTTCCTGAACAGGCACGTAAGCCACTTCTTCCAGACTAGTAAATCCTTCTTGAACTAGTACTTCGGCCACATTTTCATCAACACCAAGATTGTTTATAAAGAGTTCACGTATAGCCTTATCTTCGGCTTCGTGGCGTTCCTGCGCCTCTTCCACAGTCATAATATTCAATTGCCAGCCAGTCAGTTCTGCGGCAAGGCGTACATTTTGACCACCACGACCAATCGCCAGTGCCAACTGGTCTTCAGCTACAATCACATCTACAGAATGGTGATCTTCATCAATCAGAATGCGCGTAACCTCAGCTGGGCTTAATGCATTAATCACAAATTGAGCGGTTTCAGGTGACCACAACACCACATCTATACGTTCACCAGCAAGCTCCTCAGTAACCGCATTCACACGAGAACCACGAACACCGATACAGGTGCCTTGCGGATCAATGCGGGCATCATTTGATTTCACCGCTATTTTGGCGCGTAAGCCAGGATCACGAGTGACTTCTTTAATTTCTAGCAGACCGTCCTCAATTTCGGGCACTTCCATTTCAAAGAGTTTCAGCAAAAATTCACGCGAAATACGCGTCAGGATAACCTGATTGCGATTGCCGATCTGGTCGACACGTAAAAACAAAGCTCTTACACGGTCTCCATTTCGAAAATTTTCCCGAGGAATCATCTGATCACGCGGCAGCAATGCTTCCAATCGTCCGATTTCCACAATAGCACCATGCCGTTCCATACGTTTAATCGTACCAAGAACCAGATTATCTTTGCGTTGTAAGAATTCATTTAAAATCTGTTCGCGTTCTGCATCACGAATGCGCTGCAGAATAACCTGCTTAGCGGTCTGTGCACCAATCCGGCCAAATTCAACATTCTCAATTGGCTCTTCATAATATTCACCAATTTGGAGCGTTGTATCCGGAATTTCTTCCTGTATTTCTTCAATCGTTTTCTGAATATCCGGATACGTATAATCCTCATCCGCCACAATCAGCCAGCGGCGAAAACTGCGGTAATCGCCAGTATTGCGATCAATCACTACCCGCACATCCATATTTTCACGCTCGGTTTTTTTCTTAGCTGCACTGGCCAGAGCAAACTCCAGTGCACTAAATACTACTTCTGTATCAACGTTTTTCTCACTTGCCAAAGCTTCGGCCAGTAGTAAAATTTCACGACTCATTTAATTCTCCTTGCAAGCCTGCGCTTACAACAATATGAAAATTTAATTTAAAAATCAAACTCTGGCTTTAAACGTGCTTTGTCAACATTCTGCCATTCAATACATACCGTTTTACCGGCTGCAACCGCTGCACGTTTGGCCCTGCGTATCTCATTCGCCTCTTCCAGCGTAATACTAATCAAACCATTATCATCAATACCATTGATGCGACCGATAAAATTTTTCTGGCCATCAATCGGCAAACGGGTTTTAATCTTAGCCAGTTGTCCTGCAAAACGTGCAAAATCAGCAGGCTTAGTCAGTGGACGATCCAAACCAGGACTGGAAATTTCCAGACGCTGATAATCAACATCTTCCACCGCCAATACACGACTTAAGTGGTTGCTAACAGCTACACAATCATCCAGAGAAATGCCGCCTTCAGCTTTATCAATAAAGACCCGTAAATCTCCTTGCGAAGTCAGCTCATAATTCACCAACTCATAGCCCAGACCTGGCAAAGTTTTTTCCAAAATGCCCTGAATATCCATCTGTGCTCCGTAAAAACAAAAAAATGGCCTCAGGGCCATTTCTCAATAATTCGAAAAATTTCTTTATTTTAACTCATTGTTGAAAAAAAAGAAACCACCTGCCATTATTTTGATTGCCCATATAATGCGATAAAACTAGACATATCAATCAATTGTATCGGTTCTTATATTCTTATAACTTCTTAAAAGTCCGATCATAAAAAACTTTTAGCTTAACCCTTGGTTTTATTACAACAATACTTGCCACTACCTTAACTTAAACTGTCTGAAAACAGCATATTTACCACAAATAAGCACTCATTCCACACCTAGAGCACACATCAAGGTCTAATAAACAAAAAATCTATAAAAACCCAGTATTAAGGGATTGGCTAAACCCCATGTTGAGACTAAACTGCTCCCCCTGTTAAACACATCAATAGGGTAAATAAATGCGTATACAGTTTTCTGCCAATACGACAATGACACTTGCAGCATTGGGCATTGTCTACGGCGATATTGGCACCAGCCCTCTGTATGCCTTAAAAGAAAGCTTTCGCGCATCTTCTTTAGCGCCCATTGAAGCAAATATATTAGGTTTTGTTTCTCTTATTCTCTGGTCATTGCTGCTAATAGTCACCCTAAAATATGTACTTTTTATTTTGCGAGCTGACAACAATGGTGAAGGTGGAGTGGTAGTCCTCATGCAACAGGCTATGCGGCATCTAAAAGGTAAACCAGTCTGGATTGCAATGATGATGGGGCTTACCGGCACAGCATTATTCTACGGAGATGCCATGATTACCCCTGCTGTTTCTGTACTTTCAGCTGCTGAAGGCCTGACCGTCATCAATGAAAGCTTTCGGCCATACGTAATGCCGATAGCACTGGCAATCCTATTCGGATTATTTCTGATACAAAAAAAAGGCACTCATAAAATCGGCAAATTGTTTGGCCCTGTTATGCTAGTTTGGTTTAGTGCCATCGGCTTGATAGGTCTCTATCAGATAGTACAGGCACCAAGAATAATTCTGGCATTCAATCCCTACTATGGCATCAAATTTGCCATCGATCATGGCTGGGATGGCTTTATCGGATTGGGTTGTGTTGTATTAGCTGTTACTGGTGCTGAAGCTTTATATGCCGATATGGGGCATTTTGGTCGCCAGCCCATTCAAACAGCATGGATTAAAATAGTGTTGCCAAGCCTGATAGTCAATTATCTGGGACAGGGAGCATTGATTATGCATAACCCAACGGCAATTAATAACCCTTTCTATCTGAGTGCTCCACACTGGTTATTAATCCCATTGATCATACTTGCTACCTTCGCAACCATTATTGCCAGTCAAGCTGTTATAGCTGGTGCCTATTCTCTCACTCGTCAGGCCATTCAGCTTGGATTCGCACCACGCATGAACATCATCCATACAAATAATGAAGAAATTGGTCAGATATATCTGCCATTAGTCAACTGGTTATTACTAACCGCCGTTACCTTAGTTGTGTTGGCTTTTCATGATTCTGAACATCTAGCCTCAGCCTACGGCATTGCTGTTACCGGAACCATGGTCATTACCTCATGCCTGTTTTGTGTTGTCATGATTAAAAACTGGCACTGGCCTTTACCCATTGCAGTAATGCTTACCTCATTGTTCCTTTGCTTTGATCTGGTTTTTTTCAGCAGCAATCTATTGAAACTTATCCATGGAGGCTGGTTTCCCGTAATGGTAGCTTTGATTGTCGTTACCCTTTTTTCTACCTGGCGCCGTGGACAATGTCAATTGCATCAGGCACAGCAGAGCAAAGAATTTTCACTTGATAACTTTGTCGAAAATCTACATGACTACCCACCACAGATAGTTACAGGTAATGCCGTATTTATGGTATCAGATCCATTCAGCGTACCTCGCGCATTACTTCACAACCTTAAACATAACAAAGTCTTACATAGCTACAATGTCTTGCTCAGTATCAAAACCAAAGAAATACCTTATGTCGCCGATAATGAACGCATTGCCATGAAGCAGATAGGGCCACGTTTTACCCGCGTAATTGCAAATTACGGATTTCAGGAAACCGCCAACATTAGCCACATTCTGTCATTAATGGCCGAACAAGGCATCACACTTGATACCATGGACACATCGTTTTTTCTTTCTCATGACAGCATCGTCGTAGCTGCTCGAACCAAACATGGCAATATGGGACGCTTACGCGCCCGCATATTTAAATGGCTATATAAGAACAGCGCAACAGCTACAAACTACTACCATATCCCTGCTAACCGTGTAGTCGAACTGGGCGCTCAAGTAGTCATTTAACCAACATACCCGTTACTAAAACAGGAAAAATTTATGAGTATTAAAATTGGTATTGTCGGTGCTACAGGATACACAGGAGTAGAATTACTGCGCCTTCTTACCCACCACCCCGAAGCAGAAATCATTGCCGTTACCAGCCGAAGTGAAGCAGGAATAAAATTAAGTGATTACTTTACCAGTCTGCGTGGGCAGTACGATGATCTGATGTTTCAACATCCAGAACAAGCCTGTTTAAAGGATTGTGACGTCGTTTTTTTTGCTACTCCCAATGGCATAGCTATGCAGGAAGCACCACCTTTACTGGCACAAGGTGTAAAAGTTATTGACCTATCAGCGGATTACCGCATCAAAGATGTTTCTCTGTGGCAACAATGGTATCCATTTACTCATAGTAGCCCAGAATGGGTTGCGAAAGCTGTATATGGTCTGTGCGAACTAAACCGCAGAACCATCGCCAATGCGCAATTAGTAGCAAACCCAGGCTGTTATCCGACCTGCGTCAGCCTGCCTTTAATCCCATTGCTGCAAAAGCAATGCCTGATTGATAATCAGCCAGTAATAGCAGACTGCAAATCTGGCGTTTCCGGTGCAGGGCGCAAAGCGAGCTCCAGCAATCTGTATGCTGAATGCAGCGATAATTTTAAGGCTTATGGCATCAGCGGCCATCGTCATTTACCCGAAATTAGACAAACCCTTAATCATCTACACCCCCAGATGGGAAACAATCTAGTTTTTGTTCCCCACCTCACCCCCTTGATTCGCGGCATGCATGCCACCATATATGTACAGGTAAAAAATGGTTACAATCCAGCCAAAATGATTGATGAATACTATTGTAACAGTCAGGTAGTAGACGTCATGCCAGTTGGCAGTACGCCGGAAACTCGGTCTGTTCGCGGAGCAAATCTTTGTAGAATCAGCGTACAACAAGCTCCTGAAAATAATACATGGATAATTCTGTCGGTCATAGACAATCTAGTTAAAGGCGCAGCGGGACAAGCAGTTCAGAACATGAATATCATGTATGGGCTGGACGAAAGCTGTGGATTAACATTTGCTCCCCTATTGCCATAATAGCCGGCAGGATAGACAATCCAGTATGCACTTATCTTTTAAAAGGAATTGCCATGTCAGAAACCGATATTGAAACACCCATTGTATTTACCGAAAGCTGCTGTACCAAAGTTAAAGATTTGATTGCTGAAGAAAATAACCCCGATCTTAAACTGCGGGTATTTGTAACTGGAGGAGGTTGTTCTGGTTTTCAGTATGGCTTTACGTTTGATGAAATCGTAAATGAAGACGATTTTGAAATTGAAAAAGACGGATTAACCTTTTTGATTGACCCAATGAGTTACCAATATCTTGTCGGAGCAGAAATTGATTACTCCGAAAGCCTGCATGGTTCGCAATTTGTCATCCGCAATCCCAATGCTACCACCACATGTGGCTGTGGTTCATCTTTTTCTGTTTAACCCTAAAACTTTAAAAGCAATTCAATTAAAATAAATCAAAATTAACTAAATTTAAAAAAACATCAACCAGCCAAAACAGGCTGGTTTATTTTTTAACTAAACAATGAACATTAAAATATAATTAAATTGACAAGTTTTAAAAAAATTTGTCATCTTCAATAAAATGTAAAATAACAAGTTATTTACATTAGAATTTTTATACCAAGCTTATAATAATCAAGGTGCCAGAGCAGTAAAGGCCTTTCTTACTTAATAATAAATTAATAAGGAGCTTTACCATGAACCATGATTTAAAAAAATGCCCAGTTACCCACCTGACCACCGATCAGGGTGCCCCGGTATCTGATAATCAGAACAGTCTCACCGCCGGTCCTCGTGGCCCATTATTGGCACAGGATCTGTGGCTAAATGAAAGACTGGCTAATTTCGTGCGCGAAGTCATTCCCGAACGACGAATGCATGCCAAAGGTTCTGGCGCATTTGGTACATTTACTGTCACACACGATATTACACAATATACATGTGCCAAATTGTTTAGTCAGATTGGCAAAAAGACCGAAATGTTTGTTCGCTTTTCAGAAGTAGCAGCCGAACGTGGCGGCGGCGATGCAGAAAGGGATATTCGAGGATTTGCCATGCGTTTCTACACCGAGCAAGGCAATTGGGACATAGTTGGTAATAACACACCTGTTTTTTTTCTGCGCGATCCTCGCAAATTTCCGGATTTAAACAAAGCAGTCAAACGTGACCCACGTACCAACCTGCGGAGCCCTACTTATAACTGGGACTATTGGACACTGCTTCCCGAAGCCTTTCATCAAGTCACTATTACTATGTCAGACAGAGGCATTCCAGCTAGTTACCGTCATATGCATGGTTTTGGTTCCCACACCTTCAGCTTTATCAATGCCAACAAAGAACGATTTTGGGTTAAGTTTCATTTCCGTACCCAACAAGGCATCAAAAATCTTACCGATGAAGAAGCTGCCAACATCATGGGACAGGATCGGGATAGCCATCAGAGAGATCTCTACAATGCTATAGAAAAAGGAGATTTTCCAAAATGGACTATGTACGTTCAAATCATGCCCGAAACTGATGCAGAAAAAGTACCTTATCACCCATTTGATTTATCCAAAGTTTGGCCACATGGCGATTATCCGCTTATCGAAGTAGGCGAATTCGAACTAAACCGTAATCCCGATAACTATTATCTTGATGTTGAACAAGCTGCTTTCGCCCCCAGCAATTTGGTTCCGGGCATAAGCGTTTCACCCGATAAAGTATTGCAGGCTCGTTTATATAACTACGCAGATGCTGCTCGTTATCGCGTTGGCGTAAATCATCATCAGATACCAGTAAATAAAGCCCGTTGTCCCGTATTCAGCAATCATCGTGATGGCTTAACTCGAGTGGACGACAACTACGGTAGTCTGCCACATTACGAACCAAATAGTTTTCATCAGTGGCAAGAACAACCTGAATTCAGAGAACCACCATTAAAAATACACGGAGATGCAGACTTCTGGAATTTTCATGAAGACGATAATGATTATTTCAGTCAGCCGCGAGCTCTTTTTAATCTGATGAGTGATGCTCAAAAACAAGTATTGTTTGAAAATACCGCACGAGCTATGGGGGATGCACTTGATTTTATTAAATATCGCCACATCCGCAATTGCCATGCCTGCCATCCTGATTATGGCGCCGGTGTAGCCAAAGCCTTAGGGATGACCGTTGAAGATGCGCTGGCTGCGCGCAGCAGCGATCCAGCTCAAGGTTGCGCGGTTTTAATTTAATTATTCATGTCTATCAGAAATCCTTAAATATTTAAAACTAAGGATTTCTGATTTCTATTTTTGTTTTTAAATATTGTTTAAAACTTAAAATAAATCGATAGTCAAAATAACTGATGAAAAGAATAAATAATATCAAACAATTAAAAAGAAATATTCTAATATTTTATTAGTCTAATTTCCATGTTTTTTTTAGTAAATAGATGGCTGTTAAATAATAAATTATAAAATCTAGAAATCTAAATTGCCATAATCTGTATGTATTTATTATTTCAAGATATATCTATTATCATTTTCTTGTTTAGTTTCAATCATAGTGTTTTATTTTTAAACCTAGCAAGCCAAAAATATGTTATTAACCACATGAAAAATTTAATAATTTAAATATTCGTTTTCCTTATTCATTATATCTTTTCCGATCTAAGCCTGAATCTAAATATGACTATAAAGTTATAAATCTTTTAATATAATAATGATAAACTTAATTTTAATATGATTAGAGAGAAACTTGAAATAAATATTAGAGTTTATAATTAGCAAATTATTTAAATATTATTTCATAGACATTAATTTTGTAAGACAAATATATATAAAACTCTTTTTTTAATTCATTATATATACTTAAATTTAATTATCCAACTCTATACCATTTAAATATTAAAAATTATAACTAACTAATAAATATAATAACCACATAATTTTTAAACTATTCTAGGTGTATTAATTTTTAAGAATTTGTGTTAAATTATAATAAATTATACTAACTTATTTACTCACACCTATGCAGCCATCTTCGGAATCATCTGAAACATCCTCAGCACAAAAAAATAATATTGCTTTGTCAGCACTCGTTTTACTAGCCCACTATCATGGTATTGCAGTCAATCCGGCAGATATAACGCATAAATACACAGAAAAAGAAGATTTAAATGTTGAGCAATGGCTTCTTGCTGCAAAAGATTTAGGGCTGAAAGCAAAGCTGGTAAAGCATCGTATAGAGCGGCTTTCATTAGTAGCATTACCAGCAGTAGTCTGGCGGGAGGATGGACAACATTTTATTTTAGCCAGAGTAGATGGCGACCGGTATCTGATACAGGATATAGCACAGGGCAAACCGGTTATACTCAGCCAAGAAGAATTTGCACAGCGTTATTCTGGTCAACTGATTCTGGTTACTTCTAGAGCATCTGTACTTGGGCAATTAGCTAAATTTGATTTCACATGGTTTATTCCTGCTGTAATTAAATATCGCCGGATTTTTCTGGAAGTATTGGTAGTATCGGTTTTTATTCAGCTTTTCGCTCTGGTGACGCCTATGTTTTTTCAGGTGGTCATGGATAAAGTTCTGGTACACCGCAGTTTCTCTACTCTTGATGTTATTACCTTTGCATTACTAGTAATTATTATTTTTGATGTAGTCCTCAGTGGTCTGCGTACTTATGTCTTCGCCCATACTACCTCACGTATTGATGTCGAATTAGGCGCAAGACTCTTTCGTCATCTTTTAAGCCTGCCTCTGGCTTATTTTGAACATCGCCGAGTAGGTGATACGGTGGCAAGAGTACGGGAGCTTGAGCAAATCCGTAACTTTTTAACTGGGCAAGCTCTGACCTCTGTTCTGGATTTGTGCTTTTCATTTATATTTCTGATAGTCATGTGGTTTTATAGTGGTTGGCTTACATTGGTAGTGATTATTTCACTCCCCTGTTATGCCTTCTGGTCCGCCACCATCAGTCCCATACTACGTTCTAGACTGAATGAAAAATTTGCGCGCAATGCTGATAATCAGTCTTTTCTTGTTGAATCGGTAACTGCCATTGGTACGATCAAAGCCATGGCTGTAGAACCTCAGATGACCAGACGCTGGGATCAGCAGCTCGCAGCTTATGTCAGCTCTGGCTTTCGTGTTGCCCGACTGGCTACTATAGGCCAGCAAGGCGTACAGTTCATCCAAAAAATGGTCACACTTATTACTTTATGGCTTGGCGCTCATCTGGTAATTAAAGGTGAACTCACTGTAGGACAGTTGATCGCTTTTAACATGCTTGCAGGACAAGTAGCCGCTCCGGTTATCCGTCTGGCTCAGTTGTGGCAGGATTTTCAGCAGGTGGGTATCTCTGTATCCAGACTTGGGGACATTTTAAATACCCCAACAGAAAATCCCACTTCACGAATGGCCTTACCCAATATTAAAGGACAAATCGAGTTTGAAAAAATCTCATTTCGCTATCGTCCAGATGGTGCAGAAATTCTACGTGATTTGAATTTAAAGATTAAGCCGGGTGAAATACTAGGCATTGTTGGTCGTTCCGGTTCTGGCAAATCTACATTAACCAAACTGGTGCAACGATTATATACGCCAGAGCGTGGACGGGTACTGGTTGATGGTAATGATTTAGCACTGGCAGATCCTGCGTGGTTACGTCGTCAGGTAGGCGTTGTTTTACAGGAAAACGTTCTGCTAAATCAGAGTATCCGCGCTAATATTGCACTTGCAGATCCTGGCATGCCGTTAGAAAAAATAATGTATGCAGCAAAAATGGCTGGTGCACACGATTTTATTATGGAGTTGCCTGAAGGATACGACACAATTGTTGGTGAGCAAGGTGCAGGATTGTCTGGCGGACAACGACAACGTGTTGCCATTGCTAGAGCACTGGTTGGAAATCCGCGTATTTTAATACTTGATGAAGCGACAAGTGCGCTAGATTATGAATCTGAACGTGCAATAATGAAAAATATGCAGGCTATTTGTAAAGGTCGTACCGTTTTGATTATTGCTCATCGCTTATCTACAGTGCGTATGGCTAATCGCATTATTGCCATGGATAAGGGTAGCATTGTAGAAGAAGGTACTCATCAAGAATTACTGGCTAAACCAGATGGCTATTATCGCTATTTATATCAGCTGCAAAACAGCTGAAACGAATCAGAATAAGAAATTAATATATGAGTATTCGCATTCAAGCATTTAAAGATTTCCTGCAACGTTATAGCACAGTATGGAAAAATGTGTGGGCCGTACGGTTTCAACTCGATCCACCTAAACGCGATAAAGATGAACGTGCCTTTTTACCAGCACATCTGGAATTAACCGAAACTCCTCTATCCGCAGCACCAAAGTGGACCGCTCGTCTGATTATCCTGTTCGCAGTAATCGCTCTTCTATGGGCTTTAATTGGTAAGCTGGATATTGTTGCAGTGGCCACGGGCAAAACAACACCAGGTGGACGCAGCAAAGTTATTCAACCATTGGAAACTTCGGTAGTTGATAAAATTGCAGTAAAAAATGGCGACCATGTAAAAAACGGACAAGTACTTGTCGAGTTGAGTGGCATTGGCTCTGACAGTGATTATGCACAATCGGAAAAATCTTTACAGGCGGCTCGTTTGAATAAATTGCGTCTGGAGGCTGTAATCCGCGCATTAGATTCTCATCAGACTCCTATACTGGATAAGGAGCTTGCTACGCAGTGGCACCTTAATCCCGATCAGATTACAGAAGCACAATCTCTGGCTTTAAATCAGTATCAGACTTGGTTTACTCAAGATGCACAATTGCAAACGGTGCTGCGTGAACATCAGGCTCAGCTTCAAGGTACTCAGTCTCAGGTAAGCAAGCTGGAGCAAACTACCGCCATTGAACAAAGCCGTACATCAGACTATAAAGACTTACTGGCCCAAAATTTTGTTTCGAAACACGCTTACTATGAACAGGAAAGCAAATTTATTCAGAATAAAAATGATTTAGCCAGTCAGCGCAGTCAGTTACGGCAGATACAGGAAAGTATTCGTGAAGCAGAGCAAAATCGTCAATTACAAACCAGTACACTCAAACGAGATACGCTAGATCAGCTTCGACAGGCAAACGAACAAATACAGCAACTCACTCAAGCAACAGAAAAGGCTTTACAACGCAAACAGCTAATGACTTTGAAATCCCCTGTTGATGGTACAGTACAGCAGCTAGCCACCTATACTGTGGGCGGTGTGGTGACTGCTGCCCAACAAATTATGGTGGTGGTACCTGATCAGGATCAGATGGAAATTGAAGCATTGGTATCAAATAAAGATATCGGTTTTGTCAAAGCTGGGCAGAATGCAGTTATTAAAATCGAATCTTTCCCCTACACTCGTTATGGTTATCTAACCGGCAAAGTAAAAAATGTTAGCTTTGATGCTATTGAAGATGAAAAACTAGGCTTAGTGTTTGCTGCAACAATTGTTCTAGACAAAAATTATTTAGTGATTGATGGTAAAAAAGTTAATTTGACTGCAGGCATGAATGTCACAGCTGAAATTAAAACCGGTAAGCGTCGCGTTATTACTTATTTATTAAGCCCGTTACAAACCAAAGTAGATGAAAGTATGCGAGAACGCTGATGCACAAAAATTACCCCTTTAATTGCAGAAAATTTATCTTTGCTTTACTTGGCTTCGTATTTTTACACTCTAATGCACAGGCATTTGATTTATTCGAAGCTTGGCAGGCCGCAATAAATTACTCTGCAGATTATGCTGCGGCACAAAGTGAGCGGGATGTACAAAAGGAACAACTGCCACAAACTCGAGCTGCTTTATTGCCGCAGGTAAATACTAACTATATATACCAGAAACAACCTTCCTCTTTATCCAGTACGACTCAGACTCACGGATGGAATGTTCAGGCAAGTCAATCATTATTTGATAAATCCAAATGGGCACAATATCAGCAGGGTAAAATCACGGCCAGCATGGCTGATTGGCAGCTGGAAAATGTGAAAGAAGATTTACTTTTTAAAGTTGCTAAAGCCTATTTTCAGGTTTTATTGATAGAAGACAAATTGGTTTCAATTGAAAAAGAAAAAGAAGCTTACGCCATGCAAATCAAACAGGCTAAAGCTTTATTCAATAAGGGTGCGGCCACTATTGTAGACACCAATGAAGCTCAGGCAGGCTATGAAGCTGCCCGCGCGAAAAAAGTCAGTAGTATGACGGATTTGTTGGTAGCACAAAATAATCTAGCCAATATTACAGGATTGGATCCCAAACAAATAAAGCGGTTGAAACACACCGATTTTGGTGATTTACTTGGGAAAACAAGTAAATCAGACTGGTTGATGCTGGCACAAAAAAATAATCCGGAATGGCAGCAGCAAAAACTGGCTCTGCAAAATGCCAAACAGGCTTATATTGCCGCCAAAGCTGAAAACTGGCCTAAACTAACTCTAAATGGTGGGTATCAGGATAATCATCAGATTCAGCAGTTTTATGGCATGGATCATGGCACGCGAAGTAAAGGAGGTATTGTAACCGTTCAACTTTCAATGCCTTTATTTTCAGGAGGAATGATTCACAGTAAAATCAAGGAAGCAGCAGCCAAAGAACAGCAAAATAAATTTCAACTAATTGCTACTGAACGTAAAATTAAGCTAAACATAGATCAGGCTTATCAAACAACTATGGGTAATCTATACCAGATTCAGGCCCAACAACAATTATTGAAAGCCAATGCAGTAAAACTTCAAGCTACGCAATTGGGACGTAAGGTTGGCATACGAAGCAATTTGGACGAATTACAGGCTTTGCAGGCCAAAGCTGATGCAGAGCAAAAACTGGCAGAAGCACAGTATAGCTACATTACTACATATATTCAGTTACTGCAAAGTGCAGGTATCCTGACACAAATTAACGAACAGAAAAAACTGCATAAATTGCTTTATTAAATATATTCCCCCTTGATGAATCAAGAACTGAAATTATATGAATAAATTAGAATATATTGAATAACAAATATTTACGTACAATGGAAAGATATTTTTAAAAAGTTTTTTCCGAAATTCTAATTATTCAGAGTATTTCTTTTGACGTATTTATTTTTTCTCAGTTGTATTTAATTTAGTTTAAACTAGCTAGCTTATCTATATCATCCTTATTTATATAAAAAATTATAATAATGATATTGTAAAAAATGATTTTGATTATTCGGAATAGTCGTAACTTAAGCTAGATTCTATATCAAAATAATATTTCATTTCTGCTGAATTTCATGTGAATTATTTATTATGAACTACTATAGGGGGAAAAATAATTGATACCCTACTGATAAATTTCTTTACCTATAGGGCATCAATTTATTCTTACTATCTCTTTTCTTGTCGCCTTATAAGATAGACTGCCAAACTTAAAAATAAAAGTGTCGGCAAAAAAGCTGCTACCGGTGTTGGCACTCCATATAATTGACTGGTAAAACCAAATAAACGACCCGAGAAATGAAAAAACAAACCCAAACAGATGCCGTAAAATAGTTTCAAGCCCATATTACCGCGCCGGTTTTGTTGGGGTGTAAATGCCAATGCCACCAGCGCCATAACAATGCAGGCTAATGGATAAGCAATTTTGCGCCACCAAGCGAGTTCATAACGAATTATTTGCTGGTGATTATTTTTCAGGTGCTTGATATACGTAGATAATGCGACTATAGACATTTGCTCTGGTGCTACCAGCAAAATATTAAGCAGCTGATGATTTATGGACATATGCCAATCAACATTTTCCAGATGGTTTACGACAATCTGATGTGCTTGTAATATCGATTGGTTTACCTGATGCAAATGCCATTTTGTCTGTTTACCCGCCTGAGTATGCACATCTACATTAGCACTGGCAGCATGTAATGTTTCACTTAAATGAAATTGATCATCGTGTCGGTATATGCTGATATCTTTTAAACTACCATCTGGCAACATTTCTGCTACATTTACAATATCTTGGCCCTGTTTGAGCCAGATACCGCTATCTCCAGCACTAATAGTGTTTTGACGAGCGTGCAACTGATATTGTTCTGCATATGGTCCTGTTTTAGGAACCACATATTCACCTAATAATGCTGCGATAATTGCAAACATTAGACCAAATTGCAGCATCATACCAATGATGCTGGCCAGACTGATTCCAGATGTTCGGATGACGGTAAATTCACTATGGCTGGCCATCTGATTCAGACAAACCAAAGCACCTACTAGTACGGCCAGAGGCATCAGTTCGTAAGCATGAGTGGGAATCAACAATAAAACATAAAACAGCATTTTATCGGCCGTATATCGTCCGTCACCAACATGGCTAATTTCCCCCATAATATCGAAGAAGCTGTACAAGCTAATCAGCGCTAAAAGTGCATAAATTGTACAAATCGATAGTTGGCTAATTACATAACGATTGAGCAGACGCATCAGGAGCGGCCTCCCAGCAATGATGTAAATGCTGTTCTAAATGGTGCTGAAGGCATATCCCGCCAGCGTAATAGAAATAAAAACACCAGAAACATCAACAGATGCATTGGTATGATACCCAACCAAAGCGGAATACGTCCATTCTCAACTAAGTCACGTAGAAAAGTGAGCCCGTTCTGGTAAATCAGGAAGATGGCTATTGCAATCAGGATATTGTAGGTATGTCCTGTACGCGGATTAAAATAAGACAAAGGTAAGGCAAGCAGAGCCAGAATAATTACGCTAATCGGTAGTGACAACCGCCACATCAGCTCTGCTTTATAAATAGCTTCATTACTACTTAATAGTGCCGCAGTTGGTATGGTATGTCTATTTTGCTTCGGATCAATAATCATTGTATTGACACTGATTACAAGTGTCATTTTGTTAAATGAAGCTCTCTGATAATCTGCCTGTCCGGGTTGTCCGTAATAGCGGAATCCGTCTTCAAGTGTCAGAATTCTTTTTTCTCCATCCTGTTTAAACTCCCCTCTTTTGGCAAATATGGTACTGTCTTTGCCATTTTTTTCTTTTTCACGTACAAAAAGATTGCTGGCCTTGCCCGTATCAGGATCAAAAGTTTCAATGAAATAAACTCGAGGATGGCTTTTGCCTATTTCTCTGAATACGCCCGGTTCGAGCAAAGACATTTCCTGTTTCTGTTTCAGTAATTCTGCAAATTCTCGGCTGCGCCATTCTGCCCACGGCTGTATCAGCATTGATACCAGCGCAACCAGCACAGCAAATGGTATGCTGAATTTCATAATTGGAAAAATCCAATTTCTTAATGATAAGCCACTGGATAGCCAGATTACCATCTCACTGTCACGCCAGTAGCGTGTCAATACTGTAATGATGCTGATGTAGGCTGTCAGAATTAGTAATACCGGCGTCAGACCTATCGTCCAAAACCCAATCAGCGCTGTTACCGCATCAATGGCTACCCGCCCGCTGGCAGCTCTTCCAAGTAAATTGATTGCCTGAGTGGCCACCAGTACAACAAGTAAAATCACGAATATGCCAACGGCCGTCCATGATAATTCTTTAATAAATTGGCGTTGATAAATCATAAATTAATAAACACATCTGCGACTGTCCATATTTTACTGACAGCCTGCGTTACAATAGGGGAATCCAAATCTGCCTGAAGGCTGATTTGAACAGAATATATACAACGCCCTTAGATTGGGAGAAGAAATATGAAATTTAGCATAAAAACCGAACTATTGCAGCCGCAAAACAACAGTTCTTTACTGATTATCGCCGCTGCCAACAATAATCGCAATAACACAGTTATCGATACTTTGCTGTCTCAATTAGACCAGCAAGAAAAAGATTTTCTTGCTACACATACACTTGAGCAGAATCAGCTACAAGCTGTAGCGGTTGCACGTATAGAAGAAGAGGATTATGCCAGCATACAAAAACTGGCAACATCTGTAGCATGCTGGGCCAAAGAACAAATTCGGATTGATGTGGATCTGAGTTTAGTTTCAAAAGTCATTGTGCAAAAATGGGTACAGGCATTTACTATCGCTGTAGGTGAGGCAGTTTATCGTTTTGACACTTTTAAAAAAGATGCTAAGCCGATCAAATTGGAGCAAGTACATTATTATACTACTCAAGAAGTAAATGAATACCTTATAAAAGCTGAAGCCATAGTTTACGGAATGAATATCTGTAAAGACCTTGGTAATGCACCCGGTAATGTATGTACTCCATCCTATCTGGCCTCTACAGCGGCTAGGATTGCTGAAAATGTAGGTGCCAGTGCCCGTATCATGTCTACAGCAGAACTTCAGGAAATGGGGATGAATGCGTTACTGGCTGTAGCTCAGGGCAGTACAGCAGGTGCATACCTGATTGAACTGCAATATCATGGCGCTCCTGAAGCGGATGAGAAACCAGTGGTATTGGTAGGTAAAGGTATAACCTTTGATTCGGGAGGAATTTCGCTTAAACCGGGCGCAGCTATGGATGAAATGAAATTTGATATGTGTGGCGCAGCTTCAGTTATCGGAGCGTTTGCAGCTGCAGCAAAACTTAAGCTGCCCTTAAACCTAGTTGCAGTTATTCCTACTTGTGAAAATATGCCATCGGGTAATGCTGTCAAGCCTGGTGATGTAGTAAAAGCCATGAATGGATTAAGCATCGAGGTGCTAAATACTGATGCAGAAGGCAGGCTGATTTTATGTGATGCGCTGACCTACGCGGAACGTTTCCAGCCTAAAGCTGTTATCGATCTCGCTACTTTGACAGGTGCATGTATTATTGCTCTGGGGCATGTAGCTCAGGGAGTACTAGGCAATAATCAACCACTAATAGAACAGTTGTTAGAAGCAGCCAACAATATTAACGATAAAACTTGGCAGTTGCCGTTATTCGATGAATATAAAGAACAGCTGAAATCCAATTTTGCGGATTTGCAAAATATAGGTGGCCGGCCCGCTGGTACGATTACTGCTGCGGCATTTCTTTCTTATTTTACAAAATCCTACCCATGGGCACATTTGGATATCGCTGGTACAGCATGGCATTCCGGCTCTAATAAAGGTGCAACAGGCCGACCCGTGCCACTGCTAGTGGAGTATCTGCTTCAACAAGTCTAAATGCGAAATGATATGGCCACTACCACTTTTTACACGCACCTCTCTGACATAGTTTCGTTCACCTGCCGGCTGACACAAAAAGTGTTTAAAAGCGGGCTAAGTGTATTAATTTGGCTGGAAGATGCAGGTAAAGTCAACGAACTTGATCATGCTTTGTGGTCATTTAACGCTACTAGTTTCCTGCCACATGAAATCTGGCCTCACTCACAGCCTTTACCCGTAGAAGGACAATGGGTATTACTTTCTTATGGCAATGATTTACCTGCTATTAAAAATGATTGGGTAGTTATTAATCTGGCAGATGTTTATTGGTCTGAAGCACCACAAAGACCAGAGCGTGTATTAGAGCTGGTGGCTAATGATCTGGATGAAGTCGCAATGGCAAGACAAAGATTCCGTACTTATAAGGAAGCAGGATTCGTAATCGAACACCATGATATGCGTAAAGAAAAATAAATCGTCAAACTAAAATTAGCGGGTTTTTATTAACCCGCTAATTTTATATTTTTATTTCAAAAGTTTGCTAACGACTTGCGATAAAGGCGTATCGGTTACTGGTTGCTGTATGATATTTTGCAAGGTACGGCTATCTAGAATACCAAACTCAGGACGCTTAGCTGCACACTTATAATCTGCGGTAGCGATGCGTTCTACCTTTACTTTACTATAGCGATCATCTATTTTGGCAGCTTCGATAAAAATGCGCTGAGCAAATTCTGCCCAGCTCATTTGCTGACTACCAGCAAAATGGAATATTCCACGTGGCGAACTCTTTAATTCAGCTAGGCGGATGATGGCTTCAGCTAAATCTCCGGCATAGGTTGGACAACCAATTTGGTCATCAACGACCCGGATAGTCGGTGCTTCCAAACCTTTTTGCAACATAATTTTAACAAAATTGTGACCATGTTCACTGTAAACCCAAGAAGTTCGGATGACTGCAGTTTCAACATGGGCATTTAAAGCAAGTAATTCACCTGCCAATTTACTGTGTCCGTAAATATTTGCTGGATTAGGAGCCATATTTTCAGTGAGCACCACATGATGATGTCCATCAAATACCTGCTCAGTGGACAAATGAATCAAACGTGCACCAATCGACTGTGCAGCCTGTGCTAGATTCAGAGTTCCGGTTGCATTAACTGCAAATGCTTTATCGCTATCTGTTTCAGCGGCATCGACTTTAGTATAACCGGCAGCATTGATGATCATATCCGGTTCAAATGTCTTAACCATATTGAGCACATTATGTGCATCTGTAATATTCAGTGTCTGAGAATCACTGGCTATCAATTCCCAGTTTTCAGGAAATCTTTCCCGCAAGCAACTTCCTACCTGACCTTTTGAACCCGTTAATAGAATACGCATAGCGAAGCCTTTATTATCAATGAGCAATGTAATAATTAATATTGTAATATCAATAATGCTGCATACATTATGTAGGATTAGTAAAATAAACTAACAATGAGAATATTGTTACACAACGAAATTTTATTTTCAGCTGTGTTTGATACATTAATTAAAGAATGTTTGATATAGATAGATTTTTAACTGCTATAACAAACTACCTTTTAACCAAGAAGCACTCTGCTCATGGCGTATTGTCCAGCGACAATCATTACCCAGCAGTCTAAGATCGACTGATTGCCATTCAGATTCATTCAATGCCTCTTGATTTTCGGGAAGTTCGATTGCGTTTCTTGCGGATGAACCTAGAATCTTCGGCGCCTGATAATAAATAATTTCGTCGACTGCTTGGCCTGCCAGTAAAGCAGAATTCAAGGTTGCGCCCGTTTCCGCGAGAATCAAACCGATATTACGTTGAACCAGTATAGGCCAAAGTTCGGAAAGTTCTATTTGTCCGTGATGGTTTGGAGGCAAGGTTAGAACGGAAACATGGGAATACGGTGCAAAAAGGGCCTGTTTAGCCTTGTCTCGGATAGTAGTCACAATTAATGTTGGGCTATTTGTATCCTGAATCACATGGAAAGCAGGAGTAATACGCAGCTGACTATCCAAAATAATACGCACTGGCTGGCGCAAGGCTTTAAACCTCCGCACATTTAGCAGTGGATCATCTGCAATAACGGTATTGATACCAGTTAAGACTGCACAGCTCTCAGCGCGCAATGTCTGAACATCATTACGAGCAGCATCACTTGTAATCCACTGGCTTTGCCCATTACTCAACGCAGTTTTACTATCAAGACTCGCTGCAATTTTAAGTCTGATATAAGGCTTGTTTCTTTCTTGTCTAGAAAGGAAACCTGGATTAAGTTCACGCGCCTGTAAGGTAAACAATCCGCTTTCAACATTCACACCTGCTTGTTCCAGCATCTTTATACCCTTGCCACTGACCTGTGGATTAGGGTCTAGCATGGCCACAACAACGCGCTTAATACCTGCTTCAATCAACGCCTGCGCACAGGGCCCCGTCCTACCTGTATGACTGCAAGGCTCTAGTGTGACATATACAGTAGCATCGTGAGCCAATGATCCAGCCTGTTTCAAAGCATTAACCTCAGCATGAGCTAAACCAGTTTGCACATGGAAACCCTCACCTACTATCTGCTCGCCACGAGCAATGACACATCCAACACGGGGATTGGGAGAAGTAGAAAACCGCCCTTGCCAGGCCAGATCAAGGGCGGTTTGCATAAATTTTTTATCCAGCTCGGAAAAGCTCATCATTAACTATTCTGTAAATTAATTGTTTTCAAAGTAGCAGCAAGAGCATCATCAGAGGCACTATCGCTGCTGGCACAAACTGTATACAGATTTCCATTTGCCACTAGTGCAACACAGCTTTCATTTAATAAAGTGCCGTTCTGCTGATGGCTGAAGCGGTAATTCATGCGGTTTTCAGTAGCAATTCCCAGCTTAACTTTGCTTATGGCTGCGTTGTTTTTCAAGCTGTCCGCTAAATTTTTAAAATATTCGTCTGGTTTAATTTTCATTACGCCCAGATTATTTACCGCCAGTGTAATATTGCTGTCATCATCGTGCTGCAATAATGTCAGATTCTTTACCTGACTCTGATCAACCCAGTCTGAGGCACTATCCAAAACATCAGTAAAATCACCATCTAACACAATGCTAACTTTGCCATCGTTACTGCTTAATGTTTGAGTAGAGTTTGCATTAGACGCAGAAGCCTCACTGGCACTACTTGCTGCCTGAGTATCGCTGGCATCAATCGTTACAGAGGTATCTTTCTGTTTACAAGCAGATAAACTCAGCAAAGCGATTGCAACCAGCAACCATAAACGAGATTTCAACATGATAAATTCGAGCTTTCATGACAAGGCATAATAGTTACAAAGTATAACAAGATTTAGCCGCCATTGCAGCGAACAGAAAGAAACAGCATGAGAATTTATACTTCTAATTTTTCTTTTTTAAACTAGCGATGAGCTGTGTGAATTCTGAAACATCATGAAAACTTTTATATACCGATGCAAAACGGACATACGCTACTTCATCCAGTTTTGCCAGTAACCCAAGTACCATATCTCCAATCATATGGCTGGGCACTTCTTTAATACCCATATGGTAAAGATTGGTTTCAATCTCTGCTACTGCATTCTCAATACTTTCTCTATCCATTGGCCGTTTATGTAATGCCCTACTTATACTGGTATAAAGTTTAGCAGGATCAAACAGCACTTTTTCACCTGTCCGCTTGATAATCAAAGGCATGCGCATTTCCACCACTTCCAGTGTACTAAAGCGGCTATCACAGGCAAGACAGCGGCGACGGCGACGAATACTATTATTACCTTCACTCAGACGGGTATCTATTACCTGTGTATTATGATGTTGACAAAAGGGACATTTCATATAAATGCAAATTGATAAAAAAAAGAATTGAACAACTATTGTGGCAGGCACTACCAAGGCTGGCAAGCTTCTTTATGTGCAGAGTTAGAACAATTCGAACATGAAGCGCAAACTTATCCACCTGTACACAAATTTCAGCGCAAAACTGCGGGTAAAATCTGGGGATAACTATAATATACTATTGTTTTTTAGAGAATATTTTTAATTGATTAAAAAATAGGCAATTTATAAATACCTACCAATATTAAGTGTATACAACAATCGGGAACGGTATATTCACTGAGCTAAAATATCTACATCAACCTGTGAAAACATAATAAACATTGAAATAAAATTCACAAATAAACAAAGATGTGGAAAGTTTGCTTAAATTTTGGATTTATCTAAAACAAAAAGAAATGCTCTATTTATATATATTGTAGATATTACAAAATTAATAGACATAATAATTGTGATTACAAGAAAGATATCTGTAAAAAAGCTACTCAGTTAAATATTTTCGCATCAGCAGGCAATTCACCGTAACCTCTTTATTAAGCGGCAAAGCACATTCTCCCAAAGAAACATAGCCATTGATTTCATAAAACTTTACAGAATTAAGCGATGCATACAGCTTCAGCATCCCCAAACCTGCACGAATGGCAACATTTTCAGCACGCTGCAACAAAGCCGTTCCTAACCCCTGATTATGTACAAACGGATGGATATATAATGCATCCAATTGTGCCTCAACAAGATCCATTTGAAAAAAACCCTGTATATGGCCCTTATAATCAACTACCCATAAAGCTTTATTTGTATCAGCCAGAGTATGTAAATAACTTTCAATATTTAACAATGATAACCAAGCTTTCAACACGGTTTCATCATACTTGCGTGCGCAAGTATATTGCACTGCATAGCGATGCGCATTGTAGATGTCTTCACAATCCTCCGCCCGTGCCGGACGCAAATAAGTAATAATACTCATAACAATTCTTTAAATTAGGTCTGCACTACGTAGATTTACTCATCAAGTATTAAGATTTTATATCACACGCACATAATTAAGCAAAACAACACCTTTCATTCATGATAAGCAGGTGATAGCATATAGATAAATATCATACAGCGACAGGTTATAACATCATGAATAAAAAAACTATTTATTTAGCTGGCGGTTGTTTTTGGGGTATGGAAGGCTATTTTAAAGGACTAAAAGGCGTATTGCACACGGAAGCAGGCTATGCCAATGGACGTACTACTAATCCCAGTTACGAAGAAGTATGCAATCAAAATACCGGCCACGCCGAAACCATCAAACTTGAATACGATGCAGACATTCTGTCCTTAACCGATATTCTGCGTCATTTTTTCCGAATCATTGACCCCACTACCCTAAACCGGCAGGCCCACGATGTAGGTACCCAGTACCGCAGTGGTATTTATTATGTTGATGCAGCTGATCGCGATATTATTCAGGCGGTCATCAAAGCCGAACAGGGTCGGTACACAGCACCAATTGTTGTGGAAAATCTGCCATTACAAAATTTTTTCCCGGCTGAAGAATATCATCAGGACTATCTGGATAAAAATCCACAGGGCTATTGCCACATTGATCTACAAAAAGCGCGTGAACCATTGCCCGAACTGCCTCAGCCAACTACTCTTACTCAAGCTTACAACCCCGATTCTTTTCACAAACCCGATAATGCTGCTTTACATCAACAGTTAAGCGAAGAAGCCTATCAGGTAACACAGAATTCTGCTACCGAACGACCTTTTAGCCATCCCTATGATGAGCTTTTTGTTCCCGGTATTTACGTGGATATTGTAAGTGGAGAACCCTTATTCAGTTCGCGTGACAAATTCAATTCCGGCTGCGGCTGGCCCGCTTTTAGCCAGCCAATTCAATCAGAAGCCGTTAGTGAACATCATGATAACAGCCATGGTATGCAACGCACAGAGATACGTAGCCATCAGGCTGATTCGCATTTAGGACATGTATTCAATGATGGTCCGCAAGAACGGGGTGGTTTGCGCTACTGTATCAACGGCTCTAGCCTGCGCTTCATTCCATATGATGAAATGGAAGCAGCAGGCTATGGCGCTTATAAGGATATGGTCAAATAATATCTACCGTTTAGGCAGCACGGGTGCAATAGCCATGCTGCCTGATTAAAGATTTGAATATTACTGCTCATATCTAGAACCAAAGCAATATTTAACCGATATTATTTTGAAATTAAGAACCTACATCTCTCTATGCACTGATGCGGACAACAACGAATAATAAAAAATTACCTGAAAACGATCAAACAGGTATCATGTGAACTAACCAAACCTAAACCCATCAGGAACACCCCGTTATGCCATGGAATTTTCCGATATTGCTCACTTGGTTGCGTATCCTTATCATTCCTGTATTCACCCTCTTATTTTATTTGCCTACAGACTGGATCAGCGACCGTCAGATTATCAACTGGCTAGCGGCAGGCTTTTTTGCAGCCGCGGCCATTACTGACTGGTTTGATGGATATCTGGCACGCCGATGGGGGCAAACATCTAATTTTGGTGCTTTCCTTGACCCAGTTGCCGATAAACTAATGGTAGCTGTAGCCTTGATATTGCTAGTAGCAACCGGCCGCACATACGCTATATTTGCCATGATAATTATCGGGCGGGAAATCACCATTTCTGCTTTGCGTGAATGGATGGCCCAACTGGGTAAACGCAATAGTGTGGCAGTAGCCAAACTAGGCAAATTCAAAACCGCTGCTCAAATGGGTGCCATATTTATACTATTGATGACATCTCCCCCATTAGCAGAACCCAATCTGCTATGGAAAATTGGAAATATTCTGATGCTTGTGGCCTGCATTCTGACCATCTGGTCCATGCTGTATTATTTAAAAATGGCTACTAAAGAATTTAAATCTTAAAAAATCATAGTGAAAGCAAAAAAAAACAAGCAAGCTTCATTAATAGCCTTGACACAGATTTTTTCATCGATATAATGTTGCTTCTTCATTCAGTACGAATGAGCACCGCGGGAATAGCTCAGTTGGTAGAGCGCAACCTTGCCAAGGTTGAGGTCGCGAGTTCGAGACTCGTTTCCCGCTCCAAAAAAACATGCTCACATGTATAAAGTGAAATGCGGGAATAGCTCAGTTGGTAGAGCGCAACCTTGCCAAGGTTGAGGTCGCGAGTTCGAGACTCGTTTCCCGCTCCAGATTTTGATTTAGTAGTTGCTCTACCCGATTGAGTAAATATTTAAGATTTAAGGCGGGATGGCAGAGTGGTCATGCAGCGGACTGCAAATCCGTGTACGCCGGTTCGATTCCGACTCCCGCCTCCAGATAATTTGAATAGTTTTATGGCGGGGTGGCAGAGTGACTATGCCACAGTGTGCAAAGCTGTGTAGGCCGGTTTAAATCCGTGCCCCCGCCTCCAACATAAAAATTAATACATCTTTTGTATTAATTTCCATCCGCCCGGGTGGTGAAATAGGTAGACACAACGGACTTAAAATCCGTCGGCTCTTAAAACGGCCGTGCCGGTTCGATTCCGGCTCCGGGCACCATTCTATACTCGCCTATACTCATCAATGCACAAACTTGTACAAATGAGTTTAGACCTTAGATGTTTAAAACTGTTCAAATTTTTAATCCCATTTATAGCAGAATATAACATCTCCACAAAGAATTGGTACACAGCAAATTTTTTGATTATCTTCGTACAGTCTTATTCAGTTACAGATTTGAGTGTGATATCAGCAGTTTTCTATGCAAACTTGAGAAAACAAACTAGAATTTAACTGTGATAATTAATCCAAATAATATTGCATCCAATGGTAAGCCTTTAATCAGTTCAGATATAGCTTGAGTTTTTTTTCTGATATTGCTCAATCAAAGTACTCAACGAAAACTTGAGTTTTAGGCATTACAAGTATCAATCTTAATATACGTATTAACTTACTTTATTTTAAATTTTAATAAGCAGATGTGTGAGCTTAAGAAAAATCTAAATCCTTGCATTATGCTCTATTAATTCTTCAGGCTAAAAAACCAAAAAATAATAAATTATACAAATAACACGTATTTCTAAGAATGTCAGAAGCTTATCAATCACAAATTAGTCAAAAACATATGCGTTGTGAAAGTTAAAATATTTATTCCAAACATTCTAACCTGAAAATAGTAATAAACAGATAAGCTTTCGACATCAAGCTAGTTACAGACAGTATAATAACTTGATAAAAATTAAATAAATTCATCAATGTAAAAATACATAATCAATAATATTAAAATAATTTAATTCTGTTTATGCGTACTTTGTCTCTATATCATCTGGATTATTATTTAATAATTCAAGCATTTTTGAGTCTATCAGCTAATTTTAGAGCTTTTTATCTCACAAAAGTTACTACCTGAGAGAAAGAAATAACTTAAAGAACTACCCATGCAAAATATGCAGCAATTAAGTCTTAATTCAGCCTTGATATTATGATGTAATAAGATAAACGTTATTAATCAAAATGAGCTGGTGTACTAGATTAATACATTTTGATGATTGATAATATAGCACCTTTAATCTATATTTATATCAATTTTTAAAAAAAGAATATTTTACACATTCATATTGATTGGAAAAACGAGCAACAACGAAACTGTAAATTAATTATTTATTAAAATTTTCAACAATTCATACATTTTTATAAATAAAAATATTTAAATACAAAGATATAAATTTCTACTCATTAATTAAAATTTATTTTACAGTATTTAGGCTTGAGATTATTACAGCCCCATAGCTTGACGAATTAGCTGATTTTTAAGCGAATCTAAATTATTCACCATATTCATTCCCTGATTGCGCAACCAGCTTATTCCGGGTAGGTAATTATTGGCAAACAGTCTGAACAATCCATCACAACCCTGCTGCATTGTACGCACTGCTAGTAAGCGGGAACGCTGATATTGTCTGAGCAAAGACAAGCTACCTAAATCATCGGCATGTGCTAGCAACTGACTGAGATATTCTACATCTGCGAAACCCAGATTAACACCTTGTCCAGCCAAAGGATGAACGGTATGTGCTGCATCACCAATCAAAGCTATACGCTGACTGATGATAGTCTGCGGCTGGCGCTTAATAAGGTCGAAAGCAAATACCGGAGTGATCGGGCTTAATTCACCCAACTGATAATTGCCTGCTTCAGCTATTTTACAAGCAAAATCTTCACCATTCAGGTGTGAAAGCTTGTCTGCGGAAGCTGTAGACCAAACAATAGAAATTTGATGCCCTGGTAAAGGCAGATAAGCAAGAATATCGCCATGACTAAACCACTGGTAAGCGCAGCCGTGATGATATTTTTCTGTGTTGAAATTAGCTACCAAACCTTGCTGCTGGTACGGTGAAACGTTTACTGTAATACCTGCCTGCTGCCGTAGCCACGATTGAGCACCATCAGCACCTATGAGTAACTGACTGCGATAAGAAGAGCCATTTTCCAATGTAAGCTGTGCTGACCAGACGTCAGTGCTTATCATTTGGGGCTTACTTTGCACAATGGTTACATCAGTCTCTACCAAAGCAAGCCATATTCTGGCTAGCAAATAGCGGTTTTCCAGCATGTAATTCATATAAGGTACTTTTACGCTGGCTGCATCAAAACTGATATGCCCGTTGGTGTCGCCATATACTTCCATACGGCTTACTGGCTGTACTCTCTCTGCAGGCCATACACCTAATTTATTTAAAAGCTGTTGGTTGGCTGGGCTAATTGCATAGATACGCGCATCCCATGATTGAGTCAGACTGGTCAGGTTGGTTGTTGGTGGTGCTTTTTCTACTAGTAATACACTTTTGCCCTGCTGCTGCAATATGAGTGCCAATGTCGCTCCAATTAGCCCACCACCGAGAACAATGATGTCAAAATCTGTTTGCTGCTTATGATGCATTTTACGTCCTTATCATGCCAATATTCTTATTCAGCAAATTTTGTGAAGGATGAATTCAGACCATAAACCAATTGTTTGGTAAATGACTGTCTGAACTCTGGTATAGCACCCAGAATACTCATCGCAAAACTCTGGCCGTAAGCCAGACCACTATGGGCATGATCAAACAGTTGAACCAAAGCATGTGTGAAACCTACAACCGCATTCGCATCATAAGCACGTGCTTGTGCATAGTTTCGCGCCAAAATATCATTATCCAGTTTTGCAATATCAAATGAGCCAAATACGACACTTAGTGTTTCTGCATCACGTACACCCAAATTCAGTCCCTGAGCAGCCACGGGATGCATGGTCTGAGCTGCATTACCGATACAGATTACTCGCTGGCTGTAAACACGGCTAAGCTGCCGCAATTTTAGTGGAAAAGTTGCCACATTGCCTATCTGACAAAGCCGGCCAAGACGGTTTCCCAGCACCGTTTGTAACTGCTGATTCATCGTATCCAAATCCATCTGCTGGCGTTGTTTTGCTTCCTGCGGCGTACATGTCCATACCAAACGAAAATCATTTGCATACGGCAATAATGCCAATGGACCGTTAAGGGTGAAACGTTCATAAGCAACAGATTGATTGGGTAATTCAAATTTAAGAGTACTGACCAAGGCCTGTTGCTGATAATCGTAGCTGCGTATCTGAATATCAGGTAAGTCTGCGGCCAAATTACCGCCCTCAGCGAGAATTAGCCATTGCGCAGTAAATATGCGTGTCTGAAACTGGCTCTGGCACTGGATAGAAGCCCAATGTGGCGTTGTATGTATTTTTTCTACCTTAGTCTGCCATTGTACGGGAACCCGAAGTTTAGTCAGTGCTTGTTCACAGGCCTGAACCAATTTCACATAATCAATGGTGGCACCGAGATAAGGCAGATTTATATCCTGAGCTGACAACAGTACTCGACCAAAATAATGCTGCCGCGAAACGTGCACCTTCTGAATGAAAGTAAAAACATCGTCAGGGAGTTCCACTCCTGCATGACGAAATACTTGAATACTGTGATACGACAAAGCCAGTGTACGCTGATCGGTCAGTCTGCTGCCGGCGGCACGAGCTTCAAGCAATAATACAGATTTTCCCTGTTGCTGCAACATCAGGGCTGCAAGCATACCCACCGGACCAGCACCGATAATCACAATCGGATAATGTGACAATGGTTGCATGATGCACCCTTTTACAATCAGAAAAACAGATTCTAACGTAATTTACCACTCGATAAAGTAAAAACAACCATATAAGGATTATCCCTATCTGTACTTGGCATAGATTTTAGTGCGGCAGTTTTACTGCTCATTACACATGTGTTTTCTATGGCAGATAAAGCTAATTATCTTATTGATCGATTGAAGTTGTGGTCTGGTTTTTTCTTTATTACTAGGAAATGAATATTGTCTACTAGCTTTGCACATGTGCTCAAGGCTAATTATGTTTAGCCTTTTTTCGCATCAGTACACCACCTATCAGCATAGCCAGCAGTTGAGCGCTAATCAATGTGACTGCTGTCATAAACCAGCCACCACTTTCAAAAGCATGGCCACAAAGCAGTGAACCCGTAAAACCACCAGCATAGTAACACATGTAATATAACCCAGAAGCCAATGAACGGCCTTCTGTGACATTAGCAGATATATAAGTGATGGTGGAAGACTGAGTAATAAAAATACCACTACTCATCACGGCAAGTGCCAAAACAATCATCCACAATGGATGCAATAATGTTAATAATACACCGAAAATCGACAAACTCATGGCCATTAATACAGTTAGATTAGTTCCAAATTTGATAATCAGACGAGCTGACAACGGCGTAATAATCATACCTATTAAATAGACCGCAAATATATTGGCCAGTTGCGAGCTTGAAAGATTATAAGGTGGCTGATCCAAATACAGATTAATATAAGTGAAACATCCAACCAATGAAAACAGTACACAAAAACCCAGTGCACACGCCGCAAGAACGTAACGATTGTGCAGATGATGCCAGAGAGTCTTCAATGCGGTTGAAACCTGTGGCTTAGCTTCAAACTTTTTGGATGCTGGCAAGTTGCGCCAAACCAGTATGCCCCCCAGCAAACTGATGATACCCATTATCATAAATGCATGTCGCCAGCCGATAAATTCAGTGAGATAACCCATCAAAAACCGGCCAAGAAAGCCACCAAGCACTGTACCGGAAACAAAGAAACTCATTAGCCTGATGCGCGGATTGCCACTGAATTCTTCGCCTATATAAGCCAGCAATACTACAGTGATACCGGGAACTGCCAACCCTTGTACAAATCGCAGCCACCAAAGCCAGCTGATGCTATGCACAAAAGACAGCGCCAGTGTTGGGATAGCGATAAATATGATTGAACCAACAATAAACATCTTGCGTCCGAAAGCATCTGAAATCATACCCAGAAATGGAGACATCAATGCGACTGCCAGTATAGTAGCGCCTACGGTTGAGCCTACAGTAGCAGCACTGGCATGAAACTCCTGCATTAGCACAGGCAATATGGACTGCACAGAATAGACTTGCACAAAAGCCAGGGCCCCGATGAGTAATACGGTAAATATGAGAGCAAGATTTAGTTTAGGTTTGGCTAAAGCCGCAGATAAGTCAGACATAATCGATTAAAACTATTCAACTTCACTTATCAATCATGTGAAATCATCAAGATAGGTGAAGCAAAGGGTTATGAATAATGTTTTTTAACCTGAGTTAAATTTTGTGGAATGGTAATTATACCCTTTATATGAAATATTGCTTTTCTGCTTTTCAATAGGTTTGAGAACAACTTTAGATTTTTAGCAGTAATAATTTCACGCATGATAATAAATAAATTTTCATTCAATAAATTTTTTTTATTTTTTTCATTACATTTAGACTAAATCACTTCAACAACTTTAAAAAGATATTGCTTATATTGGTGTCGTAAGACAAATAGATGTTTTTCAAATGCACAGGTATGGTAATTTTAAATTCATTTATTATAATTATGAGTTGCACTTGTATTACTTGTAAAAACAGAACGAAATATTAATCAAACCTTGATGTATATAACTTAACTTTGAAACTTTACACTAAAATATTCATTTTCAGTTATCATAAATAGCTGACTACATTTTTTTATATTATTAAAGTAGATAGATAAACAAAAATCATTCAGAATAACTAGTATTAAAATTAAATTAATGTCAAAATAAACTTTTTTATGTAATAAAATGCAATTTTGCATCACTCATAAACTTTAACTTTAATCTATGTTTCGCTGCCTGTTGCATCAATGCGGCAGTAATCCTCAGGATCCTTGCATTATGGCAATAAGTTTTTTAGATAAAACCGACCTAAAAATCCTGCAAGTTTTACAAGACAACGGTCGTCTTACCAATGTAGAGCTGTCTGAGCGTGTGGCACTATCGCCCTCACCTTGCCTACGCCGGCTAAAGCAGCTTGAAGAATCAGGAATCATCCGTCGCTATGCTGCGCTACTAGACCCAAACCACGTTGCACTTGGATTACAGGCTTTTATTCATGTTAGTGTAAACAAGAATAAACAAAAACGAGATGAATTTACTCAAGCAGTGCAAAATTGGCCGCACGTTCTAAACTGTTTTGCCTTAACCGGCGAATCAGATTATATTCTTCAAGCTTTTTTTTCCGATATGAATGCTTTCTCACATTTTGTGTTGGAAACATTGCTGGCCACACCAGGGGTGGAAGATGCCAAATCTAGTTTCGTTCTGAGAGAAATCAAGGCAACGACTTCTTTACCACTGGAACACCTGAATATCAGTTAGTATATGAGAAAAACGATGAGCCAGGCACAATCTGATTAATCAATTATTTCTAAATGTTAAAACAGTTAATATAAAGGCAATATCGAGATTTATGTCTGCCAATGTCTATTCTGATGATGATATCTCCGCCATTTGCCAGCAATGGCTAGAACGGGCAGTAATCGGCCTGAATCTTTGCCCTTTTGCTCGCAGACCATACCAGCTACACAGACTGCGCTTCAGTATCAGCCATGCTAGACATACTGATGCATTTCTTGATTTGCTAGAAAACGAATTACACCTTTTATTACAGACACCAGCCACTGAAATTGAAACCACATTAGTTATTGAACCAAAATTATTCGCTGATTTTGAGGTTTTCCTCGACGTAGTGGCTCTTGCCGAACAAGTTTTAGAAGATATTGATGCCACAGGCACCATTCAGATAGCACCATTCCATCCAAATTTTCAGTTTGCTGATGAACCACCTGAAGACATTACCAATTATACAAATCGAAGCCCATATCCAATACTGCATCTGATTAGAGAAAGCAGTATAGATCAAGCTGTAGCCGCCTTTCCTGATGCAGGGTCTATTTTTGAACGCAACAAAACATTATTGCGCACGATGGGTACGGAAGGATGGTCTAGCCTCGGCATAGAATATCCACTACATAAAAAAAATAGCACTGAATAGAGATTACAATTATATAGATCAGAAAATTACAGTTTAACTAAAGCACGTCGGTTACAATCTAAAGACAATACATCTTAAATATCTTTGATTTAAATTCCCTATTTCCATTCTCTTTTAAAACAGAAAAACTTTTCTTCAACCATTTTTTATTTTTGTTGTTAAAATCGCGTTTGTTAAAATAAACCACCCTTGTAATGCTTCCTGTATCCCATTTCTCTTCTCTGTCCGCTTTAGCCATTTTGTGCCAAAAAAGTCACATATTGCGCTATGTCAGTGCATTTATCGGCTTCTTTATACCTGCAACAGTGCTGGCTGCTGGCTTACCAGCTAACGAACTGAGTCTGTGGTGGTGTCTTCCCTTTATTGGCGTGCTTCTTTCCATTGCTGTCAGTCCTTTACTGATACCACATCTTTGGCATCACCATAGTGGCAAAATTATTGCTATATGGTGCTGTATCTTCCTGCTACCACTATGCTGGCAATTCAGTATCATGACATGTGTTTCACTTGTTCTGCATACGCTACTGCAGGAATATCTGCCATTTATGCTTCTGCTACTGGCGCTCTATACCCTTTCTGGGGGTATAGTAATTCGGAATAGTGGTATTGGCAGTGTTAAATTAAATGTTTTACTTTTAGCAAGCGGTACCGTTCTGGCTGGACTGATGGGAACGACCGGAGCTTCCATGCTACTCATTCGGCCTATACTGCGTGCCAATGCACAGAGACGGTATCGTGCTCATATAGTAGTATTTTTCATTTTCTTAGTGGCTAATATCGGTGGAGGTTTAACACCGCTTGGTGATCCACCCTTGTTTCTGGGCTTTCTAAAAGGCGTAGGATTCCAGTGGACATTTAGTCATATGATTTTACCAGTATTGCTGAATACAGTGCTTTTACTAGTCTTGTTTAGCTGTATAGATAATTGGTTATGGCGACGAGAAGCCAGAATTGAGCCTCTATCACAACCACACAAGTCTACATGGACAATTGAGGGTATAATCAACTTACTGTTTTTGCTGGCAGTAATAGTTATCATACTATTGTCTGGTTTATGTAAAAATTTTCCAATCTGGCAGTTTTTTGGCATAGAAATTAGCTTAATAGCCTGTATTCGTGATGGTTTACTACTGCTGATTACCTTATGCGGACTGAAGTACACTCCATCCGCACTGCGTCAGCAGAATGAATTCAACTGGGCACCAATGCAAGAAGTCGGAAAGCTGTTTATCGGCATTTTTATTACCATTGCACCTGTGATGGCAATACTGCAATTAGGATCAGATGGTCAGTTTAGGCAACTAGTCAATTTCATTCACCACAATGGAGCGCCTGTCAATACGCTGTATTTCTGGATGAGTGGTGTTTTATCCGGTTTTCTGGATAATGCGCCAACCTATCTGGTATTTTTTAATCTTGCCGGTGGTGAAGCACAATTACTGATGCTGCAATTTCCTGAAACACTGCTGGCTATTTCCATGGGCTCAGTATTTATGGGGGCACTCAGTTATATTGGCAATGCACCTAATCTGATGATTAAATCAATCGCTGAGCAGCAGCATATCGCCATGCCCAGTTTTTTTGGCTATATGGGTTGGTCTTTAACTATACTTATTCCATTGTTTATTGTAGATACGCTTTTATTTTTATAATTTATCGAGAAAATAACGGCCTGTAAGGTTAATTTGTTATGCATTTATTGAAATACCTGCAAGCGCAGGGTCTGGGCAGCCGTAAACAATGTCAGGTGCTGATTAAAGATGCCGCTGTACTCATTAATGGGCAGCTTTGTACCGATGCACGCATGGAGATAGAACCATCGAATGTAAGCAGTCTGCAAATTGACGAAGTGAATCTCCCACCTGTGCCATTGCCCTACTTTTATATTCTGCTAAACAAACCTGCCGATTACGAAACTTCACACAAACCTCAATTTTATCCTAGCGTATTCAGCATATTACCCGAACCACTGCGCCATCTAAATATGCAAGCTGTTGGCCGGCTAGATGCAGATACCACCGGTGTTCTGATTTTGACCAACGATGGCCAGTTTAATCATCGCTGTACCTCGCCTAAACACAAGCTACCTAAAATTTACCGAGTTAGCCTGAAACATGCTGCTGATGAAAGTTTGTGTATGAAGTTAAAGCAAGGGGTATTGCTACATGATGACAATGAAACTGTACAAGCAGAAACGGCTGAACTGACCGACTCCCATACCCTGCTGCTTACCATTACCTCCGGAAAGTATCACCAGGTTAAACGCATGGTTGCAGCTGCGGGTAATCGGGTAGTTGCTTTACACCGTAGCGCATTTGGTCCCTGGCAAGCCGAAGATTTATCGGTAGGTGGCTGGCGTTTTTTTCAACCTGAATTCGATAAACTGCAACATGCTCAATACTGATCTTATTTTTCAGCTGATTAACATTATTGGTACTGTAGCATTTGCTGTGTCTGGCTATTTAGTCGGATTTCGTAAAAGGCTAGACATTCTCGGTGTAATAATCGTTGCTTTACTCACAGCAGTGGGCGGCGGCATGATGCGCGATGCCCTTATCGGACATATTCCGATGATTTTTAAAAGCAATACCTCATTGTGGACTATATTTATTACGCTTTTATTATCGTGGTTGTTTCATATTCAGTATCAGCGTCACCGAGTTCTTGCAGTATGGTTTGTGGTAGCAGATGCGCTCGGACTGGCTGCATTCAGCCTTACTGGTGCCGAAGTCGGCTTAGCATTGAAATTAAACTGGTTTGGCGTAGTCACCTTAGCCTTTGTTACTGCAGTGGGTGGTGGGATTCTGCGTGATATTTTAGTCAATGAAGTCCCGATCATTTTGCGTAGTGACATCTATGGAACTATAGCAATATTACTCGGGCTACTGTTATGCATATTGAATCATTGGAATATGGTTACACCATTGAGCATTAATGTGTTGTTTATCAGTGGTGTCATCAGCCGTTTAATCGTTTATCGCTACAACATCACCTTGCCTGGATTCCAAAAAAAGAAAAATTACAAAATATAACAAAAATACATGAACTTTCTCTGCAAAAAACAGTCTAAGTCATTAAGATGGTATCCATACGCAGCAACAAGCGTATAACCTCAAGATTTCAAATGCTTTTTAGTATTCTCTTGTCGAAACATTATTTTGGCCCTCTGCTGCTTCTCCCCTTGGCACAGAGGGTTCTTTTTATCTGAAGTGTATTTAATTTATCTACCAGCAATCCTTTTAATCAAGATATCCCCATTTTTATCAAATAAATAACAGCAAGCTGCAAATTTCTTCACTGATGAGCACTGTTTAACAAACTCAATCCAAACCTCATTAACGCTGAAGTTCATCACACCATGCTAGTTATTTTTCGCTAAAATGCCGACTGCAATTCGCAAAAGCTACCATTAAACCGTAAAATATTTTAAATATTGCTGGTTTTTTTGCTTGAAATCTTATTTTTCAACGCTATGTACAGTAAAGTTAACTTTAATATTCAAGATATGAAAGTATCCAAATAATGGACAATCGAAAACTACGATACATTGCTTCAGCTGTCATCCTCAGCCTTACCTTGAGCCCTTTAGCAGAAGCCAAACGCATTGGAGGCGGAGGAAACCGTGGTATGTCACGATCCAGCTATTCCAGCACGTATAGCAGCCCTTCCTACCAGTACAACCGCAGCAATTATGCAAATTCTTCGTCTAGCCGTCTAGGAGGAGGTAATAATGCAGGTATGTCACGCTCTTATTCAAATTCTGGACGCAATGATTACCGATACGGTAATAATCAGAATGGTTACGCCAATCAAGCTCAGCCTCGTGGAAACAGTACTGCACGAGTCATTGGTGCCGGTGTTGCTGGAGCAGCAATTGGTGCATTAGCCGGCCATGCTATGGCAAACCACAACCAGCAGCAACCTGCTACCACCAACGCTACCCCTGCAAGTGATTACAATAATGCGGCTAATAATGTTGATAATCAGACCATCCCTGAGGCTAATCAGCAGACACAAATGGCGCAGCCAGAGAAAAAAAGCGGGTTTAGCTGGCTATGGCTTCTCATTATTGTGATTGGCGGAGTCTATTTGTATCGCCGTTTTGCAGCAAAAAAAAATAATCAGGGCAATATACCTTACAATACTCAGCAAAACAGCAATCATTTCGGCACTCAGAACAATAGCAGTAATAGTGCCCGTACCAACATATTTGGTCAAAATCTAAGCAACAATAGCTCTGTCATGCCAAACAATTTTTCGGGTATGGCTGATGGCAGCAATACTGAAGCATTTCTTCGCTTTGCACGGCAACGTTTTAATCATGTGCAATCCATGAATAATGCCTCGAATCTGGAAGAAATTAGACGCTACTTTACACCTGAAATGTTTGCCGCCATCCGCGACGATATTATCCAGAATCAGGATACGGCCGAATTCAGCGACCTCAATGCCGAACTGGTAGACAGCACACAGGAAAATGGTCAGTACATTGCCAGCGTACGCTTCAGTGGACTAGTCAGTGAAAATCTGGGCAGCCCTCAGCAACCGTTCAGCGAAGTCTGGCATTTTGTCAAACCGCTTAGTAATCAGCAAGAATGGTTAATAGCCGGAATTCAGCAGGATTAATTGAGAACATTGCGTAAGATAAATTACGCCGTTTAAGAAAAAAGCACTGATTAAATCAGTGCTTTTTTATCATAAAGCTTTGCGAATATTAAGACCAGTACTGAAAGTCCGTTTAGGAGAGGGTTCGAAATAACGGCCATTACTATCATTGACAATCACCGAACCAGCGTAACGTCGATTAAACAGATTATCAACACGTGCGTAGCTGCTTAATGTCCAGCCTCGATAAGCCCATTCATAACCAATATTGGCAGATGCCAGCGCATAACCAGGGGCATGATCCGTATTGCTGTCATTAACGTATATTTTATCCATATAACGAACATCCATACCGCCTTGCCATCCTTGCTTCGGTTGCCATTGCAAACCAAAATACAATTGATTCTGTGCTACTCCCGGTATTTTATTTCCCTTACGCACAGCAACTGCTTTTCCTAGCGCCGGTATATCACTATCAAATTTGGCATCAACATATGAGTAGCTAGCCCGCGCCTCCAAATTTTGCCACAGTGTTTTCTGCCAGCCTAACTCTGCGCCATATCTTTTGGTACGGTCAGCATTACGAAATGTACTACGGCCTCCGGCTGATACAGCTGAGACTATATCGTTATGTGACTCAGTGTGAAATGCTGTTGCAGAAAATATTCCCCATTGCTGGTCAAATTTCAGTCCTGCTTCAATAGTATCGCTGGTAGAAGGCTTAAGATTGAAATTAAAACCGGCCATACCATCTGGCCGATAAGCCATTTCAGTAAAAGTAGGCGTTTCAAAACCTTTGCCATAGGCAATATAAGCAGCCGCATCATCCCGGAAATCCCAGCCTAGCGAAATACTGGGCAATAATTTATGGTAACGCAGTGCTCCACTATCATCGCCATTAGCTAGATAATGATCCTGCGTTTTAAAATGTACGTTACTATAACGCAAGCCTCCATCCACATGCCATTTCGGCACAAAACGCCACGAAAACTGCATATATGGGTCGAGATTCCATAAAGTATTGTACTCATCCCGACGCAATTTACCCTTCACCCCCAGATGGCTGCCGTTAAAATTATTGTATCCTTGCCGGTCTTCATTCTCACGGTCAAATGCCACTCCCCCAATAAGAGTGAGATTGGGCAAAGTGTTTTTGTTTAGCCAACGCAAATCGGCTCCATAATAATGTCGGGTAAAATCAATCACGCCTCCTGCGTGCTTAGGAGCGGTTTGCGCCTTGGCCGGAATCGACTGATATTGCACTACATGACGACGGCCGGCATAAACCATTGCATATAGACTATTATGCTCATTAATGGGTTTATCCCAAGTTAAACCAGTCTGGCTTTGGTCAATTTCCTTACGCATGTTGTAATCTCTGACATTTTGAGCAATCTGGCGCGGATTCTCCTGCCATTGTTCACGTGTCAGTCCGCCGGGATCAGCCGCTCTGATGCGTACCTGATTCAGCACCCAATTCACTGTACTGCCATCATTCAGATTCCATGTAAATTTAGCATTATTCAGTACCTTCCGTGCATCGCTGTGCTCGCGATATCCATTGGTATCAAAATAATTAGAGCTGATATTATAGGCTGGCAGGTACGCTGATTCACTCCCACTCTGCAACTGAAATGAAGTTTGCTGCTTAGCAAAACGACTGGTATTGAATCCAAGACTAACACTGGGCTTACCTTCGCCTTCACGGGTAGTTGCCAGTATTGTTCCTCCTGAGGAGTTCCCATACAGAGATGAAAAAGGACCACCAAGCACTTCTATTTTATCTAAAGAGTTCAAATCTATATTAGAAGTCTGCCCTTGCCCATCTGGCATAGAAGCTGGAATACCATCAACGTATATGCGAATACCACGCACCCCAAATGTTGAACGCGCGCCAAAACCACGCATCGAAATTTGCATATCCTGAGCATAATTTTCCCGTTCCAGAGCTTGTAAACCCGGAATCCCTTTTAGGGCATCGGAAATATTCGTTTTAGGTGTATCAGTTAGCGCTCTGGCATTAACGGTATGCACAGATGCTGCTGTATCCAGCCACGATGCATGCGTGCGTAAAGCAGTTACTTCTATATCTGGCAACTGCGCATTATCTTTATCTTCTGCATAAACAACAGCAGGTAACATAGCCAGGGAAAAAACCAATTTCTTCAAGTGTGTGTAAGACATAATTATCAAATGTTGGAATAAGTAATATATATATATAAAGCAAACTTTTCAAACAAATATTATTTGTAAATATTTACTTCCTAAATCAAAGATACATAAATATAACAGAAATATTTATACATTCTGAAATAGACATAAAATAAGCAGCTATTTATCTGTAAAGATTGACAAAAATAATAAACAAAACAAAAAAATATTTAAAGAATATTAATAACAGCAGTTTATCAGTAAACATTGATTACTCAAGCTACTAACTGTTCTCACTCACACCTGAAATTGTTTCTGCACAGACTGCATCTACAATATCAGCTAATAAAAAAGCTGCCGGTTTGTACCAGACAGCTTTGTATACATTCACAAACCGCTACAATAATGGGCCGACGAGACGCACAGAATTTTCAACTAGTCCCCACCATTTGGAACGCGCCTGCCATGCTTTAAGTTCAATATACTCACAATCACGCAGATAGCCGTTTTGTAAAGCAACAATCGTTTCCGTCATACCTTCATCATAAATGGCCAGACTAATTTCCATATTCAGATAAAAACTGCGCATATCCATATTAACCGTTCCAAAAAGCGTATAATCACTGTCAACAGTCAGTGTTTTAGCATGCAACAAACCACCTTTAAACAAAGCAATTTTAACACCGGCCTGAAGCAACATCGGATAATAAGCTCGAGAAGCATATCTAACCAGTTTCGAATCTACAGCCTCAGGTACAATCAGGGTTACTTCCACCCCTCGAGTAGCTGCTGTAGTCAGTGCCAGTAGCAAAGCATCATCCGGTACAAAATATGGGGTTGTAATCATAATCCGGCGTGTCGCGGCATGAATAGCGTTCACAATCGTGTCATAAATCACCGGACTTCCCTGTTCAGGTGCTGATGGAATTACCTGTACTACCACTCCGGTCTTTTCTTTTTGTGCAACCTGCAAATTTTGCATTAGAGCTTGTTTGCCATAGCTGTCTACCCATTGCTGTACCTGCATCAAATTAGATTCGGTCTCTACAGCCATATCACCGGCAAACACAGCAGCTAGTGGCTGAACCAAACTGCCTTCACAGCGCATCATCACATCCACCCACTGCCCGACACCAGCATTCTTTTTAAAAAACCGAGGATCCACCAGATTAAAACTACCGGTATAGCCAATTTTCTGGTCGATTACTGCAATCTTGCGATGATTACGCAAATCAGCACGGACAAAAAATGTACGCCACAGCTGTATAGGTAACGCTTCTGTCAAAGTAATACCAGCACTGCGTAATCGCTGCGGCCAGTCACTACGCCAGAATCTAGCGCTGCCAATACTGTCCACCAGCATACTGGTCACTACACCTCGTTGAGCAGCCGTCATAGCATCATTCAGCAAATCGACAATCACACCCTGAGGATCAACAATATAAAAAGCCAGCAGGCAGCTCGTTTTGGCCTGCTGAATATCGTGGCGGATAGCAGAAATAATTTCCTCATCATGTGTCAGCAAAGTTAGATGATTGTACTCAGTAGCCTCAAAACCAGTTTTGTCTGCTGCAATCAGGCTGATTCCATGATAACGCTCATTCAGACCACTACAAGCATGCTGATTGAAATCATGCAGATAGGTATCACTGAATTTATGATAAAACTTCACCAGTTCCCGCTGACGCCGCAATCGGCGCGAACCTAGTCTGGGTTCACCAATCAGCAAATAGGCCACAGCACCAACAAGAGGAAACGCCATCAGCATTAATATCCAAGCAACAGAAACACCTGTATTCCGCTGGTGATACAACACTCGTACCATCAGAACAGTCACCACCAACACGTGTAAAACAACAAAAATTTCTGCCCAAGGAATATTGTGTAACATAAAAGCTGACCTGTTGTTCTTAAACACAAAAAAAGATTAATTATAAAAATAAAGCAACAAAGAATGAATACGCAAATAAAATAACAGCTAGACAAAAATCTGGCAGGTACCGGAATCATCACTTCCTGTGCCTGCCTATACATTAAGGTAATTTAGCTGAAAACTGTATGAGCCCCGTAGTTGTCAGTATCTAGTGATGACTAAATCTGATGATATGGAGCTGACAAATTATGTACTGCTTCTACAGCAAACTTTACCATTTCTGGATCAGTATATTGATTAATTCCATGTCCTAAATTAAACACATGGCCGCTACCTTTACCATAATCGGTCAGTAAACGACGCACTTCACATTCAATACTTTCAGAATTACCAAATAATGCCAACGGGTCAAGATTTCCCTGCAAAGCTACTCGATCACCAGCTAACTCACGTGCCCGATGTAAATTTACAGTCCAATCCACCCCAAGAGCTTCGATTTCCAAATCAGCCAGCTGGTCAAGCCACTGCCCACCGCCCTTAGTAAACACAATTACTGGTACTTGCCGGCCATCTGCTTCTCTATGCAAGCCAGAAATCACCTGTTGCAGATAGCGTAAATCAAACTCCTGAAAGGCTGCATCACTCAGAATACCGCCCCAAGTATCAAAAATCTGCACAGCCTGAGCGCCCGCTCTGATTTGCTCATTCAAATAAAGACTAACCGATTGTGCATTGATATCCAGAATATGATGCAATAACTGCGGCCGCTGGTACATCATAGTTTTTAATAAACGAAAATCTCGGCTACCGCTACCTTCAACCATGTAGCAGGCCAATGTAAACGGGCTACCACTGAAACCAATCAATGGCACACGTCCGTTTAAAGCCCGCCGAATACTGTTTACAGCATCAAACACATAGCGCAACCGCTGCATATCCGGTACATGCAACCGCTGTACATCTTGCTCCTGCCGAAGCGGATTCATAAACTTAGGCCCCTCACCTTCCACAAAGTGCAAGCCCAGACCCATGGCATCAGGTACAGTCAGAATATCTGAAAAAAGTATCGCCGCATCCAGTGCAAAGCGTTCCAGTGGTTGCAATGTGACTTCTGTAGCCAGCTCGGTATTATGGCATAACGCCAGAAAACTACCAGCCTTGGCGCGAGTAGCGCGGTATTCAGGCAAGTAACGTCCAGCCTGACGCATCAGCCATACTGGCGTGTACTCTACTGGCTGTTTCAATAAAGCTCGTAAAAAAGTATCGTTATGTAACACTGCCATAATCTACCTCAGGCAGTCAGCAAAAAAAGTACTGACTACCTGTAAAATCAAAATAAAAAATTACAACTCATCATCATTACTGATACTGGACAGAATCTGATTACGCTGCTCTTCTGCGGCCTCATTTTCACCCGATTGCTCCAGCACTTTTGCCAGCAACAATCTGGTCACATTATTGTTTTTCGCTTGCAAGCTCGCTTCTAAATAATTTTTCGCCTTACCCCATAATTGCTGCTGGTAGCTCATCTCACCCATCAGCAATAACAAATCCGCATTCTGTGGCTCCTGTTGTAACCACTTATCCGCTGCTATCATATTTTTTTGCTGTTCTTTACTGCTCAAATACTGATTAGCGTGATTAAAAGCTGGTAACAATGCAGCATCATGACTACGTGGATAATATTTCTTTACCCATTTCACAGCCTGTGAGTACATCCCTAGCTGTAAATACTTTTCTACTATATCTGCACTCAACAAGCTTTCTTGTTCGTCCACTGGTATTGATTTAAGACTATTTTTCAGTTCAACAGGATTTTTGGCTTCAGCCAGTAATTGCCGGTAAGCCCAATATCTATATTGCTGCTGTTCACTATCACTTAATGCACTTGCACGGCTCAGCTTATCCACTTGCTGCAATACTCCTCGTGCATCATGCTGATCCCAGTCATAGCGTAGTTGTAGTTTCACAAGCTGAGTTAAATTCGGATTGATTTTGGCCGCAGCATCCAATGCACTCTTTGCCTGCTGCTCATTGTGCTGAGCCAGAGCTGATTGACTAAGCAGCAGATAACGTGAGAGTTGCTGTTTTTCGGGCAGCTTGGCCACCTCGTTTAAATAGCGGTCTCGAGTACTCATATCATCCATTTGGTCTGCACTGTGGGCAGCCAGCAATAAAGCCAGTGATCGGCTATGCTGACCCTGTTTATTGCGCAGCACTCGTTCAGCCTCTCGGGCAGCAAACTGATAGCGTCCTTCAAAATAAGCCAAACCAGCATGATTCAAGGCCGTTTCAACCTGATGGCGCTGATGATTTATGCGCCAATGTTGCCAATGGCCGGGGAGATGCACAAAACCCATAACAATGCGCAGCAAAATATACAGCATTACCACCGTCAAAAGCACCATACCGATAAAGAGCTGCAGATTAATACGTATCAACGTCTGTTCTACAACAATATAAACATCACCACTGTAATACTTGGCACCCAGTACCACAGCTACAGCTACTATAAATAGTATAATCAACCATAACAAAGATCTCATAATGAATGTTCTCCCTGCACGGCAGAAGCTGCTGTTGCATTTTTAGCGCTTTCCGCACTGGCTGCTTTTGCTGAATGAGTTTCGGGCACAGCAGAAGCACTGCTGGCACTAGAAGCACTAAAATCCGGCAACGCAGTTGACATATCCATACCAGCCTGATGCTGATAATCTCGTACTGCTGCCAAACTTGCAAAAAGATTACTGTCCTGATTGGTCTGAACATTCAACATTTTCAATTGAGACAGCTCTTTAAGCCAAGATTGTGTCGCCGCAGAGCTACCATCAAAATACTGTTTAACCGTGGCCTCGGCTGTGTTCAAATCAGCGGCATAAACCTCACTACGACGCTGAATCAGCGCAATACGCGCATCCAACAAACGCAGACGTAGATTTTCTCGTACAAAATAAATTTGTTCCGGCGACATTAACATCGAATCATTATGATTAATATGCCGAACTTCAACCATACTACTTAGCGAATGCAGTGTAGCTTGCCACGTACGCTGCCACCATGATGCATTTGGATTAATAGTTGCCGTACCAGAAGAGACATTAGGCTGCAACTGATTATCAACCACTAAAGGTAAGCCCGCGACGCCAGATTCCAGACGATTTAGACGGAGAGAGGCACTGGCCACATCAAGATATGGACGACCTTTTAAGTTTTCGAGATCACTGCTGATGGCTTTTTTAATTGGCAGTAACTGAGGTTGGTCAAAACGTGCCAAACGACTATCCAGATTTTCCAGCACATTTACGGCCACCGGAACATTACCCGATATCAGCAACTGCTGTGCAGCCAGATTTAGCGTAGCCTCAATCTCATCAACCAGCCAATCAGTGCGGCTTTTTACCAGCTCCTGATAAGCATGAGTCAGACGGTCAACATTATCACCCTGCGTTTTCTGCTGCGTTTGCAAATCTTGCAACTGCTTACTTAATTCATCAACCCGCGCCAAACTTGTTTCCACCGTAGCCGCGGTTTTACTGGCTCCAATACCTGCATTTTCGATTTTCTGATCAAATTGAAGCTGCTGATTTTTCAGCAGATTCTGTCCCTCGACAAATAAAAATCCACTGGCACCTAATGCCAGTATTGACAGTACCAAAGCACCCAGTGCTATTCCTTTACCCGTACCAGATACTTGTTTTACTGAAGCTGGCCGGCTGGTTTCTTGAGGTACAGACATTCCTGATCCTGTGTTGTTTTTTTGAAAATCTTTAGTTTGATGGGTGCCGGCTTTTTGTTTATCTGAAGGTTCAGCTGCCGCGGATGTAGTCGATTCAGGAGGTACACGCACTTCACCTTGTGTATTCACCAGCAATGGCTGCTTACCTTGTTCCGGAGACTGACCAGACTGCGTATCTTGTTGTTCACTCATTCGGTATACTCCCTGCACGATAATTGGGACAACAGCTCAGCAGAACAACTATCACACTGTACTGTCTGAATGCAAAATTTCCAATCCACGCTGTAAATCCGATACCAGCATCGTAGCGACATCATAACCCGACAGCGCTGCTTCCACACGTGGATGGTGAACTAAGTATAACAAGCTTTTGCCAATTGCGTACAAATCTGGCGGCATCTGCGAAAACCACGCATTTACAGCAGCACTTGTCGTCATATAAACAGCCTTCAAACGCTTTTCTTTAAGTGGCTGCGTCAATACTGACCAATTAAGCAGCTGTGGCTGACGCTCATACACTTCAGCCAGCTCAACCTGCCATCCTTGCTGACCTAGCTTGTCAACCAGCAATTCACGACCGCCAACACCCCTAATCAGCATCATCCTTCCATTTTTCTGATGCCATATAGCTAAACGTAAAACTGCTTCACTATCATTGCCATCAAGCGGATAAACTACCTGTTTAAAACCGTAAGCAACTAACACTTTTGCTGTAGCCGCGCCTACAGCCACATGCATTACATTATCAGACTGAACAAGATATTTGGCAGCAATGTGCACTGCGCTAGGGCTGACCCACACAATAACATCTTGTTTCAAGCTGCGCTCAGCCAGCTGCTGCAAGATATCATCAAAAGGTAGCAACTGCTGATACTCCATTAATAATGGCTGCCATCCAGCACGAATACAGCTTTCTATATCAGCAGCCGCAGCCTGTCGCGGACGCATCAATACAATGCTGGGATGAGTAATCATTGACCGGACAGCACTTCATTAATCAAGTCTCTGGCGCCCAAACTGGCTAATTTTTGTGCCACGTTTAAACCCAGTTGTTCCGCATCACTCATAGAAGCCTGCGCGCTGGCACGCAGCACCGTTTTTCCATCAACAGAAGCAACCAAACCAAACAATTCAAGCGTACCAGAGCCTTCAACACAATAAGCAGCCAGAGGGACTTGACAGCTACCACCCAAAAACTTTGCCATGGTTCGTTCTGCCGTCACACAAGCCGCTGTAACTGCATGATGAAGAGGCTGCAACAAGTTTAATAAATCAGTCCGGTGAGAAGCCACCTCAATTGCCAGTGCACCTTGACCAGCCGCAGGTATGGAAATTTCAACCGGCAAAATGCTACGGATACGATGATCTAAACCCAAGCGTTCCAAACCAGCAGCAGCAAGAATAATAGCTGCATATTCTTGTTTCTCTAATTTACTGAGGCGGGTCTGCACATTACCGCGCAAAGGTTTTATGTGTAAATTCGGATAGTGCAACCGAAGCTGAGCTTCGCGGCGCAGACTAGATGTGCCAACAATGGCTCCTTCTGGCAATTCCGACAGATGGGCATACTGTTGTGAAACAAAAGCATCAAAAGGATTAGCCCGCTCAGTTATAGCAGCCAGAACAAAACCTTCTGGCAACTCCATAGGTACATCCTTAAGTGAATGAACCGCAATATCGGCGGTTCCTGCTTGCAATGCCCATTCCAGCTCTTTGATAAACAGTCCTTTACCACCTATTTTAGACAAAGACTGGCTTAGTATCTGGTCACCCTGTGTCGTCATACCTTGAATAGTGATAGATATATTAGGATAAAGCACCTGCAAACACTGCTGTATGTGTCGTGCTTGCCACATAGCCAGTGCGCTTTCACGACTAGCAATGACCAAATTATTTTTTTTCATACCAAGACACATAAAACCAAAAATTAAAGCATAAATTTTAGCATTAACTGTAAATTAAGCTGCATTTACTTACACAACCCAATATGTATTCAAAGTCAAGCTTCAGTTCGTAACAATAACTCATCAACCAGACCACTTACACCAGCTTGAGCAGATGCACGAATGATTTGTATATTCTGCAACCCTTCAAGTGGTTGAGGATCAACCAGAAAAATTTCTGCAGATCGTGCCGCATAGTGAAACAGACCTGCAGCCGGATATACTTGCAAAGATGTGCCAACAATGATAACTATATCAGCACAACGCATTAGCTGAATGGCAGAGTCAATCATCGGCACAGTCTCTCCAAACCACACAATATGCGGCCGCATCTGGAAACCGTGATTATCTTTATCTTCCAGCTTCTGATCTGAAAAACAATCGACAATATAATTTTCATCAACACTACTTCTTGCTTTTAACAGTTCACCATGTAAGTGTAGTACATGACTACTACCAGCACGCTCATGCAAATCATCTACATTCTGCGTGATAATATTAACATCGTATCTTGTTTCCAGATTTTTTAGTGCTAAATGAGCCGTATTAGGTTGAGCTCTTAGCAACTTCCGCCTTAAACGATTATAAAATTCTAAAACTCGTTCAGGATGGCGCTCAAAAGCCTCAGGTGTAGCAATATCCTCAATTTTTTCACCATCCCATAATCCACCATGATTACGGAAAGTCTGCAAACCACTTTCTGCACTGATGCCCGAACCTGTCAACACAACAATTTTATGCCGGCCTATAGACGAATGCTTACTCATATGTGCACAAAAGCTTTAATTGCAGCTTTTAGTCTTTGCAAGCCAGTCTGCAAATCAGCATCAGTCAATAGCAGACTAGGTGCAAAGCGTAAGACATTATTACCTGCCACTAAAACCAGCAAGCCATGCTGCAAAGCCAGCTGCATTAATTGCGCAGCCCGTCCATTGTAATTATCAGACATTACACAACCAAGCAATAAACCCTGTCCTCTTACCTGAGCAAACACACCAGATGCAGCAGATAATTCCTGCAAACCTTCCTTCAATTTTTCACCTTGCCGCAAAACATTCTGTACGGTCTCAGGCGTATTTATAATATCAAATGCCGCACAACCCACCGCACACGCTAGCGGATTGCCACCAAAGGTACTGCCATGACTACCAGGCGTAAAACTGCGGCCAACAGCTTCTGTCGTCAACATAGCACCTATAGGAATCCCACACCCCAGTGCTTTAGCAGCTGAAACAATATCCGGCCGGATATCATAATACTGATGTGCAAACAACTTACCGGTACGTCCCATCCCCGTTTGCACTTCATCGAGAATCAACAAAGCTTGATGACGATCGCAGGCACGACGTGCCGCCTGCAAAAATGCTTCTGTTACAGGCAATACACCACTTTCACCTTGAATCGGTTCAATAACTACCGCACAGGTTTTATCATTGACCGCTGCATCAATAGCAGCAACATCATTAAACGGAATATGCCGGATACCAGCAGGCAAGGGCGCAAAATCATTACTGTATTTGGGTTGACCGCCTACAGAGACAGTAAAAAGCGTACGACCATGAAATCCATTAATACAAGCAATTATTTCGTGTTTTCCTGTATCAGGAAAATGGTCACGCGCGTATTTTCGGGCCAGTTTAAAAGCAGCTTCATTGGCTTCTGCGCCAGAATTACAAAAAAATACTTGCTCAGCAAATGTGTGTTTTACCAGACGCTCAGCCAAATTCTGTGCCGGTTGGGTGGTATAAATATTGGAAATGTGCCATAACTTATGTGCCTGTTCCATCAACGCATTAATCAGAAGCGGATGACAGTGACCCAAAGCATTCACAGCAATACCACCTGCTAAATCTATGTATTCCTGCCCGTTATCATCCCATACATGGCTACCTTCAGCACGAATAGGCAGCATAGGTGCAAAACTAAAATTAGGTGTTAAATAATTATGCATATTTCTCTCTATTAATCTATACATTTATCATAATCAGAAGTAATCAGGTTCTGATATCTCGCTGTATCATAAACCTGATGAACAAAAAAAGAAAACATACCTACAACTGATTCAGTAAAGATTAACCTGAATAAAATATCAGCTTCACAATAAGCTTATATAAAGTAAAAAGATAAAATGCGAACATTTTTCAAATTTCCAAACTTATATGTTTAGCATTTATCATAAGTTTTATGCAAAAAACTATTTAGATAACTAATTTCCATAACATCTATCAAGACAAAAACCCTCATCAAAATAGACAGAAAAATTAATCATAACTCATTAAAATTTGAAATAAATATCAAATTTGAAGTACCAAATAAATCATAATTCTTATATGTTATTCATAAAACCAGAATAACTCGTATAGCTAAATTCTTAAAACTAAAAACAGATTTATTATTCAATTACAAAGGTTTGAACTAGTGCATTTTTAAAAGAATATTCTGAAGAAATTGTTTATTTATCACTGCAGTGTTCAGAATTACCTTAATTATAAATCTAAGACTGAAACAAATAAGGGAAATATTCGATCAGAAACTTATAAATACTTTTTATAAAAAGCCGAAAATCATAAATCCACAAACTATTTTTTCAATTAACCTATGGCTTCAGTATAAATCGGCTATTACTAATTTCTAATGAACCTTATTTATAATAGTACTCAGCAATTTAGCTTCAAAATAATTACTAGCATTTTGCACAAAATAAATATAAGAGGTTGATTTAAAGCAGTCTACTTATAAAAATACAGATTTTACATTTGGCGCAATCGATTAATTCGATTATCCAACGTTGGATGGGTGCTAAACAAAGAGTCATCCGATTCACTGGCAATTCCCAGAGCAGACATACCAGTCGGCAACTGACTGGTTTCACCTTTCAACCGCTGCAATGCAGCGATCATTTTTGGTGCACCCACTAAACGTGCAGCACCTGCATCTGCCCGATACTCACGCTGACGGCTAAACCACATCACAACTAGACTGGCCAAAAAACCAAATATAATCTGCAAAATCAGACTTATTGCAAAGTAGGCACCCTGAGACACTTCTCCATTTTCATCTCTGGACATAACATCTGCAATACGGCGTGCCCAGAAAAACACAAATGTATTTACCACACCCTGTAACAATGTCATTGTCACCATATCACCATTACCAATATGTGCCATTTCATGAGCCAGCACAGCTTCTACTTCATCCTGAGACATACCATGTAACAAACCAGTACTCACCGCGACCAGTGAGCTATTTTTAGTAGCACCAGTCGCAAAAGCGTTGGGCTCTGGAGAATCATAAATCGCCACTTCCGGCATAGTAATATTCCACTGATTTGCCAGTCGGGCTACAGTGTTTAGTAGCCATGCCTCCGCAGCACTTTGAGGTTGACCGATTATCTGACCATCGACCGAAGCAAGAGCTAGCGATTTTGACATCAACAAAGAGATAAACGAACCGGTAAAACCCACTACAGCTGCCACTAACAACAAACTGCTGGTCGTATTACTGTTAAGCCTAATACCCAAAAATGCACATAAAATGTTCAGAACAATATTAATAACGATAATAACGGCTAGATTTGTAGCAATAAACAATAAAATGCGTTTCACATTATGCCCTTTTAACTTCTGCAGAATTTAATCAGCACAATATAATATTGACATATAAAAATCTAAATACCAAACTTGAAACAAACAGTTTATAAATCAGAAGTCACAAACAAAAATATCATATAAAGTTAAAGAAATGATTTAATTCACGAATTCAACTTTGAAAAGCGACATTCTGTATAGAGAAAGAAACATTCAAGTCAAAAGAATATAGCGATGATTAAAACAGACTAATCCCTAAATACGTACCTCTCCATGTCCCAAAACAATCCACTTCTGGCTGGTTAACCCCTGCAACCCTACTGGACCTCGTACATGGATTTTATCAGTAGATATACCAATTTCCGCCCCAAGACCATACTCGTAGCCATCTGCAAAACGAGTAGACGCATTCAGCATAACACTAGCAGAGTCTACAGCTCGCAGAAAAAGCTGAGCATGTAGCAAATCATTGGTTACAATACTATCAGTATGATGGCTGCCAAAATGATTTATATGCTCTATCGCGTCTTCAATATTGGCAACTACCTTAATAGACAGAATTGGAGCCAAATATTCAGTAGACCAATCTTCCTCAGTAGCCGGTAAAACATCATCCTTCAAAATCTGCACAGTTTGCGCACAACCACGTAATTCAACATTTTTTTCAGCATACCTTTGCTGTAGTAAAGGCAATAACTTTTTTGCTTGGCTAGTATGAATCAATAAGGTTTCCATAGTATTGCAAGTACCATAGCGCGAAGTCTTCGCGTTTACAGCTATATCAATTGCCATTTCTGCAGAAGCGGAAGCATCAATATAAACATGACAAATACCATCAAGATGTTTGATTACCGGTATCCGTGATTTTTCCTTCACTCTTTGCACCAGCCCTTTACCGCCACGTGGAATAATCACATCAATATATTCCGGCAGATTAAGCAGCACATCAACACCTGCCCGATCAGTCTCAGTAATCAGATTAACAACTGCTTGGGGTATTCCAGTTTCAATCAAAGCAGAATTGATGACAGCAGCAATAGCTTTATTGCTATTAATGGCTTCACTCCCGCCGCGTAATAAACAACTATTACCTGCTTTCAGACATAAAATCGCCGCATCCAGCGTCACATTCGGGCGTGATTCATAAATCATGCCAATTACACCAAGCGGAACACGCATTTTACCAACCGTGATACCACTTTGCAGAGTTCTAAAATCATCCATTTCACCTACTGGATCAGGCAGTGCAGCAACCTTATGAACACCTTCAATCATCGCATCAATACTACGATTGCTCAGATGCAGGCGATCAAGTAAAGCAGCATCCAATCCCTGCAAGCGTGCTGCCTTCATATCCGCTTCATTGGCTGCAAGAATCAGGTGCTGTTGTGCAGCTAGATTATCAGCAATCAGCATTAAAGCCTGATTTTTCTGTGCAGCAGAAACTTTAGTCAGAGAATAAAAAGCCTCTTTAGCTGCTTTAGCCGTTTCAGTAATATATTTGGTCAATTCCACGTGAATTTACTTTCCAGAAAAAAACACTAAAATCATTCTTATTCTCATATAAAATCACAAAGAATACATTTACCCAATTACAACTACCCTTGCATATACCCTGAAATCCACATGATAGGTAAAAATTATCAGGCTAATAGAACCCTGCACACATAATAGAACTAATCAATATGTGTATCGGTAGAATCCTTAAAATTGGTTTGTGGCCTCAACACTATTAAGTGGTCAACAGCACCAATGGCATTGGTATCCTTACCTGGATAATCAAGTTCAGTCAAAAAATGGCGAATACAATTCAGACGGGCTCGTTTTTTATCATCGGATTTAATAACCGTCCAGGGTGCATCACCGGTATGCGTATGAAAAAACATATCATTCTTAGCTGCCGTATAATCATCCCAGCGATCCAGAGACTGAATATCAACAGGCGAAAGTTTCCAGTGTTTCAACGGGTCGTCACGACGAGAAATAAACCTACGCAACTGCTCTTCTCTAGAAACAGAAAACCAAAACTTAAACAGATAAATCCCGCTGTTGACTAACATACGCTCCAATTCTGGTGTTTGACGCATAAACTGCAAATATTCATGTGGCTGACAAAAACCCATTACTCTTTCCACACCAGCACGGTTATACCAAGATCGATCGAAAAAAACCATCTCACCACTTGTCGGCAAACGCTCGATATAGCGTTGAAAATACCACTGCCCTTTTTCAGTTTCAGTCGGTTTTTCCAGCGCTACAACTCGGGCACCGCGCGGATTGAGATGTTCCATAAATCGCTTGATTGTTCCCCCTTTACCGGCAGCATCCCGACCTTCAAATAAAGAGACAATTTTCTGACCAGATTCCTTAACCCAGTTTTGCACTTTCAACAGCTCAATTTGCAATCTGGCTTTCTCACGCTCATAAGTAGCCCGACGCATCCGAGTGCGGTATGGATAACTAGCCGGCAAAGGTGCTGAAGACGAATCTTCATCGGAATGTTTTCCTCGATACTCCAGCACACTTTTTTCAAAAACATTTAATTTAGTGTCTTTATCCTGATTGTTCACTTCAGAGGATTGTTCAGGCTTTAGTATCTGCTCACTCATATTCTTCCTTTCCTATTATGGCTCAGAGTAAGCCAAATTTTCATTTTAAGAAATGTGATAATCTGTATAAGTATTGTAACTCAATGTACAGTCTGCTTACCAAACAAAATGTCATAGATTAATAAAACCTTAGTCTATTACAACTATGACAACTAAAAACCACTGTAATTTCAAAAATTCTAATTTTCAAATATTCATTTCCATAATAAAAAATCTAATTCAACCAGATAACAAATAATTTTTTAAATTTAAGTTTTCTTTTCAAAAATATATTCAATAAAAACGGGTATCTGTACAGATTACCCGTTTTTATTAATAAATATCTTTATCTGATATCGTTTAGAAAAGAGAATCTAATTGGCCATTATTACCTGACTGCGGAACAATTGGAATTTCAGCACCATCATCATCTCCATCATTATTACTATTTCCCTGCTTTGGCGTAATCGGCCCGTCAGCTCGATTATCCAGTGGTAGATCAGGATTAGTTGTCTGATATTCCTTCAGATAAAATTCACCGGATTTCTGAACAATTCCGGCAGGTACTGGTGTATTTACAACCGGTTTATCTTTTAACGCATAGCGCATGTAATCAAGCCATACTGGCACTGCAATCGTACCACCAAAAGCAGAACGTCCCATACTGCGTGGACGGTCATAACCAATAAATACCGCACTAACTATATTCGGATTGAAACCTACAAACCAAGCATCCTTATTATCATTAGTCGTACCTGTTTTACCCGCTATATCACTGCGTCCCAATGCATGAGCACTATAAGCAGTCCCATGATTAACCACGTCCATCATCATGTGATACAAAATAAATGCATTACGCGGATCTATAGCCATGGGAGCATTCTGTTTAGCCACCAACGGCTGCATCTGCGCGCGCAAATTGCCACGACTGTCATAAATTCGGTCAATCACATAATTGGAAACCTTGTATCCCCCATTAGCGAAAATTGCATAGCCTTCAGCCATTTGCATTGGCGTTACCTGCCCACTACCCAATGCCATCGACAAACTATTGGGAATCTGATCTGGCCTAAAACCGAAATGCTGCACATACTGTCTGGCATAATCCACGCCCATTGCCATCAAAATACGAATAGACACCATATTTTTAGAGGCAGTTAATGCTTGTCGCAGTGTTATAAATCCAGCATAGCGTCCATCCGAATTTTTTGGTGCCCATGCACGTCCACCATTACCCATACCTGGCAAAACAATCGGCGCATCATTAACCATCGTAGCCGGCGTAAAACCTTTAGCAATAGCAGCAGAATAAATAAACGGTTTAAATGATGACCCAGGTTGCCTTTTTGCCTGAGTGGCACGATTAAAACTGCGGCGGTAAAAGTCATAACCACCCACAAGTGCTTTAATTGCCCCTGTCTGAGCATCTAAAGCAACAATTGCACCTTGAAGTTCCGGTTGCTGCACAACACGATAACTATTACCTTCTCTATGCACATGCACTACCGAACCAACACGTACAGATGCTTCACCCAATTTAGCATTGTTAATAGCACGCTTTATCCAGTTATAACTATTACCACCAATGCGCATCTCCCCCACACCAGCGATATAAACTACTATTGAATTGGAATTCAGAGCCGTCACCACAGCCGGCAGCATCCCATCCACTGCTGATCGATTGGCCAAATACTGCTCTATCTGTTCATCGCGAATATCATCTGGAATTTTGCTTAAATCAAAAAATCCTTCAGCACCCCGATAAGCAGAACCTCTATCAAAATTGTTCAATACCTTACGCAGCGCCTGAGTAGCTACTGCCTGATCCTGAGAATTTACTGTGGTATAAACCTTGAATCCTTGGGTATACGCCGCGTCACCATATTTTTCATACATCTGCTGACGTACCATTTCAGCGACATAAAGAGCATTCTGATCTATAGCCTGCTGATAATGCACATACTTTAATGGTTCAGCATAAGCGGCATCAGCCTGAGCCTGAGTAATTTTGCCCAGTTCAACCATATTATTCAGAATATATCGCTGACGCATTTTAGCCCGTTGTGGATTTACAACAGGATTAAAAGTAGAAGGAGCCTTAGGCAAACCAGCCAGAATCGTCGCCTCTGCCAAATCTAATTGTTGTACAGGCTTATTAAAATAAACCAAAGAAGCAGCTGCAAAACCATACGCACGCTGCCCCAGATAAATCTGATTAAAGTAAAGTTCCAGTATCTGATCTTTAGTCAGTTTTTGTTCAATTTTATAGGCCAGCAAAGCCTCATTGAACTTGCGCGTATAGGTACGCTCATTAGTAAGATAAAAATTGCGAGCTACCTGCTGAGTAATAGTGCTGGCTCCAGATTGCACACCACCAGTTAGATTAGAAATAAGCGCACGGCTAATGCCAATAAAGTCAACACCACCATGTTCATAAAACCGCTTATCCTCAGCTGCAACAACAGCATCTTTCAGTACTTGTGGAAAATCATTGATACGAGTAAAAGCACGTCGTTCTTCACCAAACTGCCCCATAAGCTTGCCATCAGCAGAATAAATGGTAAGTGGCATTTTCGGCTGATAATGAGTTACAGCTTCTAGAGAAGGCAATTTAGGATAAGTTACCATAATTGCAATCGCCACCAGACCAGCAGCAAATAGCGCCAGTCCTACAAACAAACCAACGGTAGATAGCAATAATTTTCTAATCATAATCAACTAATTTTCATTTAAAGGCTGCGAAACATATTCAAAATAAAGTAAACTTTGTTCTTCATTTCGTTAGCAACATACAAAATCGAGTTTTAAGCACTTCATCACCCGTTTGATAAACAGACAGAAAGCCCTTTCATGAAACTGAATAATTTCAAAATAAATTCAAAGAATAAGAAGGTGGCCACAACTTCATCGAGACAGTGTCTTGGTATCAGTCTTACTGATAAAAGCATTAACATGGTGCTCCTGAATGCACGCAGTTTAAATCAATTTCGTCTCGAAAAATACGTTGTTGTGCCTTTGCCAAAAAATATTATTGGTAACGGCAACATCGAAAATCATGATGAACTTGTTGTTCATCTACAACAGGCTAAACAAATGCTCCAAAGCAATTGTCGCAACATTACCGTAGCCATTTCACAAAAGCAAACCTCCATCCAGTTTCTAGATAGAGATGAAGATACAGAGTATACCGAAGAAGAACAAATCATGGCTGAATTGAGTCAATATGACTCAATGGATGATGTAAGTTACGACTATCAGAATGTCAGTATCAATGAGAATGGAAAAGAAAGTTTGCTACTGGTCAACAGCAAACGGGATGACGTCAATATTCTGATGGATGCTTTTACCGATGCAGGTATCACACCCACACAAATGGATGTCGATATACTGGCAATAATGAATAGCGCCATCACATGGATAAATATCAGACAGCCTGAATTAACAGAAAAATGTATCGCAGTTTTCAATATTGATTACGGTGAAACACAAGCAATTATCATGCGTCATGGCAAATTACTTTATAAACAAGAAATTAATCTTGGCTATGATCATCTGATGCAATCCTTGCGGCGAAACTACCAGCTGACTGATGAAGAAGCGTGGGAAATGCTCTATAGTCAAACCAAGCCAGAAGATTACAATCAGACTGTAGCGCAGCCATTCCAACAACAATTTATTCAGGAAATACAGAGAGTTTTACAATTTTATTTTACTTCGGCTAGTCAAGAAAATGAAATTGAAGAAATCCTTGTTTTTGGTTACAGCAATAATCAGGCAGCCAATAGCCTTGCTGACAGCATCAGCCAGCAAACCAGTATTCCTGCGCAACAGATTAACCCTATACTGTTAGCACAGCCCGGTGATGCAATTCAACAGGCAAAACTGCAACAGGACAGTAGTTTATTAACCGTAGCCTTTGGCCTGGCCGTAAGAGGATTATAAGATGTTACCTTTATTAAAAATTAATCTGCTGCCCTATCGAGAAGCCTTACAAACCAAACAAAAGAAACAATTTCAGACTCTACTGGCCGTTGCTGCTTTAATCGGTGTAGGTCTGGCAGTATTAGGCTACTTAGCTATAGATAGTCGGGTTAGCAGTCAAGAAGCCCGTAATCAAGTATTAAAAGATGGAATAGACAAACTGGATGGAGAAATTAAACAGATCGCTCAATTACAAGATGAGCGCAAAAATTTCACAGCCAGACAAGAAAAAGTAGAAGAGTTATCAAATAAACGTTTTGAAGCAGCTCGTATACTGGATACGTTGAATACATTAGCACCTTTAGGATTGTATATAACCAGTATAGAAGCTCAAGATGCCAATACATATGTTATTAATGGTAAAGCTTTTAGTGATGCTAAAACTGCAGCTTTCATGAATGCTTTACCAGGACAACTATTTACAACACCTGAATTATTAAATATCAAACGAGTTAATAATACTCAGGAATTCAGTATTCGTATACGTTTAAATAATCTTATTGGCCAGCAAGAAGATATGAGAGAAACCAATCAGGCTATTAACCCAAACTCTTCATCAACTGAACTAAATCAGGATACAGAAGCACCTCATCAAGAAAATGAGTCTAGTGCATCTGAACCAACAAATTGAAGGAGTACTGACAATGGCCAAAAATATAGATCTTAAATCAATAAATCTAAATTTCCTCTCCCAACAAGCTAAACCTGTACAGCTAGGCATAGCCGGTGGTATCATTGTATTGGTACTTCTTATTGCCTATTTCTTTGTTTACAGCGGATTAAATGAACGGCTTAGTGGATTGAAGGAAGAAGAAGAATCTCTAAAGCAAACCTATTCTGAAAAAAGTAAACAGGCAGCTAATCTTGATGTATTGAAAGCAGAACTTAATAATATTAATGGTTCATTTCATTTATTATTAAAACAGCTCCCAACACAAGCAGAAATCCCTAATCTTATTCAAGAACTACATGAATGTGCTACTAAAAATGGTTTAAATATGGATAGTATCACTCCAGCACAAGTTCTTAATTCAAACTCAGATGATCAGCCACAAAATAAATCAGATCAACAAGTTATTCAAACCTTACCTTACAACATCACATTGACAGGTAATTATAATCAGATAAGTCAGTTTCTTCGTGATGTAGGGAAGCTATCGCGAATAGTCACATTAAACTCAATCGTACTAAAACGAAATGAGAAAGATAATACGCTTACCTTAAACGCAGTTGCCAATACATATAAAGCTTTAACAGATGCAGAAATTAAAGCTCAAAATAAAAATAAAAACGACCAAAAATAGGCTGCCTATAGCTGTAACTAGGGTAATTTAATATATAAGCAACGGAAAAAATATGAATAAATATCTAATCTGCCTGTGTATTTTTACACTGAGTGCCTGTTCGGCAGCAAATGAAGATTTACATGAATGGATGCGGAATACCAGCCAACAGGCAAAAATCAAACCCATGAAACAGAAGCAAACTACAATAAATATTCAGCCTTCTTACACCCCTCCTCCACAGCCTCAAATGAATATATTTGAACCTGCGCGTCTCAAAGCAGGTTTACAAGGTGCTAATGCACCTGATCTAAACCGACCTAAACAAATCTTGGAAAATTATTCATTAGATGAATTGCATTATGTTGGTTTAATTAAAGGAGCGGGAAAAGCACCATCTGCATTTATTTCAGTAAATGGACATGTATACACTGTTAATCTGGGTAATTATCTGGGTCAAAGCTATGGACGAATTACTGCAATAACACCTGATGAAATTGTTATATCAGAATTAGTTGAAGACTCATATGGCAATTGGACTAGCAGAAAGGCTAGTTTACCCTTGCAGGCTGCTGACGCAGCATCTTCAGAGACATCCGGTCAGAACTGAAAAAAGTAACCCATTTAAAATTAAGAAGGTACCAATATGAAAATTAAAACCATATCTATTTTGTCCACTCTGGGTCTGGGTTTACTGAGTCAGAGTCTTTTTGCCGGCAACATAACAGCCATCAATGTCGGTGCGTTACCAAACCAGCAACGTCTGATTAAAATTCAGTTTGATAAAGACCCCGCGTTACCTAAAGGTTTTACAACCGAAAATCCTGCACGAATTGCACTGGACTTTGCTGGGACAGGAATAACCTTACCACAGAATTTACTCAAATTTGATGATACAGTTTTACAGCAAATTGAAGCTGGTCAAACTACAGACAAATCTCGTGTAATGCTATCATTAGCCAAAACTGGCCAGTACAATGCTGTAATTAAAGGCAATGAAGTCTGGGTATATGTACAGGAATCTATTCCGTCCAAAAATAAAGTAAAAAATAAATCAGAAAAAATTACTACTTCTCCGGCAACAGTCAACACACCATATACAGCAACAAATAACATTACAGAACAAGTTGTCAGCCGTCAGCCTGCCAGTTCAAATAGTAACGCATTTGATCAATCAGCTTCTGTACCGATAAATATAGATTTTCAAAAAGGGAAAAATGGTAATGGTGTAATTTCCATTAGTGGTTTGAGTGACAAAGGAGAGCCAACAATTAGACGCAATGCATCTAATTTGGTTTTAACCTATAAAAATGTACCTTTGTTAACAGAACAACAACGTAATCTTGATGTAACCGATTTCAGCACTCCTGTACGGACTATTCGCCTGCGCAGGATTGGCAATGATACCGAAGTAAACATTCAAATGCAGGGTGACTGGGATTATTCCCAAATTAAAAGTGGGACTAATCTGGTTCTTCAGGTTACCCGCAAATTTGATTTAGACTCTAAAGGCTTACAATCAAATAATAAATCCTTCAAAGGAAAACGGGTTTCACTTGATTTTCAAGACATTGATGTTCGCACAATCCTACAGATTCTGGCTAAAGAATCAGGAATGAATATAATAGCGAGCGACAGTGTTCAGGGCAAAATGACAATATCATTAAAAGATGTTCCTTGGGATCAAGCTTTAAATTTGGTTATGGAAACTCGAAATCTTGATATGCGTCGCGAAGGAAATGTTATCAATGTTGCTCCACGTGACGAACTGATGAACAGGGATACAGCATCATTAGAACAACAAAAAAAATTAGATGACTTAGGTCCCCTGATTTCTCAGACTTTCCAACTTAAGTACCGTAATGTTGAAGATTTTAAAAAGATTTTGCACTTATCCGATGATGGTAACAGTTCATCAGATAAAAGTATTTTGAGTCCACGCGGCAGCGCATTATTGGATCCCGCAACAAATACTTTAATCATTACCGATATTAGTAGTGTAATTAAGAAATTTGAAAAACTGGTTGCTCAAATTGATGTTTCATCTCAACAAGTATTAATCGAAGCACGAATCGTTGAAACTACAGACAGTTTTGCCCGTGAATTGGGAACTAAATTTGGCTACTATAGAGGAACTTATCGAAATGGTATTGGTGGTAGTGTATCCCTTAAAGATGAAGATCGAGGTACAACACGTGACCCTAATTTTGAACTAGGTTTTCCTAATGTCAACCTTGGCGTATCCAATCCAACATCAGTAGTATCATGGGTGCATAAATTTGCATCCGGGGCTCTCGCTTTAGAGCTTTCAGCCTCACAAGCTCAAGGCAAAACCAAAATTATCTCTTCTCCACGAGTATTAACACAAGATAGAAAAGAAGCAAAAATTGAATCTGGTTATGAAGTACCTTATCAGGAATCAACTTCCAGCGGTGCAACTTCTACCAGTTTCAAAGATGCCGTTCTTGGCTTAAAAGTTACCCCACAGGTTACACCTGACGGTAATATTATTATGACATTGAACGTACAGAATGACAGACCCATAGCATGCTCAAATGTTGCACCTGATGTTCTCCGTTCTGGCGACATTTGTATGCAAAAGCGTAATGTAGTGACTCAGACAATGATTGAGAATGGTGGTACTTTAATTATTGGTGGTATTTACAATGAAAATAATGAAAACAGTATAGATAAAGTACCTTTACTTGGCGACATCCCTGGTATTGGCAATCTTTTCAAACATAGAAAAAATACCCAACAACGTAATGAATTACTCGTATTTATCACACCTCGTGTAGTCGATTCAAGCAGTGCCCCATTAAAATATTAAGTAAGCATTTTTAACTTCGTCAGCCTGTTTATGACAGGCTGACTTTTTTCAATTTATAGAGTCAGAAATTTTCAAACATACTTAAAAATAAAATTATTTGAGAAATACAATTACTAATGACTTAAAATAATATCTATAGTGACTTTATAACTATAGCTAAAAAAATTTTCACACCCAACGTTTCTGTTTCAATCAAAGCAATTCCAGATAATGGTTTTTCTGCCAATTAATGCGTAAATTCTTATACTAAGTTACAATTACAAACATGGATAACATCGCAGGCAATCTGATTTTAATAGGTCTAATGGGGGCAGGTAAAACTACTCTTGGAAAACAACTTGCCAATAAACTGAAACGCATTTTTTATGATAGTGACCAGGTAATTTGTGAACGTACCGGAGTATCAATACCTACTATTTTTGAGCTCGAAGGAGAAGCAGGTTTTCGCAGTCGAGAAACAGCTGTTATTAGTGAGCTGACACAACAAAAAGGTGTTGTTATAGCAACAGGTGGTGGTGCTATATTGCAAATTGAAAACCGGCTTAATTTGCAGCAGAATGGACATGTGATTTATCTTCATGCGCAACCTGAAGTTCTATTAAACAGGATACGGCACGATAAAAATCGCCCTCTTTTGCAAGTCTCAGACCCTTTAGCAAAATTGCAGGAATTATATAGCTTGCGTGATCCCATCTATCGAGCTACGGCACATACTGTTTTAGATGTGAATAGCCCCTACAGCTTCCACTCACTAAATCGTTTAATTCGTTTACTACGTCAACATTCTAAACAAATACCTCAACTTTAAATCATCATGTACACACTTAACGTTGCTACCACATCACATCAGTATCCTATATTTATTGGAAGCAACCTGCTTGAATCCGCAAATCATCTTTTGGCACCCTATTTTACAAACAAAATTGCACTTATCAGCAATGAAACCGTAGCGCCTTTATACCTGCAGCAATGGGAAAAAATACTAAATCATTCAGGACGCGAGTATTTCAATATTATTTTGCCTGATGGAGAAAAATATAAGAACTGGCAAACACTTAATCTGATTTACGATGGTCTAATGCAAAATCGCGCCGAACGCAAAACCACCATTATGGCTTTAGGTGGCGGAGTAATTGGGGATATGGCAGGGTTTGCTGCTGCAACTTATCAGCGTGGTGCTCCATTTATACAGATTCCTACAACACTACTTAGCCAGGTGGATTCCTCCGTAGGCGGAAAAACAGGAATTAACCACCCTTTGGGTAAAAATATGATTGGTGCATTTTATCAACCTCAGGCTGTGTTTATTGATTTAAATAGCTTACATACTTTGCCACCACGTGAATTTTCAGCAGGTATGGCAGAAGTCATAAAATACGCAGTGCTGGGGGATATAGAATTTCTGGAATGGCTAGAAATCAACATCGAAGCATTGATTAATCAAGACCCTGAAGTATTGGCACATGCAGTTCATCGTTGCTGTCAGATGAAAGCAGATATTGTTGCGGCCGATGAAAAAGAAAGTGGTGTCAGGGCTCTTTTGAATCTAGGCCATACATTCGGCCACGCCATTGAAGCTGAAATGGGGTATGGTAACTGGCTTCATGGTGAGGCTGTTGCTGCAGGTACTGTACTTGCTTGCCGTTTATCTGAACAACTTGGTTATTTGCATCAGGATGATACTCAGCGTCTAATCAGATTATTATCACAAGTTAACCTGCCTGTTACGCCTCCTAAAATGTCTTTAGAAGCTTGGCTGATGCATATGAGCCATGATAAAAAGGTTATCGATGGTAACATGCGTTTTGTGGTGTTGAAACAATTGGGTGAAGCGACAATCACTGACAATGTAACAACTCAAAACCTAGCAGCAACATTGAACCAATATATAAGTTGAAGCATGTTAGAATTGACGTTAGAAAATTTATCAACTTTAAGTTAACACAGAACAGCATGACCCAATATTCTGATTCAAAATCGGACATTAATAAAGTTCACCCGCGTAGCATACGTAGTTTTGTTTTACGTCAAGGCCATATGACACAAGCCCAGCAACGTGCTATAGATAACCAATGGACAAATTTTGGCATTGATTTTGTCAACAATAAAATTGATTTAAATGCCATATTCAATCGAACAGCACCCAAGATACTTGAAATTGGTTTTGGTATGGGCGTTGCAACAGCAGCAATTGCACAAAACCTTCCTGATTGCGACTTTCTAGCTATTGATGTGCATGGGCCTGGGGTAGGAAATCTATTAAAGCTGATTCAAGAACAGAATATACAAAATATTAGAGTGATGCGCCATGATGCAGTTGAAGTGGTTGATCACATGCTTGAAGATAATTGCCTGCAAGGTATTCATATCTTTTTTCCTGATCCTTGGCACAAAAAACGACATCATAAACGGCGCCTGATTCAAGCATCTTTTATTGCACGACTACTTCCAAAACTTCAATCAAATGGCTATGTGCATCTTGCAACTGACTGGCAAGAATATGCAGAACAAATGCTTGAAGTTTTAAACGGCTTTCCTGAGTTGCGCAACGCTGCTGAAACTTATGCAGCTGTCCCTGACTACCGTCCCGAAACCAAATTTGAGGCACGAGGCAAAAAATTAGGTCATGGTGTATGGGATTTAGTTTTTGTAAAAAAATAACAGACCAAATTAATAAAAAGTAAAGACATTTAGAGTACAATCACCTTAGATTGCATTACAGCAATCATTTTCTGTCAAATAATATTGCTGTTTTCTAAGGAACTGAAATGTTTCAGAATGTCAAATACTATCCAGGTGACCCTATTCTGAGTCTGATGGATGAATATAAACAGGATGCACGCAGCTCAAAAGTAAATCTTGGTGTAGGTGTGTATTATGATGATAACGGCCATGTACCTGTGCTCGAATGTATTAAAACAGTAGAGTCACAATTAGTAGAAGAAAATCAGCCACACGACTATTTACCTATGGATGGTCTGCCTGCTTATCGGCAGGCATGCCAGAAATTGTTATTAGGTAAAAACCATGAAGCCATTACATCTGGTCGTGTTGCTACAATAGCTAGTCTGGGCGGATCAGGTGCGCTGCGTGTAGGAGCAGAATTTATTCACCAATGGTTTCCACAGGCAAAAGCTTATGTAAGCAGTCCTACATGGGGAAATCATATCAGCATATTTGAGGGTGCTGGAATCGAGGTTCATAAATATCCTTATTATGACCCTAAAACTATCGGAATTAAATTTACCGAATTAAAACAATTTCTGACACAACTCGATGTAGGCAGTATTATTTTACTACATCCGTGCTGTCACAATCCCACTGGCGTAGATCCCAGTCATGAGCAGTGGGACCAGCTTTTAGATATTATTAAAAATAAACAGCTAATACCATTTATGGATATAGCCTATCAAGGTTTTGGGGACGATTTAGAAACCGATACTTATGCTATCCGCAAAGCAGTAGAAATTGGGTTATGCGTTTATATCAGTAACTCTTTTTCCAAAAACATGTCGCTCTATGGTGAACGTGTAGGTGGTCTGAGTATTGTATGTCCAACTTCCGAAGAAGCCAGATTAGTTCAGAGTCAGCTCAAATTCACCGTACGGCGTCTATATTCTAGTCCACCTGCCTACGGTGGTCACGTCGTAAGCCGAGTACTTAGCAACACTAAATCTTATGAACACTGGCAGCAAGAAGTATATACCATGCGCGATCGCATTCGGAAAATGCGTTCTCGATTGTATGAAGTATTGCAGACGAAAATTCCTGATCGTGATTTCAGCTATTTTATTAAACAGCGTGGCATGTTCAGTTTTACAGGCTTAGATCCACAGCAAGTAGCCCGTTTAAAAAGTGAATATGGTGTATATATGGTTGAAAACGGAAGAATGTGCATGGCCGGTTTAAACAGTAGCAATATAGAATATGTTGCCAATGCCATGGCTGAGGTCTTGAAATAAGAAATATTACTGATTAAAAAGTAAAACTGGTTGGCTAAGATTTAGCCAGCCAGTTTTTTTATCATTTATTCTATTAATTATTATTCCTCAATAATTAAAGCTCAATTAGCATTTTCCCTACCCAGTCTACGCATACGGAATGCCAAAGCGATATTAACTACACCAAACAAAGCAGCATAAATGCCAATTACCCAAGTTAGCGCTATTCCGCCCTGAATAGGATTTACCAGCAAAATAATACCAACTAACATGGATAATACACCTGCTGTGATCATCCATCCTGCACCACCAACAGATTTATGCAGACGAATAGCTGCTACAATTTGCAGAACACCACTTACTAACGCCCAAATCGCAATAAAAGTAATCAGTACCAGCCAAGTAATTCCTGGCACAAAAAATGTTAGGAAACCTGCAAGTACACTTATAAAGCCCCAAATTAGCATCAGCCACCAATCCTGATGAGTTTTTCGTCCATTGATGGAAAGAACAATACCCATTACACCATCAACCAACGCATAAAAGCCGAAAAACATCACCATAACCAGTATCGAAATAAATGGATAAAACCAAGTTAATAAACCAAAGATTAAAGCTGCAAACCCACGAACTAGTACTATCCACCAATTTTCAGACAACAAATCAGCTAATGGTCTACGAAAAGAAAGAGTATTCACATTATTTCCTTTAGATAAATGTAAACTGCAAATAATAAATATTACACATGCTATTTCAGCAAACTATTGGTATCGCTTCTTCTTATACATCAGCCAGCCATCAGGATGGTGGTGTCTAGGATCATGGTGAGTCCAGTGTATCATCCCGCCTTTTTTATTACTGATATATTCACCAGTAAAAGCTACTAGGTCACCACGCTGTAAATTTTCTAATCGCGGAGCGATATCTATATTATGTACCACTAAAACCGTACTACTACCTGTACTTAAAATAAACCTCTGATGACGGCTACCTTTATTATCATCTGGTAAGGTTTTGATAACATAGCCATCACCGTAAACCTGCACTTTGTCTAAATTCTCATTCTGAGCCTGATGTAAAGATATAGCTTCTCGTATCTGAGATACAGACAAAGGTTCTTTAGAAAAATTACTGCGAATTGATTTAAATGAATCAATTATTTGTTCATGTGCCTGACTTTTTTGCTGGTCATCAACAGAGCTATGCTGCCACCACCAGAAACCCAGTGCTACGATAACCAGAAAAATAATATTTTTCATAATAGGGAATTAATCTATCTACAGAATCAGCACTGAAACCATCATACAAAATGTAATCAAAGATAGCAAAATATTAATAGTTTAATCTTAAAAAAAAGGCTACCGGATAACACCAGCAGCCTGAGATACTAATTCGAATAAAATAGTAAACTATTTTTTATGAGCTAATGCAGCTTTGATAAAAGCAGTAAATAATGGATGTCCATTTTTAGGCGTTGAAGTAAATTCCGGATGGAACTGACAAGCAAAAAACCATGGATGTTCAGGTAGTTCAATGGCCTCTACAAGTTGTTCATGTCCAGTAGATACACCTCCAATTACTAAGCCAGCCTGCTGTAACTGTGGCAGATAATAATTATTCACTTCATAACGATGACGATGGCGCTCACGGATAAACTCATTGCCATATATGGTTTTGGCAAGTGATCCATCGGCCAATTTAACTTCCTGAGCACCCAAACGCATGGTACCGCCAAGGTTAGTATTGATATCACGTTTTTCAATCTGTCCATCGCGGTCTTGCCATTCACTAATTAAAGCTACAACTGGATGCGGTGTTTTTAAATCAAATTCGGTAGAATTAGCACCAGCCAGATTGGCAACGTCACGTGCGTATTCAATCAGTGCAATCTGCATACCCAGACAAATACCCAAGTAGGGAATTTTGTGTTCACGTGCATAGCGTACAGCTGCAATTTTACCTTCAACACCACGAGTACCAAAACCGCCCGGAACCAAAATAGCATCCATATTTTGCAAACATGCAGTGCCATCTGTTTCCAGTATTTCACTATCAATATAATGAATGTCTACCTCTGTTTCGGTTTGAATACCTGCATGTTTTAATGCTTCAGATAAAGATTTGTACGACTCAGTCAAATCCACATATTTACCAACCATGGCGATTTTGACTTTATGTTTCGGATGTTGTACCAAATAAACAATTTTATTCCATGCAGTCAGATCAGCCTGCTGAACGTTTAATTGCAATTGTTCACAGATAATATTGTCAATACCCTGATCATGCAGCATTCTTGGTACTTCATAAATACTATCAGCATCATAGCAGCTTATAACAGCACGCTCTTCTACATTGCAGAATAATGCAATTTTACGTTTTTCTTCTTCAGGCATCGGCCGGTCCATACGACAAATAAGCACATCCGGCTGTATACCAATTTCACGTAATTCTTTGACTGAATGCTGGGTTGGCTTGGTTTTGATTTCACCAGCAGCAGCAATATAAGGAACATAAGATAGATGAACAAATAAAGTATTTGCTCTGCCCTGCTGGCTACGCATTTGCCGAATGGCTTCCAAAAACGGCAAAGATTCAATATCACCTACAGTTCCACCGATTTCGACAATTGCTACATCATAGCCGGCAGCACCTTCATGTATTTTACGTTTAATTTCATCTGTAATATGCGGTATTACCTGAACAGTACCACCAAGATAATCACCACGCCGCTCTTTATGAATTACGCTTTCATAAACCTGGCCAGAAGTGAAGTTATTACGCTTCTGCATGGTAGCATCAATAAAGCGTTCATAATGACCCAGATCTAGATCAGTTTCAGCACCGTCATCAGTGACAAATACTTCACCGTGCTGAAAAGGGCTCATTGTACCCGGATCCACATTAATATAAGGATCCAGTTTAAGCATGGTCACTTTCAGACCACGAGATTCCAAAATAGCAGCAGTAGACGCAGCGGCAATGCCTTTACCCAGTGAAGAGACCACACCGCCAGTTACAAAAATAAACTTGGTCATGACAATCAGCAGGAAATTGAATTTAGCATTTTAGCTGAAAATAACACCAAAAGAAAGACATTCCCTTTTTCAAACTCTGCAAGTATATGCAATAATCTGCTTGCTCGGATTGGCGTAATAATCACGGCTGTGGCATAATTAGTCACCGTAATCCTTAAATTTATATTATGTTGCAATCTGGACATATTTTCATTGTTTCTGCTGCTTCAGGTACTGGCAAAACCACACTTGTTTCGCGCCTGAGTGCGCGTCAGCCGAATATTCGCATATCTATTTCCCATACAACCAGAATGCCGCGTGAGGGTGAACAAAATGGTGTACATTATCATTTTGTCAGCCGTAGTGAATTTGAGGATATGATTGCCAGCAATGCTTTTATTGAGCATGCCAATGTTTATGGCAATTATTATGGCACCAGTTTACAGGCTGTAGAATCATTAACCCAGCAAGGTTACAACGTTATTTTAGAAATTGATGTTCAGGGTGCGGAACAGATTCGCCGTTTACTGCCTAATGCTACCAGTATTTTCATACTACCTCCTTCGATGACAGAACTCACTGAACGTCTTAAAAATAGAGGCACTGATAGCGAAGACGTGATAGCCTATCGTTTAGCAAAATCCCGTGAAGAAATTGAACAAAGTCTTTTGTTTGATTATGTTATTGTTAATCAAGATCTTAATCAGGCAGAGCAGGATTTATTAGCAATTATCCGTTCGGTTGGGTTATGCGCGAAGGCGCAGCAACAAACCATTACCCGGATTTTATCTGGAAAATAAATATTTCAAGTTTAATGTTAAACAATTATTTCTATTGGAATTTATATTATGGCACGCATTACTGTAGAAGACTGTATCGGACGCATCCCTAATCACTTTGACCTGACCATGATTGCTGCCCTGAGAGCACGCCAGCTGGCTAATGGCGCAACATCACTGGTAGAAGAAGATCATGACAAACCCACAGTCATTGCTTTGCGCGAGATAGCCAGTGGACAAATTGGTGCAGAGTTACTCAACCAACAAAAATAATAAGGCAAACAGCCATGTACCCTCCCAGCCAGACCTACAAACCACCTGTTAAACAATGGCGTAACACTCTCTTTGCACAAACAGAGTATTTAAATAAACAGGAACGCTGGGAATTACTGGAACAAGCGTGTGCCTATATATACACTCTGGCCGAAAAAGATGGCAAAACTGCTCTACTTAAACGCAGTTTTGCCATTACTACATCTTTGGCACAAAATCAGCAACGAGTACAAGCACTGGCAGCCGTGCTGATCAAAATAGCCTTTGAAGATTTATCTTCTTCAGACAGTGATTTACCCAGCTCAGCTATAGGCCCGGTGGGAATGAAAATATTTGATGCAATTAATACTTCATCATGCACCGGCACAAACGACCAGCTACAATGCTGTCAACAACAGATAGAAACGAGCTATCAGGACATTATTAACGAAGCAGAAAATAAACTTCTACACACTGCCTCTTACCTCAGCAAAGAAGATTTACAAATGCTGTCCCGAGCTTGCAAATTCGGTGCCCATGCACATCATGGACAATTCCGTAACAGCGGCTTACCTTATATCACCCATCCTCTAGCCGTGGCGACTCAATTAGCAGAATGGCATGTAGACATCCAGGCTTTATGTGCCGGTGTATTACATGATGTACTAGAGGACACTGGTACTACCAAAGAAGAAATTATTGCCGAATTCGGTGAAACCATTGCCAACATGGTTGACGGGCTATCCAAACTGGAAAAACTTGAATATAACAACCAGCAGGAAGCACAGGCAGAAAGCTTCCGTAAATTAATTATGGCAATGACACAAGATGTTCGTGTCATAATTGTCAAACTTTCAGACAGGCTGCACAACATGCGCACACTGTCTGCTAAAAAACCGGCCAGTCGCAGGCGTATCGCACAAGAAACCATGGAAATCTATGCGCAACTGGCCAATCGTATCGGTTTGAATCATGTATACCGTGAATTGCAAGACTTAGCATTTAGACATCTGTACCCCCACCGCTATGAAGTACTTGCCAAAGCCATTCAGTCTTCACGACGAAACAGGCGCGATATAGTAGGTAAAGTACTGCGAGCCTTCAGTCAACGTCTTGTGAGCGCCAATATTGAAGCACAGGTAAGAGGTAGAGAAAAAAACCTATACAGCATTTATGAAAAAATGCGTCGTAAAAATCTCCATTTTGCCGATGTAATGGATATTTATGCATTCAGGGTTATTGTAAATAACATACCTTCATGCTATACCGCCCTGGGTGTTCTGCATAATTTGTACAAACCCAAACCTGGACGAATTAAAGATTACATTGCTATTCCCAAAAACAATGGTTACCAGAGCCTGCATACCATCTTAATTGGACCCTACGGGCTACCTATTGAAGTTCAGATACGAACACACGAAATGGATACAATAGCCGAACGTGGTATCGCTAGCTACTGGATGCATAAAGATGGAGAGCAGAACAGTTTTGATCAGGCACAAATGCGTACCAATCAATGGTTGCAAAGTATTCTCGACATTCAAGCACATAGTGCCAATGCCATTGAATTTCTGGAACATGTAAAAACAGATTTATTTCCGAATGAAGTTTATGTCTTCACCCCTAAAGGTAAAATTATTACTCTTCCAGAAGGTGCCACACCTGTAGATTTTGCCTATGCTGTTCATACCGATATCGGCAATCGAACAGTCTCTGCACGTATTAATCACAATTTAATGCCTTTACGTACCCGTTTGCATACAGGTGATACCGTAGAAATAATTACTTCCAGCAATGGCCACCCTACTCCGGCATGGCTCGGCTTTACCGTTTCAAGCCATGCCCGTAGTGCCATTCGCAGCCAAATAAAAAAAATGGATCGTTCCGATGCGATACGCTTAGGCGAAAAATTATTACAAAAAGCCTTATCCAGCCTACTGCCAGAAAACGTTTTACTGTCAGACTCTTTAAAAGATAAATATCTGACCGATTTACGCCAAAAAAATACTTCTTTTGAAAATGTTCTCTGCGAAGTAGGTATGGGGTTACTACAGCCAGTATCTGTAGCCATGCATATAGCTGAACTGGCTGGCGAGCATTTTAATGACACCATTAAACTGGCACCAATTAATTTGACTGGCAATGAGTCAACTCATATTCATTTAGGCAAATGCTGCCACCCTATTCCTGGTGACACCATTAAAGCTTTGCTAATCAAAGATCAGGGCATTATTATTCATCGTGATACTTGTAATACGATTTTGAAAACAGACCCTGAACTTCAGCTGGATGCAAACTGGGATTTACTACAAGCAAATAACTATCAGACAACTTTATGCCTCAATGCTATTGATAGTCATGGATTACTGGCCACCATTGCTCAGGCTATTTCTTCCAATGGCGGTGATATTACATCTGTAGAAACCACCTCAAAAAAACTCGAAGGTGTGGAAGGATTTATTGAATTTCGTTTTGTGTTACAAGTAAAAGATTTAAATCAGCTCAATCATATTACCCGCGATTTACATTCTGTTCCTCAGATTCGTCGTGTAAACAGAATATAACGCTCATCATCTTTAATGATGTCACAAAAGTACCCCTCCAGCTGGCTTGACGAATCATATTTAATCAGCCATAATCTTCTCCTTATTTATTTAAAATAACCCTATATCCGTTTTACTTTAAATTCTAACAGATATAGCCTCAATTACACCTTGGGAGGTGATGTTGTAAACGGTAATGCGGAACCGTAAACACCGCCTTTGCCTTTAGTGGCCTTTATTTAGTATTTATCTATCTGATATACATTCAGTAATATAATTATTTATTCAGGAAAAAACATGCCTTCTATTCGTGTAAAAGAAAATGAACCTTTTGAAGTTGCTATGCGTCGTTTCAAACGCTCTGTTGAAAAAACAGGCTTGATGACCGAACTGCGCGCACGCGAAGCTTATGAAAAACCGACAACTGAGCGTAAACGTAAAAAAGCAGCAGCCGTTAAACGCTTACAGAAACGCCTACGCAGCCAGCAATTGCCACCTAAAAATTATTAATTGGAATTTCCGGCTTTGTATTAACAACCGGGAAATTACAATTAATCAGAATACCGCAGGCATTGCTTGCGGTATTTGCTTTTTACAGGTAAAACCTGAAGTAAAACGTATTTTTACAGCAAATCTCTATAATAACCAATTCACTTACTGCGAGCCCCATTATGAGCCTGAAACAAAAATTACAGGAAGACATGAAATCAGCAATGCGCAATCACGATGCAGCATCCCTGTCTACCATTCGTATGGCATTGGCTGCTATCAAACAGATTGAAGTAGATGAAAGAATCGAGGTAGACGATAGCCGCTTCGTTGCAGTTATCAGCAAAATGGTTAAACAGCGGAAAGAATCGGTACGCATGTTTAACGAGGGTGGAAGAAACGATCTTGCCGAAAAGGAGCAAGCAGAAATTAACTTACTCCAAAATTACTTGCCCGAAATGCTAGACGATACCGCTATTGAAGCTGCCATTAAAGATGCTATTGCCAATGTGGGTGCCACACAACCGAGTGATATGGGAAAAGTAATGGGCATATTGAAAAAAACACTGGCAGGCAAAGCCGATATGAGTGAAGTTAGTAAGAAAATCAAACAGCTATTGGCCTAATTAATTCAACATTCAAAAAAAAAGAGACAGGATAATCAGGTCTAGAAATTATGTGCAGCAATTGACGGGCATGGTTGGCATGATTCCAAACGAATTTATTGACGAGCTTTTAAATAAAATAGACATCGTTGATGTCATTGAAGAATTTGTACCACTTAAAAAAAGTGGTGCCAACTACATGGCCTGCTGCCCCTTTCACAAAGAAAAATCCCCCTCGTTTTCGGTTAGTCCTGCCAAACAGTTTTATCATTGCTTTGGTTGTGGCGTACATGGATCCGCCATTGGCTTTGTCATGGAATATCAAGGATTGAGCTTTCAGGAAGCCGTACAATTTCTGGCTGACCGCATCGGCATGACTGTCCCAAAACAGTCTGGAAAATCAAATCCACATGTACAGAAAGCTCATAAACAGATTCAGCAGACACTAGAGCAAACTACAGCTGCGGCTGCCACCTACTATCAACAACAGCTAAAAACCTCACTGCGTGCACAGCAATATCTACAGCAGCGCGGCCTTAGTGATGAAATCATCATTCATTATGGCCTTGGCTATGCACCGGACGACTGGCAGGCTCTAGCCAAAGTTTTTCAGCCCTATCCCAGCAATGCATTGGTAAACAGTGGCATGGTTATCGAAAAAGACAGCCGCCATTATGACCGCTTCCGCGATCGCATTATGTTCCCCATACGCAGTACCCGTGGACAAATAATCGGTTTTGGTGCTCGCGTTATTGATGCAAACGAACCTAAATATCTCAACTCACCTGAAACGCCCCTATTTGATAAAGGGCGGAATCTGTACGGACTATATGAAGCACGCGCTGCAATCAAAGATGCACAGCGAGTACTGGTCGTAGAAGGCTATATGGATGTCGTTGCCTTGGCACAGTATGGTCTAGGATATGCTGTAGCTGCACTTGGCACATCTACCACGGCAGAACACATACATTTGCTGATGCGGCAAAGCGATCATATCTATTTCTGCTTTGACGGTGACACTGCCGGCAAAAAAGCTGCATGGCGAGCATTGGAAAACGCTTTGCCACAATTAAAAGATGACAAAATTTTACACTTTCTTTTTTTACCAGCTGAACATGACCCCGACAGCTATGTACGTAGCTATGGATTAAGCACATTTGAAGATGCACTACTGAACCAAAGCTTGCCACTTTCTGCATACTTCTGGCAAACACTAACCGCACAGATTGACCTTAACACTCAGGAAGGTAAAGCAGAATTGATTAAAACTGCCAGCCCTTTTCTAGCTCAAATCAAGGCACCAGCATTGTCTTTCCTACTGCGCCAAGAACTCAGCCAGAAAGTGGGTATAGATGAACATAATCTAGCTCAGCTATTGGGACAAGAACAACCTAGATCAGCACCTGTCAGACAGAAAAGTTACCGTCTTCCACAGAACACTTTCCGACAACCGCCTGTCATGTCACTGGCACAAAAACAGATACGGGCACTATTGATAAATCCGCAATGGGCCGCATTTATAGAACTACCAGAATATCTGGACCTGCACGGCGATTATGCATGCCTCGCTGCGCTGGCTGAACGCATACAAGCCTCCGTAACACCGTTAAACAGCGGAGCTGTGTTGGAACTGATGCGTAATACAGAATTTGAACCCGTCATTCGGCAGATTATCCATGATTATCTGGATTCACCGGATATCTTGCAGCCAGGAAATGAAGATGACTGCACAACGTTCAAACAGGGCATGCAAAAATTACTGGATAGTCTTAAGACCCAGCAGATTGATGCGTTGAAGCGCAAACTCCAGCATGGACGTCTCAGTGCCGACGAAAAACAGTTACTCCTGCTGCTCTTAAGCCCGCCCAAAATGCCGTCAGCTTAGCCTGACGTCTATTTTAACCCCTTGCAGCGCCATAGCTGCTGCAATATATTGAGTAAAATATGGCAAATCCAACACCCAAAAAAACCACTATTGATAGTAGTAAGGAACAAGACGATACCCGTCCGTTAACCGCTGAGGAACAACGTGCACGACTGCGTCAGCTGATTATTCAGGGCAAGGAACGTGGTTACATTACATATGCTGAAATAAATGATGCTTTGCCGGATGAAATGTCGGATGCCGACCAGATTGATAACATTGTTTCGATGATATCTGGTCTTGGGATTCAGGTTACCGAAGAAGCACCTGATGCCGAAAGTCTGCTAATGGGCGATAACACCGCCAACATGACTGACGACGATGCGGTAGCCGAAGCCGAAGCAGCTCTGTCTAATGCAGATAATGAATTTGGACGAACCACCGACCCTGTACGTATGTACATGCGCGAAATGGGTCAGGTAGACCTATTAACGCGTGAAGATGAAATCATTATCGCCAAAAAAATTGAGAATGCTCTGCGCAATATGATTCAGGCCATCTCTGCCTGTCCAGGTTCTGTAGCTGAAATACTGGCTTTGATTGATGCTGTACGCAAAGAAGAAATCAAAGTTGATGAAGTTGTAGAGGCTATTGTCGACCCACATGAAGAACTTCTCGATGAACTGGGTATCGGTATCGACAGCAAAAATGAGGATACTGAGGTAGAGGACGACAATGAAGACAGTGTTGACGTAGACGATGATTCTGAAGAAAACGAAGAAGAAAACGCTGCACTAGCAGCATCTGCTAATCTGGAAGAGCTGCGCCAAAAAACGCTAGAACACTTCGATGGAATTCAGAGCCGCTATGAAGCCATGGTTGCGGTACTTCAGGAAAAAGGCAGCAAAGACGCTACCTACCTCAAACTACAAGAGGAAATTGCAGAGCAATTATTACAGGTACGCTTTGCTACCCGCCAGATTGAAAGCCTATGTGAAAACCTGCGCATGCGCGTCAATCAAGTACGTCAGCTGGAACGAGATATTCGCGATATAGCTCTGAATCGTGTGCATATGGAGCGTGATTACTTTATCAAAAGCTTTGCCAATCGCACTACCGATTTGGGCTGGGTAGATGAAGAACTTTCTCTAAACCGCGTCTGGACAGAAGCACTACGTCGTTTCCAGTATGCCATTATTGAAAAGCAAACTGAACTGGCTAATCTGGAAGAGGCCGCTCAGATTTCACTGGATGAGCTGAAACAGATTAACAAAAACATGGTCAAAAGTGAGCAGGAAACCGCCGCTGCCAAGCAAGAAATGATTCAGGCCAACTTACGTCTGGTAATTTCTATTGCTAAAAAATACACCAATCGTGGTCTGCAATTTCTGGATTTAATTCAGGAAGGCAATATCGGCCTGATGAAAGCCGTGGATAAATTTGAATATCGTCGAGGCTATAAATTCTCCACCTATGCCACCTGGTGGATACGACAGGCTATTACCCGCTCAATTGCAGATCAGGCTCGTACTATTCGCATACCGGTACATATGATTGAAACCATCAACAAAATGAATCGGATATCCCGTCAGTATTTGCAGGAAAACGGAGAAGAGGCCGACTCAGCCAAACTGGCCGAACTGATGGAAATGCCTGAAGATAAAATCCGAAAAATCATGAAAATTGCCAAAGAACCGATTTCCATGGAAACACCAATTGGCGATGATGATGATTCACATCTGGGCGATTTCATTGAAGATGCGAATAACGTCGCACCGGCAGACGCAGCCATGTATTCCAGTCTGCGGGAAGTCACCAAAGATGTACTCGAAAGCCTAACACCGCGCGAAGCCAAAGTTTTGCGGATGCGCTTTGGTATCGACATGAATACAGATCATACACTCGAAGAAGTGGGCAAACAGTTTGATGTTACCCGCGAACGTATTCGTCAAATTGAAGCCAAAGCATTACGCAAACTGCGTCACCCTACCCGCTCTGACCGGCTAAAGAGCTTTCTCGACAGTGACGAAAACAAACAGTAAATTTTTTACTTTTAAAACCAAAATCATCCGCACTCTGCGGATGATTTTTTATGTAAAACCTTGCAATCGTCTGACGTATTAGCTAAAATACGCCTTTCTCGGGTCTGTAGCTCAGGGGTTAGAGCAGGGGACTCATAATCCCTTGGTCGTGGGTTCGAAACCCACTGGACCCACCAAAAAACCTCATATGATTTTGTATCAGCTAGGTATCTAATTTAACAGTGCTGATTTCTTAATTATCTGCTATCTATTTATCAGAGATTTAGTTTATCTATTCTACTACTACTATTTAATCTCAATAAAAAATTAGCATAAAGCTTGAATTTTCATCTCATGAGATTTTTTACCCAAAAAATCTAAGATATAAATTCAACAACATCAAAATTTTTCATTTTTTGGTTTAAACCTAAAATAGGTTTATTCCGATCCTACTTTTAAACAAATACAACTTTTCACAACCTATGTAATTCAACAATAATTAAAATTGAATATTTAATATAGATATTTAACTTTATATTTTTCTGAAATATCCTTTCCTCTCTTTAGCATTTACTGCTTTTTAAAAACAAAATCAAGCGATAAAAAGAATGTTTTTGATTAAATTCAGCCATCTTTAAACCAAGATTTTTTAATTATTAAAACTCAACATAATGACTAATATAGTTTGATATCCAAATTTAGTTAACGCAAAACATTCTCTGCTACAAATTAGTTGCAAAATTCATACACTTATTTATATATTATTTATTTTTCTTTTTATAGCCTGAATTTCCCGCCAATAGAAGCTCTGGCAACAACCACATTCAAAAAACATAAAATAATATTCCCTATAAATAACAAAACTTTCTATTAACACTTATAAATAGGTTCATAACATTTAGGGTGTATTAAAATAACAAAGTAAAGTTAACCACACTTTTTTTTATTTTGAATGTTTTATTGAACATCATAGGTATGTCAAATGATTATATATATGAATATATTAGAATTTTTAATGATTCACACAAAAAATGCTAACAAACTAACTGACACAAACCATTAGCATTAAGTTAACTTTATTTGGATACGATATAACATATCTTCTATAATGAATTAATACTATTTAGTATTAATTCATTATCCAATTACATAAAAAGCTTAATTAATTAAATTTTAATCAAGAGTTAAGATTTATTTTATTGAATCTGCAAAACCAAGGAAAACTGATGAATATCATCTACAAATCCAAATGGAGTGAATCTACCAATACATGGGTAGCCTGCTCGGAACTGACACGTGGCAAAACAAAAAATAATTGTACTAAAATCATTTTGGCTGTTGCATTATCCATAGCCAGTTTCGGTGCTTATGCGGCTTGTGACACTGTACCAACTACCGGAGCCGATCCAAATTTAATAGCTTCGGGTTCTGAAAGTGAATGTAATTTAGATGCGAGTAGTTATAATACAATTTCTGCTACTGATGGCGCAAAACTGGTAGGAGAGACAATTAATGCTACAGGTACAATTTCTCGTGCTACCGGATCTAAAAAAACAATTGAATTAAACAATTCATCATCATTAACCGCAAAAAATGTAACAACTGTAAACAAAGCATCAAGTTCATCAGACTCTAACGCTCTTTCACTGGATAAATCTGTAGCTAACATTGAGCAAAATTTGCAAGCAAACTCTTCAGGCACAAGTACAACTGTTATTAAAAATTCTAACGGTTCTACATTAAATGTAGGGGGAAATATAACTGTAACTGATACAGCCAGAACTGTTATTGATGGAATTGAAAATAATAACAGTACAATTATTGCTCAAGGTGACATAACTGTTAATGCACAAAGAAGCAACGGTGGCACAACAGCTATTAATAATGTTAATGGTACAATTTCTGCAAATAATATCATTATTAATCAAAAAGATAGAAATAATGCGATTATACAAACATCTGTTGATAACAACGCCAAAACACCATCAATAAATGTGAATAATAATATTGAAATAAATGCTGGTGAAATATTAGATGAAAATGAGGCTATCCGCGTTGAATCTGGCCAAATAAATGTTGGTGGTGAAACAATTATTTCTATGATAAAAAATAGAGATCAAGTTCAAGAACAAAAACAAGATCGTCCTGGCCAAGATTTTTCTGCAATTTTTGTATCCAATGGAAAATATAATGCTTCGAAAGGAGCTGATATTACTATTAAAGATGAACTAGATAATTTATACACTGAAATTAAAGGTGTTATATTAGGTGATAAAGGAGATTTTATAAATAATGGTAGCTTAAAAGTAAATGAAGGTCAGAATACAGTTATTGCTACTGACTCAAGACTTTCAGAAACAGAAACAGCAAATTTTGAGAATAATGAGAATGGTTATACAACTAGTAATACAGATACAGTTCTACACGACTCAAAAGGAATATTAAATATAACTAATAAAGGGGTATTAGAATCTAGTTCACTATCTTCAGAAAATAGTAATGCGGGATCTGTTATAAGAAATAAATCTAGTGGCACACTAAACGTTAATAATTCCGGAGATTTAAACGGTAATATAAATAATGATAGTACCGGTGCTATTATTATTACTAATACAAATAATACTAAAAATGGATCTATTAACAATAATAATAGCGGTAATATTGAAATTAATAATAGTGAATCTGGTAATATTTTTCATAATATTAACAATGCACAAAATGGTACAGTTACTCTCAACAACAATGGCAAATCATCATCTAATAAAATCAACAATACCGGAAATGGTTTGATTAATATTAATAACAATGGTACGGGTGAGATTGATAGTGCGATTAGCAACTCTGCCGCCGGTGCCATTAAGATTGTTAATGACAATGTTCTTGGCGGTACCATTACGAATACTGGTGATGCGAGCACTTCTGCTGCTAATAATATTGATATTACCAATAACAAAAATCTTACTGGTACGGTTATTAATAATGGCA
>NZ_JAFNPH010000019.1:0-1057 GCF_026535865.1 Snodgrassella sp. B3800 | reverse complement strand
GCTTATATTTTAATTATCGTTTTAAAACTAATATTCTTTATTCTATTAGCTTCTTTTCAACTGAAAAAGGGAATGATGAATCTCAGAAGTCGACAAATAAAGATTGGACTAGGGATATGAGAATCATAAAAAAAACTGATGGAACGTTGCAATTATTATTAGACGGTGAAGCACGTGATTATTCTTGATTGTGTATGAAGCAAAATAACATCTTTTCTGTACAGTATTATATGGACTCAAGGATAATGAATAAAAATCTTTTTCGCATTTTGCCATTAGTCCTTACAATAACTTTGATAACAGGTTGCATCTTGCACAACAATGTATTTTATACGCCTGAAATTGCATTAAAAAAGGATGGACAACCATGTATCAGTATACCCACAAATGAAGATTTTTTCCGACGAAAAAAAGACTTTGATATTTCATATTTATATGTTTATCAAGTAGGAGTAGGAGAACTTTGGAGTAAAAATTATTTTCATTCTGCAAAACCCTATTATGTTCAAAATGATCAATGCCTGATTTTTAATTACCATTTTCAGAATAATATTTCATACCATATAGGTTTTTTTTCAAATGAAAAAGGCAATGAAGAAAATAATAAATCTACTGATAAAGAATGGATGAGATATATGCAAATCATAAAAGAACCAGATGGAACGTTGCAATTATTATTAGACGCTGAGGCACGTGATTATTCTTGATTGTGGATGAAGCAATATAACATCTTTTCTGCTAAATATTTATAAGGACTCAAGGAGAATGTACAAAAATCTTTTTCACATTTTGCCAATAGTCCTTACATTAGCCTTGCTAACAGGTTGCATCTTGCACAACAATGTATTTTATACACCAGATATTGTATTAAAAAAAGACGGCCAACCCTGCATCAGTATTCCGGTAGATGAAGATTTTTTCAGGCGAAAAAAAGAATTTAATATTTTAAGCTTATATGTATTCCAGAGAAGGGTTGGATACCTCTGGAAAAAGAATTTTCATGATTATAAAAAGCCGTATTATGTCAAAAATCAACAATGCTTATATTTTAATTATC
>NZ_JAFNPH010000003.1:0-279238 GCF_026535865.1 Snodgrassella sp. B3800 | reverse complement strand
TACTTTAAACTGTTTCGTTCGTTTCGGCTCGCGTCTCAGCGAAGAAGGCGAACTATACGCCCCTACATCCACCCTGTCAACTACTTCCTCCTCTTATTTTTATACAATCCACCAAACCTCTGTTCTAATAAGATTTATTTTTTGTCTTTATGACTGCATTGAAGTTTGTTTTAGCTTGCCAAGAATATGGCCATAAGTTGATTTTTGTTTGAGTGACACGATTCCTTTCACATAACACGGGAATCTTTTGGTTAAATGTTTTATATAAGTAGTATTTTATTAAAGATAAAAGCACGCCGACAGCGTGCTTTTATCTTATGGTTTATAAATTATTTATATCCGCCTTTAACTAAGGTTCCACTTTCGTCATGCTGCCAAGTAATCGCCCCAGGACATGCAGCTGAACCTCTGGACAATGTAGAAATAGAACCTTTAATGGTGTTATTGTTGGCGGTTGGTGGCAAAAATTTAATTTCATAGTAAGGCCAACCTTTTTTATCACACGTCAAATGAAAGGAGGGATTATTCATTTTATAGTTTTCGATCCATGAGATTTGTTTACTGGCCAAATTACCCGCAGATGGACTTACTTCCCACTGTCCTATGATATCTCGGCGTCCTGTAGTTAGATTTGTTACAGTTCCCATCAGCAAATTTCCATTTTTCTGTACTCGGAACGCAAATGTATCTCCTAACTCTCCTGGGATATACATACGACAAGTGGCACCACTTCTAGCGCCATCAGCCCCACCCTTACAATTTGCATGCCTGGCAATGGTGTCTTTACGAAAACTACTAAACAACACCATAAACTGACGAGAACCATCTTTTGCGTTTTTAGTAGGCTGAATACCGGTATACCCAATCCCGCCACCACCTGTGAAACCGAACTGATTTGAAAAATAAAACTCATCAACGGGAGCAGCCTGATTAATGGTAATACCAAAGGTTATATTCTCTATTACTTTATTAGTAGGAATATTCCAGTTTAGTGTAGGCGTAGCGGCTAAAGCATAACCAGTAGTAAATGCCATTGCCATTGCTATAATTCGTTTTTTCATAACTTTCTCCTTAAAATATTTATTAATTATCTGAGTCTGAACAATCTTATGCTTCTATGCTCGCGCATATTGTCTCTTTAATATTTTATCAAAAAATATTAATTATTCAAATGCTTAAAATCTTCATTAGATATATGTAGGTGTTGAGATTAAAATCTTAAAATATTTGTCTTATTAAGAAGATTTTTTGCTTGGTAATGGGGCTTAAAATTTAGCTAGCTTGGCTCTAATCAGCGTAAATTTCTTAGTTTGCACTATCGGAATAGGCATATGTTTTAGTGTTAAGTCATGTTGCAAATAGGAATGGTTTCTATTATCATAATCAAGATATGGAAAACCAACGTAAAGCCAATTTTTTGATTGTTGTTTTTGTTCTCAGCATGCACGTGCTTTTATTCTGGGCAATTGCTATTCATTCTCAAAAAATTGATATTGATACAAAAATACAATCCCTTAGTTTTGTCGATTTAGGTATGAGTGGACATCAGACTACTCCAGATGTTGCACCTAGTTCACCAACTAAACAACCTGTCGTACAGAAACAAATTATGAAGGTTTCGGCAACTAAGAAAGTGGTGTCTGATAAATCGATAATTAAACCTGTGGCTTCGATTAAAAGACAAAGTGAATTTAGCGTTAATCCTTCTAAAGAAGATAAGCCTAAACTAATACCCACAACGGCGAAACCAAGTCTTATAAAATCGACTTCTGAAAGTAATTCATCGGCCTCTATTTCTTCTAGTAATGAAAATAAATCTGACTCAACATCTACAAGTAATAAAAATAACGCTGACCAAGCTGGCGGTAGTTTAGTGGTACCCAAAGACTATCAGGGTGGCTATCTAGCTGCCTTACGGCCTGTTTATCCACCTGAATCGATGAATAATGGTGAAGAAGGAGTTGTTGGAATCACTGTATCAGTATCTGCAGATGGTAAACCCCTAGATGTAGCAATCAGCAAAAGTAGTGGATTTAGCCGCTTGGATCGTTCAGCCAAACAGGCTGTACTGAAATATCGATTTAAACCGGCTACTCGTGGCGGTATACCTATTCCGTATAAATATCATTTTAATGTTGCTTTTAGAATGCCTAATTAAGAGTGGCTAGCGGTAATTTAGTTTTTATATCTATTTAGATGATTTAATTAAATCATTATTAACTTTTAAGGTAATTATTCTTATGGACGGTAATATTGCTTCAATTTATGCTCAGAGTGGCTGGATTTTGCTGACAGTTTTAGCCATTCTTGTCCTGATGAGCATTATGACCTGGATTATTGCATTGATGCGTTGCTGGAGCTTATGGTGTGCCAGGCGGGATAATCGCACTGCTTTAAATTGTTTTGCTTCAGCAGAAAATCTGACACAGTTACAGCATGAGTTGGCTGATAATCACTCTCCGGTAGCAAGTCTTACCCGTGATGCTCTGCGTGCGAGCAAGCTATATCATGATCAGGCTAATCATTCTTTAGCTGCGGCAATGCCTTTTAATCGCTATCTTACCAGCCAGATTCGCAATAGTATGGAGCAGATTTTACGGCGCTATGAAAGCGGATTAACCGTTTTGGCTTCTATTAGTTCGAGTGCGCCCTTTATCGGGCTCTTTGGTACAGTATGGGGTATTTATCATGCTTTAATTAATATCGGACATAGTGGGCAGATGAGTATTGCTGCTGTTGCCGGCCCCATAGGGGAGGCGCTGATTTCTACCGCCATTGGCTTGTTTGCTGCTATTCCGGCTTTGTTGTTTTATAACGGTTTGGTTCGCAGCAAGAAAAATTTAAGTCGTGATCTGGATGGTTTTGCTCATGACCTGCATGCGCAACTATTAAATAATGGGGAATAAGTGATGGCATTTGGTCATTTTAGCGATGATGAGGTACATGAGTCAGCAGATATCAATGTAACACCGCTGGTTGATGTGATGCTGGTACTGTTAATTGTGTTTATGATTACTATGCCGGTACTGACTCACTCTATACCATTAACCTTGCCTACTACAGCAAATTCGCAGCAAAAGGCTGAGCCCAAAGCGCCATTGCGATTATCGATTGGGGCTGATGGAGAATATAAGTTAGGTGACAAGTCTCTTACATTGACACAGCTACAAAATAATTTACATTCAGAAGTGCAGGCTAATCCTGATATGGTATTGGCAATAGCTGCTGATAAGCATGTTGCTTATGATCATGTTGCTCAGGTCTTGGCTGCAGCACGGGATGCAGGTTTGGTGAAGGTTGGCTTTGTTACAGAAGACAAGTAGAGGTTTAATTTGGATTTGTAATACAGACTAATTTTACTGGAAGATTGATGGACTTTCTTATAAAAGAAAGTCCTTTTTTTGTTCAGCTTCATATTTTTAATAAAATTGGTTATCAATTTAAGCCATTTATTTGCTCATGAATATAAAAAATTCCTTAGTGATTTTAAGTATTCTGCACACTTTTGTTGGCAAAGCTAAATATGTATTTACTATAAACAGGATTAAATTTTTTTATTAAAATTTTGTGTAATTGCTATGAAATTATAGAAGCAGGTATCCAATCAGAACTTTTATATAAAAAATAAAATTATTTATTATGCTGGATAATAAAATTGTCGGCTGGACTGGATAAAATTTATATTAAACAATAATAAATCTGAGTTGAGATGTGATAATAACTTTATACAGGCAAAGCTGGATTTAATAAATAAAACTGGTAGATTTTATAATCTACCAGTTTTATTTATGCTGTTTTAGCGAATGACGCCACGGGTTGAATGAGTAAAGAATTCTTTAAAGATATGTAATTCCGCTGCTGTATCTGCTTCTGTAATAATTCTGGACTTAGCCTCGGTATAACTTAATCCTTGCCGGTAAAGAATTTTGTAGATGCGTTTGATGTTGGCAATTTGGTCTGCTGTGAATTTATGTCGCCTCAAGCCTTCGGTATTGAGTCCTGCTGGCTCAGCACGATATCCGGCTGCCATGACATATGGTGGCACATCTTTATGTACACCAGCTGCGAAAGCTGTCATGGCATAATCGCCGATATGACAAAATTGATGTACAAGTGAAAACCCGCCCAGTATTACATAGTCACCTATCACTACGTGACCAGCTAGTGACGCATTGTTGGCAAAGACTGTGTGACTGCCAACGACGCAATCATGCGCAAGATGGACATAGGCCATTATCCAGTTGTCGTCACCAATGCGGGTTTCTCCAATACCGGTAACAGTACCGGTATTGAATGTAGTGAATTCACGAATAGTGTTATGGTTACCGATAATCAGTCGTGTGGGCTCCCCACGGTATTTTTTATCCTGTGGTATTGCTCCGAGCGAAGCAAACTGAAAAATACGGTTCCCTTCTCCAATAGTGGTATGCCCGTCTATGACAACATGCGGTCCAATATCGGTATCAGCACCAATCTGCACATTGGCACCAATTACGGTATAAGCACCCACAGATACGCTACTATCGAGTTCGGCTTTGGGATCAATAATGGCTGTGGGGTGAATCTGCGTCATGTATATTTCCTACATTCGTGATTTACGACCAGTTTAATCATAAGTGATTAATGAAACTATTATAAATTTTATAAAAGTCATGAATATTTGTGGCTGTTGGATAACTTCTATTTATCAACTTTTCGTTTAGCACACATGATATCTGCCTCTGCGGCTATCTGATTATCCACCCAAGCTACTGCCTTGAATTTTCCTATATCCCGTTTGTTAGCCACAAGATTAACTTCAAACCTAAGCTGATCTCCCGGTATGACTTGGCGTTTGAAACGGGCATTATCTATGCCAACAAAAAAATAAATTTCATCATCTTCCCGTCCACCGTGATTCAGGATAGCCAGTGTACCGCAGGCCTGAGCCATAGCTTCGATGATGAGTACACCAGGCATAACTGGGAAATCAGGGAAATGACCTAGAAAAAAGGGTTCGTTAGCGGTAACATTTTTGATTGCACTTAAGGTCATGGCTTCACTGTCGTAAGCTGTGACACGATCAATCAGTAGAAATGGATAGCGGTGAGGCAATAATTTCTGAAGTGTTCGAACGTCTAAAGGTAGAGACCAATCCATTGCGTTAATCCTGTTGGTTTGATGAAGTGCCGTTTAGCTCGGCTAACTGGTGTTCCAAAGCTTTTATTTTCTGGTTCATTTCGTGTAAATGCCGAATGTGTGCGGCATTTTTCACCCAGTCATTGTGTTTTTGTAATGGAAAAATTGAGGCGTAGTAACCGCTTTCTTTAATGCTGTGGCTGACAGCAGTGGCTGCGCCTATAGTCGTTTTGGGCGGTATATTCAAATGACCACCTATCATCGCTGCACCACCGATTACGGAAAAATCACCGACTTCTGTGCTGCCAGCTATGCCGGTACAGGCAACAATAGCAACATGAGCACCAATTTTACCGTTATGGCCTATCATTACCTGATTGTCGATTTTGGCATCTTTTTCAACAATGGTGTTTTCGATGGCACCGCGATCAATGGTGGTATTAGCACCGATATCGACATCATCACCCAAAATCACGCAACCGGTCTGAACGATTTTAAACCATTCATTTTTTTGTTTATCCCAGGCAAAACCAAATCCATCGGCACCGATGACACAACCGGAATGCAGTTCAACACGGTTGCCTAGCTGACAACCATGATAAATGGTAACGTTGGCGTGAATGACGCAATCATTACCTACGATGCAGTCTTCTTCGATGACCGTACCTGCCAGTACGCGTGTGTGTTCACCGATAACGCAACGTTCTCCTATAACAACGTTAGCTCCGATTTCACAACTGTCGGCAATTTGTGCTGATGGTGCGATGATGGCGCTCGGATGAATTCCCGACCTAGCTTGTTGGAATGGATGAAACAGACGCGCTACACGAGCAAAATAGAGATAAGGATCATCAGTAATGATCAGTGTACGTCCCACTAGTGCTGCCGCTGATTTTTCGGTAACAATTAAGACGCCTGCACGGCTGGCTACTGCATCTTCCCGCAAACGGGGGTTGCTCAGGAAGCTGATATCATGCTCCTGTGCCTGTTGCAATGAAGTAATGCGGGTGAGAATGACATCATCGCCACGCAGTTCTCCACCCAGTTGTTTAACCAAAGCTGAGGCAGTTAGGTGATTTTCAGCCATTTTTTACCTTACTGTTTCTGCGCATTAAGTGCTTTGATGACGGCATCAGTGATGTCAAATTTGCTATTAACAAATATGGCATCTTGTATGATTAGATCATAACCTTCTTTTCTTGCCATATCGATGATAACTTTGTTGGCATTTTGCTGAAGTGAAGCAAACTCTTCGTTGCGGCGCAGATTGTAATCTTCTGCTAGTTCTGCTGCTGCTGTTTTATATTGCTCATCCATTTGCAGCATTTGCTTAATTTTGTTTTCTCGTTCAGCGACAGGAATTTTTCCAGATTCAATCGCTTCTTTTAATTTCAGACCTTCAGTCTGCATGGCTTGCAATTTTTTCTGCCTCGGAGCAAATTCTTTATCCAAGTCTTTCTGAATAGATTGAGCCTGAATTGATTGCTGATAGACTCGACCAGTATCAATAAAGCCAAGTTTCTGTATGCTTTCTGCCCACACCAAATTGTATGAAAACAGAGTAACTACTAGTGTTAAAAAAAATTTTTTAAGCATGTGTTAGTCCTTATCTGACTGCGATTAGAACGTGGTTCCTAACTGAAACTGGAAGCGCTGTAACTGGTCTTCCGGTTTTTTGTGTATCGGATAAGCATAACTGAATTTTAATGGCCCCATGGGTGATAACCATGTTACAGCCAGACCAGCTGAATAACGTACTTCGTTGCCAAAGCTGGATTTATGGGTCTTGGAACCACCATAAGGGTTTTTTTCGTCAAAATAGTTATAAGTTTTGTTGTCCCATACGCTACCGGCATCAGCAAACATACTCAAGCGGACTGTATGCTGATCTTTAATACCAGGAAACGGGAATAACAGTTCAGCAGTAGCTGTGGCGATATAATTACCACCATAACTGCTGGAATCACTGCTATAGGAACCATCACTGTAACGATTAAAATATTTCGGACCTAATGTGCCGGACTCATAACCGCGCACAGAACCCAAACCACCGCCATTGAAGGCATACATAAATGGCAGATCTTTGGTTTTACCATAGCCATCGGCATAACCAAGCTGTCCGTACAGCATGACGGTAAAGTTTTTGCTAACTGGGAAATACCAGCGCTGATCATGGCTTAGGCTGTAATATTGTAAATCACCACCTGGTAAACCGCTGTCAATATTAGCATTCATTATGTAGCCACGCGTGGGCCATAATGCGCTGTCTGTGGTATTACGTCCCCAGCCTACGGTACCTTTAAATATCCAGTTATCTTTTCCGTATTTCTGAACAAATTCAGCATAACGTTGAGGGGCATAGTCGCCATACAGGTTAACAGCGAGATGTTCTGCACCCAAGCTGAAGTTTACGCGGTCATATTCAGTAATGGGTACACCCATGGTCATAGCTGCACCAATTGTGGTGGTTTTATAATCCATGGAATTACTGTCAGATTTGCTAGGGTTGTAACCACGATAATAGACGTTGTAACCCAGACTGACGCCGTCGGGGGTGAAGTACGGATCGGTAAAGGACAAGGCAGCAACCTGATTTACCTTGGAACGGGATAATTGCAGACTGGCGGATTTACCGGTACCAAACAGATTGTCCTGAGAAATACCGGCCGACAGGAGCAGGCCGTCATCTTGAGCCCAGCCAGCGCCAACATTGATGGAGCCGGTAGAGCGTTCTTTCACACTCATATCCAGGTCAACTTGGTCGGGTGTGCCGGCCACTGGTTTGACATCTACTTGCGCATTATCAAAATAACCCAGTTGCTGTATACGTTCTTTGGAACGATTGATTTTGGATACGTCATAGGGCGCGCGTTCCATCTGTCTTAACTCACGCCGCAAGACTTCATCACGGGTTTTGTTGTTACCGGTAATGTTGATTTGATTGACGTATACTTTACGGTCTGGCACGACGTTGAGTACGAAATCTACAACGTGTGTTTGTTCATTCGGGATGGGTCGAACATCTACCTGACAGAAAGCATAGCCGGAACTACCCATTTTTTCCTGAATGGCTTTGATGATATCAATCATTTTGGAACGGTTGTACCATTTGCCTTGTTTGATTTTAACCAGCTTCTGCAATGAATCTATGGGTACTTCGCGTGTGTCTCCGCTTATGGTTACCTTGCCCCAACGATAACGAGAACCTTCGTTTACGCTGATATTAATCATTTGCGCCGTTTTATCTTCACTGCTATTAACTTTGACATCGGCAATACGGAAATTCAGATAGCCATGATCTTGATAGAAGTTATTGATTTTATCCAGATCCTGCTGTAGCTGACTGTCAGAGTAGCGGTCATCACGGGTCAACCAGCTGGTCCAGCTTTTCTGGCTTAAAGACATCTGATTGCGCAAGGTATGAGCGGAAAACTGTTGGTTGCCGCTGAAGTTGATAGACTTAATGGTGGTAGTCGGACCTTCATCAATTTTTAGTTCGAGTGCTACACGGTTACGTTCAAGCCGAGTCACTTTGGGAGTGATTTTGACCGCATTTTTACCTCGTTGATGATATGCATCCTGCAGGCCGTGTAGGGCTTGCTCTAGTATGGCTGGATTAAACACACGTGACTGACCCAGACCAAAATTACTAAGATTTTTCTTGATATCGTTATTGTTGATTGATTTACCGCCGGTAACATCAAAGCTACTGATAATCGGGCGTTCAACAACTGTCAGGAGAACCTGATTCCCCATTGTTTCCACTCGAACATCATCAAAAAAACCGGTAGCGTATAATTTTTTAATGATTTCTGCACCTTCGGCATCATTGAATGTATCACCGATTTTAACTGGCAGGTAACTGAAAACGGTTGTCGGTGCGGTACGCTGTAAACCTTCTACCCGAATGTCTTTTATGGTAAACGGTTCTACTGCCAAAGCCAGTGAAGACAGGCCTAAGGCCATTAAACTGACAGTTATCTGTTTTAATTTCATCATTCATCCAAACAAGCGGGTAATATCATTGAAGAAAGCCACCAGCATCAACATCAACATGGCAGCAATACCAAAACGCAGCCCCATTTCCTGAATGCGTAAACTGAGGGGCTTGCCGCGAATCCATTCGATCGCATAATACAATAAATGCCCGCCATCTAACACGGGAACGGGTAATAAATTCAGTACACCCAGACTGACACTGACCAAAGCCAGAAATTCAGTATAGCTTTGCCAGCCCATGGCTGCAGTTTTTCCAGCCACATCAGCTATGGTCAGGGGACCGGATAGATAATGTAAGGATGCCTGACCAGTGAGTAATTTGGCAAACATGGAAAGAGTGAGTGTAATGTAATCCCAGGTGCGCTGCATAGCCAGCTGCACTGATTGAAAAAAACTGGGCTGATAATGTTGGCGTATCTGGCGATCCCATGCTTTATCACGCATGGCTCCAACACCAACCTGGCCGATGATGGTGCCGTTTTCGAGTACAGACTCAGGGCGCAGGCTGGTATGTTGAATTTGGCCATTGCGTTGATAACTAATATCTAGTCGCGCTCCGGCACTGGCGCGGATATTATCCACCCATTCCTGCCAGTTACTAATTTTGCGGCCATTTATTGTTAACAATGTGTCTCCAGCTTGCAGACCTGCTTTGGCAGCTACGCTGTCTGGTACGACCATGCCTATCTGGTTGATTACTTTAAACGGCACGATACCGAGATATCCTGTTTTAGCTACATTAGCCGCTGCATCGGTACCAGCAATGTTGAGCAGACGCTTTCCAGATTGTCCTGCGGCGCTGATGACATCTACCAAAACTTTGCCACCATCCAGATTAAGCATGATTTTGGCTTGAGCATCTGACCAATCAGTAACTGGCTGTCCGTTCACACTTAAGATACGGTCACCAGACCGAAAACCGGCATCTGCTGCTACACTTGCTGGCTCTACCATCCCAACCCACGGCCGCATCTGAGTAATACCGCCGATGCTGAAACTGGCCGCATACAAAATTATCGCTAGAATCAAGTTAGTTAATGGACCGGCAATGACGATAGCGATTCGTTTCAGAGGATGCTGCCGGTCAAAGGCAAAAGGTAAATCAGACTCACTGACCTCCCCTTCCCGAGTGTCTACCATTTTGACATAACCGCCTAGCGGAATGGGAGCCAGACACCATTCAATATTGGCACGTTTGATAGAATAGAAGGGTTTACCAAAACCGATGCTAAATCGCAGCACTTTTACACCACACCAGCGCGCTACCAGCAGATGGCCTAATTCATGCAAACTGACCAGAAGTAAAATGGCTACGATAAAAGCAACTATGGTTAGTAACATGGTTTATCCTGTATTCAGCTGGCAGCCCTACCGGCCACCCATGTTTTAGCAGCACTGCGCACCTGCTCATCCAGAAACAGAAATTCTTCAATGGATGCTGCTGTAGAACCGCTGAATTGCTGCAGGCAGTTTTCAACGACCTGTGCCAATTCAGTAAACCGAATCTGCTCATCCAGAAAAGCGGCCACGGCAATTTCATTAGCTGCATTCAGGACACAAGAGCTGGCGTCATTGCTGCTGTTCAGTACATCATATGCCAATTTCAGGCAGGGAAAGCGTACAAAATCCGGTGCCAAAAAGTTTAAGCCACTTAAACGCGTAAAATCCAGTTGTTTGACGCCTGAAACAATTCTATCTGGCAAACCCAGACAGTGCGCAATCGGTATGCGCATGTCTGGCTTGCCCATTTGTGCCAGTACAGAACCATCAATATAGCGTACCATACTGTGTATCACACTTTGTGGATGGATAACTACTTCCAGCTGTTTAGCTGTTACATTGAATAGCCAGCGAGCTTCTATCAATTCAAGCCCTTTATTCATCATGCTGGCAGAATCCACAGAAATTTTACGCCCCATTTTCCAGTTAGGATGGTTTATAGCAGCTTCTGGAGTAATTGTGGCAAATTCATCTAACGGTGTATGCAGAAAGGGACCACCTGAAGCCGTTAAAATCAGCGATTCTACGCCAGCCAGTTGAGGATTACCCTGATAATCAGCAGGCAAAGACTGAAAGATGGCATTATGTTCGCTATCAACCGGTAATAGACGCGCACCGTACTGCTGTACAGTTTGCATGAATAAGGCACCAGCCACTACTAAAGTCTCTTTATTGGCCAGATATATGATTTTACCGGCTTTTGCTGCAGCAAGAGTCGGTTTAAGTCCGGCCGCGCCAACAATAGCAGCCATTACAGCATCTGTTTCACTGGCCTGTGCCACTTCACACAGCGCCTGCTCACCATACAATACTTCGGTTTTCAGTGCCGCTGTCAGTAATTGTGCCTGCAATACGCAGGCCTGCTGGGCGGTGGCTACCACTGCGTACATCGGTTGGAAACGAAAACACAATTCGGCCAAAAGATCAATTTGCTGGTGCGCTGTCAAAGCAAAGACAACAAAGCGTTCGGGATGGCGGCCTATAACATCTAGCGTGTTCAGGCCTATGCTGCCGGTAGCACCCAGAATGGTAATTGATATCGGTTTACAACCATTCATCAGTAAATCACTTTATATTAAAACAAACCACTAAAGCGGCATAAACGCTGAGTACGGCTATCAGGGAATCTACCCGATCGAATACACCGCCATGTCCAGGCAGAAGCTTGCTACTGTCTTTTACACCACCTGCACGTTTGAGCCAGCTTTCAAGCAAATCGCCACAGATACTCACAGCGGTCAAAATAGCCGCCAGAATCATGGTTTGCCACGACGGCAGGTTAACAGGCAGCCATCCACGCTGCTGCAATATAACTGTATATATTGCAACGCAGAATACGGCACCTATTGCCCCTTCCCAACTTTTATTCGGGCTGATGGTCGGTGCTAGTTTACGTTTACCGAACGTCCGGCCAACAAAATAGGCGGCAATATCAGCAATCCATACTAAAGCCATGATCGAAAGTAGTGCTGTGGCTGATCTGGCATCTGGACGCAGAGAAATTAAAGCTTGCCAGAAAGGCAACATTAATATCCAACCGGTCAATACACCAAGCAAGTTTGCTTTAACTTTCCATTTAAATTTTAACCAGAAGGGTACGAGTATCAGCCAAAACAGCAATACAACTATCTGTAACCATACAGGTGTGTAAGTCTGTTGATGATAAAGATACAGGCAGAAACCACCTGCTGCACTCAGCAGTAAATAGAGTAGGTTTTGTACATGGGTGAAATGGACAATACGGGCATATTCCCATAAAGCCAGCAATGCAATAAGGCCACTGAAAGCAGCCCATAAGCTGTTATTGGCCCCAAACAACATACCTATCATTAAGGGCAACAGGATTAGTGCAGTGAGAATACGTTGTTTGAGCATATGTCAGGGACGCTGTTGAGTAAGAGGCAGCTGCTCCGAAGTTCTACCAAAGCGCCGCTCCCGCACCTGATAGGAGCGGATGGCAGTAGCCAGATGGTCTTCGCCAAAATCCGGCCACAGCACCGGTGTAAAATATAATTCGGTGTAGGCTAGTTGCCACAAGAGAAAATTACTGATACGTGTTTCACCACCGGTGCGGATGAACAGGTCTGGTTCTGGTGCATCGCCAAGTGAAAGATAGGGCAAAATGCTGCTTTCAGTTAGCTCGGTAGCTCCTGCCTGAATGGCCTGATTGGCTGCATGCAGAATATCCCAGCGACCACCGTAATCTGCAGCGATGGTCAGAGTAAGGCCGGTATTGGCTGCAGTTAATGCTTCAGCTTCTTTAATACCTTGTACAATTTCTGCAGCAAACCGGCTACGATCACCGATAACTCGCAGGCGCAGGTTGTTTTTATGCAATTTCTGTACACGTTTCTGTAAGGATTGCAGAAACAGATTCATCAGGAAGTTAACTTCATCTACCGGCCGCCGCCAGTTTTCGGTTGAAAAAGCAAAAACAGTCAGATACTCGACACCCATACGGGCACAGTTTGCTGTCATGTCTTCCAGCATTTCCAGACCTTTTTTATGCCCCATGATACGGGGCATCAACCGTTTTTTGGCCCAGCGCCCGTTTCCATCCATGATAACGGCAATGTGACGAGGTATGTCTGTGTGTTCTGGTACGGTTTGGGTACTACTGGTAGTCAAAATACATCCTTTACGGGGATTTACAAGCTTAGATGGCCATCAGGTCGGCTTCTTTGGTTGCCAGCATTTTATCAATTTCAGCTATGTATTTATCAGTCAGCTTCTGAATGCCTTCTTCACCGCGGCGGGCTTCATCTTCGCTGATTTCTTTGTCTTTGAGTAGACGTTTGAGATCATTATTGGCATCACGACGAACATTACGTACCACAACACGGCCATCTTCTACTTCGCCACGTACTACTTTTATTAGATCCTTTCGGCGCTCTTCAGTAAGCATTGGCATCGGCACGCGTATCAAATCACCCATGGCAGCTGGATTCAGTCCGAGATTGGAATTGCGGATGGCTTTTTCGATAACGGCGGCCATTTTACTTTCAAAGGGTTTAACACCGATGGTACGGGCATCCAGCAGAGTTATACTGGCTACCTGACTTACAGAAACCATGCTGCCGTAGTATTCTACTTCTACCTGATCCAGCAGACCGGTATGTGCACGGCCGGTACGAACTTTTGCCAGATTATCGCGCAATACATCCAAGGATTTCTGCATTTTTGTTTCAGCGGTGTGTTGAATTTCGTTAATCATGAACATTCCTGTCTGAACTGATTGCATTTATTTCAATTTGTTGAAATTTCGGCAACCAGAAAATGGCAAACGCGCATACTAACGCAGTTATACGCATCAACTCAAGTTAAGTTAATCTGTCTGGCGATTTTTAAACATGCACCAGTGTACCTTCATCTTCACCCATGATGACTTTTTTCAATGCACCCGGTTTGAAGATGCCGAACACCACAATATTTAATTTCTGCTCACGACATAAGGCAAAGGCTGTAGCATCCATTACTTTTAAATTCTGGCTGATTGCTTCATCAAAGGTGATTTGCTGATAACGTCTAGCCTCTGGATTGGTTTTGGGGTCGGCCGTATATACACCGTCTACATTGGTTGCTTTTAACATAATATCACAATTCATTTCCACACCACGTAGGCTGGCTGCAGTATCGGTGGTAAAAAATGGATTGCCGGTGCCGGCAGCAAAAATGACTACTTTACCTTCTTCTAAATATTGGATGGCTTTGGGGCGCGCATAAGTTTCGGCAACCTGCTGCATACTCAGGGCAGACTGGACACGCGCCTTTATCTGCTGGGTTTCGAAGGCTTCTTTTAAGGCAAGGGCGTTCATTACTGTGGCCATCATGCCCATGTAATCGGCGGTGGCGCGCTCCATGCCTTTAGCAGACTGAGCCATACCACGAAAGATGTTACCACCACCTATGACGATAGCCACTTCTACCCCCATTTCGACCACTTCTTTAACCTGTGCGGTGATTTGCATGATGGTATCGCGGTTGATACCGAAAGCATCTGGCCCCATCAGGGATTCACCGGATAGCTTCAATAATACACGCTTGTATTTTGCTGGTTTGGTCATGATCATTCTTTCTATCTGTTTGCCATTAGATTTTTAACAGCTATTACCATAATTTTCAAAATATATTGGGAACTTTTATTTCAGCTATCTCAATGCGATGAAAGAGATAACTCAAAAAAAAGCACCCTGATTCAGAAATCTGAATCCAGAGTGCCCTTGGCATTTACTGCCTTATACTTTAGAAGCAGCGGCTACTTCAGCAGCGTAATCTACTTCTTTTTTCTCAATACCTTCACCTACGTGGAAAGCTACAAAACGGCTGATTTCGGCATTCTGTTCTTTAAGAAATTTTTCCACGGTTTGGTCAGGGTTGATGACAAACTGCTGACCTAGAAGAGTTACTTCTGCCAGAAACTTCTGTACACGACCTTCCACCATTTTTTCAATGATGTTTGCCGGTTTGCCGGAAGCAGCAGCTTGTTCTTCATAAATGTGGCGTTCTTTAGCCACAATTTCCGGATTTACTTCAGCAGCAGAGACACACTGTGGCTTGGAAGCTGCGATGTGCATGGCCACCTGGCGAATAGCCTGAGTATCACCACCTTTGTGCTCAACCAATACGCCGATTTTGGTACCGTGCATATAGGTAACCAGACTATTGTCGGTTTCAATGCGTTCAAAGCGGCGCACGGTGATGTTTTCACCCAGTTTGGCAATCACAGCTTTGCGGGCTTCTTCAATAGTTACACCGTCGTCGGTTTTAGCTTCAGCCAAGGCTTCCAGACTAGCTGGATTATGTACGGCAACGGCTTTGGCCACAGCCTGAGCAAACGCCATGAAGCTGGTATCTTTGGCAACAAAGTCCGTTTCACAGTTGATTTCGGCTACGGCACCTACTTTACCATCTACATATTCGGCAATCACGCCTTCTGCAGCTGTACGTCCAGCCAATTTACCAGCTTTGGCACCGGATTTAATGCGCAAAATTTCTTCGGCTTTTTCCATGTTACCTTCGGCTTCCACCAGTGCTTTTTTGCATTCCATCATGCCCAGACCAGTAGCAGCACGCAAATCACCAACCATTTTTGCAGTAATTGCAGCCATGTTTTACTCCTTAAACTTGATTATACTCAGCCTGATGGATATCAGACTGAAAAAATACTTTAAAAAAAGGGGCACTAATGTCCCCCTTCTTTTACGAAAAATACGAAAGAGCTAATTATTCGGCAGTTGCTGCAGCCTGTTTTTCCTCAGCAGCCTGAGCAGCCTGAACCACTTCCTGCAATGATTGGGCTTTGCCTTCCAGAATAGCATCAGCAATACCGCGACAATACAGACGGATGGCTTTAGCTGAGTCATCATTACCGGGAATTACATATTTAACGTCGTCAGGGCTATTGTTGGTGTCGACCACAGCGATAACTGGAATACCCAGTTTAGCGGCTTCTACCAGTGTACCTTTTTGATAGCCGGTATCGATAACGAAAATAGCATCCGGAAGACCTTTCATGTCTTTGATACCGCCCAAAGAACGTTCCAGTTTGGCTACTTCACGCTGCATTTCCAGCACTTCTTTTTTGCCATAGCCAGCTTCTGTAGCATTTTCCAGCGCAGCGGTTTTTTCTTCCAGACGTTTGATAGACTGTTTAACGGTTTTGTAGTTGGTGAGCATACCACCCAACCAGCGATGATCTACGTAAGGTGCACCAGCACGGGTTGCTTCTTCCTTAACAATATCACGAGCCTGACGTTTAGTACCAACAAATAATACGGTGCCTTTGTTGGCAGCCAGACGGCGCACAACATCCTGTGCTTCAATAAACAGCGGCAGGGTTTTTTCCAGATTGATGATATGAATTTTGTTACGCGCACCGAAAATGTATTCAGCCATTTTCGGGTTCCAGTAGCGGGTTTGGTGGCCAAAATGTACGCCTGCTTCCAGCATCTGGCGCATAGTAATTTGTGACATAATATCTATCCTTAAAGGGTTAAAGCCTGACACCGCCACGCATAGAACTCTATAAATTAAAGAGCACCCTTTCGCGTACGGTGCGAGCGTTATTTATTTTTACCGAGGTAAAACGTTCGGATGATACAGAAAAAAAGCTGTTTCGGCAAGTGCACGATACTACCTCTGTTAATCAATTTATTAAGCCGTCTATTTTATTTATGCACCAGCATTACGATAAAACATTACTACGCCGCTATTTGCGACAGCAACGGCAACAAATAAAGCCGGAGCTCCGTAAAGAGGCTACATCGCAAATTAACCGCCTGCTTTATCCCTTGATAAGACGTGGAAAACGGATTGCAGCGTACTGGGCCATTGGTAGCGAATTATCATTGTGGTCTTTTATTGCCACGGCACAGCACCGCGGAGCTGAAGTCTATTTACCCAGTATTGCACCCAAGCAGCGCCAATTATGGTTTACACGTTGCCCGCACCTACCACGACAGCCTGCTACAGCTCGCTATTTGATTTTGCATGGGCTTAAGCGCAGACGGAAGACAATTCCGCAGTTTGGCGGACCACGCCTACGCGCCCGCAGCTTAAACACAGTTATTGTCCCTTTACTTGGCATTGACCAGCAGGGTAACCGGCTTGGTCAGGGTGGAGGTTATTATGATGCTACGCTTGCAGCTTTACCACCATGGCATTTGAGATTGACCGGCGTGGGTTTTAAATGCCAGTTAATTGGTAAAATAGAATCGGAAAAACACGATATCAGAATACCGTTTTTTATCTGTGAACAGGGAATTCGAAATTTTTAATATGATTTTCTGGTCAGAATGAAGATATTTATTTGTGCTTATTATTCTCACTGGCTATTTATCGATTAAATAAATCCACTTTTAAGTAGTCATCGGCAATCCAGCTATAAAAAAATAATTGGGCAGTTACGCAATATAGGCTACATGTAACTGCCCTTGAAGCTGTCTGAAGACAGTCAGATCTGATTATTATAAATGCGTAAAAATCTCTTGTTCCGGTAAGCGGGATTTTGGGCGGCTGGCATTACTGTCATGGGCTGCACGATAGCCTAGACATACCACCAAAACGCTTTTCAGACCTTGCTGCGGTAGACCAAGTATTTCATCCATTTTCTGGTCATCAAATCCTTCAATAGCTGTAGAATCGATGCCGACAGCCGTGGCCGCAAATAATAGTTGCCCTAGCACGATATAAAGTTGTTTACTTTCCCATTCAAGCTGGCTTTGCGGAGTAGAACTGTTTTTATTTACAAAGAAATGGCGACCTTTGTCCATCATTTCTTTTACTTCTCCTTCACCGAAACGGCCATCTTTTTCTTCTTGTGCCAACACCTGCTGTAAATGCTTTTCGTCCAACGGTTTTTTGGCACAAAATATTAATGTATGGGATGCATCAGCGACACGCGGATGATTCAGTTCTAGGATGGCTGGCATGATTTTTTCCCGCGCAGTATCGTTATCTACTACAAAAAAATGCCAAGGTTGTGAATTAACCGATGAGGGACTGTTTCTAATTACTTCAAATAACTGAGCTAATTGTTCAGGTGGTATTGTGCGGGTTTTGTCATAATGTTTCGTGGTATAACGCTGTTTAGAAATATCAGCAATATTCATGGTTGGCTCCTGTTACTTAACTACTATATTTGTATAATAATTCAGATATTTAATTTTATACAGTTTATTATCCTTGGTAGTGTGCTGCTATGACAGCCATGCTGTAAATCATTACCATTTCCTAACCACAGTCTAATTTCTGTATGTAGTTAATGTTATCTGATAATTTAGAAAAAAGTATTGTTGAATATTTTTTTGCAGTTACTAAATTTTTTTAAACAAAATGCTACTGTTTTATGACTGTATACGGAAATTGCAGTGGACAGGATATTATTGATGCTTTTGTCTAATTATTTGCTGGCATTGATAACAATAGGCTTTACCGCCGAATATGTTTTTATGATTCCAGCAATAATTGGCAGCATCTGGGCTAATATTTTTACGACAAGCTACGCAAAAATAGCTGACAGGCTTTTTCACTGGGGTTAGGGTTTCTGTTTGCGGCTGTGAAGACGTAGCAATTTTGGCTGAATGGTTATTTATTTTATTTAATCCAAAACATGCCAACCAGTCATGCTTTTGTGGATGATGTAGTTTGACCAACTGATGAGCAAATTCTTCTAGCCGGCTACGGGAAACAGTGCGAATAATGCTGAATATGCCTAAAGGTTTACTAAACTGCTTTACTTTTTCTTGCAACTGCTCATTCTTTATAATGTTATCCAGTCCGGCTATTGTTTTTTTCGGGCGCCGGATAGAGCTATCGTTTGATATTAAAATTAGACTGTATATCAAAGGCTTAAAATACAATCCGCAAAGACTGGGGCATTGAATCCGCTTTTTCTGTAACAATTGTTTCAGGATACTGATATGGCGTTTGTTTTGTTCCAGTGGTGAAGGCATGCCTTGTCCTTGCCCATTATATCGGCGCGAAAATTCACCAAATTCATTGATTATCAATTCACCTGCTATTCTTTTGCTTTCACAAACAAATATCTGCAAATGGCGATTAATCAGTAAATGGTCTATCTGAGCTACTTTGTTTTGAAATTGCAGCCTTAAATCGTTGATAATTACCCAATCTGGGTGATTTCCAAAATGAAATTGCATTAGATAGGCTGACTCTTCTTCACCTTTGATGCCAGCACACAATAAACGGATGCGTTGCTCAATTTTCCGCTGCGTTTGCGGTGATAAATCAGGCCGCTGCTGCAGCTGTTGCAATATTTCTAAATCCTCTTGTTTACTATCAATTTGCTTAATAATCATTTTGTAGTCAATTTTAATAATTTAGATTGGCATATATTTTAGCTATATCTGCCCTGCTGATTGATGTTTGGGGTTCTTTTAAGATATTTTTCTTTCCACTCAGTTTATTGCTTATATCTGCCAATATTTATTTTAATCACTTTTGTGTAAATGTTTTGTTGAAGTTTATACATGGTAATGATTTGAACGGCAAATAGTTTGTGCTGCTTTTATTTTGTTGTCTTTACAGGCGGCAGACGTAAAAAAAACCGCTGATTTCAGCGGTTTTTTAAATCTGGTGCCCAGAGACGGACTCGAACCGTCACACCTTGCGGCGGGGGATTTTGAGTCCCCTGCGTCTACCAATTTCGCCATCTGGGCTAGCGAAGAATCGGCATTATAACGGATTTTCTATAGTTGTAAAGGTTTTTTTCTTGGTAGGGAATTTTTTTAATTATTTATGAATAAAATATTGATTTTATATTTGGATTTTTTTATATTTTACTTATTAATTTAAAATTAAAAATCTGTATTGTATTTTTTAGCTGAACATTATAAAGTACAATTTTGTAATACAAATCAATTTATGTTTAAAATCCATTTATCTGCGGCGTTAATTGTTTCGGCAATCATGCTATCAGCATGTCAGCCGCAAGTACCGGCTTCTACAGCCAAGCCGGCTGCCAGTGCAGATATGCCGCAGCATCAGCAATATTCTTTTGAAGGAAGCGATGTGCGCGATGCCGGTCTGGGCGGAGATGATTTTTCTTTGCTGGATGGCAAAGGTAAATCAGTACATTTGCGTGATTTTCGCGGTAAAGTGGTTGCACTGGTATTCGGCTACACGCATTGTCCAGATGTATGCCCCACTAATCTGCTAGCTTATGCGGATGCGATAAATCAGCTAGGAGAAAAGGGTAAGCAAGTACAAGTGCTATTTATTACACTTGACCCTCTGCGCGATACACCGCAAGTTATGGCTGAGTATGCACCAGCATTTAATCCGAATTTTATCGGTTTAACGGTAGACAAACCGCGTTTGCAGGCGCTTAATAGTGTGATTACCCAATATAAAATTGCGGTACATAAAGTAGCAGGCAGTAGTGCAAAAGACTATCAGCTGGATCATAGTACTGGGACATATTTGCTGGACAAACAGGGACATACCGTGGTGTATGAACCACACAGCCAGACAGCAACACAATTGGCTCATGACATGAAACAATTGTTAGATTAAAATTATGTAATTAATATTTTTATAATATGCAAATTAATTTTTACGCAATAATAAATTTATAGCTAAAGATTTTTGCAGTGTCTAGATACTGATAAAAAAATGACTGCACAATTAACCATTGCGTTATCTAAAGGTCGTATTTATGAAGAAACGCTGCCTTTGCTGGCAGCAGCGGGGATTAAGGCTATTGAAGACCCGGAGTCATCCCGCAAACTGATTATTAATACGAATCATAACAATATCCGCTTGATTATTGTGCGGGCGACAGATGTGCCTACTTATGTGCAATATGGTGCAGCTGATTTTGGAATTGCGGGAAAAGATGTTTTAATTGAACATGATGGAGATGGGCTATATCAGCCTCTGGATTTGAATATTGCCCGCTGCCGGATGATGGTAGCCGTAAGAAAAGGTTTTGATTATGCGGCAGCTTCGCAGCCCGGCTGCCGTTTGCGGGTAGCTACTAAATATCCGAATATAGCGGCAGAACATTTTGCCGGTAAAGGTGTGCATACTGATTTGATTAAGCTGTATGGATCGATGGAACTGGCACCGCTGGTGGGCTTGGCTGATGCAATTGTTGATCTGGTTTCTACCGGTAATACATTACAGGCAAATAATCTGCAGGCTGTAGAGCATGTGGTAGATATATCCAGCCGGCTGGTGGTGAATAAGGCAGCTTTAAAATTGAAATATTCATGTATACAACCAATTATTGATGTTTTTGCACAGGCAAAAAATCAAAAAATTTAGTTTTATTTATATTGAACAGGAATTATTTAAATGACAACGGAAAATTCGGCCAAACTGGCAGTACTTATAGATGCAGACAACACTTCAGCCAGTACGGTTGAATCTCTACTGGAAGAAATCGCCAAATATGGTATTGCCAGTGTCAAACGTATCTATGGTGACTGGAGCAGTGGCCTATCCAAATGGAAAGATGCATTGCTTCCGCATGCTATTACACCGGTGCAGCAGTTTGCCTACACAAAGGGAAAAAATGCTACCGACATGGCCATGGTTATTGATGCGATGGATTTACTTTACAGCAATACTTTTGATGGTTTTTGTATTGTGTCCAGCGACAGTGATTTTACCCGTTTAGCATCACGCATTCGTGAAAATGGCCTGACTGTTTATGGTTTCGGGCAAAAGAAAACGCCTGAATCTTTTCGTAAAGCCTGTGATAAATTTATTTATACTGAAAATCTGCTTAGCCATACAACAGTAGAACTTGGTGAAGACAAATCCCAGACACCTATATTCCGCAACAAGCGTAAATCTCCGACTGAACTGAAGCAGGACACAGCATTGATGAATCTGTTTCGCAATGCAGTGAAGGAACACGCTGATGATGATGGCTGGACGTCGCTGGGGGTAGTGGGACAATATATCAATAAGGTTAATTCTGATTTTGATGCTCGTAATTACGGCTATACTAAATTGTCCTATCTGATTAATGCTATCGATATTTTTGAAACGCAGATGCATGGAAATCATTTATGGCTGCGTTTGAAAAAACGCAGTAATAATCTGCTGCCGAAAACAGAAAATAAATCTTTTGCTCCAGTTGCTGAACCGGCTGCTTTTCAGCAGAACAATGACGCACCTTTGGTGATTACGATTCCGGCTGTCAGCAAATCATCACCGGCGGAAAAAGTGAGTGTCAAGATTGAGCCGGAAGAAAAAACGAAGAATACTCAACCGGTATTGGTACAAATTGAAACTCAGGCGCCTGAATTCACCAGCTTCGATAAAAGCCGTGATGATCAGACTAAGCGCGGACGTGGCCGTCCTCGCAAAGCTGTATTTGAAACGGCGGTGACGACATCAGAAAATAGTCGCGGCCGCGGCCGGCCAGCTAAAACTGGTTTCAACAGCCGTACTGCTAAATCCAATCGTTCTTCTGGCGAAACTTCCAGCCAGCATTATTGGAACCGTCTGGTACCGATGGTACAGAAAGCGATTGAACGAACCTGTGATATTGAAGGCTGGGCAACAGTAAGCTCGGTCGCACGAGAGCTGGTAACCAGTGATGGTGGGTTCAACGCTAAAGACTATGGCTTTGATAATGCCAATAATGCTATTTCCGCCATCAGCAATGAATGGATCGACAGCCGCAAGGCCGGCCGTGGTCTGAGAGTACGGGTAGTCAAACCGTATGATGTTGAAGTAGATGGCAATACCATTCCAGCACATGAGCTAGCTGCTAAAACAAAGTCTCCGGTTATCGATGTGGATGATGATAATTTCGGTAATAATATTTAATTAAATCTATCAGGATCGGGCAGCATAGGCTGCCCGTTATACAAAGGTATGAAATATATTTCTTCGCAGGATACTGACTTTAAGGCTCAGTTGACTGCCCTTCAGGCATTTGAAACCGCACAGGATCCTCAAGTGGATGCTGCAGTGGCTGCTATCTGTACAGATGTACAGCAACGTGGTGATGCAGCAGTAGTCGAATATACCAACCGCTTTGACCACACACAGGCACAATCCATGGCTGAACTGACTTTAAGTCAGGCCGATTTGGCTGCGGCATTTGCACGGCTGCCTGCAGATGTTCAGTCTGCTTTGCAAACGGCAGCAAAACGGATTGAGAGCTATCACCAGCACCAGAAACAACAATCGTGGCAATATGAAGATGAAAACGGTACTTTACTGGGACAGCAGATTAGTGCGCTGGATCGAGTGGGTATTTATGTTCCTGGCGGCAAGGCAGCTTATCCAAGCTCGGTGATAATGAATGCGATGCCGGCACATGTGGCAGGAGTAAAAGAAATCATTATGGTCGTGCCCATGCCAAACGGGGAACGCAATGATATTGTACTGGGTGCTGCTTATGTAGCTGGAGTCACACAAGTTTTTACCATCGGCGGGGCACAAGCTGTGGCAGCGCTGGCATATGGTACGGAAAGTATTGTGCAAGTCGATAAAATTACCGGCCCAGGCAACGCTTATGTGGCTGCTGCCAAACGGCGGGTGTTTGGTGTGGTGGGTATCGATATGGTTGCAGGCCCGAGCGAGATTTTGGTTATTGCCGATGGCACCACGCCGGCTAAATGGGTGGCGATGGATTTGTTTAGTCAATCAGAACATGATGAAATCGCTCAGGCAATTCTGATTACTACGGATGCAAACTATGCATCTGAAGTAGAAGCACAAATGCAGACGCTCATGAAAGAGATGCCACGTAAAGCCATTATTAAAGCATCGCTGGCTAATCGCGGAGCCATTATTCAAGTGCAGAATCTGGAAGAAGCCTGTGAAATTGCCAATTATTTGGCTCCGGAACATCTGGAGCTTTCAGTAGCCAATCCGCAGGAATGGGCACCGAAAATACGCCATGCCGGTGCTATATTTATGGGTCAGTATACCAGTGAAAGTCTTGGCGATTATTGTGCTGGGCCCAATCATGTTTTACCGACCAGCCGTACTGCTCGTTTTGCATCTCCTCTGGGTGTCTACGATTTTCAGAAACGTAGCAGCCTAATTAAGGTATCTGCGCAGGGAGCGAAGCAATTGGGACAGATTGCCAGTATTCTAGCGCATGGTGAGGGACTGACGGCTCATGCTCGTGCAGCAGAATTACGTATGGAATAAAACACCTGACTTATTTAAGCCAATGCTACAAATGGCATTGGCTTTTTTATTAATTTCTGGTAAATCATTTATTCTTTAAGCATAAAAATATTATTGTTTGTTTTTTTGTTTCTGGATAAAGTCATTTGAATTTTTTAATGCTTGCAGCACTGCCTATAATCATAAAAAAATAGCATTCTAGTTGATAAAAATATTTGCTTACAAATAAGGTATTTTGACCTTATACAATAATTTTTGCTTTATCTGCTGTTTGAGAAAATTTTATTTTTTATAATATAATCAATAATTAAAAGTTATTTTTCGGCAGAAATTTTGTGGAATGCTATTTAAGGAGCCGGTAATGCAGATTAAAACGCTGGATCATCTGGTTTTGACAGTTAAAGATATTCAGGCTTCAACTGCTTTTTATACAAAGATACTGGGCATGCGCGAAAGTAGGTTTGCCGACAATCGTACTGCTCTGCATTTTGGCGAAATGAAAATTAATTTACACCAGCAAGGACATGAGTTTAATCCGAAAGCACTTTATCCTACGCCAGGCTCAGCAGATTTGTGTTTTATTGTGGAACAATCGCTGGATGAAGTGATAGCTATTTTGCAGGAGCATCATATCCCGCTGGAGAAGCAACCCAGTAGCCGACATGGTGCCTGTGGAAAAATGACTTCAATTTATATTCGTGATCCGGATAATAATTTGATTGAACTGGCTAATTATCCACAAAATTCTTAATTCTGAGCTAGTTTTTAATTTATCCGCAATAAGCTGAACAACCGTTGAGCTATGAGATTTGTGCGGAAAGGGTATAGCTGTGGATAAAAATATTTTACGGCCATAAATAAAAAAAGGCGGGCTATGCCCACCTTCTACTTGTATTGTTTTAAATGCGCTCTGCCAGTTCTTGCGCTTTACCAACATATAATGACGGAGTCAGCGCCAGCAATTGTGCTTTGGCGTTGTCCGGAATAGCAAGCTGGCTGATAAATGCCTGTAAACTTTGTGGCGTGATGCCGTGTTTGCCACGGGTAAGCTCTTTGAGCTGCTCGTAGGGATTGGCTACGCCATAGCGACGCATAACCGTCTGAATTGGTTCAGCCAGTAATTCCCATGTTGCCTCTAAATCAGCAGCAAATGCAGCTTCATTGATTTCCAGTTTATGCAATCCACGTAAATGCGAGATTAACCCGAGAATGGTGTAGCCGAAACCAACGCCCATATTTCTCAATACAGTACTGTCGGTTAGATCACGCTGCCAGCGCGATACTGGAAGCTTTTCGGCCAGGAAACCCAGTATGGCATTAGCCATACCCAGATTACCTTCTGAATTTTCAAAATCAATCGGATTGACTTTATGTGGCATGGTAGAGGAACCAACTTCTCCGGCTTTCACTTTCTGCTTAAAGTAGCCAATCGAGATATAACCCCAAATATCGCGGTTAAAATCAATCAGAATGGTATTGATACGACTAATGTTCTGGAAAAATTCGGCCATATAATCATGCGGTTCTATTTGGATGGTATATGGATTAAATGTCAGTCCCAGATTATATTCAACAAAACGGCGGCAATGGCCTTCCCAATCTATATCTGGATAAGCGATCAGATGCGCATTGTAATTACCGACCGCTCCATTAATTTTGCCCAGAAACTGTTGTTGCTGAACAGATTGAATCTGGCGCTGAAGACGCGCCACCACATTGGCAATTTCTTTACCTAGCGTACTAGGTGTAGCAGGCTGCCCATGTGTTCGGCACATCATCGGTAAGGCAGCATGAGTATGTGCCAGCTGACGCAATTCCTCAATCAGCTCGCAAAGTTTCGGCAGCAATACTTCGTCACGAGCCTGTTTCAGCATTAGTGCATGCGATAAATTATTGATGTCTTCACTGGTACAGGAAAAATGAATGAATTCACTCACGGCCAGCACTTCGGGGACATTAGCAAAACGCTGTTTCAGCCAGTATTCGATGGCTTTTACATCATGGTTGGTTGTAGCCTCGATAGCTTTGACTGCCTGCGCATCTTCAACTGAAAAATCCGCAATTACGCCGTCGATTTCAGCAATAGTAGCGGCAGTAAAGGGTGGAACTTCACTAATTGCGGCTTCGGCAGCCAGTGCTTTGAGCCATTCCAGCTCAACTTTTATGCGAGCATGTATCAGACCGTATTCAGAAAAAATTGGCCGTAATTCAGAGACAGCCGAGGCATATCGCCCATCCAGCGGTGACAAGGCAGTTAATGGATTGATCATGTTTCTTCTACTTCCAGAGTAATGATAAGACTAAATTCAGTTAATGCACTGGCATTTTGAGTGCCATGCTTAATCGGTAAACAATTTCAGGGGTTGTTTACCAGGGTGTGGGTAAGCAAGTATCTCATGCAAATCGTGTAACCGCTGCACAATACTTTGTGTTACCGCATCGGCCTGTTGCATCGCTGTATCATCGCATTCCTCCCGCTTTTGCCCATATAGCATAGCATCAAGCAGTTTGCGTACATACATCCCATCGTGGCCATAAAAATCGACACCGATATCAGGCATTCCAGCTTCATCAAACAGCGTGGCCACCATGCAGCTTTCTATTGTGGCCAGCCCCAGCGCCCCATCTTCGCCACCAAGTTGCCGAAACAGAGCATCAACTGGGAAACCGCCACAGGCGAGGAAATAGGCACGGTTGAAAACTGTATTGGTGGCAGTAATCATTTCAAACGTACGCCATGCCACAGCAAATTTTTCATGCTCTCGGTATCGTTCAGGGATATTATGTCCCTTGACCGGTAAACGCAATAAACCGGTTTGCGGCCGGAAACTGAACACGGCGCTGGCTGCCTGTAGTGCATGCGGCTGGTAGGCATCATCTGCATCCAGAAATGCTATGTGGTTACGACTAGACATCAAGGCCGCCCAGTTACGCGCCACAGCCGGACCACGGTTTGTGGGCAGAAACTCACTTCGTATAAGTTGTGGATGGCGCTGCTGCCACTGCCGAATCAAACTGGCTGTTCCATCTGCAGACGCATCATCCACCAGCCACAGACAGCCCAGTTCCGGCTGTACCAATACACTGTCTATTGCTCGTGCCAATGTATTTTCGGCGTTATAGCAGGGAATAATGACATCAATAGATTTCATACAGGCTACCTTAACAATTAAGGCCGCCTAACTGATAGCTGGCAGCCTTATGACATATTTTTTATACACCTTGTTTCAAGCTGGCTTCGATAAAGCCATCAAGGTCGCCATCCATTACGGCCTTGATATTGCCTACTTCATAACCAGTGCGTAAATCCTTGATACGCGATGAATCGAATACATAGGAACGAATCTGATGTCCCCAGCCTACATCATCCTTGCTGGCTTCAAGATTCTGTTTTTCCTCATTGCGGCGACGCATTTCCAGCTCAAACAACTTGGCTTTGAGCATATTCATCGCCTCTTCGCGATTACGGTGCTGGGAACGGTCGTTCTGACACTGTACGACAATACCAGTTGGTTCATGCGTGATGCGAACAGCCGAATCGGTTTTGTTGATGTGTTGGCCGCCGGCACCGGAAGCGCGATAGGTATCGACACGCAAATCTGCGGGATTAATTTCAATTTCAAAGCTGTCATCCACTTCCGGATAAACGAATACGGAAGCAAACGATGTATGTCTTTTGTTATTAGAATCAAACGGTGAGTAACGCACCAGTCGGTGAATACCGGTTTCGGTACGCAGCAATCCGTAGGCGTATTCACCATCTAGCTTGATGGTAGCACGGTTAACCCCTGCAATTTCACCCTCGTCTTCTTCAAGGATTTCTACTTTGAAACCTTTGCGTTCGCCATAGCGTACGTACATGCGCAATAACATACCGGCCCAATCTTCGGCCTCGGTGCCACCTGCGCCAGCCACGATATCTATGAAGCAATTATTCACATCGGCTGGCTGATTGAACATGCGCTTAAATTCTAGCTGCGCCAGCTCTTCTTGCAATGCGGTAATATCAGCCTGCACTGCTGCTAAACCGTCGCTGTCGTTTTCCTCAACAGCCATTTGCAACAGTATGCGGTTGTCTTCAATCCCGCTGTGCAGATGATCCAGCGTCAGCACAATGCCTTCCAGTACTTTACGCTCTTTGCCAACTTCTTGTGCTTTTTTCGGGTCGTTCCAGAGTTCAGGGTCTTCTGACAGACCGATTACTTCTTCCAGACGATCTTTTTTGCCAGCGTAGTCAAAGATACCTCCGTAAATCGTGACTACGGGATGCCATATCATCCAGAATATTGTTTAACTGATTAATCTGCTCCGCTTCCATGATGTTCTCTCAGCCAGGTATTTGAAAATAGGCGCGTATTATAACAGATGCCTTCACGGCAATCAGGCCACTTATCAAGCGGCCTGTTGAAGTTAAGATATTACGCTGTAACAACGTTTTTGATGCGTTTTAACCGTTTACGGTACGCGGCGCTAAGGCGGTCAGCCGATAGAGTAAATAACGCAGTATCACGCCGTACGTGGGCAGGAAAAACAGTGCGGCCACAGTGATTTTAAATGCATAATCTGTAAAGGATATCTGTAACCAGTTGGCCGCCATAAAGGCATCTGGTGAATGATAGAATGCTACTGCGAAAAACAGTAATGTATCGACGGCACTACCCAGCACAGCGGAGGCACTTGGAGCCGGCCACCAGCGCTTGCATTGGCGTAGCCGGTTAAACACCAGAATATCCATCAGCTGTCCGACTACGTAAGCGGTAAAACTAGCAAGAGCAATACGCGCTACAAATAAATCAAAATGGCTTAATGCCACCCAGCCCATCCAGTGTCCGTTTTGAAACAATACGGAGATGGCATAGGAAAACAACAATGAAGGCAACATCACCCAGAAAATAATTTTTCGCGCCAGACCTGAGCCGAATATGCGTACGGTTAAGTCAGTAGTTAGAAAAATAAACGGAAAAGTAAATGCGCCCCAAGTATTGTGTAGCCCCCACAGAGTAAAGGGAAACTGCACCAGATAATTACTGGCCACGATAACCAGCATGTGCCAGAAAGTCAGCCAGCACAACGCCTTAAAACGCTGCGCATCGGAAAATTCATACATAGGTAATCCTGTTTATTTATGCGGCTGCGCAACAGGTAATCATCAGAAAACCCGAGCTAGCCATACAGAAAGTATCTTGCAGCAGTGACAGGTTTATTTCACTTGAAACTGCAGCAGACGCTGAGCAGCCATGTCACTGTAGCGTGTATTGGGTTCGCCGTAATTGGCATACGGATGGATGGCAATGCCGCCCCGCGGCGTAAATTCTCCATATACTTCTATATATTTAGGCTGCATTAATGCAATCAAATCTTTCATGATGATGTTGACACAATCTTCATGAAAATCACCATGATTGCGAAAACTGAAGAGATACAGTTTCAATGATTTACTTTCTACCATGCGCAAGCGGGGTAGGTAATTGATGTAAATGGTGGCAAAGTCTGGCTGACCGGTTTTCGGGCACAGACTGGTGAATTCAGGACAGATGAATTTAACGAAATAATCGTTATCGGGATGTTGATTATCAAAGGCTTCCAGTAGCTCCGGTGCGTAATCGCTGCAATACTGCGTGTGCTGATTACCCAGCAGACTAACTGTGCCCAGATTATTTTGTGCACGCATATAGTTGATTTCCTAGTTTTTTAATGTGGGAGGTTTACGAACCACAGGGGAGGCGATTGTACCCGAAACCCATACGTGCTTAAAACAGCACTTGCAAATTTTTAATCAAGGTGCCAGAACAATATAATGGTTTTTATTAAAATATTCTGCCAATAACCGATATATATTAGATTTGAAATATAATTATATGCTAGATAATTTGATATTTAAGCAATATTGTAGCGATACAAAAGTTTGAATCTTGCTTTTTAAACTTATTCATTATAGCCTGATAGGTAAATCATTAAAATTTAAAATAATAGCATTCGACAGGAAAAATTATGAATCAGGCAGTAACCAGACCAATAGATGATGTCCGGATTAAAGAAATTAAAGAATTGTTGCCACCGATTGCCCATTTATATGAATTGCCGATTACCGATAAAGCTGCTGAAGTAGTCCACGATACTCGTGAGGAAATTGCTGCATTGGTGCATGGACATGATAAACGTTTACTGGTCATTATCGGCCCCTGCTCCATCCATGATCCAGTCGCTGCACTGGAATATGGCCGGCGGCTGAATGTATTACGCGAAAAATATGCAAATCAATTGCTGATTGTGATGCGTGTATACTTTGAAAAACCACGTACCACTGTAGGCTGGAAAGGCTTGATTAACGACCCGCGAATAGATGGTTCCTACGATATTAACTATGGTCTACGTCTGGCTCGCAAACTGCTTTTAGAATTAAACAATATGGGTATGCCTGCTGCAACTGAATTTCTGGACATGATTACTCCACAATATTTTGCCGATCTAATTTCATGGGGTGCCATCGGTGCCCGTACGACGGAAAGTCAGGTACACCGCGAGCTGGCTTCTGGTTTAAGCTGTCCGGTAGGTTTTAAAAACGGCACCGACGGCAATTTGAAAATTGCCATTGATGCCATTGGCGCATCTAGCCATCCACATCATTTCCTTTCGGTAACCAAAGCCGGCCATTCGGCTATTGTGCGTACTAGCGGTAATCCAGATTGCCACATTATTCTGCGCGGTGGTAAAGAACCTAATTACAGCCATGAGCATGTTGAGGCCGCAGTAGATGAGCTAAACAAACATCAGGTTACACCATATTTGATGATTGATTGCAGTCATGCTAACAGCCGCAAAGATTATCGTCGGCAGATGGAAGTGGCTCAGGATATCGCCGCACAGATTCAGGCCGGTGAGCAGCATATAATGGGCGTTATGGTGGAAAGCAATCTGATGGCAGGCAGGCAGGATAATCCAGAAAATTATGGTCAGAGTATTACAGACGCCTGCATTGGCTGGGAAGAAACCGAAACGATGCTCCAACTACTGGCACAGGCAGCTCAGGCTCGTCAGAATCAATAATTTTTCCATAATTTAAAATAGCCCTAAGCGGATGCTGACTCACTGTAGGGATGAATCAGCACCGTAGGCGGATGTGCTTTTTTCAGCAAAAATGCTCAAAGGAATTTTTAAAAATCGCTTGTAATTAAACTTAATTCAATGATTAAAAATGAATGATTACAAAAAAGTTTCAAAAAAAAGGGAAAATTTAAAGCGGTTAAGTCTTAAAAGCCTGATTGGCATAGCTTTACAGGATTACTATGAAGCAGACTGGCTATCCGCTCTTGAAATTCGTTATCGAGGCAATGCTGACACGGTAGCGTGTATGCAAAAACTATTTAAATCGCGTAACTGGAAAAAACGCTATTTAGCCGTGTTTGTTATGGGACAACTGTTTTATTTAAATAAGCATCATTTCAGTAAATTAACTCGTTTTGGTATTGCAGACAGCGAAAAAATGCTTGTTGCGGCACTGGCCGATTCAAATCCTTACGTTAATGCGGTGGCTTTAAGCCAATTATCATTCACTCCTGTCGCCGCAGCATTACCTACCATGTTGAATTTTGTTGATCATCCTAATTCATTTTGCCGCGAAAGTTTAGCTTTTGCCTTAATTCCATTTAATAATGAGGGCACACAAGTCACTGAAGCGTTGTTGCAACTTGCTGATGATGAAGTGTGTTCGGTTAAAGATTGGGCTACTTTTGCTTTGCAGGAAAGTGAGATAGATAATGCGGTTGTTCGGGCATGTTTGTGGAAAAATGCCCATGATCAAGATAAATTGGTGGTAAACGAGGCGATGCAAGGTTTAGCAAAGCGTCAGGATAAACGTGTGGTGGCGCTTATTCTTGAATACCTAAATAATGGTCAGTATTGTAATGAAAGCGCATTACTAGAAGTGGCTGAACTTTATGCAGACCCTGTTTTGATAGAGAAGGTAAAAAATCATATTGAAAAAAATCCTCAGTAAATTTTGGTTTACTGAGGATTTGTTATTGGAAGCACAAGTAGATTAGCGTACGGATTTAAAGCTAAGCAGATGCTGACGCGTAGCCAGCCATGCACCCACAACACCCAGTCCGCAAACCAGCAATAAAATTACCACTATTTCACAGGGGCTGAAAAACCGCCAGGCAATATGCACGCCGTAAGGTTGGAGAATGGCACTGACTATAGGCTGAGTCATATAGCAGAGCCAGTAACACAAGCCGGTACTAATGGCGGCAGCAAGTAGGCTTTGCCAGATGGCCAGATACAGAAAAGGCCTGCGAATAAAAGAAGCTGGTGCACCGAGCAGCTTCGTAATTTCTATTTCTTCACGGTGGCTAAGAATCTGTAAGCGAATGGTGTTATACGCCACCAGCGCAAACGCCAGTCCCAGCGTTATAGCAAGAAACCACAACAATTGATGCACAAAGTGATTAATCTGATACAGGGTTTGCATCCATTCCGCATCCATTTTCACACTTTCCACCATCGGCAGCTGCGCCAGCTGCGTCTGTAATGCCGCCAATTCTTCTGGAGTGTCCACTTGAGGCGTGACGGTAAACGCATCCGGCAGCGGGTTACTATCAAGCATAGAAACCAGATCCTGACTCCCCATACTCTGCTGCAATTCTTCCAGTCCCTGCTGCTTACTCACAAACACTACTTTTTCAAGCTGTTTATTCGCCTGCAAGGCTTTTTCTACAGCCTGATTATCACTGGCTTTCGCTTCCATCTGCATATACAGGGTCATGGTGGGTGCATCGTTAATCTGTCCCAGCACCTGCTGTCCGCTTTGTACACCGAGATACAATGCCAGTGGTAACGTCATGGCGATTGCCAGCATAACTAGAATCAACAGCGTTGCCACCGGCTGGCGCAGTAACTGCCGTAATGCTTTACACGCCGCTTCTGTATGCAGGGAAACAAACTGAATCATGCGTATAACCTGCCTTCCTGCAATCGAATAATGCGATGGCCGTAATCAGCCATCAGAGTTTCATCGTGAGCGGCTACCATTACTGTGGTACCAGCCTCATGAAAGGTCTTGAACAATTCCATAATATCCAGTGCGTACGCCCGATCCAGATTGGCTGAGGGCTCATCAGCTATCAGCAAACCAGGCTGATGCACCACTGCACGAGCAATACACAGGCGCTGCTGCTCTCCGCCAGATAAGGTCACCGGGTCGGCCATTTCTCGCCCCTTCAGGCCAACTTTTTCAATTGCTATACGGGCACGGTGCTCTGCCTGCTTACGTTCATAACCGGTAATTCGCAAAGGTAACATCACATTTTGCAACACATTGCGGTCAAACAGCAGTTTATGGTCCTGAAACACAATACCGATATGCTGACGCAGATAACCAAGTTGATTGTCGTTCAGACGTCCCAAATCCTGATTGTTTAGCCACACTTTTCCCTTGGTAGGCTTCACAATGCCGCTTATCAGTTTCAGAATGGTTGATTTACCAGCTCCGGAATGGCCGGCAATAAAAATCATCTCCCCTTTACTGATAGAAAAGCTAAGGTTTTTCACTGCGGTGAAACCGCCCGGATACGTTTTCGATACCTGCTCAAAACGAATCATCTGTAGGTGTCCGTTTGTGATGTAAATATTCACTAATTATACCGCAGCATACTCGCAAAGAAAGCCTGCACCTGTTCAGTAGCTTCAGTTCGCGGTATGCTAGGCTATTCTAATCAGTATCTGTACGCAGACAAGGAAAATACGATGCAAGCGATTACCATGTATACCACGGGTGTATGCCCGTATTGCCAGATGGCAAAAGCCTTACTGAAACAGAAAGGCGTCACAGCCATCAATGAAATCCGCATTGATATCGATCCTCAGGCGCGCGAGCAGATGATGCAGCGTACCGGTCGCCGTACCGTACCACAGATCTATATCGGAGAAGTACACGTTGGCGGCTTTGATGATTTGAATGCTTTGAACCAAGCAGGTAAACTAGATCCTTTACTGGCAGGCTAAGCGCAGACTATTTCTCTTCTCCGTTATCCGGCTGTGCCGGATAGTTCTGCCACCCTATCCCTTATCCCTTTGTTGAAAGAAAAGCATGAGCAAAAAAGAACAAGCACCAGAAAAAAACGAACAACAGCCGGTATTCAGCATTGAAAAAATCTACCTGAAAGATTTGTCACTGGAAGTGCCCCATGCACCACAAATTTTTCTTGAAGGCGGAGAACCTCAAATCGAAATGCGCGTGACTTCTGCTGCTGAGAAACTAGAGGATGAATTCTATAATGTTACCGTAACAGTGACAGTTACTGCCAAGATGACCGAAGAAAAAGTACTATTTCTGAACGAAGTTGCTCAAAGCGGTATTTTCCGCATTGCTAATATTCCAGAAGATGATGTGGAATTACTGCTGGCGGTAGCAGCACCGAATATTTTGTTCCCGTATGCCCGTGAAACCGTATCCAATACCATCACCCGTTCAGGCTTCCCGCCAGTGATGCTGGCTCCGATTAACTTCGAAGCCATGTATCAGGCCGAACAAGCTAATGCCGGTAACGCCTGATTGTTAATAAAAAAGCTGCTTTATCCTGACATGATGAACACTTATGGATAAAGCAGTTTTTTTGTGTCTAACATTTTTGGCGCGATAGTTTTAGCGCTGATAACGAAATTGGAATGCAAAAGCCGCCAGCAAACCCACCACACACAATGGCAGAATGTAATACATGGCACCAATAGGGCTATAGCTGCTTAACCACTGCACGACAGGCAGAGTCAGGCCACCGACAATCGCATAAGCCACATTGTAGGAAAAAGAAATACCAGTAAAGCGAATAGCAGGTGGAAACATTTTAATCATCGCAGCAGATACAATACCGGCTACCCCGGCAGCCAGTCCCAACAGCATATAGAGAGCAAAAACCATACCTTCACTGCTATTTCCCAGTGCCGGATAGAATAACACTGCCATCACACCAGTCAATACAATCCCACAAATCAGCATGCGTCCACTGCCTACACGGTCGGCTAAAACACCATACAGCACACAGCCGATCATCTGCATCACTATCGCCATACTCTGCATTTCAAAAGCAAGCGCACTGGAAAAACCAAAGCCCGCAGTCAGCAATTGTGGCATGGCCAGCAAAATTACAACGATACATCCGGTCAAAAACCAAGTAAGCAGCATACCAATAATCACGGCAGTCTTATGCTGAGTCACCAGTAATTTTAATGGCATATCCGTAGCCAGCTCCTTACGCTGCTGCATCGCCTTGAAAACCGGTGTTTCTCGCAGATAACTACGCAGATACAAGGTCAGTAGACCAAATAAACCTCCCAGAATAAAAGGAATACGCCATGCACCATCCAGAATAGCTGCGCTGGTAAACTGTCTGGACATCATCAGTGCAATCAACGAGCCCAATAAAATACCCAGCGACAGCCCGCCGGTAAGAAAACCATTGGCCATACCCACATGTTTTTCAGGCACATGCTCAGATACAAACGTCCAAGCCGCCGGAATTTCACCGCCAATAGCCACACCCTGTATCATGCGTAATACCAGCAGCAACACAGGCGCAACATAGCCAATTGTGTCAAATGTAGGCATCAATCCCAGCAGCAGCGTTGGCAAAGCCATCATCATGATAGACAGGGCAAACAAACGTTTACGCCCAAACAAATCGCCAAAATGCGCCATTACAATACCACCCAGTGGTCGGAACAAATAGCCGGCAGCAAAGATACCGTAAGTATTCAGCATCGCCCAAAACGGATTCATACCAGCTGGAAAAAACAGCTCAGACAACACTTTGGCATAAAATACGTAAATTACAAAATCATAAAATTCCAGCGCGCCACCAAAGGATGACAGCATCAACGTACGCACATCTTCCCGTGTCAGCAGCTTTCTGTGTGCTGCAACCTCTGTATTCCCGCTCTTCATCTAACTTTCTCAATCAAACAGATTAAAAATCAAATGCGGTTTATAACAGCCCCAGCCAACTTTTTCAAATTTAGGCCGATTACCGCAGCAACAAACCGTCCAACAACTTGCTTTTAGTTATAAACAAACAAAAAAACAGTATTTCCGTCCCCACAGTTGCATTGCTACATTAAAACTTTGACGGCACAATAAATTTTCAAGTATGAACACATTTTGGCGTTATGGTCTGCTAGCGGCAGTAGCAATGGGTCTGAACGCATGCAACAGCCAGAACAACAGCAACACTACTTTGCTCAATGCTTCATATGATGCCACGCGCGAACTGTATCAGCATTACAATACTGATTTTCAGCATTACTGGTACAGGCAAACTGGGCAAAAAATTCATATTCGTCAGTCAAATGGTGGCTCCGGCAAACAGGCAATAGCTGTACAGAACGGCCTAAAAGCCGATGTCGTGACCTTAGCTCTGGCCGGCGATGTCAACGCTATCAACCGTGGTAAAAAAACGTTACTGCCATCTGATTGGCAACAGCGCTTGCCCCACCACAGCACCCCTTATACTTCAACCATCGTATTTCTAGTACGCAAAGGCAACCCCAAACACATCCGCGATTGGGGTGACTTGATTCAAAACAATGTACAGATTATCACCCCTAATCCGAAAACCTCCGGCGGCGCACGCTGGAATATTCTAGCAGCTTGGGCATGGGCCAAACACCAGCCTGGTGGAAGCGATGCCAGCGCAGAAGCTTATTTACGTGCCCTGCTTCAGCATGTGCCGATGATGGACACCGGAGCACGTGCTGCCACCATTACCTTTACCCATCGACAACTAGGAGACGTCTTGCTTGCGTGGGAAAACGAAGCCCAACTTGCCATGAAACAGGCACCGGATGAATTTGAAATCGTCACACCGTCACTATCTATTCTGTGCGAACCTCCCGTAGCCGTAGTTGACGGCAATATCACCAGTGCCGACAAGCACAGATTGGCTACCGCCTATCTGCAACATCTGTACAGTGACAGCGCCCAGCGCCTAATAGCACAAAGCTATTTCCGGCCGGTTAACCCAAAAATCATGGCCGAATATCGCCACCAGTTCCCCAACCTGCAACTGGTCAGTATCGATCAAGAATTTGGTGGCTGGCGTGCAGCACAACAACGCTTTTTCAGTGATGGCGGCCTGTTTGACCAGCTCTATGCCAAACCAGAGCCCTAAACAAAAGCCCGAATACCTCTAACTAACAAAAATGGTCTGAATCTTTTAGCAGTTCAGACCATAATCAACAACACCACATTGTCCCTATCAGATAGAGTGCCTATACCGCCACCTTATCTGGATCCCAAAAATCTACTGCCGCATCCACCACCGGTTTGACAATACCGGCACGAATTGCAAAATCACCAAAATCCTCAGCATCCAGTCGTTCTTGTGCCCAGCGTGCAATCCATTCTTGCAGAATCAGCATAATTTCGTCTACGTCGATATTCTCACGGAATAAACGCGGAATCCGTGTGCCGGCACGATTACCACCGACATACAGATTATAGCGGCCGATGGCCTTACCAATCAGCCCGATTTCAGCCAGCAATGCACGGCCACAATTATTTGGACAGCCAGTCACACGCAGAATAATATGCTCCTTAGCCAGTCCATTTTTTACCATTAATTCATCAACCTGATCAATAAAGCCCGACAAAAAACGTTCCGACTCAGCCATGGCTAGCGGACAGGTCGGTAAAGCCACACACGCCATACTATTCTTGCGCTGCTCTGTCACCTCATCATCAATCAAACGGTATTCACGTGCGATGTGCTCAATTTTTTCTTTATTCTCAGGCAACACACCGGCTACTATCACATTCTGATTGGCAGTAAGGCGGAAATCACCCTGATGAATTCTGGCCAGCTCACGCATACCTGTTTTCAATGGCCGTCCCGGAAAATCTAGCAAGCGGCCGTTCTCAATAAACAAAGTCAGATGCCAGCGCCCATCTTCCCCTTCTACCCAGCCAATCCTGTCTCCGCGCTCCGTGAGTGTATACGGGCGACTAGGTGCAAAGGCAAACCCTTGCCGCCTTTCAACTTCTTGTTTAAACACATCCACACCCACCCGATGCAAAGTATAACGAGTGCGCGCATTCTTGCGGTCGCTTCGATTACCCCAGTCGCGCTGTGTAGTCACCACCGCTTCTGCACAACGCAATACCTGCTCTACCGGAATAAAACCGAAATCCTTAGCAGTATTTGGAAAAGTACGCTGATTACCATGATCAATAGACAAGCCACCGCCCACCAGCACATTAAATCCCACCAGATGACCGTTTTCACCGATAGCAACAAAATTTAAATCATTGGCATGTAAATCCACATCATTCAATGGCGGAATCACCAGTGCAGTTTTGAATTTACGCGGCAGATAAGTCTTGCCATTAATCGGTTCTACCGCATCCCCGCTCACACCCGCAGACAGCGGCGCATCCAGTTCGCTGCTGAGTACCTTTTCTCCGTCAAGCCAAATATCAGCATACGCATGGGTGCGGGGCAATAAATGCTCAGAAATCCGGCACGCCCATTCATAAGCTTCACGATGCAAACTACTTTCAACCGGATTACTAGTACACAACACATTGCGGTTGATATCGCCGGCAGTTGCAATCGAATCCAGCCCCAGCTGATGCAGCCACTGATGCATCGGCTTGATATCCTGTTTTAACACCCCGTGAAACTGAAATGTTTGCCGTGTCGTCAGCCGGATACTGCCATACAAAGTATGCGCCGTAGCAAACTCATCAATACCCAGCCACTGTTGCGGCGTAATAATGCCACCCGGCAACCGGCAACGCATCATTACATTTTTCAATGGTTCCAGTTTAGCTGCCTGCCGCTGAGCACGCACATCACGGTCGTCCTGCTCATACATACCATGAAAACGAATCAACTGAAAATCATCACCATTAAATCCACCGGTAATACCATCATTCAAATCAGCGGCAATTTCACCATACAAATAATTACTTTCTCCTTTTAGACGCTCATTATCCGACAATGGTGCATCCGGTATTTGGGCACGCTGATCATTATTCATATTCTGTATTCCTTAATATGCATATTGTTATAATTCATTCAAAACATTGTATAATCAATCAGCAAACAGCCAAAAGAATACCGAGTTGTAATCAAAGAGATTTTAGTTATATCAACCATGCAGGACACACACATGCAACGTGGCATCTACCAACATTACAAAGGCAACCTGTATCAGGTAACTGGCACCGCACGCCATAGTGAAACCGAAGAAGAATTGGTTATTTATCAGTGTCTATATGGTGATTATTCGTTCTGGGCACGTCCCAAAAGCATGTTCAACGAAATCATTACCCACAATGGACAGACACAGCCTCGCTTTGCCCTGATCCGACCACTGTAAAAGAAGCAGAAAAAAACACTGACTATTTACGAGCAATAATCAGTGCGATAAAAAACGGATTCAGTCAAATCTTTATTTACCTATACAAAAGCGGCTAAAAATCACCCCTAGCAAATCATCAGCGCTGAATTCACCGGTAATTTCGTTTAAAGCGTTCTGTGCCAACCGCAAATGTTCCGCAAATAATTCAATCTGATTATTCTGACATAAACTTGCATTTGCCAGCTCTTCCCGAGCCATCTCTAGTGCCTGAATATGACGAGTGCGTGCTAAAAATAGCCCTTCGCTTTCACCCTGCCAACCAACCTGTTGCAACAGCGCTTGCCGCAGCAAATTCAGACCAGCACCGGTTTTAGCAGACAAAGCAATTACCTGACTGGCGTCAGTAAAAGCAACTAAATCGCCAGTTTCACGTGAAACACTGAATGCAGCTTCACCAGTTAAATCAATCTTGTTATGTACTTCAATTTTGTGCAAACCGACTGGCAACTGCGCCAGAATCGCCGCCGTAGTGGTATTAATCCCTTCGCGTTGGTCAACCAGCACCAGCGCCACATCAGCCTGCTGTACCGCCTGTTGGCTTCGTTCAATACCAATCCGTTCGACTACATCTTCGGTTTCACGCAATCCGGCCGTATCAATAATATGTACCGGCACCCCCTCAAGCGTAATCTGTTCTCTGACGGTATCGCGCGTGGTACCAGCAATATCAGTCACAATGGCCACCTCATCACCTGCCAGAGCGTTAAGTAAACTGGATTTACCCACATTAGGTGCTCCCACCAGCACCACATTCATACCTTCACGCAAAAGCGCACCCTGTTGCGCCTGCCGCAATACCTTATCCAACTGAATACACAAATGATCTAACTTACCACCAGCGTCCGCAGCCTGAAGAAAATCGATATCCTCTTCCGGAAAATCTAAAGTTGCTTCGACCAACATACGCAACGTAATCAGATCATCCACTAATCGGTGTATTTCCTGTGAAAATACACCCTTTAAGCTCCTTACCGCCATACGTGCTGCCGACTGACTAGAAGCATCAATCAAATCAGCCACACTTTCTGCCTGAGCCAAATCTAGTTTATTATTTAAAAATGCTCGTTTAGTAAATTCCCCCGGTTCGGCCAATCGGGCACCCAGTTGCAGGCAGCATTGCAATAACATCTGCAATACCACAGGGCCTCCATGGCCCTGTAGTTCAATTACATCTTCACCCGTAAAACTGGCCGGAGCTGCAAAATACAGCAGCAAACCATTATCAATAACCGTGCCTTCTACATCAACAAAATCGGTATATAACGCTTTACGTGGTTGCGGCGTTTTGCCTCCACTTAATTTTTGAGCCATAGGAAGCAGATTTTTGCCGGATAACCTCACCACCCCTACACCACCGCGTCCCGGTGCAGTTGCAATAGCAGCAATAGTCGGATTATTGTCCATTATCAAAACTCCAGCTAAATAAAACAGTTCAGGCAGCCGAAAAAAGCTGCCTGAACAAAACCTGCATATCACTGCAAATCAATCATCAACCTTTAACAATTCCACATCAAATATCAGTGTAGCATTAGGTGGAATCACCCCACCAGCTCCACGGCTGCCATACCCCATATGAGGAGGAATAGTCAATTTACGTTTGCCGCCTACTTTCATTCCATTAAAACCCTCATCCCAGCCAGCAATTACCATACCGGCACCCAACGTAAACGACAGCGGCTGTTGGCGGGTAATACTAGAATCAAAAACTGTGCCATCTTCTAACATGCCTGTGTAATGCACCGTAATTTCTTTACCCTTCACAGCCTCAGGACCTGTTCCCTGCTCTAAATCTTCAATTACCAAATCCATACACATTTATCCTTACAAACAAATTAGCGTACACTGTAACACAGACCTTAGACCCATGCATGTGATTGTATATAGCATTTTTTATATATTAGGAGACAACATGAGTACCAGCGAAATTGTTTTTCTTGACCGCGCCACCCTGCCAGACTTTCCATTCAAATTCGATTTTCCTCATCACATCACAACCTACAGCCACAGCAATCCAGATGAGGTAGCAGGCCGTATTGCTCAAGCGAATATTGTCATATCCAATAAAGTTCGTATTAATGCAGAAGCCATCAAAAATAGCCCGCAATTGAAATTGATTGCCGTACCCGCCACCGGACTGGACCACATTGATCAACAGGCTGCTCAACAGCATAACGTTGGTATCCGAAATGTGCGCGGCTACGGTAATGACACCGTAGCCGAACATGCAATGATGCTGATTCTGGCACTAATGCGCCAATTACCGGCTTATCAGCGAGATGTAGCCGCCGGCTTATGGCAAAGCAGTCCCTTTTTTTGCCATTTCGGCGCCCCAATCCGCGACCTGAATGGTAAAACACTGGGTATTTTCGGCAAAGGCGGTATCGGGCAGGCGCTGGCAGCACGAGCTCAAGCTTTCGGCATGCATGTGCTCTGGGGTGAACATAAAAATGCAAAAGATTGTCGTAATGGCTACACACCGTTTACTCAGCTGATACAGCAAGCAGATGTTATTTCTTTACATTGTCCGCTGAATGAGCAAACTCGCAACATGATAGATGAAACAGAATTGAAATCAATGAAACCACAGGCTGTACTGATTAATGTCGGGCGTGGTGGTCTAGTGGCAGAGCAGGCATTGGTAGCAGCGTTGAAATACGGGCAGTTGGGCGGAGCTGGCGTGGATGTACTAAGTGAAGAACCGCCGGTACATGGCAAACCCTTATTGAATGCCCGCCTGCCCAATCTGATTATTACCCCGCATATGGCATGGGGCAGTGAAGAAGCTATACAGCGTATCTGCACCATGCTTGAAAATAATATCAATACATTTATGCGTGAATAAAAACTATTAACGCAATGGTCTGGCCATTACTTCTGTCAGCAATGCAGAATAACTGGCCACCAGATCAGTATTATTTGGTAAAAAGCGAGCAATCTGTTGACGCTGGTCATATACATAATGAGCAGCGTTATAAGCATGATCGCTCATTGCTGCAAATAATTGTTTTGCACCAGCTTCCACATCATTACCAGCATAATAATAACCCAAATCTGAAATCAGCTCAGCATTGTGAATTAACGGATAACCTTGCCAACATACTTCCAAATAGAAATAGTTAAGCGGATTTTCCCATTGATGAGAAATTACTGCATCAGTATTGGTTGCCAGAAAAGTTGGTGTATCATAACGACCCAGAAAAACAGATTTTCGATTTTTCACAATATCCAGCTGATTCATCAAAGCAATGAATTCCATGGATTTTTGAGCCATCGGCAATGTGTTGCATACCTGCAGAATATTAATAGCTTCCGGTTCGGAACGATAAGCCATTTCCGCAATCAAAATCGGATATAAACAGAACTTCACAACATCGATATTCGGTTCCATTACAGACAGGCGCCAGCCCTTACGAGATACCGGCACCTGCCATAAGCCCTGAAATGGCATTGCAGCGGTTTTCTGAATCAGAAATACCGGGCTCCAGACAAATGGCACCACACGCGCATCATGACGTCGGAATACTTCAAAATATGCCTTGCTGCAATTGGCTACCTGCGGAATCATCCAAATATCATCATAACGCTGGTTGATAAATAGATTACCGCCACCCATATTACGAGAGAATAAAACCGACTCCATCATATGGATATATTCAAAGCCACAGCAGTAAGATATTAAACGTACTCCTCTGTCTTTGATATAGGCCGTCTGCTCAGCACCAATTTGCCCACCCAGCTCAATCAAAACATCTATCTGATCTTTGGCCTCTAAGAAGCTCTTAGTTGGCCATATCTCCAAATCCCATGGCAAACTTGATGTAATTGGTACATCAGTTGTGTTTACCAACACCACAGAATCAACATTAGGACAATTTTTCAGTGCGTCAGCAAGAAAAACTGCGTTCTGCTTGATACCATTATTCCACAATGTTTCTTTTGGGTGACTCAGACCAATGGTAATGCCAATACGCAAACGTGCTGGTGCAGCGTCCTGGCCATGGCTGGAAATTAAATTCGGAGTATTAGATAAGTTCATAATTTCATTAGAAATGTTTGATTGCTGGCAGGTTTTATGTATACATTATACTAAAGTGTAAGCAAAATTAGTAAAATCTAGGCTTTAAACAATGACTCAAGAGCATCAGTATAACAGCGGACATTACTTTCTGCCTCAGGATCTAGTGTAGCCAGAAAAACTTTTGCACGCTCGCGGTAAGTACTCAAATTTTCATCATGCATTTTATAGGCTTCTGCCAATACTTTGCCACCCTCTTCACAATCAAAATCGTGATAACGATAGCCACAGTCACCAATCAAATGCGAATTATGAATTAGCGGGTAGCCACCATATAAGGCCTCATAGTAAATATAATTCTGAGCATTTTCCCATTGATGGCAAACAATTGCATCACAATAGATAGATACCACCTGCCAGATCGGGTAGCGACCTTCAAACGAAGTCAAGCCATGGCGGACAATATCCAGACTTTGAGCAAACAGATTAAAAGCTGTCTGATCCTTCAAATTCATAGTATTGCACGCATAGATATGTTCGATGAAATTGGGGTTCAGCCGATGTGCATTTTCACATACCAGCATAGGAATATAACTGGTTTTCACCATACACATATTCGGTTCAAACATACCAATACGCCAGCGATTGCGGCCTGGCTGGTATTCAAACTGCTCGCCTTCCGGCAATTTTTCACAAGCACGATTAAGAATAACCGGACTCCATAAATGCGGCATGATCTTTACCGGCGTGCGAAATGTACTGGCAAAATATGGCTTACAGGTTTTTTCATACTCTGGCAATGTCCATACTTCATCGTAAGGCGCACCGGTAATCAGCAAGGCAGGCGGCTTATCAAACAGCATACGCTCAATATCAATTACATAATCATTACCTACGCGCATACTGACTACTTTTCCACCTTTGGCTTTGAACTCTATCATCCATTCTTTGGAAAGCTGGGCACTCATCTCTATCATGACATCCAACTCATTCAAACCAGTGGCCATATCAATTACCGGTACTGGTGAATCCTGCAGAAAATTCATAGCATCCTGCATATCCCCATCACCTGATCCAGCTACCAGAACCACGTTACTGACAATTGGAGATTTTTTTAACAACATTGCCAGAAACAGACAATTCTGGAAAATTCCATTTTCCCAAAGCGACTGAGCTCCTTTACGTACATAAATCGAAACACCTACACGAAGTGAAGACACGGACGACATGGGTTAACCTCTTAATAATTCTGGACGATCAGCACACAAATTAGATAATAGTTGTACATGGGCTTTAATATTGGCATCTGATAAAGGATCCGTTGCTTTAAAAAGTGCCTGTGAAGCTTGACGCTGACTACTCAAATTTTCTTCATGATGTAGCCAAGCCTGGATTATTTGTCTACCACCTTCAAGTGCATCAAAATCTGGATAATAATATCCAGCACCGAACTCTTTTAACCATGGAGTATTATGAATCAATGGATAATCTCCATACAGTACGTCCATATAAAGATTATTGTGATCATTACACCATTGATGTGAAATCACAGCATTGGCGTGCTGCGCCATAAAACCGACTATATCGTGACGGCCATAAAAACATGCCTTATGATCTTTAACAAGATTCAGAGAATTGGCCAGATGTAGCATGGTTAAATGATCTTTCATGTGCAAAGTGTTAAGCACATGCATCATTTCAATTGATTGCGGTTCGTGACGATAAGCTTCATCACAAGCTAACATGGGAATAGAAGAAGTTTTAACAACTGAAATATTGGGCTCAAATATAGCTACACTCAGAGGTGTTTTTACCTCATCATGCCCATTGCTATGCCAGCCGTAATTAAGACCTTGTTCACTGATTTCCTGTTTGCGTCTGGAAACAAACATTGGATCCCATAAATGAGGCGTAATGTATATCGGGCAACGATACATTGTCCGCAGCATGGGAATATAAGCTTTGTCTTTTGGCAAAAGCCATACTTCATCACAACGATCTACTGGCGGAAAACTAGTTGGTTTTTCAAACACATTATATTCTGATAATCCCACATAAGGCTGGCCAACACAATAAAATACCACCTTTTTACCACGAGCACGCTGCAAGGCTAACCATTGTGGAGATAGCGCACCAGCCAGTTCAATAATGACATCAAAAGCATCTATAGCTTCCTGTTCTGACATCAATCGCAGATCAAACAGATTCAAATCAATTTGTTCAGCCATACGGGGCTGACCACCAACATTAATTAAATCCACTGATTTAACAAAAGGTATAGCCTTCAGGCTTTGAACCAAAAATATAACATTCTGACCCATACCATTTTCCCAGATGTTCTGGTTGGCATGAGTAATAACAGAAATACCGATGCGCATATTATCCCGTATTCTTATTAAAAATACTGTCAATGATGAATAAATAAGACTTCCGGACTTCACACGGAAGTCCAGAAGTCTGTTTAGTCAGGATTAATTACCACTTAAAGCCAAGTACTGAATTGAAAGCAACTTCTTTACCAGTAGTGGAAACACCTGCACCCCACGTAACTTTGCCGTTTTTGCTGGCTGCCTTATAGTTTACACCAACGGCACCATAGCTACGATATGCACCTACCCCAATACCGACAGTCTGCTCACCAGAACTCAGTGAAGGCAAATAAGCCCCAGAGAGCGCCATGGCCATGGCTGTACCTGAATAAGCTCTGCGCTCAACATGATGAATATTATCATTCAACTGATTAACATATTCATTAACTCTGGTAACCTGATTATCTACACCTTTAAGCTGAGCTACATTCACAGCATCAGTGTCAGCAGTACCAGCTGCCACACCGGTCATCTGACGGTATACACCTTTAGATGCATCACCTACAGATACCGCTCCTTCCGTACTTCTTGTGGCACGGATTGCCGCTGCCTGCTGCGACGTTGCGGTTACTGGAATATATCCTTCTTGTCCGGCAGCAACACTTGCAACTGATCCAGCTCCTAGTGCTATACCTCCGGTCTGTTTCACCTGAGCATTGCTACCCAGAGCCACACCATTAGCTGCGGGAGCACTGGCTGAATCACCAATCGCAATCGCTGATGTACCACTGGCCATTGCTGCTCCGCCCACTGCAATTGAATTAGCACCTTGAGCAATTGATCCAGCTTTAGCAGAGTTGATCTTCACATATTTCGTACCATAATTCTCCAGATTTTGCAGTGCATCAGCGACATTATCTGCTGATACATTACCACCTGTAGGTGTGGAAATATCATACTTGGGCGGATTGATACTTCCTGCTGAATTTCGTGAAGTACCAAGAGCCGAAGCTATCGATGCAATCTGGCTAGCAACAATTGTGCTAACTGATGTAGACAGACTATTCAGCGAATCATCAGAAACATTACTGGTTGGCAGGCTATTAACCATTGTAGACAAATTATTATAATCTTGTCTTACAGCCCACAGCTGACCAGCATTAATAGCATCTAAAGACCCTTTGGCCATATTACCGTCAGCCACATTGGTAATATGTTGTGCCGTAGCACTGCCATGACTAGCATCATATGCACTACCATTCCACAGTAAGGCATTTTGAGTCAGGTTGGTAATGTTAGTAATAATATTACCTGTGGATAACTCACTTAAAGCACTGTTTAATGAAGACAAGCTAGTGCTGGTACCTGTAGAAAGGCTGGTCACATCATTTTTCAGTAAGTATAGCTGTCCACCATTAATTGCATCATGTGAGCCCTGATCAACCGAGCCATCAGCTAAATTGATAACCTTGCCATAAGTAGCAGCTCGGGTCAGACTATTTGTCTTTCCAGCATCAAATCCACCTTTATCCTCATCCCATTGCAGGCTCTTATCCTTCAGCTGTTTCACATCTTTCTGAGTCAGATCATAGCTGGTAGACAGACTGCTTAAAGCTGTACTCGTGCTAGAAGTTAGTTTGTTCAGGCTATCGCTTGTTGTACTCATACTGCGTGACAGACTCTCATATCCGGTAGACATAGAGCTACTGATACTATTGATACCTGAAATCACAGTTGATGAAACTACAGTCGACAGACTGCTCAGACCAGTGGAAGTAGAACCAGACAATGCATACAGCTGGCTACCGTTTACCGCATCGGTAGAATCTACTGTCACGCTACCAGCTGCTACATTGGTAATACGCTGAGCTGTACCGCTACCATGACCAGCATCATAAGCACCCAGTGTGCTATTCCACTGCAAGGCATTTTGCTGCAGGGTGGTCAGGTTCTGATTTGTGCTACTCAGACTGGATGCCAGACTAGTCAGACCGGTTGAAGTACTGCTGCTCAGGCTGGTTAAGCCTGTGCTGGCGCTAGCCAGTCCTAATTGAGTGGTGCTGGTCAACGTATCCACGCGATCATTGACCGTAGTCAAAGCTGCTGATGAGGCACTGCTCAAGCTGCTTAGTCCGGTACTAGTACTACTCAGTCCTGCCTGCGTCAGAGTAGACAGGCTGTACATCTGAGTACCGTTGATAGCATCACTTGAAGTAATATTGATGTCTCCAGCTGCAATACCGGTCAGTCTTTGATCCTTACCCTCACGGCTGGCATCGAAATTACCACTTATCCTGTTTCTCAGCAAAGCATTCTGCTGTAATGCAGTCACATTACTATTGGTTTCAATTAAACCAGTTGACAGACTGCTTACATTTTTCGTTACCGTACTGAGACTGTCATTAACAATAGTAGATAGGCTACCCAGCTGATTTTTTGTCACCTCATTCAGATTAGTAGACAGGCTGCTTAGTCCGGTTGAAGTGGAGCTAGACAGACTGAACAACTGACCACCATTAACTACATCAGTAGAATCCACTGAAACACGGCCAGCCGCTACATTTGTAATAAGCTGAGGCGCACCATTTCTACCGGCATCATAAGCACTACCATTCCATTGCAGAGCATTTTGCTGCAGGGTAGTCAGGTTCTGATTTGTGCTACTCAGACTGGATGTCAGACTGGTCAGACCGGATGAAGTACTGCTGCTCAGGCTGGTTAAGCCTGTGCTGGCACTAGCCAGTCCTAATTGAGTGGTGCTGGTCAGCGTATCCACGCGATCGTTGACAGTAGTCAAAGCTGCTGATGAAGCATTACTTAAGCTGCTCAGCCCCGTACTGCTACTGCTCAGTCCTGCCTGTGTCAGAGTAGACAAGCTGTACATCTGGGCGCCATTGATGGCATCAGTTGAAGTGAGGCTTATATCGCCACCAATAATTCCCGTCAGTCTTTGAGCACGATTACTGCGTATTGCATCATATGCGTTACTAGTACTATTCCACTGTAATGCATTTTGCTGCAAGGCTGCTACATTTGTATTGGTTTCTCTCAGACCTGTAGACAGGCTGCTTACATTTTCTGTTACCGTACTGAGACTGTTTGTCACTATAGTAGACAGACTACCCAGCTGATTTTTTGTTACCTCATTCAGATTAGTAGACAAGCTGCTTAGTCCGGTTGAGGTGGAATTAGATAAGGTATACAGCTGGCTGCCATTTACTGCATCGGTAGAGTCTGCAGCAAGACGTCCGGCACTAATATTAGTAATGCGCTGTGCAGAACTGTCACGACCAGCATCATAAAAACTACCATTCCATTGTAAAGCAGTTGTCTGCAGGTTATTCATGCTCTGATTGATACTGCTTAGGCTGCCCGTCAAACCAGCAAGAGCTGATGATGTACTGCTACTCAGCGTGCTCAGATTGCTATTGGTACTGTTCAAGCCTGCCGCAGTTACCGTAGACAGACTATAGAATTGTCCGCCGTTAATAGCTTCGGTAGAGCCAACACTTACTGCACCAGCACCGATGCCACTCAGTACTTTGGCTTCTCCATTTCGACTGGCATCGTACACACCCTTGCCTGTATTCCACAGCAGCGCATTGGCCTGCAGTGAAGATACACTAGCATTAGCTGCCTGTAATCCTTTATCCAAAATCTGTAGATTGGAAGAAGTCGTACTGGTTAGGCTGCTTAGACTGTTGTTGATGCCAGTAATGCTGTTTGTTGTTGTATCAGACAACTGATTCAGCGCATCTTTAGTGCTACTCAGGCCTGTTGTAAGTGTACTCAGGCTAGTGCCATAGGCAGTAGACAGTGTATTTAACGCTACATTAGTAGAGCTCAGACTTTGATTCAAAGTATTGACACTGGCTGTTGTACTGGTGGACAAGTTATACATCTGAGCACCGTTTACAGCATCAGTAGAATCTGCAGCTATGGAACCTGCAGCTACACTGGTAATCAGCTGAGCTGTATTGGTACCGTGATCCGCACTATAAGCTCCTTTAGCGCTGTTCCATTGCAGCGCATCTCTTTGTAATGCAGCAACATTGTTGGTAGTAGAACTCAAGCCAGTAGAAAGACTATCTATATTGTTGGTGATACTACTGAGGCTGTTAGTAACGACGGTAGACAGACTGCCTAGCTGATTCTTGCTCATCTCACTCAGGTTACTTGCAAGACTACTTAAACCAGTTGAAGTAGAACTAGAAAGACTAAACAATTGACCACCATTAATCACATCAGTGGAATTTGCAGCCACACTAGCAGCACCGCTAACATTGGTAATACGCTGTGGAGTGCCATTTTTGCCGGCATCATAAACACTACCATTCCACTGCAAGGTATTAGCCTGCAAGGTAGTTACACGAGCTGTGGCTGTACGCAGATTGGTATCCAATCTGCTCAAATTGCTAGTTGTAGTGTCAGAAAAGCTCTGCAAATTACTATCAACAGTGGAAATACTGCTAACCAGTGCATCTGATAAACCAGTGAACGCTGTATTAGCTGTGTTTTCCATACTGGTAGACAAGCTGTACAACTGGGCACCATTCACAGCATCGTTTGAACCTGATGCTATCAAACCAGTAGACACATTTGTAATTTTTTGAGCAGTACCCGTTCCATGATCAGCATTATACGCAGCTGCATAATCATTCCATTGAAGTGCATTTTGTTTCAATGAGCCTGCATCATGATTAACTGTAGACAGAGAAGTTATCAGAGTGCCTGCTGAAGTTGAAATACTTTGCGACAGGCTACTTATACCAGATTCAGCCACCGTGGATAGACTACTCAGGCTGTTTGCGGCATCAGCAGTCAGGCTATTCAGGCCAGTATTCGTGCTGTTGGATAAACTGGTAATACTATTGGACAGAGTATCAGAAAGAGTTGATAAGCTATTTGCAGATGCTCCTGACAGATTAATAGTACTGCTTAGAATACTGTCTGACAAAGAACTGAGTTGGGTAAAGTATTTATCAGAAATACCCGTTAATGAAGATTGTATTGTACTTAAGCTGGAAGACATTAAATTGGAGGAACTGGTCAGATTTGCATCAGACACCGTGGACAGGCTGTACAGCTGTGCACCAATAACAGCATCTGACGAGCTTTCTCCTACCTGACCGGCGGCAACCTGAGTAATTTTAGCTCTGGCACCAGTTGCAGAACCGGCATCATAAGCACTAATACTCGCATCCCATTGTAACGCATTCTGCTGCAATGTGCTTACTCCGGTATTAATACCCGTTATACCTGCTGACAGACTGCTTATACCAATATCAACAAGGCTGCTTAAAGTCGTTGAAAAACTTTCAAAACGCTTATTAATATCACTGTTCAAAGTGTCAAAACTATTTTCGGTACTATACAGCTGTCCTGCAGTGATGGCATCTGTTGACCCATCATAAATATCAGCTTTAGCAACATTGGTTATACGGCTATTTTTATCATTACGACTTGCATCGTAGGCTCCGTCTTTCCACTGCAAGGCATTCGTTTTGAGAGTACCCAAACTTCCGTCGGCCGTACTTAAAGCTGAAGAAATACTTGAAGACAGGCTAGTTATATTGTTTTCAATAGTACTTCTGCTTTGAGTCAGTTTGGCCAAATTAGAACCGGTTACCTGATCCAAAGAAGTTGATAAACTACTGATACCGGCTTGCATACTGCCCGATACATCGGCTAATTTATTGTTTAAAACAGAAATACTGTTGTTTGTACTATATAGCTGTGCACCGATTATCGCATCAGACGATCCCTCTTTCACATTACCTGAAAATACATGTGTCAGTGTATTTTTAGCATTTGCAATGCCATGGCTGGCATCATATGCTCCTGCACCTGAATCATCTAAACGCTTCCATTGTAAAGCGTCTTTCTGCAAATCAGATACACCATTATTAATCACACCTAATTGTGTTCCTGCTGCTGTGGAAAGACTACTAACTTTGGTATTTGTCTGAGCAAGCAACCCAGTTAAAGTAGAGATATTTTTATCAGATATGGTACTCAGAGCACTGGATAAATTTCCAATGCCACTTTTGACCTCATTAGCCAGATCATTGATGGCAGAATTGGTGTTATACAGCTGATTACCTGTAATCGCATCTTTTGAGCCCTTAACTAAAGATCCATCTGCAGCATTGGTGATCCGGTTTTTACCATTTACTACACCATGACTGGCATCATATGCTCCATTTTTCCATTGCAATGCATTCTGCAGAAGGGCAGGGAGTTTGCCGTTAATTCCTTGAAGGCGTTGCTCTGTTGTAGTAGAAAGGCTTTCTAGTCCAGAAAAAGAAGAATTCTCTAATGCTGTAGATAGACTATTTAGACTACTAGAAGTTGCACTTGTAAAATCCGATACTTTGTTATCAAACGAAGAAGATAATGCACTAATCTGACTGTTAGTGCTAAACAACTGAGCACCAATTACCGCATCACTGGACTTAGCCTGTAAATCAGCTTTATCCACATTTATAATCTTTCGTTTTATACCTTGAGTACCACCGGCATCATAAGCGCTGCCATTCCATTGCAATGCATTCTGTTTAATAGTACTTAGACTAGCATTTACAGGAACCAAACTGGTATCAATGGTTGAGGCAAAAGTATTCAAACCACTAGAAAGTGACCTATCCATGGTGGTTGAAACACTAGCCAGACTTCCAGATAAAGAACCAGACAAACTCTGAAGCTGCGACGTTAAATCTGAAGTCAGCCCAGAGATTTTGGTATTTGTCATTGACAACTGGTCACCAATTACCGCATCGGATGATTTATCATTCACATTGCCTTGTGCAGCGTTAATAATTTTATTTTTACCGCCAACTTGGCCATGGCTGGCATCATAAGAACTACCATTCCATTGCAATACAGTCTGTTTTAGTGCATTAATATTGGAATTGGCTGTGCCAATATCGGTATTAATTTTATCTGACAGGCTGCTGATACTACCTGAAATAGTATTATTCAGACTGGTATTAGTAGCAGCCATAGCAACATCTAATTTTGAGGATAACTCAGCTGGTTTTGTCACCACATCAGTATTCAATGTACTGATACTAGTGCTGGTGGTGTATAACTGCCCCATGGTTACAGCATCAGTTGAATTAGATTGCAAATTGCCATCAGCTACATGTGTAATTTTACCTCTACTGCTGCCATGGCTAGCATCATATGCATCAGCATTCCAGAGCAGAACATTCTGCTTTAACGTTGCAATTTTATTATTAGTTCCAGTGACACCGGCCTGAATAGAACTAGATAATTCTTTGATTTTTTGTACTGATAACCCATTCAATCCAGTGCTTAAAGATTGTATTCCTGTGGAAGCAGATGTAGAAAACGAAAAAATCTGGCCGGCATTGATTGCATCTGTAGAACCAGCTGCTACATAACCATTGGCCACATTAGTAATTTTAGTATTACCGTCAATATCATGAGTAGCACTAAATGCCTTATCAGTTTCATTCCACAGCAGAGCATTATTCTTCAAAGTACTGATACTTGAATTCAGTCCATTAACCAGAACCATGCCACTTTGCAGAGTATTTACTGCTGTCTGATTTATATTACCAGCCAAGGTGGATAAACCGCTGGAAATAGTGGTTGAAACTGTATCCAAGGTTGAATTGGTAGTATATAACTGCTTAGCATTAATAGCATCGGTTGAAGCACTATTTAAAGCAGCATCAGCAACACCTGTAATTTTCTGCTCTTTTTCTACTCTTTTAGCATTATATTTACCATCTGTATACTGGAGCATTTGTTGTTGCAAAGAGGAAATACTGCTATTAATTTCTCCCACAGTACTTAAAGCTGATGTGGTCAGCGTACTTACTCGTGCATCTATTGAAGTATTCAAATCATAATACTGGCTGCCGACAACTGCATCAGTTGAAGTTGCACTGGTAATGTCACCTGCACTGACATGTGTAATTTTTGTATCTGCATCACCATGACTGGCACTATATGCTGCGTCATCATCGTTCCATTGCAAAGCATCTTCTTGCAATGCAGCAACTTTACTGCCAGTTGTAGCCAGGCTCGTAGACAACTTATCAAGACTCTGGCCGACTGACAGAGAAGCCGAAACAGACAAACTACCAAATTGCGTATTTACAGTACTAGATAAATTAGTGATTGCAGTATTGGTACTGAATAACTGGCCACCATTAACCATATCTGTTGAATTAGGACTGCTTATATCACCAGGTGCAACACCGGTGATTTTTTGCGCTGTACCATCATGAGTGGCATGAAAATAGCCGTCTTCACCACGCAATATGGTACTTTCCTGCAAACCGCTGATAGCAGTAGATGCAGAATCTGACAATATTTGTAAATAATTACTTAATGTGCTCAGACTAGAATTAGCCGAAGTTGTTAAACTGTTTAAGTTATTTGTTATTGCAGTTGAAAGATTAGTAAGACTATTGGCAGTGTCTGTTGTCAAGCTGCTGCGTTTACCACTTATATTGAGCCAGCCAGTGGAAGCAGATACAGAAAGACTCGCTAGATTGGAGTTTACAGTGTATAACTGGCCACCTGTAATTGCATCATCAGAATCCGCAATAACATCACCTTCTGCAGCATTTGAGATTTTTTGCGGCGTCTTGTTTTTATCTTCAACAAATGCCCCTGTAGTGGCATCATATAAAAGAGCATTCCGTGTAATCTGGCTTAATCCAGTCGAAATTGAAGTAGACAGACCATCTAATGACTTATTCGAACTTGATAACGCTATATTTGTATCGGTTACAAATTTATCAATTTTAAGATTGTTGTCTGTAAGGCTATCCTGAATATCACTATCCAGCTTATTAAGCTTCATATTGGTGGCACGCAGCTGTGCACCCGTTACAGCATCAGTAGAATCTGCGCTGTCAATACTACCTGCTTCTACATTCGTTATTTTCTTTTCATTACCCGCATCAAATGCATCCGAACCATTCCATTTGAGTATGGCTGCACGTAAATCTTTTATACCTTTATCAGTAGTTGTAGTAAAGCTATTAATATTGCTATCAATTGTTGATACCGATGTATTAACGACAGATACTAAATTAGAAGTACCTTCGTTAAGGTTACTGATATTAGTATAAATAGCAGTAGAGATAGAACTCAGCGAAGAATTGGTACTGAATAACTGGCCACCATTAACCATATCAGTGGAGTCGTCAGTAAGACGAGCATCTGTCAGATTTGTTATTTTTTTAGTTTCTCTGCCATCGTCCGAACCGACATTATAAACACCATTTTTAAATACCAAAGCACTGGTTTGTAATGCACCAATAGAGCTAGATGTAGAGGTACTTAAAGAAGAAATATCGGTATTTATTTGTGCTAATTTATCATCAGCATCGCCAGAAGCCTTTGTAATATTTTGATTAAGATTAGTTATAACATCAGATGTTGAAATAGAAGCACTATTAATCTTAGTTTTTACCACAGATACATTGGCATCTATCGCTGTCGAAAGACTGGATGCACTGCCAGAGATAGATGAATACAAACTCTTTAGCTGCGCCACATTGACAGCATCAGTATCCAGCGTACCAGCAGCCAAATCCGTAATTTGACGGGTAATATTCTTAGCAGAGTTACCTACTGCTACCGCCCCGGTAGTGCTTTTCCATGTGGGCGTACTAAGGGAAGGATCAGTAGCAGCCACATTGGTATCTGGATTATAGCCAGAAACATTACCAGCTGTATTAGCTATTGAATCCGATCCCAAAGCTACGGAACCATCTGCCATAGCTTTGGCATTTGTACCTACAGCAATGGCACCAGTACCATTCACAATAGTATTGTTACCGAGTGCCAAGCCGTTATCTGTGGTAACAGAAGCATTGTTACCGATTATGGTTGCTCCAATACCGCTGCTATCAGTGCTACCAACTGTATTGCCACTACCAATTACATGAACATCATAAATAGCATTGATAATGGTGTTTTGGTTACCAAATATAGCCGTATTGGCTGCAGTAATATCGTTATTTGGGCTTGTACTTTTATTACTATTACCCAAAGATAAAGTATTGTTTGCATTAATAAAGGTATAGCCATCCGGACCAGATGCTTCCGTTCCATCATCTTTTTTGTATGCAGTAGGTGTGGTAGAGCCACCTATGGCAATGGATTGTTCTCCATAAACCACATTACCATTACCAATGCTAATACCTTGTTTACCAGTAGCAATAGTGTCATTACCGATGGCCACTGAAGAGTCGCCACTTGCCTGAGATTTCACCCCAACAGCAACTGCTCCATCTATAGAAGCCTGTGACATCAAACCAAGTGCCACACTTCCTACGCCATCTGAATTAGCAACGGAACCTAAAGCTACGCTAGAAACTCCAGTAGCTTGCGATGAGATACCAATCGCATTGGAAGCTCGTCCACCAGCCAAAGCAAAATTACCTACAGCCTGTGCTCCGCCGCCAGTATTAAACGCACCAGTCCCGAATGATAATGAATGATTACCAGAAGCATAGGAACCACATCCCATAACAAATGAATTTACACCAAAGGCACTCCCTAAACCATTTTGATATCCCCCTGTAGCATATTGATCCATATAACCTGATATAGGAGGTTTGGGAGGATTGTAAGGCAACCCATTTGAACCATTAGTGGGGTCAGTTGTCCATCCTTGGCCACCCCAATTTTCAACATGGTTAGTTGTACCATATGGATTGAGGGTTCTACCATTAACAGCTCCTCTGGTACCGGTTACTGTATAATTTTGAGCAAACCGCAAATATTCTTCCATTGCTGAAATAGCAGGAAGCCCTGAGGGGCCTTGATTACGCTGAGCACCGTTTATATCTCGTCCTGCAACCCTATCATAACCACAAAAATCACTATTATCTCCCATTATCTGAACTGCATTGATGCTTGATGTGTTAAGGTAACTACCTGTTCTATTATCAGAACCTCGACCCGGATCTCCACCTATTATTGCTGCACGACCAGCAGCATATGCAATAGGCATCCCTAAAGTCATATTCACGATTGAAGCAATTAATCCGATTTTAAATACTTTAGAACCAAACTTACTTAGTACTGTAGATACAACAGGCATCTGACAGGAAACTGTATTCGCTTTGGTTTTGCTTTTAGCTAGCTCAGAAGCAGCCACCCAAGTTTGAGTGGATTCGTTCCATATCGCACGATATATTTTATTCAATTGGTTTACTCCTAATTTTTTAAAATCATGCGTTTATCAAAAATATCTTGATAACTTAAAGAAAGGTTAAAATTAAGTTAAATTATTAAGTAATATAACATAAATGTTTGTATAAATGTAGTTAATCAGAGATAGTTCGGAATAGAACCCATATGAAAAAAACGCGTACTTGTTTTATATTAAATTAATAAAATACAATAAGTTATATGATTTTATTGGTTCTGCAATGGTTTTACATAGCTAATACATTGTTTGTTTATCTGTTATTGAATGTCTTATAAAAGCGACAATCTTTAATAAAATTCTTTTTTAGCATTGTTAATTTTTATTGAGTCTTGCCTTAGAATACATATTCTTAACAATTAATTGGTTTATATATATTTATAAGGGTTTTAAAATTTTTTATTTGGTAAGTTATTAATCAGGTAAAAAAGCAATATTCAAAGCAAGTAATCTTTTATGTTTTAGTTAATAAAATTTTACTTTATCCTGCATCCAACTTTTACGCTGCTGTATTTTACTTTTTGTATGCTTTGATTAGCTTATAAAAAATTTCACCTTATCAGACTTCATCCAAACATAACCAATAGTTTATTAAGAATTCAATAAAGGCGACTTTCAGAACAATCAATATCTGCTGAGGTATTTTATTAAGAACAAGCACGTGACCTAGTTTATTTTTTTATCAACTGATGCAAATACTTTAGTTTTTAGATTAGGCAGATACATTTTTAATATTACAAATAAATACTGAATATATTCTTTGGAGCGGATAACGGGACTCGAACCCGTCCGAACTGCTTGGGAAGCAGTTATGCTACCACTACATCATATCCGCAAAAATTTTTTACAGCTTTATTAACTCACATACTTCAGATCAGTGTAATACAATTTATACTCTTTTATCATCAGGAAATCATCAACATTTATATCAGGCTTTATGACTAGTATTTTCTATATATACAAATAAGTCCAGATAAATTCCATTTGTAAATAATTAATCAATTAGGTAAGCATAGTATTTATACTTTTAGTACATATTTATTCGCTGATAGCCAAATACCAAAATTTTATACATTTATGTATCTACTAAAAATTAAAGTTTATTGTAGACCAATTTTATATGTGTAATACATAATAAATTATATACATTCGCTAATTTATAAAAAGCAATAAGCTTAAAATTTAAGCATACTAACTACCTATTATATTTTGTTCATATGAATTTTTTTGTATTCTGAATATAAAATTCAATCGTTTGTAATCCATCCTAACAAGCCTGAAGCAAGGATTAGCTTACTTTTCAACAACTATATTAAATGTCATACTTTATTGCTTTAGATCCAATATCATGTCGATATTGCATTCCATCAAAATGGATAGAGTTTACAGCTGTATAGGCTTGTTTTTGTGCGGTATGAATATCTGATCCCATTCCCACTACACACAATACGCGGCCACCATTAGTAATCGTTTCACCTTGTGCATTCAATTTTGTACCAGCATGAAAAACTTTGCCAAACTGATTAGCTACTTCTATACCTGAAATTACAGCACCTTTAAGTGGCGCTTGTGGATAACCATCAGCAGCCAGCACCACACCCACAGCTGCCTGTTCGCTCCATGATGCAGCAATGTTATTTAGTTTTCCTGCTAAAGCTGCTTGTATTAGTTCTACCAAATCACTCTGCAAACGACACATAATAGGCTGAGTTTCCGGGTCACCAAATCTACAATTGAATTCAATCGTATAGGGCGCACCAGATTGATCAATCATCAGACCAGCATATAAAAAACCACGATACGGATGACCGGCTCTTTGCATAGACCGAACTACCGGCAGAATAATTTCATCCATTACTCGTTGATGCACAGCAGCAGAGACCACAGGAGCCGGAGAATAGGCACCCATCCCGCCAGTGTTGGGCCCGTTATCATGGTCAAGTAAACGTTTGTGATCCTGGCTAGTTGCCATAGGTAAGACATGTTCACCATCTACCATCACAATGAAACTGGCTTCTTCTCCCTGAAGATACTCTTCGATAACAACTCTGGCACCAGCTGTACCCAAAGCATTGTCCAATAGCATATCATCTATTGCCTGATGGGCTTCAGCCAGAGTCATGGCAACTATTACACCTTTACCTGATGCCAGACCATCAGCTTTAATCACAATCGGTGCACCTTTCTGGCTAACATACTGGTGTGCTTGCTTAGCATCAGTGAATGTTTGATATGCTGCGGTGGGAATACCTTCCCTGATCATAAATTCCTTAGCAAAATCCTTGGAACTTTCTAGCTGAGCGCAATAACGGCTTGGACCAAAAACCGCCAGACCAGCAGCAATAAAATCATCCACAATGCCTGCAGCCAAAGGCGCTTCTGGACCAATTACGGTAAACTCAATATGCTGCTGCCGACAAAAATCAATTAGCTGTTGATGATTAGTGAAGTCAATATTTTGCAGTTTTGGTTCGGTAGCTGTACCGGCATTTCCCGGTGCTACATAAACAGTACTGACTTTAGGCGACTGAGCCAGACGCCATGCTAAAGCATGCTCACGTCCTCCACTACCAATAACCAATAATTTCATACTTATTTCTCGCTTAATATCATTACAATTAGTCAGAAAATACTAACTATTATAAGCATCAATATATCATTTAATTCTCCAGTTTAACATCAATTATGCGCATCTTACGCAAAACAGCCAGAGCATTTTCCAGCCGTCTAAGCGGTATACACACCTGTAGCGAGCAATTCTGCTGTAAGTCCTGTTTCAAAACCTGTGCCTGATGCTGCTTACACCAGCGCAGGGCTTCACTTAAATGAGCATATTCACAATGAAGCTGTAATTGCCGGCAGATATCTTGTTGTATTTTTTCTGCAGCCTCAATAGCAGCTGCTGTAACGGTTTTATATGCATGAATTAAACCAGGCACCCCAAGTAAGGTACCACCAAAATAGCGTACAACAGCGACTAAAACATCAGTCACTGCCGCAGAATCAATTTGTCCGAGAATGGGCCTACCAGCACTGCCAGCAGGTTCTCCATCATCATTGGCACGGTATCGGTTGCCATCCACACCTAGACGCCATGCATAACAGCAATGTCGTGCTTTATGGTGCTGCTCTCTTAATATCTGTACATGCTGACGAATTTCTGCTTCATCTTGCACGGGCCAAGCAAACCCCAGAAAGCGACTGCCTTTATCTTTAAATTCTGCCTGAGCCGGTGTGGCCAGCGTTGTATACTGATAAACTTCTTTCATGTCTGTACCAAAGCCTGTTTAATAGCAGCGATAAAGGTATCCACTTGTTTTTCTGTTGTATCAAAACTGGTCATCCACCGTACTTCACCTTTACTTTCATCCCAATCATAAAAATGAAATTGTTGATGTAGCTTGGCACGTGCATGTGCAGGTAACACAGCAAACACAGCATTGGCCTGCGTCTGCTGAGTAACAGTAATTTCCTCAATTTCATCTAGTGCATTCGCTAGACGGGTAGCCATCTGATTACTATTAGCAGCCAGATTCAGCCACAGATCATACTCAAACCATGCCAAAAACTGAGCAGAAATAAACCGCATTTTAGCACCCAGCTGAGCATTAATTTTACGCAGATATGGCATAGATGCATGTGTATCTGGATGCATACTGATAATACACTCTCCCTGTAACAGGCCATTTTTAGTCCCGCCCAGATTAAGCATATCTACACCAGTAGCCGTAATCATGGTTTTAACATCTGTATTTTCTGCAACCAGTGCATTCGCCAGACGCGCACCATCAACATATAATTTCATATTATGCTGATGACAGTAATCAGATAAAGCCCGAATCTCAGCCACACTATAACAAGTCCCCAATTCAGTGGACTGGCTGATGTATACCACTGCTGGTTGCGCTCGATGCTCTACACCAAAACCCCATGCCTGTTTGGATACCAATTGCGGGGTTAATTTACCATCTGCAGTAGGAATTGTTAGCAACTTTACACCGGCCAAATGTTCTGGTGCCACGCCTTCGTCACACTGAATATGTGCACTTTCGGCACATATCACCGCACCCCAGCGAGGCAATAGCGACTGCAATGCAGTTACGTTGGCCCCCGTTCCATTAAAAACGGGGAATGCTTCAGCCGTTTCCCCAAATAACTGTTTTATTTTTTGTTGAAGAGCTAGGGTATAAACATCAGCTCCATATGCTGGCTGATGTCCATCATTAGCCACTAGCAAAGCCTGCATAATTTCTGGGTGTACGCCTGCATAATTATCTGAAGCAAAGGCAAAACTTTGTTTATCATGTAAACAATTCATCGTATATAGCCTATTAATTTCTTTGATATCTCATTAAAATTGCCTGAATAGTTTCTATTCAGGCAATTTTTAGAATCAGACAATCTTATCTATCCTAAAATAGCATTAATTCAAGATAGTTTCCATTAATTCTGCTTTATTCACACAATACAGTAATGTTTCACGTGAAACATTAGCAAATTTTTTTAATGCTTTAATGCAAAATTGATTTTAACTGTGCAATTAATTCTGGAACAGCTGTATTCAAATCAGCAACCAAACCATAATCTGCTACATTAAAAATAGGAGCTTCTGTATCTTTATTAATGGCAACAATAATTTTACTGTCCTTCATACCAGCCAGATGTTGAATAGCACCCGATACGCCGATAGCTATATACAAATCAGGAGCAACTACTTTACCCGTTTGCCCTACCTGATAATCATTTGGCGCATAGCCAGCATCCACAGCAGCACGTGAAGCACCAATAGCTGCATTCAAAATATCTGCTAACGGATTCAAAAGACGAGCAAAATTTTCTTCACTACCTAAGCCTCTCCCGCCACTAACAACTATTTTAGCAGTGGTGAGATCTGGATGTTCAGATTTTGTTAACTTTCGGCCAATAAAACGGCTTAGGTTTGGTACTTCCACCGGTGAGATCTGTTCTTTGAGCGCTTGTCCTCCAGTTGCTTCAGCCAATGGAAAAGCAGTGGTTCGAATGGTGAGGATCTGTTTGAGCTGTTCACTTCGTATGGTCTGATAAGCATTACCGGCGTAAACTGGGTGGACGAAAGTGGAAGAGTCAATGATTTCTGTCACATCAGATATGGGCTCACAATCTAATAATGCAGCCACGCGAGGCAGTAAATTTTTACCAAAACTAGTGGCAGAAGCTATTATATGACTATAAGACTCAGAAAGTTGTACTATTAAAGGAGCTAAAGTTTCTGCCAGTGGATGAGCATAAATACAGGCATCTGCAAATATCACTTTTCGTACACCACAGATTTTCTGTGCCTGAGCCACAACATCTGCTACTTCATATCCCGCAACTAAAATATCCACATCGCCCAATTGCTTTCCTGCTGTTACGGCATGCAACGTAGCTTCATCTATACATGACTGCTGATGTTCAGCAATAATTAATACAGACATTTATATCTCCTTTAAATAACCTTAGCTTCATGATGCAGTTTATCAACTAATTCACTTACATCAGCTACTTTAATACCCGCCTTACGCTCTGGCGGTTCGGTTACTTTCAGCTGAATCAGCCGCGAAGAAATATCCACACCTAGTTCGACTACCGTTTTTTTCTCCAGCGGTTTCTTTTTAGCCTGCATAATGTTAGGTAATTTAATATAGCGAGGTTCATTCAGGCGCAAATCAACGCTAATTACGGCTGGCAATGTAAGTGCCACTTCTTCCTGCCCACCATCAATTTCACGCGTTACCAATACTTCATCAGAATTTAATTCAATTTTACTGGCAAACGTACCCTGAGAAACCTGCATTAAAGCTGATAGCATTTGTGCCGTCTGGTTGGCATCATCATCTATTGCCTGTTTTCCCAGCAAAAACAATTGCGGCTGTTCTTTGTCTGCTACAGCTTTTAACAACTTGGCCACTGCAAGTGGCTGAAGTTTTTCATCGGTTTCAATATGTATGGCACGATCAACGCCCATTGCTAAAGCTGTTCGCAAGGTTTCTTCACATTGCTTTACCCCAATTGATACCGCCACTACTTCAGAGGCTTTTCCTGCTTCTTTTAAACGCACTGCTTCTTCAACAGCAATTTCATCAAAAGGATTCATTGACATTTTAACATTGCCAATATCCACATCTGATTCATCAGCTTTAACGCGTACCTTTACGTTATAGTCAACAACACGCTTTATTGCTACCAATATTTTCATCAGAACTATCCCTAGATTAATCAAAACCAGCAACAATCTTAGGTGTTACCAGCATTCTGATTACAGAATAACCATCTTAAAATGGATAAATCAGTCAAATTAAATAATTATACTGCTATCTTCTTTCCTAATAACTCGACATGGTATCAGAAATATAAACACACTGCCGATAAACCACTATTAACTACCTGTTTGTCTGGCAATGAACAGAATCTAATAGAATTTAATAGAATTTTATTTCTGAGATTTTATTAAATTTTGAGTGTTTATTACTTTAAAAAATTTCCCTTTTAATCACAAATAAAGTGGCATCGTTTAACATTAAATAATAGAAAATTTTTATGTCCAAGTTTGTTACCTACATCCACAAACAAAATCATAATTTGGGAAATAATTTTCTAATATAAATTTAGTATTCAACCTCTACCCTACTCTTTTTATTTATCAACATATAGTATTCAATCATTATCCTTATTTCCCAAAATCAAAGCTTTGATTTTAGAAGGCTGATACTTTTTATTTTATTAATCAGAACTGAATTTAGCTAAGAATCCATCAGTCAGCATAGATAATAAATTATCTATATTACATTGAATTTGTTTAAGTTATATTGGAAAACTTCAGACTTATAGCATAACATTTTATTCAAATAATTTGAATTGGCTATGTACATCGGAAACAGGCTAGCTATTTTCTATTTATTACAAAAATATATAAATAAAACAATTTATTATATCAATATCCACAACTTATATACAGATATATACACTGATTCCCGTACAATATGCTCAAGTGAATAAATATGTATTTAGTATGATTTCTCATTCTTCTGAAGTATCCAAAGGATATTGGTCAATCCAGCCAATTGGATATATTACTTCTCCCTATAAACAGAAATTTGGTGTAGCCAGGCAGCCTGGTCTTGTTCCAGCTGCTTTGGCATATATAGACTTATCCAAAGAATTCACAACTGATTGTGTACGCGGATTAGAAGATTATGAATATATCTGGGTACAGTTTATTTTTCATGCCACCGTAAAAGAAGGTTGGCAGCCATTAATTCGTCCACCTAAATTGGGAGGCAAAGAAAAAAAAGGGATTTTTGCGACTCGTAGCCCACATCGACCAAATCATCTAGGTTTATCATTGGTGAAACTGGAACGAATCGAATGTAATAAACATGTTCGTATACACATCAGTGGTGTGGATTTTTTAGATCAGACACCAGTTATTGATATCAAACCTTATATTCCTTTTGTTGAGGCGAAGCCTCATGCACGTTGTGGTTTTGCTCGTGAACATGAACAGCTGAGAGTGTACTGGTCACCAGAAGCTTTACAACAAGTAAGATTATTTTCTTTAGATACAAAACATTATGATTTAATTAATCAGAGTTTGGCTCATGATCCAAGACCAGCTCATCAATATAAATCTAATAAGATTTTTGTAGTGAATCTTTTTGATTGGGATGTGCTTTTCAGAGTAATCGATAATATTGTAGAAATAACAGGAATACGTGAGCACGTAGAAACTTAATTTATTATTCTAATAAAAATATAAATAATAAAATGATGAAGACAAAGACGAAGCCATACATTCTGTGGATAACTTAAAATATCTATATTTATCATATGTTTAATTGTTGATAAGTTAAAATCTTGATTTGGGAATATTTTGTGGATTATGTGGATAATCTTTGCGAAATTTTTGTTTGCTGTGGAAAACTAATTGGAATGAACCTTGATAGCAATAATTTATCCACTGTTTGGCAGAATTCATTACTGCCATAAGAAAATTTCGTTACCATAAGGTATGCAGATTAGTCAGGAAAAAATATGTTGCAACGGACATTAGCGAAAAGCATTAGTGTAACTGGTGTGGGTTTGCATTCGGGAGAGCGCGTCAGACTCGGATTACATCCGGCTGCTTTTAATACAGGGATACGTTTTCGGCGGATAGATTTGACCGGTGAACAAGGCCGTATTGTGCAACTGACACCAGAACTGATTAACGATACCCGCCTTTCTTCGACTGTTGTGACAGAAGATGGCATTCGTATTGGTACCATTGAGCATATCATGTCCGCATTTGCTGCCTATGGAATTGATAATATTCTGGTAGAGTTGAACGCACCGGAAATTCCCATTATGGATGGGTCTAGTTTACCTTTTATTTATTTATTACAGGATGCAGGCGTAGTTGATCAGCCTGTAGAAAAGCGCTTTTTACGTATTAAAGAGACGGTAACACTTGTAGAAAAGGATAAATGGGTGAAATTTACTCCATATGAAGGATTTCAGGTAACTTTGACCATAGATTTTGATCATCCAGTGTTTAACCGCAGTAATCAGACTTTTAAGATTGATTTTTCGGGGCAATCTTATATCGATGAAATTTCGCGGGCACGAACTTTCGGATTTATGCAGGAAGTAGAACTGATTCGTAGTCACAATCTGGGATTGGGAGGAAATTTAAACAATGCGATAGTGATTGACGATATGGATATTCTTAATCCTGAAGGCTTGCGTTATCCAGATGAATTTGTACGCCATAAGATTCTGGATGCAATTGGTGACTTGTATGTACTGGGCCATCCAATTATCGGAGCTTTTGAGGGCTATAAATCTGGGCATGCTATTAATAATGCACTTTTACGGCAACTACTTAATCAGCCAGAAGCATATGAATGGGTAACTTTTCCACATAATCGGCTACTGCCTTCGGCATTTCATCACTTACCTCAGGTAGCATGAAACTACTGAATTTAAAATCAGCTAAAGAATATGTTGCAATGGGTAAGAAAATTTGAATACAATAACTGATATAATTTGGCCTAATTTCTAATTTTTGCAGGATAAGAGAATGAACTATCAGGCTGTGGTAGCACAATTGTTAAACGTAGAAGGTGCACTAGCAGCTGCAGTGGTTGATTATGATAATGGTATGCTGATGGCTGGCAGTGCCATCAATAAAATAGATTTGGAAATTGCCGCAGCCAGCAGTACAGAAGTTATCCGCTCTAAAATCAAAACCATGCAGATGCTGGAATTGAACGATGAAATTGAGGATATTCTTATTACTGTCGGACATCAATATCATCTTATCCGACCGCTAAAAAAATTAGGTAGCCTGTTTTTATATTCTGTACTGGATAGTAATCGTGCTACTTTGGCTTTGTCACGTCGCGCTTTAATAGATGTTGAAAAAGAAATGGAACATTGATTTTATTTGGTAAATTCATATTAATCCCAATTCGGGTTTTTTTGGAAATTTACATATTTAAATATGATAATTAAATAAATTTATGATGAAACTTTTAAAAATTTCATCAACAGATATTTTTGGTAATAGAGTTCATATTTAGTAAGCTTGAAATGAAATTCACTTTATTTAATATCATAACTATCAAATTATATTATTGAAATTATCATTGTTATTTATATAAAATCAAGATTCTCTGATGTATGTGAAATTACAGATTCATCGCTTAGTTCTTCTCAATCAAAATGACTTTATAATATGAGTAAATCATTTCATCTACAAATAACATTTATGTAATCTAAAAAGATAGCTTATCAAATACATACATGTTTTTAATTGGTTAAATAAAGAAGAATAAATATAAATTACAAAATTAAAAATACAATATCAATATATCATTCTTATTTCATTTGCTTACCCTCATTTAAACATTCATTTCCTAGAATAAATGTTTTTCTAAATTTATGTAATTATTAAGTGTTAACAACAAGGGTACTGTGGTTAGAATAAGACAATAATAACATTTAAACAAAGTATTTCAACAGTCCTTAGTTTGATGAGACTTAGTGATATATATAAAAATATCTTTATTTTCATTATGTTGCATAAAGCGATAAAAATAATTTAATTTATACTGTTAAATACTATTCGGTCTCGTTTACTACATCCAAACAAATATTTATGTTATATTACTTAAAGATTTAACTTGAGTTTTAACTTTATTTTAAGTTATCCAGAATTTTGTTTGACGGCATGATTTCTAATCAGGAGTAAACCAATTGAATAAAATATATCGTGCTATATGGAATGAAACGACCCAGACTTGGGTAGCTGCTTCCGAACTAGCTAAAAGCAAAACCAAGTCTGATACAGTTTCCTTATTACCTGCTGCCAACAAAGGCGGCAGTAAATCTAAACTGAATATCCTTTCCAAACTGGGTGTTATTACTGCGGTTTTAAATTTATCAATATTTGTTCCAAGTGCGTATGCTTCTAATGCAGCAATTGTTGGTGGAACTAATAGAGGTACTGACGGTGCACCCCAAAGCTATCCATACGGCAGTCATGGTTCTATGGTAATTAATGGAGCTAATGACCTTAACGCTACAGGTAGTGCTGCCTATCCTTATACATGTGGTGCAGATGAAGTTGTAGGAAGAGGAGATCCAAACCGCACTATTTCAGGCACAAGTATCAGTGCTCTAGATGAATACCTGCGGTTTGCCCAGAATCAGACTTTTCAAAATAATGGGGTAGGTACCAAGTATACTCCTTATGGTACAACTACCACTTCTGTAGATGCTAGCACAGACGGTATTACAACTACAGGCACCTCCGGTATGCAGGGATTATTAACAGGCGGTGCTAAAAGTAAAATGCCTGTAGCATATGGTGTATATTCTTTTGTTTCTGGTTGTGGTGCCTATGCATCAGGTAATTATTCTGTAGCTTTTGGTACCAATGCTACGGCAACAGCTGGTGGTGCAATGGCTATCGGTACAGCGGCTCTTGCCTCTGGACGCGCGGCAGTTGCCTTCGGTATTGGCGCTCAGGCTACTGGTGTATCTAGTGTGGCTTTAGGCTCTGTGGCTTCGTCTGATGGCGTGGGTAGTGTGGCTGCTGGTTTGATGTCTCAAGCCAGCGCAGATGGTACGGTGGCTTTAGGTGTACAGTCTCAGGCCAAAAAAGATTCTGCTCTTGCCATCGGTAATTCAGCTCAGGCAAATGCGGAGCAGAGTATCAGTATTGGTTCAGCTAATCAGGTGAATGGTAAAGGTTCCGGAGCTATTGGTGGTTCCGGTACTACTACAGGCTTTAACAGTACAGATGGTACCCAGACTACTGCTGCAACCGGTGTAACTATAGTCAACGGTGAAGGAACTTATTCTTTTGGTAATCAGAACGGTACGATTGCCGCTGATAATACTGGTATTTTTGGTAATAAAAATACTATCCAGACTGATCCAGAAGAAATTAGTAAAGCTGATAACATAAGAATTCTGGGTAGCAGTAATACTGTTTCTGCACAAGCCACTGGAGCAATGATTGTTGGTAATACGGCTAATGTAAGTGCAGCCAATGCTTTGGCATTGGGTAATAATACTCAGGTAAGTGGTACCAATGGCGTAGCAATTGGTCAGGGTGCTTCTGCCAAATCTGATGATAGTATTGCTTTAGGTAGTGGTTCTGTCGCTTCTACTTCAAAAGGTGTGGCTGGGTATAATCCATCAACAAGTGTCTCCCGTGATGCTGCAACAGCTTCACCTGTATGGAACAGTACAGCAAATGCTGTAGCAATTGGGGACGTTGCTTCGGGCTTGACTCGACAGATTACTGGACTTGCTGCTGGTACACAAGATACAGATGCAGTGAATGTAGCTCAGCTTAAAAGTCTGGGCACGTCCACATCAACCAGTCTGAGTTCACTTTCTTCGTCTACATCAACCGGATTGTCAACTACAAACAGTAATTTAACTGATTTTCTGGCATCTGCTTCTACATCAATAAGTACAACTACAAGTAATCTAACTGATCTGACAAACAGTATTACCACTCGTTTTAATCAAGCAAATTCTGATATCACTTCCTTGAATACTTCAGCATCTACGGGAATTAAGCACCTTCAGGAAGATGCGTTGCAATGGAATACAAAAGAATTGGCTTATGATGCATCTCATGCAGCCAGTGGAGCAAAAACAGCAAGAATCATTAATGTTAGTGCTGGTGATATTACTGCACCGGGTTCGACAGATGCTGTGAACGGTGGACAATTATACGCTACTAATACAGAGTTAGCTTCATTAAGCACATCTTCATTGGGCAGCATCAGTAGTGCAGTAGCCAATTTTAATTCAACTTCAGTTTCTGTTAGCACAACGCTGTCGTCTTCTGTAAATCAGTTGAATACTCTTGTAACCAGTACGTCCACTAGTCTGAGCCAGCTGAATATTGATGCACTGCAATTGAAAAACGGTATGTATGATGCCAGCCGTAATGGTGAAGCACAAAAAATTACCAATATTGCAGCCGGCGATATTTCTAAAGCTACATCTACAGATGTAGTTAACGGTGGGCAGTTGTTTACAACTAATTCTAGTCTCAGCCGGTTGTCTACTTCAACCAGCCAAAGTATTCAGGACGCAAATACTAAAAGAGACTCATTATCTACATCTGTGGGTACAGTACTGGATACCACTAATAAGACTATTTCTTCATTGTCTGTGGCTACTGGAAACAGTATTGGCCATCTTAGTGATGTGGCTTTGCAGCTTAATGGTGATGTTTATGATGCCAGCTATGGAGGTTCAAATCGTAAGGTAACTAACGTTGCTGCTGGTGACATCAGCAAGGCTACATCATCAGATTTGGTTACTGGCGGACAATTATTTACCACTAATAAAAGTATCAGTACTTTAGCATCAACAACAAGTTCAGACCTACAGTCTGCAAACGCTGATTTGTCTTCTTTATCAACCAGTATTGATACTAATATTACTACCTTATCTACTGCACTATCCAGCCGTGTGGATAATGTAGTATCTAACATCAACACTAATCTGGGTAATGTTAGCACTAGCTTATCAAGCGTGCAGAGTTCTACTTCTACAGGTATTAAAAATCTGAAATCTGATGCTTTACAATGGGATGATAACTTAAAAGCATTTAGTGCCCTGCGTGGCAGCAGCCCTCAAAAAATTACTCAGGTTGCCGCGGGTGATATTACATCTGTCGCTTCTACTGATGCTGTCAATGGTGCTCAGCTATATACGACTAATTCAAATCTGACAGTTTTATCCGGTAGTGTTTCAACTGGATTGTCTCAGCTTTCAGATCAGATAATTTCTTCAACCACTGCAGATATTAATAAAGTTTCTCTGGTAGCTGGTACTATTAGTAATAGTGTTACTGGGCTGCAGAGTAATGCATTGCTGTGGAAAGAAGGTGCGTATGATGCTAGACATGGTGATGTGGATCAGAAGATCACTCATGTTAAAGCAGGTAGTACTGATCAGGCTTCCACTGATGCGATTAATGGTGGTCAGCTGTACAGTCTTTCCACTGTTACGGCTGGTAAATTAGCGAGTACTACTTCAACAGTTAATTCCAGTCTGGCAGATACCAGCACTAAATTAACTGCTGTGAAAGATCAGGCGCTTTTGTGGAATTCAACTAAAACTGCTTATGATGCCAGCCGCAGTGGTAATGCTCAGAAGATTACAGGGGTAGCAGGCGGCGATCTGACAGCAGATTCCAGTGAAGTGGTTATTGGCGCTCAGTTATACACAACTAATACCACTCTAGATACATTGTCTTTATCAACAACGAATAGTTTAAGTAGCCTGAATACTGCATTACAGAATTCTTCTAAGTCTGTAATCAGCAGCTTATCGTCTGCAGTAGGTGATAGCCAGGCAGATATTGCTAATCTGCAGAAAAATGCCTTGCAATGGAGTGTTGCTGATAAAGCATACAGCGCCAGAAATGGAGGCGAAAATCAGCGTATTACCAATGTAATGGATGGCACACTTGCAGCTAATTCAACAGATGTAGCAACAGGTAGACAGTTGTATACGCTTTCTAGCTCTACGGTAGAAAGTCTAAACAGCTTATCTACTTCATTAGAAGGCTTGTCTGCAAAAGGAATACAAAGTCTGTCTACTATTCTCAGTACTGGTCTGCAATCTGCCAATACAAATATTTCAGCTTTGCAAAAAGATGCTTTGCAATGGAATAATGATATTGGTGCTTATGATGCTAGCCATGGTTTGGCCAATACCACACAGAAAATTACTAATGTAGCAGATGGCATACTTAGCGCTGATTCAAGTGATGTGGTTACAGGTAAGCAGCTATTTGCAACCAATACTAGTGTTAGTAGTTTGACTGACAAACTGAATAATGGACTACAAAGCTTATCTGGTTCTGCTTCTACCGGTCTAGATAATATTTCAGCTAATCTGAATAAATCCCTGTCTACAGGTTTGAGTTCTCTCTCTACTGCTGCTGAAAACAGTCTGACTACAACCAATACTAATTTAAATTCATTAAAGCAGAATGCATTGCAGTGGAATAATACTGTAAATGCTTATGATGCCAGTCATGGTGCTACAAATGAAAAACAGAGAATTACCAATGTAGCTGATGGTAGTGCCACAGCAGGCTCCAGCGATGTTGTTACCGGTGGCCAGTTGTATACTACCAATACCGCAGTCAGTGGCTTGTCTACTAGTATGTCTACTGGATTAAATACATTATCTACTGCCACTAGTAATGATTTGATCGGTCTGACTAATACTCTGGATAACTCACTGAAATCTGGACTAAGATCATTATCTACAACTTTGGATAATAATCTGGCTTCTACCAGTGCTAATGTGGCAGCATTACAGAAGAATGCTTTACAATGGAATAGTACTGCCAGTGCTTATGATGCTAGCCACGGTGCGATAGGTGGATCAGAAAAAATCACTAATGTGGCCGATGCCTCTTTAGGAGCTAATTCAAGTGACGTAGTCACTGGTGGCCAGTTGTATACTACTAATAGTACTTTGAGCGATATATCTAGCAGTACTTTTAATACTCTTGGTTCGATTTCATCATCAGCCTCAACCGGTATCAGTAGTATATCCACAGCTTTGAACAATTTTGCTGATAGTAAAATCAGTAGTTTGTCTAGTAGTTTTGACGCTAAGCTGACTGCAACCAATACCAGCCTTTCAACTCTGCAGCAAAATGCATTGCTGTGGAATGGTGATTTGAAAGCCTATGATGCTACTCATAATGGACAGGCTCAGCGGATTACTAATGTTTTGGATGGAAATGCCGTAGCCGGTTCCAGCGATGTGGTTACTGGTGGTCAGCTGTTTACCACTAATAGTAATCTTACATCTTTGTCTGGAAGTGTTAGTACTACATTTGGTGAATTATCTAGTTCGCTTCAGGATATCAGCAACAATAGTCTTGCTGGTTTGAAAGACGAATTAAATAAAACCAATATCAAACTGAATGATCTGACTACCTCAACCTCAACTTCTCTTCAGACTACCAATTCCAATATTGGTGTGCTGCAGCAAAATACCTTATTGTGGAATAAGGATCTGAATGGTGGTCAAGGTGCTTATGATGCAAGTCATAATGGTATCTATCAGCGTATTACTAATGTTAAGGATGGCATTTTAAGTGCAGATTCAAGTGATGTAGTTACTGGTGGCCAGTTGTTTACAACCAATACTAATGTTAGCAAACTGTCTGGTAGCATAAGCTCGATCTCAGACAGTGTGGTAAATGGTTTAAGCAGCTTGTCTTCTTCTCTAACTGAGATGAATACTAATAATCTGGCCAGCCTTTCAACTGGTTTGAACGATACCAATAACAGGCTAACTGAATTATCTACTACTGCTTCCAGCAGCTTGAAATTAACTAACGCTAATGTGAATACATTGCAGCAGAACGCATTGCTGTGGAATGATAGTTTAGGTAATGGTGGTGCCTACGATGCCCGTCATGGTACGGCAGGTGCTTTAGGTAAGATTACCAATGTTGCTGCAGGTACACTTGCGCAGGATTCCAGTGATGTAGCGACTGCTGGCCAGTTGTTTACAACCAATACCAAAATATCTAGCCTTTCAAACAGTGTTAGCACAGGATTTGACAATTTTTCATCTTCTTTAAGCACGATTGTCAAAGCCGGTGGTGTATCTAGTCTTTCAACTGTTACCGAGGTGATTAGTGGCAAAGTAAGCCAGCTGCAGCAGAACGCGTTGCAGTATAATTCTGCTCTGACAGGTTATGATGCTAGCCATGCTACTGGCAAGCCAGCTAAAATTACCCGTGTTGCAGAAGGTGCTGAAACAGTAGATTCAAGTGATGTGATTACTGGCGCACAACTGTATCGTGCTTCCTCAGGATATTCTACCAGCTTGGCAAATGTATCTCGCTCACTATCATCTGGTTTGAATTCAGCCCAACAGACATTAGATAGCCTGTCTACGTCTTGGCCGGAAAAACTAAACAATCTGTCTACTAGTACTTCCACTACTTTCAGTAGCTTGTCTACTACGGTATCGAATGCTTTCAACAGCTTGTCCTCTACGACATCAAACAGTGTAGCTATTCTGTCTTCTAGCTTTTCTACTGGGCTGAGCGGCTTATCTACAAGTGTTTCAAACAATATTGCTAATCTTTCTACTGTTACTCAAAATAGTCTGAGTAGTTTGTACAATAGTTCATCCACTACACTAGGACGCCTGAGCAGCACTGTGAGCTCAACTACTAGTACCGTAGCTGGATTACAGCAGGATGCTCTTCAGTGGAAAAATGGTAGCTATAGTGCAGATCATGGTACAGATAAGCCACAGAAAATCACTAATGTAGCTGCCGGCAACGTAGCTCCTGATTCAACTGATGCAGTTAATGGTACTCAGTTGTACAACCTTTCTACCGGCATCAGAACAACGGTAGATAATCGCTATACAAGTCTTTCTACTATATTAGGTAATAGTGTTAGCACTGTTAGCAGTAAACTGGATACTTTCACTGCTAATACAACGAACAGCCTGAATAAACTAGATACCGATCTTAGCTCCACGACAGCCAAAGTTTCTGCTCTGCAAGATAATGCCCTACTTTGGAACAATTCGCTGTCAGCTTATGATGCCGGACATGGTGGCACAGCGCAGCGTATTACTAATGTAGCTGCGGGCTTGGTAGCTCTGAATTCTACCGATGCAGTAAACGGTGGCCAGTTGTATACATTGTCTAGCTCCACTTCAGCCGGACTAAGCAGTTTGTCTACTAATCTGAATGAAGTGACTAAAAATCAGCTGGGTAGTTTGTCTACCATTGTGATTAACAGCCTCAGTACGGTAACCGATAATATCGGCAGCCTTTCTACCGGCTTAAGTAAGATTAATGGTAATGTCACTTCATTGCAGGCAGATGCGTTGCAGTGGAATAAAACTAAAGGTGCTTACGTAGCTGATCATGGTACAGGTCAGGCACAGAATATTACTCAGGTAGCTGCAGGTTCCATAGCTGCAAATTCTACTGATGCTGTAAACGGTGCTCAGATGTATAACTTGTCCACCAGTACAACAGCCAGTGTCAATACTTTGAATCAAAGTCTGAGCTCTACTAATGTAGCGTTAAATACACTGTCTACTGCCTATGGCACTAGCCTGAGTACACTTACAACAGGCCTGAGTAGCACTAAAGATGCGCTGAATCAGTTGTCTGATACAACGACAAACAGCATTACTGGCATCAACAACAGTCTAAGCAGCCTAACCAGTACGACTTCTTCCAATCTACAGATTTTGGATAAAGGATTACAGGCAGCTAATGCTAGTGTATCTTCATTGCAGGCCAATGCGCTGCTGTGGAATGCAGGCAAGGGTGTGTACGATGCCAGTCGAAATGGAGAAGCCAAAGTACTGAGTGGCATCGGTGCTGGTGCAGTCAATGCAGCTTCAACTGAAGCTATTAACGGCGGTCAATTCTATAGTCTGTCTACGGTAACTGCGGCAGGCTTGAACAGTACCAATAGCAATCTGAGCACGCTGAGTAGCAGTACAGCAACAGGCTTGGCTGGTTTAACTGCTAGCTTAAGCAGCACCAATCAAAATCTGACGACGCTGAAGGCTAATACCTTGCAATGGAATGGTTCACTTTCAGCTTATGATGCTGGTCGTGATGGTACTGCACAGCGCATTACCAATATTAGCGCCGGACGTCTTGCTGCAGACTCTACCGATGCAGTAAATGGAAGCCAGCTGTATACATTATCTAACTCCACCTCAACAGGGCTAAGCAGCTTGTCTACTAATCTGAATGAGGTGACAAAAAATCAGCTGGGTAGTCTGTCTACTATAGTGACAAACAGTCTCAGTACGGTAACGGAAAATGTAAGCAGCCTGTCTACAGGTCTGAGAGAAACCAATACTAATGTAGCAGCCTTGCAGCAAAATGCATTACAGTGGAATAGTGTGAGCGGTGCTTTTGATGCAACCCGTAATGGCCATGCTCAGAAATTGACCGGTATTGCTGGTGGAGATATTAGCGCTGTTTCAAGTGATGCCATCAATGGCGCCCAGATGTACAGCCTGTCTACTCTGACACAGGCAGGACTGAGCAGTAGCAGTACGGGGCTGAGCAGCTTAAGTAGTGTTACATCGGCAGGTTTGTCTACTGTCAATGAACGAGTAGATACGCTGACCAGCACCACTCAATTAGGACTGGCTAGTGCCAGCACAGGCTTAACCAGCCTGAGCAGCAGTACTTCAACCGGTCTGACCAGTCTGACATCCAGTCTGAGTAGCACAAATCAGAACCTGACCACCCTGCAGCAAAATGCCTTACAGTGGAATAGTTCGCTAACAGCTTACGATGCCAGTCATGGCGGTGGTACAGCTCAACGTATTACTAATGTAGCGGCCGGCCGGGTAGCCTTGGATTCTACTGATGCAATTAACGGTAGCCAGTTGTTTAGTTTGTCTGGTTCTACTTCAACCGGACTAAGCAGCCTGTCTACTAATCTGAATGAGGTAACCAAAAATCAGCTGGGTAGTCTGTCTACCATCGTTACTGATAGCCTCAGTACAGTAATTAAGAGTGTAAGCAGTCTGTCAACTGGTTTGAGTGATACCAATACCAATGTAGGTAATCTGCAAAAGGATGCACTGCAATGGAACAATGCAGTGAACGCTTATGATGCAACTCGTGGCGGTCGTGCGCAGAATCTGACCGGTATTGCTGACGGAAATATCAGTGCCGGCTCTAGTGATGCCATTAACGGTGCTCAGATGTACAGCCTGTCTACTTTGACGCAGGCAGGATTGAACAGCAGCAGTACTGGACTAAGCAGCTTGAGCAGTGCCACATCAGCAGGTTTGACTAATGTTAATAACAAAGTGGATACGCTGACCAGCACCACTCAATTAGGACTGGCTAGTGCCAGCACAGGCTTAACCAGCCTGAGCAGCAGTACTTCAACCGGTCTGACTAGCCTGACATCCAGTCTGAGTAGCACAAATCAGAACCTGACCACCCTGCAGCAAAATGCCTTGCAGTGGAATAGCACACTGGGCGCTTATGATGCCAGTCATGGTAGTGGTACAGCTCAGCGTATTACCAATGTAGCTGCAGGCCGCGTGGCAGCGGATTCTACTGATGCGGTAAACGGTAGCCAGCTGTATGCATTGTCTGGTTCTACTTCCACTGGTCTGAATAGTCTGTCAACAGTAGTTTCATCAACTGTGATTTCAGGTATCAACAGCATCAGCAACTCTATGTCTACCGGATATGAGAGTTTGTCACGTAGTTTGAGTACTGCCAGTGACAGTCTGGATAAGCTGGCTACAAACACGAGCACCAGTCTGAGCAGCCTGTCTACCAGCTTTGGCAATACTCAAAAAGATGTGAAAGAGCTGAAGGATAAGAGCCTGCAATGGAGTGATGATAAAAACGGGTTTGATGCTGGAAGACCAAATAAACTTACTCGAGATTTTGATGGAAAATATGGCAAGATCATCAATGTGGCTGATGGTTTAGTCGACCAAGATTCACATGATGCTGTAAATGGCGGCCAGCTGTATACCGAAAGATCAAGACTGACAAGTTTATCAACATCTACTTCGACCGGATTATCTACAATCACCAGTATTTTGCAAGATACTCCGACAGGCGAAATGATCACTAATATTACTAACCTGACGAAGAATGCCTTGCAGTGGAATGGTACGTTGGGAGCTTATGATGCCAGTCATGGCAGCGGTACAGCTCAGCGTATTACCAATGTGGCAGCCGGTAATCTTGCACGTGGTTCTTTAGATGCAGTTAATGCTGGTCAGTTGTGGGATGTGAAAACAGACTTGGATAATCTGAGTACATTGGTACATAGTTTGCCAACAGGTACGGTTTCAGACGCACAATTGAATAGTCTGTCTACCGCGATCAGTCAAGTTGTCGGCAGCCAGATTGCTTCCATAGCATCAGGTCTGGGTACATCTTACACACCGGGTTCGAATGCTATCAATCCGCCTAAATACGATACGTCTACGCCTACTGGTGGCAATGTAACAGCAAATAATGTCGCTGATGCTTTGCAAAATATTCAGAATTATGGCACCAAGTATGCGAAGATCAACTCTGCTAAAGCTGCATCAATTGCTCAAGGTGCAGATTCAATAGCAGTGGGTGGCGCAGCAATGGCTAGTGGTTCTTCAGCGATAGCGATTGGTGATTCAGCCAGTGCTCCTGCTGCCAATGGTGTGGCTTTGGGCAGCAATGCTCAGGTGAAACAGTCCGGTGGTGTGGCTCTGGGCTCCGGATCAGTAGCAAGCACAGCTGCCGGTAAAGTGGGATATATTCCAGTGACTGCAACGTCGCAGCAGGCAGCAGCAATCCGTGCCACAAGAAGTACGGAGGGAGCGGTATCTGTGGGTGATGCATCTAAGGGTGTATACCGTCAGATAACCGGTGTTGCAGCTGGTACTGCTGACACAGATGCTGTGAATGTGGCTCAACTTAAAGGTGTTAATAATCAGATTACGAACATCAATAAGTATGTGAACCAAGTAAATGAGCGTGTTCAGCGTACTGAGCGTCGTGCTTATTCTGGTACTGCTCTGGCCATGGCCTTATCCGGTGCTTATCTGCCTTCTCTGAATGCCGGTGAGCAGGCAGTTGGTGTGGGTGTAGGTACTTATCGTGGCTATACCGCTGTAGGCGCCAACTACAAGGCAATGAGTAATAGCGGTAATATCGGCTGGGGTGCAGGTGTTTCCACTACTGGCAAAGAGGTTGGCTTTAATGCCGGTGTTGGTTTCAAGTGGAGCAACAACTAAACCTTTTAGCTGAATCGTGAATAAAACTTCCGGATTTATTTCGAATCCGGAAGTTTTTTTATTGAGACTTTCATTGATAGATTTATCAGGCAATGCATTTGTTTGACTGCATTTAATGTGAAGTTGATTTGCTCCAGACTGGGTGGATATTTATCCAAACAATAAGTATAGATTTGAGGCTGAAATATTTTCCGCTAGGGATTGTTTGCTGTTTTGTTTTAGCTTGCTAAAACAATAAATTTTGGCTGATTTCATGTTTTTCAGATTTTCATCCGCTCGCTATCTAATTGTTTCCATTTGGCATTAAAACCACGGGCTACCTGTTGGTGAACAGAAAGCCTGATTTAAACATTAATGATTAGTAAGGTAATTTTCGCCGATAGGAGCATGCTCTACGAGGTACTGGCTTTTAGTTTGTTTTATGAGCTGGTAATGGTGATGCAATGTTTCACTAGGCCGTACCCTACTCAGCCTTTATATGGTTTCTATATAGGAAACGATAAAAGATGCCATGATGCGAATCATGTTGAAAATCTAGATTTATCTGTTTAAGAATGGCCAGCACCATGGCGCTTTAGCGCGATAAGGAAATATTTGTTATCGCTTATAGCATCATGAGTTGGATTGTCTGGCCACAGATACGCAATATGGCACGAAACTTATGATTTAAACCGGAGACGATGAATATCACTATTCTTATATCTTTCTTGTAAAGGCGGTAGCTGGTGCTGTTTACTTTTCCCAAAGGCAATGGTGGATGCCTGCAATAAGTTTAATTTCTTTTTTTAAGGCAAGGTTTTTTGCTGCATGAGCGAACGAGATATTATAAACAACACCATTCTGACAACACTTGCTATATAAATACTTTTTATACCGGAGTACATGTGCTGAGGCTTAGTTTGGCTCAAATATTCTCGCCTTAAGCTGAAAACTAAATTCGTTTAACGCGTGGTGTATCACAAGTGGATTTGGGATTTACCCTACTCTTTGATAAAAAAGCGTTAAATCCCTTTCAACATATCAAACACTACGCGAGCGAAGTTCTTTGCCAGTTCAGGATTAGAAAGGTATTGCATCATCATTTCCTTCTGGGCGTCATTGCTCTCCAACACGGCATTATCAATGGCTTTCGGGAAATCACCTAGCATCACCTGTTCTGGTGAGTTGTTCATAATCTGTGCCATTACAGTTTGGTTTTCTGACAGTTTATCGCGCACTGTGAAAGCATAATTAATCAAGTCTTTATCTGTTAGATTATCGGTGATAAAAAGCTCATTCAAACGTTTTAGAATATTTGACAGAAACTCTTCTTTTTTGTGTTTTGGTTTTGCCGTACCAATATCATTACTTGGATTGATTTTGCCATCTTCAGCATTTTTTTGTAGCTGTAAACTTTGCTGATAGAGCTTCGAAATACGATAATGGCTCATTTCAACGTTGCTTAAATCAATTTTATCATCTTCAATGCGCTGTTCACGCAGCAACGGACGCAGATGGCGGGCAAACAGACTCAGCTTTTCTAAGTCTTTATCATCGTAATCGACGATTTGGGACATAAACTCGTAAAAACGGACAAAACTGCCGAGATCTTTCTTTAAAATAAGCAGCTTACTTTTTTCTTGTTCGCATGCTTTGAAGGTGTTTTCTGCATTGGTAATCAGTACAACATCGCCGGTTTGCTTGGTGCGTTCAACATTTTTTTTGGCATCCTCATACGCCTCAACCGCCGAATTGAAGCGTTGCTGCCAGCGTTGCACAGCTGGTTTGCAGATATTGCTTAAGGCCGCAATGGGTAAATGATTGTTGAAAAATACTTTGCAGAATTGCTCTACTTCGCTCCATAGGAAAATGCCGCTGGTACGCAGCTTTGCAAACAAATCAAAGATGAGTTGTGGATTGCTAACATCCGTGAGTGTTGCTGTTTGGTAGTACGGCTGGAAAGCACCCAAAATATCTTCGGGCTGGTTGTAGAAATCAAGTACAAATATGTCTGATTCCGCTTTGCCTGGATAGGTGCGGTTTAACCGCGATAGCGTTTGTACGCATTCGACGCCACCCAGCTTTTTATCCACATACATGGCGCATAGCTTAGGCTGGTCAAAACCAGTTTGAAATTTGTTGGCTACCAGCATGACCTGGTAGTCTTCGGTATCAAACGCTTTGCGCATATCCCGGCCTTTTAAGCCTGGATTCATGCTGATTTCAGTAAACTTTTGATTTAGCGGTGCGAAGCTAATGTGGTCATCTTCGTGGAATTCTACTTCACCGGAAAACGCCACCATGGCTCTGATTTTATCGTATTTTTGCTCGGCAATGTATTTATCGAATGCCAGCTTGTAGCGCACTGCCGCTTTACGCGAACTGGTTACCACCATCGCTTTTGCCTGCCCACCCAGTAATTGCATCACATGTTTGCGGAAATGCTCTACTATCACTTTTACTTTCTGTGATACGTTATGCTCGTGAAGCAAGACCCATTGATTTAGTTTGATTTTGGCTTTTTTGCTGTCGACTTCTTGGTCTTCATCATCCAGCTTTTGCAGCAGCTTGTAGGCCACTTTGTAATTGATGTAGTTTTGCAGTACATCCAGAATAAAGCCTTCTTCGATGGCCTGACGCATGGAGTAAACGTGGAATGCTTGTGGCTTATTGGTTTTTGAAGCTGGTTCTTGCGGATTTGGTCGACGGCCAAACAACTCCAGCGTTTTGGCTTTAGGTGTGGCGGTAAAAGCGTAAAAGTTAAGGTTGTTGCTGCCTTTACGTGCGGCAATGGTGGCATCTAGAATATCTTCTGAAGATATCTCTACATCGTCATCCATTGCGTCGGTTATCAATACTTCTTTTAGCTGACGCGCTGTAGAGCCACTCTGTGATGAGTGTGCTTCATCGGCAATCACAGCATATTTGCGCTGCTTCAGGCTGACGCTGTTTTCAATCGCTTTTAAAACAAATGGAAAGGTTTGAATGGTGACAATAATGATTGGTTGCGAGTTTTCCAGTGCTCTTGCCAGCTTTTCCGATTTTGAACCGTCCCCTTCTTTGTTGTTGATGCGGCCGACCACACCATCCTGATGCTCAAACTGATAGATGGTATCCTGTAGCTGATCGTCAAGCACGGTACGATCCGTTACCACAATTACCGAATTAAACAGCTTTTCGCCATCTTCATCGTACAGGCGCGAAAGCTGATGGGCTGTCCAGGCGATAGAGTTTGATTTGCCCGACCCCGCACTGTGCTGAATCAGGTATTTATTGCCGGTACCTTCCACTGTGGCGGCGGTGATGAGTTTGTTTACGACGTCCCATTGATGATAGCGTGGGAAAATCAGGCTTTCGCTTTTGTATTTCCGGCCAATGGCGTCTTCTTTTTCAACGATTTGCAAATGCATAAAGCTGGCCAGAATTTTCAGCAGGTTGTCTGGCAACAGCACCTCATTCCACAGGTAGCTGGTGGCGTAGTCGTTGGTATTTTGCGGGCTATCGTTCCCCGCCCCGCCATCATGAGTGCCTTTGTTAAATGGCAGAAAGAAAGTTTCATCACCCGCGAGTTTGGTAGTCATAAATACTTCGTACTGGCTAACTGCAAAATGCACCAGTGCGCCGCGTTTGAAGGTGAGCAGTGGTTCAGACTTATTGGTACCAGAGTTGGGCAAACGCGTTTGTTTATACTGTGTAATGGCGTTTTGTACTGCCTGCTTAAATTCAGATTTCAGTTCCAGTGTTGCGATTGGCAAGCCATTAACAAACAATACCAAGTCAATACGCCATTTCTTGGCTTTGCCCTCCGTTTCTGCCAATGCCGCTTTTGACGCATGCGGGCTGTAAATCAGCTCCGGCACGATACGAAAGATATTTTGCTTGTAGCGCGTTAGTGTATCTGGGTTGAGGTTATGTTCTGGTTTAAACTGGCACAGAGAAAAACGCGCACTATGGTTTTTGATACCATGACGCAGCACGCCAAGTGTGCCGTAGGTGCGCGACTGCCTATCGGTAGCGTTGATATCCGCTTTTTTCAGCTGCGCCACCAGCGCATCGAGGAAATGACGTTCGGTATCGGTGGGATAAATGTTGGCAAACTTCTCCCATTCCTGTGGCTGCGTGGTCTGCACAAAGGACAGCGCATCTTGGGTATACAGTGCGCGTTCGCGATCGTAGCCATCCGTTTTGCCGCAAACCCAGCCATTTGCCTTCATTTGTGTAATGATATCTTTTTGAAAAATATGTTCTTTGGTGCAGTCCATGCTCATACAGCAGTCTCCTCTGGTTTCTCTGCTTTCTGTGTGTCTGGCGCAACCCAGTCGCGAACGTCGATTTTTCCGGTGACGGCGGAGGAGATTAGGGCGGTGCGGCGTTCCTGTAGTAACGCAACTTGGTTAACACTCAGTTCTTCAGACTTCTTTAATCTTCCTAGTTGCAGCTTTATAAATTTTAAAATTTCCACCCGTTCTTCAACTGGGGGAATTAGCAATGGAGTTTCTTTGATATTTGTTGATGAAATGGATGCAAGGTTCGTACTTTGCTTCGCTACTCGATAGAAGTGGAATTTTGCATAAGCAGCTCGAGTAAGTATATCTAGCCAATCTGATTCAATGTTTTGAGGGCGAATTGCAAAAACATGATTTTGATAAATACAATTATCAATTGACGCCGTCCAGACCGCACCACGGCCTAATTGGTCATTATCCCCACCCTCATTCATCAATACGTCACCATCGCGAAGCAAATATCGTTCAAGCTGGCTCGGTTCAATATCTATGGTATGTACATCTTCAAGATCGAGATAACCATCTTGGACGTTAGCTACACGAAGCATAGGAACTGAGATACTATTTTTACCTGTTAGATCTTTCCCTTTAGGTATTCCTGACTGCAGGTTTGCCGTATGTTTTAATCTGCGAACAATCCAATGTTCCGGAACTTCCCCCAACCATTCAATACCAGAATCTTTCATCGGCACATCAGGGTTTAGCCCTTTGGTGACAGCATGGCTAATCACTGCCTGACGTTTTTCTTTCAAAAGTTCAATCAGTTGCTGTTGCTTCTCAATGAGGTTATCGATTTTTGCGGTTTCGTGATCGAGGAAACGGTATATTTTTTCCTGTTCAGTCTTGTCCGGAAGCAGCAGCTCAATATTTCTAAACTCATAAGGATCCAGATCCCATTGATTGACTCGTATTCCCTTGGAACATCTCAGGTATTGAGTAACGTAAATCGGGTTGCGAAGTAAATAATGCACATACCTTGGATGTGTCACTTCAAAAAAAACATTGTTGGGTTCGTATACAAAATATGCCGGACTAACGATTCCTTCATACGTTGAAATTGCGATTGATCCTTGCCAAGCTTTCATCTTATTCATAACCATATCATTTGGCTTAACCAATTGATAGGGTGATAAATCCTCCGAAGGCTTATTATTATTATCATCTCTGCTTGATTTTGGTATTACACCATAATCGCGATATACGGAAAGCAATTCTTTCTCAGTATATCCGGTCCGTTTAACTCTAGAAAACAATTTGTGTATGGATATGGTTTTCCAGTGAGATGGTACCATTCCCAGCCACTCAACCCCAGAATCCTTATACTCGGGATACGCCTTATACTTAGCCATCAGGAATGTACCTCCTGCAGCAGCTTCATAATCTCGGCGCTGACCGCATCCAGATCGGCATCAATTTCCTCCAGTGGGCGCGGTGGCTGATAAACATAGAAATGGCGGTTAAACGGAATCTCGTAACCGACAATTCCCACTTCACCATCTTTCGCATCACGTTTATCGGCGTTGATCCACGCGTCATTCACATGCGGCAGCACTTCTGTTTTGAAGTAATTTTCAATCAGGTCGCTAGTGGATAAGGCTGGGTTCAGCGGCACGTTTTCGTTATCGCGCAGCTCGCCATCCTGCTCAAACTCAACAACCTTGTCTTTATATTCAAACGCACCGTACAGCGGCTGAGGGGCTTTTTTCAGCACTTTCTTGACCACTGGTTCGGCATCTGGGTTTTTGGTAGTGAAGGCATCGATAAATTGTTTGTTTTCTTTCGTATCCAGCTTCACGCCAGCGGTTTTGATGGCCTCTTTTAGGCTTAGCTGGAACTGGTTGAAGTCATTGCTCACCAGCGTTTTGCCACCCGATTGCGACCCTAAAGCTTCTTGAATTTTCTGTGCTTTTTTCATCAATGTGCGCTGCACCAGCCACAGTTTGCTGTCGAGCAGGTCTTTAATCTGCTTCTCTTTCAGCTCGGCAAATTCAGCTTTGATGATGGCGCGCGCATCGGCTTCCAGCTCCGAGAAATCGCCGTAGGTGTTGTCCTGCCACTGGGACGCGAACTCTTCATACAGGCGTTCCATCGGCGCGTTAAATGGTTTCGGTGCAAAGCGTAGGGTTGCAATTGCTTCATCCGTCACCTGAGCAGATATCCGCAGCGGGCGCTCAATGGTCAGGCGGCGGTAGCCAAAGTCGGTATTGTTAAAGATTTTACTGGCGAAGGTTTTCGGCGCTTCGGTTTTGGCGGTGGCAGGCTGGCGGCCACGGTTGGATTTTTGCTCCTTAGCTTTTTCCAAACCCAGTTCTTTTAGGGGGGTAGCAGTCACTACTTCAAAATTACCAAAGATTTGCGTAATTAGTTTGATATCATCTTCACGTATTAGGTTACGCTTTGAACCCAATGATTTACGCATTTTGCCGCACAGGTTGCTGCCATCAATTAGCTGTACTTTGCCTTTACGCTCAGGCGCTTTTTTGTTGGAGAGTATCCAGATGTAGGTGGCAATGCCAGTGTTGTAGAACATGTCTGTTGGCAATGCGATGATGCCTTCCAGCAAATCGGCTTCCAAAATGTAGCGACGGATTTCGCTTTCACCACTGCCCGCTCCACCGGTAAACAGTGGAGAGCCGTTAAGAATAATTCCGATACGGCTGCCGTGGCTGACGCTATCATCTACATTTTGGCTGTTGCGCATTTTGCTAATCAGGTGCAGTAGAAACAATAGCGAACCGTCGGAAACCCGCGGCAGGCCAGGGCCAAAGCGGCCGCTAAATCCTTTTTGTATATGCTCATCAATAATCTCGCCCTCTATTTTTTTCCAGTCTACGCCAAATGGCGGGTTAGAAAGCATATAGTCAAATTTATCCAGCAATAGCTGGTCGTTAGAGAGGGTGTTGCCCAGTTTAATTCGGCTGACATCCTGACCTTTAATGAGCATATCGCCTTTACAGATGGCGTAGGATTCTGGGTTTAGCTCTTGGCCAAAAGGACATAGGACAGCTTTAGGATTTAGCTCGTGCACATATTCCATACCGGCAGAGAGAAAACCACCTGTGCCGGCGGTTGGGTCGTAAATGGTGCGGATGATACCGTCCTTGACCAGCACTTCATCATCTTTCATTAATACCAGAGAGGTGGTTAAACGGACGATATCACGTGGGGTGAAGTGCTCACCGGCGGTTTCGTTTGAGCTTTCTGCAAAACGGCGGATCAACTCTTCGAATACTAGCCCCATTTCATAGTTGGATATCGCTTTTGGACTAAGGTCGGTAGTGGCAAATTTTTTCACTACTTTATACAGCAAGTTGGCATCTTCCAGCAGGCCGATAAACTCACTGAATTTAAAGTGATCGAAGATTTCACGCGCATCCGGTGAAAACGCCTGTACGTAGCTTTCTAGGTTGGCTTTGATGTCGTTCTGCCCCAATTTACCTAGATCCATCTTAGACGTATTGTAAAAAGTAAGTCCGCTGGCGTGCTGCAGAAGCATTTTTAAGCTTTCTTCCGGCAGTGTGTTGGTTTGAAATTCATCATATTTTGCCACCACTGCATCTTTCGTTTCTGCCAATACACACTCTAGGCGGCGCAGCAGGGTAAAGGGCAGGATCACGCGCCCGTACTGAGACTGCTTGAAATCTCCACGCAGTAAATCTGCCACCGACCAGATAAACGCAGCCGTTTGGGAAAAATTAGTGTTTGTCATGAATTCCTCGGAAAAGATTGCAGCCAGAGTACAAATGCGCACAGGCAAAAAATTTAATTCAGAATGCTGTAGGCGAGATGATACCTGCTCTGTGTGCCATCGCAAGCGATGCAAAACAAAGAAAGATACAGTAGGGATGGCATATGACAAAGATGTATGTACAAACCCCTTAGGCTGGACAGCAATATATAGTTGAGAAACCATAGCGCTGGTGATGGTTGCTCTGAGCCCAAAGATTAGATATAGATTGAATTTTACACTCGAACCAGAGTATTAAATGAATAAAAATGGTGATATTGTTTTAATGTCATTAATATGTTGGTGAGATGAGTTGGGCTGATTTTAATGAAGATGCATTTGATAAGCGGCTTCTAAGTTTTATTTTAAAATTGGGTGCTCAAATGAAAATAATTGCTTCTGTTTGTGTTGATGTTTGAGCAATAACAAAACGTGGCGTGATTCAAGGATAAACGGGGCAACATATCATTTTAGTAGTAAGTGTAAGGCGCAGTTTTTACAAATAGGATGTTAATCCTTTCGGTATCTGAATATTTTTATCTTTTTGTCATAATTAAGTGCTAGGTGACGCTGTGTAACCCTGTGTCGCATATTTGAACGTGTTTTTTCTTTTGAAAAGCTTCGTGTCCAAGTCACGAACTAATATTTGCTGTTACCACTGTATTCGTTCTGCTACCCAAGGTGATGAGTTGTATCGTATTGGTTCGCCTTTTGATTTCGGTTAACACAAGGCAATATTTTAGAACCGATGCATGATTAAACTAAGCTTCTTTTTCTGAAATTTCATTAAGCAGTTTCAAAGGACGATGACATTTGGTGTAGAACCGCTAATCGTTATTTGTGATTTCAACATTACTGACTCTAATTCAGCAGCCGTTGTCCCTGCAAAGCGGTAATTCGCTGTTTGATACGCCGGTTTGATTTTGTTTTATCTGGTGATAAAACGGAAGTTACTGACGGCGGTACAAATAGTGTGTTGTATAGTTGTTTTCAAAAAGAGCTGGTTAAATGCGGTTGAATAATATGTAGTTGGAATCAGCTTTTATTGTTTTGCGCCTATGTGTATTATGTATTTATTAATATTTATCTATTATTACATAAACATGGACATTATAAACCATGTGTAATGCGCAGCGGGAACCGTCTGGGATGCAGGTTGCTTTGGTTGTGGAGGGCGGCGGTATGCGTGCCGCTTTCAGCAGTGGGGTGACAGATGCTTTTTTGCAGGCAGACTTTAATCCGTTTACTTTGCTGGTTGGTGTATCTTCTGGTGCCAGTACGATTGCCAGCTATCTGTCTGGGCAAACCGGTCGTAATCTGGATGTGCTGATGAATCAGTCGTGCCAGAGGCCGTTTATCAGCTGGTCTCGTTTTATCCGTGGTGGTGATTTATTGGATATAGACTGGTTATGGCGAGTGGTACAGCAGGAAAATCCGCTCGACTGCGAACGTATGTTTGCACAGAAGCGTGATTTCAGAATTGTGCTTAGTAATGCTGTTACAGGGGAGGCACATTATGCTGAGGCTGAACCCAAAAATTTTTTAGATGTGCTGCGTGCTTCTAGCTCTATCCCTTTTATTATTCGTAAACCGGTACCCATCGGTAGTGAAATTTATTTTGACGGTGGTGTGGCTGATGCCTTGCCGGTGCGATGGGCGCTGTCGCAGCCGAATATCGGCGGTGTTGTTGTTATCCGTACACGTGCGCATGCTTATGTTAAGAAAGGTGGATTTGGTGATGCTTTGCTGGCACGGCGCTTGCCTGACAATGGGTTTGCTCGGGCTTTGCGTCAGCGGGTAAAGCATTATAATGCTACGCTGGCATGGATGCGCCGGCCTGAACACTCGCGGTATATTTTTGAAATCAATCCGCCGGAAAATAGCAAAATGGCTGGACGCCTGTGTCAGGATGCTAGCCGTTTGCGTTATAGTTATGCGGCTGGGCTGGAGTGTGGACAAAAATTTCTGCAGCAATGGCCGGTGTTTAAAGATTTCTTCAGCCTTAATGTACAGGATTAAGGGGAATGGGTAATTTGGTGAAGTAATGACAACAGATTCGACTGTATCGAAAACACAGCGTCGTCTTAGTCTTTTTGTGGCTATTCTGGCACTGGCTTTTGTTCTGCGTGGTCCGCTGACGGGTGTCGGACCTTTATTGCAGAATATTCAGGCACAGCTGCACATCAGTAGTACGCTGGCTGGTTTACTAACGACGGTGCCGCTGCTGACCTTTGGTTTGTTTTCTATTTTTATTCCTAGACTGGCAGCTCGGTTTGGTTCGGAGCAGATGGTATTTTTTGCTTTGTGGGTGCTGACGCTGGGGCTGGTGTTGCGTTGTGGCAGCGGGCTATTTTTGCTGCTGGCGGGTACAACTTTGCTTAGCTGTGCTATTGCTGTGGGTAATGTGCTGATTCCCAGTATGGTGAAACAGTATTTCCCGTTTAAGATGGGCTTGGTAACTGCATTATATGCCCTGATTATGAATGTGGGTGGTGCTGCCGGTTCGGCATTGAGTGCACCTTTAGCGCATAGTAACTTGTGGGGCTGGCGTGGCGCTTTGGTGGCGTGGGTATTGCCAGCTCTGGTAGCGATGGTGATCTGGTGGCTGCCTTTTAAAACAGCGAATGCCATTCCCAGAGCGGCTGTGCGTTCGCGGCCGGTAACGGTACATTTGTGGCGTAATCCGCTGGCGTGGCAGGTGACGCTGTTTATGGGATTTCAATCATTTCTGTTTTATTCCACGGTAAGCTGGCTGCCGCAGATTGTAGCTAAAGCCGGTGTGTCTGCTACTGAGGCCGGAGGCTGGCTTGGGCTGATGCAGTTGGTAATGGTGCCAACTAATCTGCTGATACCAATTTATGCGGCTAGATTAAAGCAGCAGAAGTGGATTGGCGCATTATGTGGGGTATCGCTGATACTGTCTGTGTTATTGCTGATGTCGCCATGGCGTAGCTGTTATTTTCCAGCCGTGCTGCTGCTGGGTCTCGGTATCAGTGGTGCTTTCTGTCTGAGTATGATGTTTTTCAGTCTGCGCAGTAGCAGTGTAACTGAGGGCGTATTGTTGTCTGGTATGGCACAGACCTGTGGATATTTGTTTGCTGCTGTAGGGCCGGTTTTGATGGGGGCGTTACACGACATCATGCATTCATGGTTTCCTGCGTTGGTGCTGATGTTTTTTGCTGCGCTGGTGATTACGGTATCCGGCTGGAAAGCTGGTCAGGATCGGAAGCTGGCTGATTTTCAATAATAGATAATTATCCACAAGTTTATCCACAGGAATTTGTGTATAAAGTTGGCTATCCGCATACCGGACAGTCTGGGTTTGGTGCCAGTTGTAAGCGTTGCCATTGAAAGCGTTGTGCATCAAAGCAGTGCAGCCAGCAGCCGGTAGGTTGGATACCGGTGATGAGCTTTAATGCTTCGCCAGCCTGCGCGGCGCCCATGACACCGAGTAAGGGAGCAAATACGCCGTTTTTGGCACAACTGGCACCTTCATCATTCATTTCACCTTCAAACAGGCACTGATAACAGGGGCCATGGCCGTCGCGAAAATCATATACTGCCAGCTGACCGGAAAATATCAGTGCTGAGGCCGAAACCAGTGGTTTATGGGCTGTAAAACAAGCCTGATTAATTAGACGGCGGCTGGCAAAGTTGTCGGTGCAATCAAGCACTATGTCTGTATCCTGTACCAGCCTGTGCAGCAGAGTAGCATCTGCTCTGGCAACAACGGGATGCAGTTGTGTGTGTGAATGATGAGCCTGTAAGCGTTGGCATAAGACGCTGGCTTTATCTGCGCCTATATCGGAATCGTTAAACCAATACTGCCGTTGCAGATTGCTGATATCAATGCTGTCGTTGTCCACTACGGTGATATGCCCTACGCCGCTGGACACCAGATAGGTAAGCGCCGGATGTGCTAAGCCACCTGCTCCGATTATCAGTACGCGTGCACTGAGAATGGCCTTCTGTCCGGCTATGTCCAGTTTATCCAGTAAGATATGGCGGCTGTAACGCAGTAGTTGTTCATCGGTAATCATGGGAGCCTCGTTTGATTGAATGATGGTGGCCGAAGATGCAGTAGTAGTGTGGATGGTTGTGCCCTGCTATTATAAGGGCTTAGCTATATTTCTCTGAATACTTATGCACCATCGTGTCCGGCCGGCCGGTCGATTTTTACATCATCTGCAAGCGTTTCTGCACAAGGGCGGCTTGATTGCCTATCCGGCGGAAGGCAGTTACGGGCTTGGCTGTTTGCCTGATTATGCTCCGGCGTTACGCCGGCTGATTGCGCTAAAAAAAAGGGCTCAGCATAAGGGGCTGATTGTGATTGGTGCTGATTTTGCACAATTGCGGCCTTTGTTGGCACCTGTGTCTGCAGCTGAATCTAAAGCTATTATGCGCGAATGGCCAGCACCTAAAACTTTGTTGTTACCAGCACGGCAGCGAGTTCTGCCTTTGCTGCGGGGGCGTGGTCGACACAATCTGGCGGTACGTATTCCTGATCTGGCTACGGCACGGTTTCTGTGCAAAGCAGCCGGTACGGCACTGGTCTCCACTTCATGCAATCGGGCTGGTAAAAAAGCCTGTAAAACGGAGCGTGAGGTTAGACGTCAGTTTGGGCGTCAGGTGTTGATTCTTGGCGGACGAACCGGTGGTCGCCGGCAACCCAGCCAGATTATTGACTGGGCGTCAGGTAAACGGCTGCGTTGATTGCCGGTCTTTTTGTGAATCGTTGATAGCGTTTACTGGGGCAGAAATTTTAGTATCTGTTATCAAAATTCACGCGGGTTTGTGCGGTGATGATGTTGCTAATGATTGCGGGCAATGACAAATTGAGCCAGCTCGCGCAGATGCTCAGCGCGATGGTCAAAACCAGCCAGTGCTTCCAAAGCCTTTTGTACTAAATTTTCAGCATATCGGCGCGCTGAAGCCAGACCCAGCAGGCTGACATAGGTGGGTTTATTGGCCTGCGCATCCTTTCCGGCTGTTTTTCCCAGAACGCCGCTATCCTGTTCACAATCGAGTACATCATCTATTACTTGAAAAGCCAAACCCAAATGACCAGCATAGGCATCAAGAGCGATAAGTTGGTGCTGTTCTATATCGTTACAGCAGAGTCCGCCAAGGGCTACGGCTGACCGGATTAGTGCACCGGTTTTGAGCTGATGCATATGCTCAAGTTCATTTTGATTCAGGCTTTTACCAACGCAGGCCAGATCAATGGCTTGTCCTCCAGCCATGCCACTACAGCCGGCGGCCTGAGCCAGTGTCTGTACCATTTGCAGCTGACGCTCGGGTGAGAGTGTGGTGGGCCGGCTGAGTAGGCAGAATGCCATGCTTTGCAGCGCGTCGCCAACCAGTAAAGCGGTGGCTGGTGTGTAGCGAATGTGGCAGGCAGCTTTGCCGTGACGCAAGCTGTCGTTGTCCATTTCGGGCATATCGTCGTGTACCAGTGAATAAATGTGGATACATTCGATTGCGGCAATGGCGTTATCCACAGCCTCTGCTATGTTGTTTCCCAGCTCGGCAGCAGCGAAAACCAGCATCGGACGCAAGCGCTTGCCGCCATCCAGCGCAGCATAGCGCATGGCATCAATCAGGGGTGCCGGTAGCTCATCAGATAAGGGCAATAGGCGATTTAGGGTTTGTTCGGTATGGTTTTGTACCTGTTGTTGCCAGTGGGCAAAGTTACTCCCCTGCTTCAAGTTTCAGCTCCTTCAATTCGCCGTTGTCCAATACCTGTAGTTTTTGTTCGACTTCGGCCAGTTTTTGCTGGCAGTATTGCACCAATTCCTGACCATACTCGTAAGCGGTTAACGCTTCTTCTAATGGCAGATCATTGTTTTGCATTGATTCGGTAATTTTTTCCAGTTGCTGGATGGCTTCTTCATAGCTCTTGGGTGTGATTTTCTTCATCATATGGGGTCTTTAGACATTATCGGGAATATTGTAACACTGGCTGTGGTGCTCTTGCTGTGGATATGCTTAGTGGTCGGCTGAATAGCAGTAGGGTTGAAGTTTTGTCGTGTAATGCGACTGCGGGTAGATTATGTTTCTGAGCTGTGAATTGCTGTTAATAATACTGATAATTTTTTGTTAACTTTTTTCTGATTAATAAGTGGTAAGGTGTGGTTGTCTGGCTGTGATTCATGGATGCTTTAAATCATGGATTGAATATACTGAAGAATGTGTTTTGTATGAATTCGAATATTCTGCTCATAAATTTTATTTATATATTCATAAATTCTATCAGCCATAAGCTTTAAAGGTGGTTGAAAATAGGGAAACGAGCTGAATGAAGGAATGGGTGTAAAGTATGGCACGTAGTATTTATTTTAATAGCATAAATATGTCTGGCACACTAAGACTGGGCAGCTCGGATAGAGTATTTCAGCGTTTTTAAAGATGAATATTGTGTAGATTATTTATATGGAATTATATAATTTTTATTTGTTTTGATGAAATTTGTTTGCTGGAATGTGTTTTTTTGCTGTTTATTTTACTGGTTTTAAAGCATAATATTGTTTAAGGCATAATTATGTTGTGCTAACTTGGGGTGATTGTTTTATTTAAAAATTAAAACATGGAACTATTTAATTTGTATGTTTTGATAATTAAATTTATGTATAACAGAAATGCCTGAGGGGGAGTATTGGCGGGCTATTCATGCTGATATGTCTATAGGTTAATACTATGGTGGTTTCTGTGTAAGCTGGATGTCAGTCTATTTGTTTATAATCGAATAAATGCTGTGTTCTGAATCGTTTTTACAGGTTGCTTGGGTAGTTTCTTAGGTTTAAGTAGGCGTTATGGGTAAACATATTTTTTATGAGGAGTCCGGTCAGTTTAAAGTAGCCGAAGTGGTTCAGGAAAATGAGGCTACTTTTCTGGTGAATACACAGCATGGCAAACGGGCAAAAATTAAATCCAGCCATGTTTTTTTGGTGTTTGAGGGTGATGCTGCGCAGTTTTTACAGCAGGCCAGTGCTGCCGCCGCCGGTATTGATATCGGCCTGTTGTGGGAAGCTGTGGGGGTGGAAGCTGAATTTACGGCAGCCGAGGCTGCTTCTGAATATTTCGGTAGTAATAGTGGTCAGGTTGAACTTGCTGCGGTTTTAATGGCGCTCTATGCGGCACCTATGTACTTTTATAAGAAGAATAAAGGGGTGTTTAAGGCTGCACCGGCAGAAACTTTGCAGCAGGCTTTGGTGGCGATTGAACGGCGCAAACAGCAGGAAGAACAAATTAATAGCTGGATTGAAGAGTTGCTTGCTGGACGCCTACCTGCTGCTATTGCTGCTGATGCAAAGATGATTTTGCACGCGCCTGATAAGCAAAGTTTGAGTTATAAGGCGGTGATAAAAGCCGCTGAGCAGAAAAAAATATCTTTGTTTGCGCTGATGCAGAGTGTAGGTGCTGTGCCTGCGCTGCCGGACTACTTTCTGGATGGTTTTCTACTTGCCGAGTTTCCTCATGGGGTGGCATGCGGAGATTATCCGTTGCCGGATATTGGCAATTTACCTGTTGCTGATGAGGCGGTGCGGGCATTTTCGATTGATGATGCGGATACTAGTGAGGTAGATGATGCGTTTAGTGTACGTGATCTACCCAATGGTAATAAGCTGGTGGGTATTCACATTGCTGCACCTTCCTTGGCCATTGATGCTGATTCGGCGCTGGAAAAGCTGATATTTGAACGCCTAAGTACGGTTTATTATCCGGGCGGAAAAATCACGATGCTGCCGGATAACTGGGTAGCTGCTTTTAGTTTGGATGAGGGTGATAGCCGGCCGGCTATCAGTCTATATGCTGAAGTGAATCCTCAGTTTGAGATTGTGCATTGTAAATCGTGTATTGAGTCGGTTTATGTAGATCGTAATTTACGTATTGAACATATTGAGCAGGCCTTTCAGCCGCAACAGATGCGCACAGATGATGAGATTTTTCCGCATCAGCAAGAAATGAACTGGCTGTATGATTTTGCCGTGGCCAGAATGCAGGCACGCGGAAAATATGATCCGGCTCGCCCGTCTCAGTATGATTACGGTATTAAGTTGGAAGCGGGTAATCAGGTGCGTATCTGTGTGCGCGAGCGAGGTGCGCCAATTGATATGCTGGTAAGTGAGCTGATGATTTTTGCCAACAGTACTTGGGCTCAGATGCTGGATGCTGCGGATATGGCGGGTTTGTTTCGTGTTCAGCCTACGGGACGGGTAAGGATGAGTACGCATTCTGAGCCGCATATTGGTCTGGGACTGAAACATTATGCATGGTTTACATCACCGCTGCGTCGCGCTACTGATTATATTAATCAAAAACAGCTGATTAGTTTGCTTGACCCGCATGCTTCTCCCCGCTTTGAGCCGCAGGATGCGATGTTGTTTGCGGTATTGCGGGATTTTGAATCTACTTATGCTACCTATAATGATTTTCAGCGCCATATGGAGGCATACTGGAGTCTGATTTATATTCAGCAGGAGCGTTTGCAGGAATTGAATGCACAGTTAATCCGCGATGATTTGGTGCGGATAGAGGGTTTGCCGCTGGTTAGCAGAGTCAGCGGGATACCTGTTGATGCTTTGCCTAAAAGCAGGATGAAAGTAGCGATAACTGGTGTAGACCTTGTGCAAGTGAGTGTGGGACTAAATTATATCAATGCTTTGTTGCCCCAGAATGGTGTCTGAGGGGGTAAATGAGTTTTGTATCGAGCCGATTCAGCTATTGGATGCGGATACAGATGCCGATTGGTTTAGATTATTCGCAATCGTTGTTATGGTGTTTGTCTGTGCTTGTTGGTGCCGGCGTTAACCGGCCTTTTTGCTTCAGCCGGAATTAACTTTGTTTTAATATCTTGTTTTTATAGATGCAGCCCATATATGGGCTGCATTTCTATTATCCGGTTTTTTTCAGGCAACCTGTTGTACTGGTACAGTCTGCCGGAAAACCTTTGGAATAAAATTATGACTGAAGTAGATTTTTATGAAGTGCTGGGTGTAACCCGTACTGCAGGGGATGAGGAAATCAAAAAGGCTTATCGCAAGCTGGCTATGAAATACCATCCCGACCGTAATCAGGGCGATAAGGGTGCGGAAGAAAAATTCAAGGAAGTACAGCGCGCTTATGAAGTTTTGTCTGATTCACAAAAACGTGCGGCATATGATCAGTTTGGACATGCCGGCGTAGATGGTAATATGGGTGGCGGCGGAGGATTTTCCGGCGGTTTTGATTTTGGTGATATTTTCAGCCAGATGTTTGGTGGCAGTGCCGGTGGTAGGCAGCAGCAGAATCATCAGGGTGCTGATCTGCAATATCATGTGGAAATCACGCTGGAAGAAGCTGCGCGCGGTATTAAGAAAAAAATTACCATACCTACGCATGAGGAATGTGATGTCTGCCATGGCAGTGGAGCTAAGGCGGGTACTTCTGCTACTACTTGCAGTATGTGTGGCGGCAGTGGTGTGGTGCATGTACGGCAGGCAATTTTTCAGCTACAGCAAACCTGTCCAACTTGTCATGGCAGTGGTAAGCAGATTAAAGACCCGTGTGTTAAATGCCATGGTGAAGGTCTGGTTAAAACACGTAAGACGGTGGAGGTATCTATTCCGGCCGGTATTGATGATGGCCAGCGTATTCGTCTGAGTGGTGAGGGTGAGCCGGGTAAGCATGGTGCTGCGGCTGGTGATTTGTATGTGCTGGTGAATGTGCGTCCCCATCCGGTATTTGAACGTGATGGTATGGACTTGCATTGTGAGCTGCCGATTAGCTTTACGATTGCGGCGCTTGGCGGAGAGGTGGAAGTGCCAACGCTGGATGGTAAGGTTAAGCTGAATATTCCAAAAGAAACGCAAACAGGCCGCCGTATGCGTGTACGTGGTAAAGGCATTAAATCTGTACGTTCGGCCGCTGTGGGTGATTTGTATTGTCACATTGTGGTAGAAACGCCGGTAAATCTGACAGATAGGCAGCGTGAATTGCTGGAAGAGTTTGAGAAGATTTCTACTGGTATGGACCGCGCACAGACCCCACGGCAGAAGTCGTTTATGGACAAGCTGCGTGACCTGTTTGAATAAGCTGTGATGAAAGAATGGTTTAGAAAAGTATAGTCCAGAAAGATAAATAATCAACATTGGTTATGCAACGTTAAAGCCCGCTGATGGTATGAAATCAGCGGGCTTTTGTTGTATTTGGTCAAGAATTAGGCTGTTTAAGGCTGAACCGGTAGGCAGTATGCTTTAATTTGAGTGATGTCGTTTTCTTGTTCGGGAAAAAGGTTAGTCGATGTTTGGCCGGTTTAAAGTTTGCTAAATACTCGGATTATGGCTGGTATGAAGAGCCAAAGCTGATTAAGCTGAATCTCAACAGGCAATCTGTTTGATATAGCTCCAAGTAAAAAATCGCTTCTGTATGATTTGCTACAGAAGCGATGTGGAAAGGTGGCAGTCTGGGTAAATATATTGTGGACAAATTCAATGTATTTGTCTGAATAAAATTTAGCTTTTGTTCTGAAATCCTTGTAAATAAAGGATTAATTTCTTTTTTACTTATATTATTAAATTGATTATCTGTGGATAAATCTGTGGATAATTATTGTATCAAACTGAAGTTTCATTCCAGTTCACCGCGTAGCTGCGCGGCCAACTGTGCCAGCTCTGCCTGATCGGCCGGTGTGCTTTCATGCTTGGCAAGTTCATGGATGTGGCCCGGAATTAAATGAATATGATAGTGAAACACAGATTGGCCAGCCTGCTCACCGGACAACTGCAACTGAACAACGCCATCACGGTGTAACACTTTACGTTGGGCACTGATGATTTTTCTGGCTGCATTGAATACTGCTTGTAGATAATCGTTTGGCATGTCGGTTAACTCTACCGCTTCGCATTTCGGAATCACCAGTACATGGCCGCGCGCCTGAGGCATCACATCCATAAAGGCCAGTGTTTGTGGGTCTTCATATACTTTATGACATGGAATTTCGCCACGGATGATTCGGGCGAAGATGTTATTTTGGTCGTACTGCTGCATGATGGGTCTCCTCTCTGGTGTATCGGTTTGTTTGGCGTCACCTGAGCAACGGTTTAAGAAATAATGGTCAGTTTGTCTTTGGCAAATACGGTATCTAGCTCTTTGATTCCCTGTTTGCCGAAGTTTATGGTCAGACGCGCGCCTTCTGCTTTGTGTGTGGCATCTATAATGACGCCGGTACCGAAACGCTCGTGATGCACATTCTGCCCCAGCTGGAAGCCGTCGAAATCTGGGCTGGCTTGTGTTTCAGCCAGTTTGCTGCGGCTATGAAATGGATTGGTGCGCTGTGTGCTCTGCTGTCTGGCTATCAAAGAGTTTTTGTGTGCTGACAGGTATTGCAGTACTGCTTCGGGTATTTCATCCACAAAGCGTGATGGTAAGGCAAAGTGAGTCTGTCCGTGTAGTAGCCGTTGCTCGGCCATGGTTAGATACAAGCGTTTACGTGCTCGGGTAATGGCGACATACATGAGACGCCGCTCTTCTTCCAGGCCGTCGCGCTCAGCCATACTGTATTCGCTCGGAAACAGGCCTTCTTCCAGTCCAGTAAGAAAAACCCCGTCAAATTCGAGACCTTTAGCCGCATGAACTGTCATTAATTGCAAAGCATCCTCGCCCTGCCCAGCCTGATGTTCGCCTGCTTCGAGTGAGGCGGTGCTTAGAAATGACAATACTGCGAATAATGGGTCGTTTGGGTCATAGTCGGATTCAAATTCAAATCCTGATTCTTGTGGCTTGAATGCTACGGCTGCATTGAGAAGTTCTTCTAGATTGTTGATGCGTTCCTGCTGCTCGCCTTTTTGGGTACGGTAATATTCCATCAGCCCGCTGTCGTAGATGGCAGCAGCCATGATTTCCGGCAGGGAAATCTGCGTAGCTTGAAGCTGAAGATTTTCTATCAGACGCACAAAAGCGGCAATTTTGCTGTTTTTGGACGCCAGATTGGTAGCAGCCTGCCATAGTGAGGTATTGGCTTCGTTGGCTGCTGCCTGAATATTTTCAATGCTGCGGGCGCCGATTCCGCGAGTGGGTACATTGATGATGCGCAAAAGTGCGTTATCATCATCGGGATTGACGGCCAGCCGCAGATATGCCAGTGCATTTTTGATTTCCTGCCGTTCATAAAAACGCAAACCGCCATAGATTTTGTAGGGAATACCGGCGCGAAATAAGGCTTGTTCCAGTACACGCGATTGAGCATTGCTGCGATACAGTATTGCCATCTGTATATAATCTAGTCCTTCACGGTGCAAAGCTTTTACTTCATCGACAACAAATTGGGCTTCTTCTATATCATTTATCGCTTGTAAGACACGAATTTTTTCTCCGGTGCCTGCTTCGGTACGCAGATTTTTTCCCAGACGGCTGGCATTATGCGCAATCACGGCGTTGGCTGCGGTAAGAATGTTACCAACGGAGCGGTAATTTTGTTCCAGCCGAATGGGTTCGCTCACGTTAAATTCATGCAGAAAGCGGGTCATATTGGCTACTTCGGCTCCGCGGAAGCGATAAATACTCTGATCATCGTCGCCGACTGCGAAAAACGCTGCTTGTTTTCCGGCAAGCAGTTTTAACCATGCATACTGAAGTTTGTTGGTGTCCTGAAATTCATCAATGAGTACATGGTTAAAGCGGTTTTGATAATGGCTCCGTAGTACATCATTATTTTGCAGAATTTCGTAACTGCGCAGCATCAGCTCGGCAAAATCCACTACACCTTCATTCTGGCACAAGCTGTCATAGGCAGCGTAGCATTCAATCATTTGCCGCTCATGCGGGTCGCGTGCGCTTAGCTGGGAGGCACGCAAACCGTTTTCTTTTTGAGCATTGATGAATCCTTGAAGGCTACGCGGAGCAATGATTTCATCAGAAATATTGAGTTGTTTGAGCAAGCGCTTAATCACAGATAGCTGGTCACCCATGTCCAGAATCTGAAACGTTTTCGGCAGGCCGGCTTCTTGATAATGCAGGCGCAGAAAACGATGGCACAGACCATGGAAGGTACCCAGCCACATGGCGCGTACTGATACTGGTAACAGTGCGCTTAGGCGCAATTGCATTTCTTTGGCTGCTTTATTGGTAAAGGTAACAGCCAGTATGCTGTGGACACTGGCTTGGCCTGTTTGTAATAACCAAGCAATACGGGTGGTAAGTACCCTTGTTTTGCCACTGCCGGCGCCGGCCAGCACCAAAGCAGGCTGCGCCGGCCAAGTGACGGCGGCTAATTGTTCACTATTGAGGCCGGTCGGTAAACCGGAAGAAGATAGAATTTCCATAGCGCTTATTGTAGCCGATTGAGGCTGAAAAATCGCAAGGAAAAATATGTTAATGGATTATTAACAGTTTCTGTGAACAGGAATAATCAGCTTTAATTGAACGATGAAACAGGAAAATTCAATAAAGGGTAATACCGGTAGGCGAAAACCGTGCTTTTTGGAAAAAACACTCTGCTTTTCTGGCATTCAGTGTATATACACAAACAAATTGTGAATATGTCTTCACCTGCAGCTAGAACGGTTTCCTGCCCAGACTGTTTCTATCCTTCTTCAGATAACTTGTAGCGGAGCCACTCCGGTCGCCGTTATTTATTCACTACCAGTTTAGCGTAGATGGAAATCATGAGTGCTTATCTGGTTTTCGCAGAGATGAATATAATTGGTATTGTATCTACTTTGGGATTCACTTCAGATGCGGCAAGCTGCCAACACTTTTTACAACTGTCGGACCACTCCCAATGTAAATTGTCTGTGTCGTTGGAAATTAATCGGGGGTGCTCAGTGGGCTAAGACCAGGTAAATCGGCGAAACTGCGCTCACGCACAATTTGGCAGAAACTATCCAGATAGCTTTTGCTGTGGTCTGATTCACGCATCGCTGCATACAGTTCACTTTGCAATGGAATGTCGCCAATCTGGCGTGCCACCACGTAACCTTTTTCCAGATAGGGCATCACCGTCCAATATGGCAAAGCTGCTATACCACGCCGGCTTGAAACCAGCTGGATGATGGCAATAGTTAATTCGCTGTTGCGGCGTGCGGTCTGTACGCCTGCTGGTTTCAATACTTTGCGGATTAAATCCAGCATATCGTCCGGTACTGGATAGGTAATTAGCGTCTCGTCGGTGAAGTCCTGCGCCTGCCAGACACTTTTGGCGGCCAGTGGATGGTCTTTGGCGCAAATTCCCACCATTTCATAGGCAAATAAAGGCTGAAAAAGAATTCCTGGTTGAGGTGCATATTCAGACACAATGGCCAGATCGGCACGATGGGTCAGCAGTAATCCAACCGGATCGGCCTGAAAACCAGACACGATGTCTAACTCCACTTTCGGCCACAGCGGCCGGAACGCATCCATGGCTGGCATCAGCCAGTCGAAACAGGTGTGGCATTCCACAGCCACGCGCAGCTCCCCTGCTTCGCCTTCAATAATCTGCGCCATATCCAGCTCAGCTACGGTGACCAGAGGCGTGATTTCGCGCGCCAGTTGCAGTAGGCGTTCGCCTACGGGTGTAAAGTGAATGGGGCTGGATTTGCGTTCAAAGAGTGGTGTGCCGTAAAACTGTTCTAGCACCCGTATTTGATGTGATAGCGCAGACTGGGTCAGAAATACTCGCTTGGCTGCCATGGAAACACTTCCGGTTTCTTCGAGAGCTAGCAAAGTGCGTAAATGACGCAGCTCAATAATCGACTCCATATTTTCCGCCTTTAATAATTATTTTAACCACGAATACAAGTTAAAAAATTCATAAACAATCGTTTTGTTTATTAATTAAGAGTGATATGGCTATGCTGATTATTTCTCTTCGAATAGCCATTTATCTGTTTTCGTACTATACACTTACATACCTTATCATATTCTCGTACTGCATAGTGTCAGATTGGTATATTAAAATTTTTCATGTAGAACTGCAAAATTTATCGCTTGTCGTCATGTCTTAACTCCCGCACACTGACTATTATCGAAATTTATCTTTCACAAATAGGGAGAAACACTTATGAATTCATTCCATTTATCCGGTTATCCGCGTGTTGGCGCTAAACGCGAACTCAAATTTGCTGTTGAAGCGTTTTGGAAAGGCAGCAAAAGTGAGGCTGAGCTGCGGCAGACCGCCGCGGATATTCGCCAGAAAAACTGGGCTACTCAGATAGCTGCTGGCGCTGACCTGCTGCCGGTTGGTGATTTTTCTTATTATGACCATGTGCTGGATACTCTGTGTGCGCTTGGCGCTATTCCGGCTCGTTTTGGGTTTGATGCGACCACGCTTACTCTTAGCCAGTATTTCGAGCTTGCTCGCGGTAATGCCACTCAGGTGGCTATGGAAATGACCAAATGGTTTGATACCAACTACCACTATATTGTGCCGGAATGGCATCAGGACACCAGCTTTAAAGCCAATGCCGCCAATCTGATTGCACAGATTGAAGAAGCCAAAGCCACTGGCCACGATATCAAACCGACGCTGGTAGGTCCGCTGACGTTGCTGTGGCTGGGTAAGGAAAAAGATGCCGGCCATAACCGTTTGGAACTGCTACCACGTCTGTTGCCTGAATACCAGAAACTGCTGCGTGAACTGGCCAATGCCGGTGTGGACTGGATACAGATTGATGAACCGATTCTGGCTGTGGACATTGCGCGTGAATGGCTGGATGCGTTTGCACCCACCTATCAGGAGCTGGCTATTACTGGTACCCGCATCATCATCGGTACTTATTTTGGAAGTGTGGCCGAACACCTGAATTTACTCAAAAATTTGCCTGTAAATGGTGTACACATTGATTGTGTCCGTGCACCCGAGCAGCTGGCCGAGTTTGCCAATGTATGGCCAGAAAACAAAGTTCTGTCCGTTGGCCTGATTGATGGCCGCAACGTATGGCGTGCCAATCTGCGCGAAGTAATCGATTTGCTGGCACCGGTAGCCACTCAGCTGGGCAACAATCTGTGGATTGCACCGAGCTGCTCATTGCTGCATAGCCCGCAGGATTTGAATGTAGAAGAGAAACTTAACCCAGAAATCAAAAACTGGCTGGCATTTGCCGCCCAGAAATTACAAGAGCTGGGTATTATCAAACAAGCTCTGGCACATGGTAAGGACACGGTACAGGAAGCTCTGGCTGCTTCTGATGCTGCTGCTGCCGGCCGCAAGACCAGTAAACTGATTCATAACGATCAGGTTGCTGCGCGTGTAGCTAGTTTACGTGCTCATGCCGACCAACGTCATAGTCCGTTTGCAGAGCGGATTGAGAAACAGCAGGCGTGGATGAAGCTGCCGTTGCTGCCCACTACAACTATTGGTTCTTTCCCGCAAACTCAGGAAATCCGGCAGGCACGTGCGGCTTTCAAAAAAGGTGAGCTGAGTGCCGCCGATTATGAAGCTGCAATGAAAAAAGACATCGCCTACTGTGTTGAGCAGCAGGAAAAACTGGATATCGATGTATTGGTGCACGGTGAAGCCGAACGCAACGATATGGTGGAATACTTTGGTGAGCAGCTGGATGGCTACTGCTTTACTCAGTATGGCTGGGTACAAAGCTATGGTTCCCGCTGTGTAAAACCGCCGATTATCTTTGGTGATGTTGCCCGCCCGAAAGCCATGACCGTAGCGTGGTCTGCCTATGCTCAGTCGCTGACCAAACGGCCGATGAAAGGTATGCTGACCGGTCCGGTAACCATGATGAAATGGAGCTTTGTGCGCAATGACGTACCGTTGAGCTTGGTGTGCAAACAGATTGCTATGGCCTTAAACGATGAAGTGCTGGATCTGGAAAAAGCCGGCATCCGCGTCATTCAGATTGATGAACCGGCTATTCGCGAAGCTTTGCCGTTGAAACGTGCGCAATGGGATGAATATCTGGATTGGGCGTGTGAATCTTTCCGCCTGACGTCTACCGATGCTGACGACAGTACGCAGATTCATACCCATATGTGCTATTCAGAATTCAATGATATTCTGCCAGCAATTGCCAGCATGGATGCAGATGTTATTACCATCGAAACCTCGCGTTCTGATATGGAATTGCTCGATGCCTTTGTGAAATTCAGCTATCCAAACGATATCGGCCCCGGCGTATATGATATCCACAGCCCGCGCGTACCTACTGAAGCTGAAGTGGAGCATCTGCTGCGCAAAGCGCTGAAAGTTATCGACCAACGACGCTTGTGGGTAAATCCAGACTGTGGTCTGAAAACCCGCGGCTGGCCGGAAACCACGGCAGCTCTAGAAGTGATGGTAAAAGTGACCAAAAAGCTGCGTGCTGAACTAAAAGCCTAAATTGATTCAGTACCATATTATCCAACCGCCTCGTTTATCGGGGCGGTTTTCTTTTTGGGTTTTCCATGATTATTATCAAAATTGCAGCAAAACAGCTATACATAGATAAGTATAAAAAGGTTCGACAGAGGGGTTCGGTAATGTCTATTGGTATGTATTCAGTTTATTTTATACTGGCTGCGTTACACATAAGCAGGAAATGCATTACCTGAATGACGGTTTTGTTTATGGTGCTTTGGCTGACTGTCTATATGATAAATGGAAGTATTTGGTTGTTGCTGATAACAATTAGATATTCATTTTGTAACAACTAAGCTTGCGTGTATAAAAAAACCAAAAATGAATTGCCAGAAATAGTTTTATTCATATTATTCAACCAGTAGATTCACACAGATGGTTTCCTGCTTATACTAAATACAAACTATGTGAATATTGTTTTTTCTTTTTTTAATCATGAAATACTTGATTGCCTAAAAATCATTCAGTCTATTGTTAACGCTAATATTGTGAATTAGCTCATGTTGTTCATGATATATGAGTAAAACATTATTGATTATTTTAGTTAATAATCATTAAATTGCCACTATCATGGATTGCATTATTTTTAACAAGATTAACCAGAATAAAAACGCAGACTGCCACAGCGGCAGCCTGCACCAATTACACGGGCACAGAGCGCTTAGTTAACCTGATATTTGGCCAGAACCGCGCGAATTTGTGGTAAAGCGGCACGCGCTGCTTGCTCACCCAGCTGAATAGCCTGTGTTTTCTGGTCGAAGCCGCCAACAGTACCCAGCTTCTGTACCTGTGGCCGGATCACCACCTGCGCCTTACTTAGCTCGCTGTTCAGTGCCGAAGCGCTCATGATATTCAGGCTCTGGTCTAAATAAGAAAAAAAGCCTTCACTGGTCAGGCGCGCCGGTTTGGCGGAAATATCCACCGCAATGACCACATTGGCACCAAGTTGTCGGGCGGCGGTGACCGGCACTGGTGCTACCAAACCACCGTCCACAAAACGTTTATTGCCAATAACCGTTGGCTGAAAAATATTTGGAATGCTTGCCGAGGCACGTACAGCCTGTCCGGCATTGCCACTGTTGAACACTGCCATGCGGCCAGTACCGAATTCAGTGGCCACAGCACCAAAGCGGATAGGAAATTGCTGAATCGGTTTATTCCTTACCTTCGCATTGATGTAATCCTGTAGTTTCTGTCCCTTGATAAAGCCGGAAGTAGACAGCACCGGATCCACCAGATCGGTTTTATTTAGAATTTCCGCTTCCAGCTCCAGCCGGTCTGGACTCATACCAGAGGCATACATACTGCCTACCAGCGCGCCAGCACTGGTGCCAGTCACCACCCGTATCGGAATATGGTTTTCCTGTAAAACTTTTATCACCCCGATATGCGCAAACCCTTTGGAAACCCCGCCACCAAGTGCCAGCCCGATAACCGCACGCGGCTTGGTTGCCGCTGTTGGTGTGACAGGAGTAGTGCTTTTACAAGCAGAAAGACTACCGAAAACCGAAATAATCACAGCGCAGGTACGCAGCAATACAGTAAATTTCATATTTATATTTTTATATTAAGGTTGGGAAGAGTGAGTGGAAGACGATGGATAAAACTGTATCGGTGCAACGTTCTCTGGAAGAATCTGTTTTTTCACACCATGTCCGTACACCAGTTCCAGCGTGACATTCTGTATATCTTCATTCTGCCACGCCTGTGCCAGAATACGTACAGCCTCGATTTCGTTGTCAAATTTCAGACTCTGCCACAGACCGGCTGTGCGCATATCTTCGATAAAGCGTTCTGGCTTAGTATATTGCAGCGTAAGCATATTCATATCCATCACCGGATCATAAAAACCGTGCTGATACAGCATGTCGCCAAGGTCGTGCATATCGAGTAGCCTCGGCACACTGACCACTATACCCGCAGCGCGCCACAGTGTCAGGACTTCTTTTAATGTATCCGGCCCAAAGTGGCTAAAAAACAGCAGACCGTCAGGGCGCAAAGCACCAGCCCAGTTTTCAATCACCGCTACTGCATCTGGCTGATGAATCAGACCAAGATTACTCCATACCATATCCGCTGCCTGATTATCCGGCAGCCGGTCGGATGCGATCTGTTCCGGCAGACTGCTATTGAGCTTCTGCCACCAGCTCTGTTTGGCTTTTCGAATCGCCTGTGCTGCCTGAAGATAGCAGCTGCGACTATCATATTCATGGAAACAAGCTTGTGGATAACGCATTTTAAGTAAGCGGTAGCTTTCATTACCATCAGCGGCGGCCAGCAAAATGTGCTGCGGTGGCTGTTTCAGAATACTCAGGCGTTCGTCTAGCGTCGCGGCCAGATGTGCATGCAGAAACCAGTCTGGCTGGTGTGGCAGAGTTGTCATGTGTATTGTTCCCAAAACCGACCCAGTACACGGGCAAATTCATCAGGATGGCTTAAAAACGGTGTATGAGCAGCCTGCGGCAGCAGATGCCATTCACTCTGCGGCAGGTGCTGATGCAGATATTCGCCCATGCGTGGCGGCGTAATGGTATCGCGACCACCGTAAACCAGTAATACCGGACAGTGTAAGCTACTGAGTAGCGGGCGTAAATCTGCTTGTTCTAACGCATGCAAAGCAGCGTTAAGAGCAACCGGTGCTCCATACTGGCAAATGGCCGGCAGCAGATGCTGCATGCCGGTTTGTATCCCCGTATCCGCATACAGCATCTGCAACTGTAGAAACTGTTGCATGTATTTGGGATAATCTATCCTGAATTTGTCTGCCATCTGATGCAGACTAATCTTTTGCAGGCCTTGCGGGTAGTCACTGCTGGCCAGTAATTTAGCCAGACTGGCTGTTAGACACAGCGTGGCAACCCTGTCTGGATAACGTGCGGCCAGACTGATGGCCACCATACCTCCCAGCGACCAACCAAGAACATGAGCCGGTTCAGATAACCGTGCCGCTAGTTGGTCGGCAATAGTATTTATATCAAAAGTACCATCAAACGGCGCACAGCCATGGCCGGGTAGATCCGGCGTAAGCATATGCATTTGATTTGGCAGCGGCAGACTGGCCAGAAAAGGGTCGAAAATATGATGATTGGCACCCCAGCCGTGTATCAGTAAAGTTTGAGAAGGTGTGATCATGGGAATAGTTTCATTACTTACTTCATTCTGGCACGCCTGTATCGGCAAGCCGCACTGTTTATTATGCCACGATTATACTGATGGCTCAGGCTTGTGCCATCCGTGCTGGCAGGACATAAGCAGCCTTCAGCGCCCAGAACGTGATATCTGTTTGCAATGCCATTCCGGCAATCTGACAGCGGGAACTTGTGAGCAATGCGGGCAGCATTGGCCGTTTGTTCGCCTCTATGCCAGTTACCGCTATGCCACTCCACTCCGACAAATACTCAGCGCGTACAAACATCAGAGGCAGCTTGCCCTGCTCGATATTTTGGCCGCATTAATGCTGGCACGGCCGCCACAGTGGCTGGAAACCGCACAAATAGACGCAGTGCTGGCCATGCCCTTAAGCCGTAAGCGGCTGTTTAAGCGCGGCTTTAATCAAAGCCAGCTGCTTGCTGCCAGCATTGCCCGCCATTACGAGTTACCGCTGCTGCCACCGTACTGCATTGATCGCTCCCACCGGCCGCCCCAGTCTACATTGAAAAAATCAGCCCGCCAGCGTAATGTACGCGGTGTATTTCACTTGAAGCAGCCCGTAAAAAAACGTAACCTGTTGTTAATTGACGATGTTGTGACCACCGGCGCAACAATTGCCGAACTAGCGCAAACCCTTAAAAAATCGGGTGCCGCACAGGTTTTTGTTTGGTCGCTGGCTCATCCGGATTGAAAAAATCTTTGACAGACAAAGGCTTGTTTGGCATAGTGTCGCCCTGATAAATTACTGATTCAATTATTAACTGCGTTACCATTTCGGCTTTTTGCCGATTAGTAAGCAACTTTCGGAACCCGCCAATGTGCTGTATTAAACCACAGTCGGTGTCAGTTCCTGCCAATTGAGGTTACTGCCTCTCCTGCCACTTTTTAGTGGCTGCCACTGTTTTTTTGCTGTCTTAGTATAAATACAGTTTTACCAGACTGACTTGTTGTCGTGGACAACAAAATCTGCATGTCTGGTGTTTGCGTCTTTTACTCACAGAAACGGAAATACGGTTTGATCAGGATTAAAGTATTATTTGTTAGCGTTGTCATGATACTGGGGTTAAGCCTGGCCAGTGCCAAGCAGACCGCTCATCTGTCAGCGCCGGTTTATCATGCTAAAAAATCTCTATCTAATCTTACAGTAGCACCAGCAGAGCATCTGCATAAAACAGCTAACCTTAGCTATCAGGTAGCGGGCAAACGATATTACCCGTTACAAAAAGTGGCCAGTTTCAGTCAGGTAGGCCGAGCCTCTTACTATGGTCAGAATTTTCACGGGCGCCGTACCTCATCTGGAGAGCGGTTTGACAGCCAGATGCTGACAGCAGCCCACCCCACTTTGCCTATTCCCAGCTATGCCCGGGTAACCAATCTTTCAAACGGCAAGACTGTCGTCGTGAGAGTAAACGATCGTGGACCCTTCCACGCGAATCGTGTCATGGACTTATCTTACGCTGCGGCGCAGAAACTGGGTTTCGTCCGTGCCGGCACAGCACAGGTACGCGTAGAACAGGTACTGCCCGGCGAAAGCCTGCAACCAGCCGGCAGTGGTGGCAACATTTATGTTGATTTACAGAAATTTGCCAACAAAGAGCTGGCACAGCAGTATCTGAAAGCAACCACACAGCATCTGCAGGCTGCTGGCAGCGCACAGCAGGCCAAACTGGTGAAAGTGAAAAACAGCTACGTTGTCCGTATGGGTCCTTTCCAGCAACAACAACGTGCTGATGAAGCCAGAAAATCCATGCTGACCACACTGTAAACTCAGCTACAAACTCAGACAAAAGCCCGTGGTATTATGCACGGGCTTTTGTTTGTCCCGCGTCAGGAAAGGAACATAATGATTAGTCGTTTACGCGGTATCGTGCTAGAAAAAAATCCACCGATAGTGGTACTGGACGTACATGGCGTGGGTTACGAGGCTCAGGTGTCCATGCAAACCTTTTACAACCTACCCGCAGTCGGAGAAGAAACGGCGCTCTACACCCAGCTGGTGATACGGGAAGACGCCCATCTGCTGTTTGGCTTTGGCTCTCGCGAAGAACGCGAAACGTTTCGTGCACTTATCAAAGTAAGCGGCATCGGAGCCAAAAGCGCGCTGGGCATCCTCTCCAGCCTCAGCAGTGATGAACTGGCGGCCGCTATCGCCAGCGAAGACATCAAACGCCTGACCGCTGCTCCCGGAATTGGTAAAAAAACAGCCGAGCGTCTCGTACTTGAGCTACGTGGCAAATTAGCTGCCAGTGGCGATAGCCTAGGTTTGTATGCTGCCGAAGCTGTCACCGCAAACGAAGACATAATTAATACTTTGCTAGCCTTAGGCTATACCGATAAAGAAGCCCGCAGCGCCTGCAAAGACATACCGGCCGGTACCGACATCAGTGAAGGTGTACGACTTGCGTTAAAAAACATGTTATAAACATCACTCTGATAATCGCAGACCCCACTACAGGAAATCGTATGGCAGCCAAATTGATTTTACTCGATCAGGATGGAGTTCTGGCTGATTTTGAGCAGGGTGTAAGACAGCGCTGGCAACTAACCTACCAGCAGCCCCTACCCCTGCCAGAACGCCGACATTTTTACCTGCGTGAAGACATGGCGCCACAGTATCACCGACAGCTGACACAGATTTACAGCAGTAAGGGTTTTTTTGCCTCCCTGCCACCCATGAATCAGGGGATTCAGGCTGCCAGACGCTTACTAGAAGCAGGGCACGACGTACGCATCTGCACCTCACCTATCGATGACTATCATTACTGCGTATCCGAAAAATTCGACTGGGTCGCCCGCTACTTGGGTGATGAGTGGCTAAACCGCATCATTTTAGCCAAAGACAAAACATGGATTCGCGGCGACATCCTCATTGATGACAAACCCATGATAAGCGGCAGCCTGAAACCACAATGGCAGCACTGGATTTATGATCAGTCCTACAACCGCAACGCAACCAACATCCATCGCGTAAACTGGCAAAAACCGGAAAGCTGGTCAGAATTATTGCAATAACGCGGCAATAACAGCATTCAAAACCGCATCAATACTCGAAACAAAAACAGTAATCCGGAACATCACTACCAATCGCAACTAGTGCACACATGCGAATAAAAACTAACGTCAGCGGCTATTTCAGAAATGCACAGTGCTTTCATTAGCATGGCGGAAAAAATATCCATCCGTTTTCAGAGCGCTTCGGCAATACTGTCTGCTAACATCGTTGAAACTGCCAACAACATAAGTAGAAAAAAACCTTTGAGACTGATAAAACTCAAATACCGGCAAACCAAACCGGCCGTATAAATTGGCCTGAATACCATAACACATTATCAAACCAGCGGCTCTAAGCTACAATAGCACCCATATATTCATTACCAAAGACAAGCTTTTACAGAACTTTGGTTCACCTAGCATCAGGAATAACCCATGTTTGGATTTTTTAAAAGAAAAAAAAATACAGAGCCAGAGCAAGAACAAGCCAGCGTTAACCCCGCGCAGCCGGAATCAGTAGAGCAACCCGATACAGCGGCTGAAACTCATACCCAGCCTGAACCGGCTGCTTCTCACCAGAGCGTAGAAGAGTACACAGCGAATACAGCCGTCTCCGAATCTACGGCTACCGAAACAACAGAAGACATCATCGTACCGGCTGCTGTAGATGAACCGGCCGCCATTGCCACCAGCACGGAATCAGAGGTTGTTCAGGCTCCGGCCAGCGAAAACACCATAGTGATTCCTGTAGAAACCACAGAAACCCCTGGCGAAACAGACAAACCAGCACGACTGGGCTGGGCAGCACGGCTCAAACAGGGCCTAAGCAAATCGCGCAACCAGATGGCCAAATCGCTGGCGTCTGTATTTGGTGGCGGCAAAATCGATGAAGACCTGTACGAAGAGCTGGAAACTGTATTGCTCACCAGTGATATGGGTATCGAAGCCACCGAAAAACTACTGGCACAGGTACGCCAGCGCGTCACCCTGAAAGGATTGAAAAACGGAAACGAACTGCGCAGCGCCCTGAAAGAAGCCTTATATGAATTACTGCAGCCACTTCAGCAGCCCTTGTCCATACCTGCTGATAAAAAACCTTTTGTTATCATGATGGCTGGCGTAAACGGCGCAGGCAAAACCACCAGTATCGGCAAACTGGCTAAATATTTTCAAAGTCAGGGTAAAAGCGTCCTCTTGGCCGCTGGCGACACCTTCCGTGCAGCTGCCCGTGAGCAATTACAGCAATGGGGTGAGCGCAATAACGTAACCGTAATTGCGCAGGAATCCGGTGATTCTGCCGCCGTCTGCTTCGATGCCCTTGAAGCAGCCAAAGCACGTGGTATCGATATCGTACTGGCAGATACCGCTGGCCGCTTGCCAACCCAGCTGCATCTGATGGAAGAAATCAAAAAAGTAAAACGCGTGTTGCAAAAATCATTACCCGAAGCACCACACGAAGTCATGCTGGTACTCGATGCCAACGTCGGCCAGAACGCCATCAATCAAGTAGTCGCTTTCGACGACGCCCTTGGCCTAACCGGCCTGATCGTTTCTAAACTGGATGGCACCGCAAAAGGCGGTATCCTCGCCGCACTGGCCGCCAAACGCCCGATACCAGTACGCTTCATCGGTGTAGGCGAAGGCATCGACGATTTACGCCCGTTTGACGCCAAAGCATTTGTAGATGCATTGATTGAGGATGAAGAATAAGCTTTCTGGCAAGAAAAAAGCTGGCTGTCGAAATTGATAGTCAGCTTTTTATTTGCCAGCACAGACTATCATACGTTTCCCTATATGAAGAAATAAACAGCCTTTTTAAATTAATATAATCAATTTGCCCAATAAAATATATTCAAAGTGGATCAGACAAAAGTAATGAGCATTAAAATCTGTTTCTGCCGGTATTTGGATATATCGACTGATCAGAACTTATTAAAAGGCTACATAAATGTGCCTGAGCTGGTATTGCCACCGATAAATTATATTCCTTAGGTCAATCCACAGAAACCGAAAAAACCATTTATAAACTAGCTTTTATATATGGTAGATGAAAGCTGAAAAAAATTGCTTTGAAAACTGATTTTACTTATTTATTTAGTTTGTATTAAAAAATCATATTGAAAGAAATCAACAAGTTTAAAATCTCAATAGGATAAATTAAATAATTATTGAATAAAAACTGTATGGCGCAGAAAAAAACTTAGTTTATTTTAAATAATAGCCTGCTCCTTCAATCATTTTGCTGAAAGCCGCTACTACTACAACACCACTGACTTAATAAATCCAATAAATTTTTTCTGATCAAACCGGAATCCAGATTAAGATCAATAGTACAGAATCGGTACTGATGATTTTGAATGGTGACAGATTCATTAATCGATTCATTAATAGCAGGATACAATAACATTCCGGCTGCATTGAGTGATGGCGGATCAACAGGATTTTCCTGACTGCGCAGATAAGTATAGAGCTGGTAAATATGAGGACTTTTAAACACCTTGTCTTTATAAAAAGACTGGGTATGGATAGACGTACATTTGGTATCAATAATTAGGCGATGCCGGCACTGGCGGTGTTCAATGACCAAATCAGACTGCATACTGGGTAAAAAATCCTTTATACCTGTACTGGGTTGTAGCTGCTGCCAATATAATCGTTTGCCGGCGCTTATTATCCATTCCTTACTATTCAAATTAGTGCGGCAAAATCCAACTATTGCCTTTTCAAATAAATGCCGCAACCACTGATCTTTTTTATCTGCTTGCTCCAGTAAATAACTACCTGCCTGCTCGGTGGGTATAGCCATATTAAAAATCAGCCGGCAAAGAGTAAGCAGCGTTTTATCTTGTTTGCCAGATTGATCAAAAGATTCAGTTAAATGGTCATACTGAGTCGACTGCCCTATCTTAAGCGCCGTAAACCGACTGATAATGTTCTGGCATTGCCGGATTAATGTTTTATCCTCTAACTGTGCCAGCAATACATGCGCGGCAGCATGAATAAAGCGATTTTTCGGGGTATCAATGGTTAAAGAATCAAACTGGCATCGAATGCGCCCTTTTTCTAATAACTGCTGGCGTGCGGTAGTCAGCAGATCTATTTTTCCCCTGACACGAGTTAGTGATTGCGTATGTTGCTGATATCCGCAGGATAATGCGCGCATCAGCCTTTTGCTAACAGCCTGACAATATAGTTTTGCAACCAGAATAATCAGTTCTTGAGGATTTTGTTCCAGCTTTACTCTTTGCTGCGCACCAAGTGTTTTATACAGATCAGAAGCATACAATAGCAGCAGCCAGATATTTCTGATGGGTATCGTAGCGACGGTATTATTGGTAGTGGATCGTTCAGGCTTTTGCATTACTATCAGCACACATCAGACAATAAGGCTTCAATAGCCTCATCAATTTTATTTGGATCATTAAGCCAGTATTCTGTTAGTAAAGGCCGAATTTCAGTGTCGATAATGTTTTTATACCAAGTATCTGCATCTGGAACAGGTTTATTAGTGGTCAGATAACTGTGGCCAATGGTAAAAGCCTTTCCCAACATCGGATCATCGCTGATCTTCTGGTTCAGTAGCAACATGCGCTGCTGCCAGTCTTCTAATTTCTCATGTGCAATGGCCGTTTTTTCTGCCATATAGGATAGCCACTGCTTACCAAAGTTTGGTTGCAGAGTGAAGAATGCAAAGCGTCGCCGCAATGCTAAATCAAACATGGCCAGTGATCGGTCGGAAATATTCATGGTACCGATTACGTATAGATTATCCGGAATAAAAAAAACGGTTTCATCATTACGCTTATAGGTTAATTCCATAGCTTCATGGTAATTTCGTTTATTTGCCTCCAGTAAGGTCAGCATTTCACCGAAAATCTGTGCCGGATTGCCTCGATTGATTTCTTCAATTACAAGTACATAATTTGTATTAGGATCGTATCTGGCCCGATTGGCCATTTCGATAAAAGGACCATCAATCAATTCAAGCTTGCCATCATATGAGGGTCGATAACCGCGAATAAAATCTTCGTAAGACATATTTGGATGAAACTGTATTACTTTAATATTATCGAAATCTTGGAAACCAACCATCACATTGGCCAGACGTTTGGCTAGCCAAGTTTTACCTGTACCGGGCGGTCCTTGTAAAATCATGTTTTTCTTTTCTTTTAACCTTTCCAGAATAATTTCTAATTGTTGAGGATCAACAAAGCAGCCTTCGTTGATTAAATCCTTGAGAGAATAAAATGGTCTCACTATGTAATCCTGACTGTTTTCCTGTATATCTGCACTGAAGTGTTCAGTAATGTCTAGATCATAATCAGATAATTTGTATTGCCCTCTTGTTACAAACTGTAAAATATTCTGGTCACGTAATTCTTGTAAGGTTCGGCTTACAGATTGTTCGATAGTATTGTTATCAGGAAACAGTTCTTTCAACTTTTGCTGATAATATTCGAGAATTTGTTGCCGGCTAAAAATCTCACTGTTATTTTGATGACACAATTCCTTAATGAATTCTAAAACAGTTTGTTTCCATCTAGATTTGGTTAGTTCTAGCTTATTTATATCGACGTTACAAAAACGTTTCTGCCAGTAGGGTGCATTGCAAAATCTGTTGATATCCTGAAGTTGATTATGAAAAGTAAAATTAATTAACTCTTCAGCTTGCCAGTTGCTCGGGATTACTTTCCAGATGGTTTTTGGATTGGCGTAAAAATACCATTTTTTTTCAGAAAAATTTTTATCCCAATCAACTTTCAGGCTTTTTCCATCCCCTGGATTTTGCAAAACTGTACCGATCGCTTTGATTTTCAATACTGGAATGGGATAACCTTTGTTATCAAAAGGTAATTTATTTTTCTGTACATAAGCAGTCTTGATAGCGATCCGATCTCCGGTCTGGATAGACTGGATCAAATTTATTTCCTTATTATTTTGACCGTAATATAGCCACGTTCCGCTATTGATAAAGTATTCACTTAGGTCATCATTACCATCTCGGCAGGCACCTAAAAACCAGTAGTTTTTGCTGGTATCAACCATTTTCCCCATCTGCATAGGCAATAAAAAAATAATATATTTATCTTAACATGTTAATCTATTTTGTTATTAATGAGTGAAAGAAATTTAATAAACCCAGTCAGACTATGAAATCAGATTTCAAAAAAATATATTAAACGTGTAAATAACAAATTAGCCTACTGATTTAAAATAAAAAAATAACAAAACTGAATAATTTAATTCATCACTCAATCGCAAACCAATAGAAAACGCGGTGCTTGCACCGCGTTTTCTATATTTCAATAAAATTCAAACAGCTTCATCCAAGCCACAATGGCGTAGCAATGCATCAATACTGGGTTCGCGGCCACGGAAAGCTTTAAACGATTCCATGGCAGGGCGTGAGCCGCCTACGGCAAGAATCTCATGCCAGAAGCGTTTGCCTGTAGCAGACGCATCAGCTTCTTCTTCAAAGGCCGCATAGATATCAGCCGATAGAACTTCAGCCCAGCTATAGCTATAGTAACCAGCAGAATAGCCTCCGGCAAAAATATGGCTGAAAGAATGGGCAAAGCGGTTAAAGTCTGGTTGCGGCATCACCGCAACCTTGCGACGTACATCCCGCAATGTTTGCTGCCAGTCACAGTCAGGCTGGCTGTAAATTTCCATATCAAACAGCGCAAACTCCATCTGGCGCAAAATAAACAGTCCAGTTTGGAAATTTTTAGCAGTCAGCATTTTGTCGTACAGTTCTACCGGCAGGATGGTACCAGTGTCCTGATGGCTGCTCATGCCAGCCAGTACATCGTATTCCCACACAAAATTTTCCATAAACTGGCTCGGCATTTCCACCGCATCCCATTCCACACCGTTGATACCGGATACGCCCAACTCATCCACCTGAGTCAGCAAATGGTGTAAACCATGGCCAGTTTCGTGAAACAATGTCAGAATTTCTTCGTGGCTCAGACGGGCAGTATTACCAGCTACAGGCGGAGTAAAATTGCATACCAAGTAAGCGATCGGTGTTTGAAGCTGGCCGGCATAATGACCATCAGTGAATCGGCGGCGGCCGCGATAATCATTCATCCATGCGCCGCCACGTTTGCCGGCACGTGCATACAGATCCATGTATACCCCGCCGATAATGGCGCCACCCTGTTCTAGCTCAAAATAACGAACATCGGGATGCCATACCGGAACCTGTTTTTCAATAAAATGCACCCCATACAGCTTATCAATCTGTGCAAACAGACCAGCCAGTACGCGGTCTGCCGGAAAATATTTTTTCACTTCTGTTTGGCTGAAGGCATATTTGGCCTGCCGCAGCTTTTCGCTGGCGTAGGTTACATCCCATGGTTGTAATTCATCCAATCCCAGATGCTCATGCGCATATGCTTTCACTTCGGCCAGATCTTTCTCAGCAAATGGTCTGGCGCGGCTAGCCAGATCCTGTAAAAAGGCCAGCACCTGTTGTGGCGTATCAGCCATTTTGGTGGCTAAAGACAGCTCAGCATAATTCTGGAAACCCAATAAGTGTGCTTCACGAGTGGCTATTTCAAGGATACGGTTAATATTAGCTGTATTGTCCCATTTAGCCTCACCTAGTTCGCTGGCACGGGTAGAATAAGCATGATAAAGCTGCCGTCGCAGCTCGCGATTATGTGCATATTGCATCACAGCCAGATAGTGCGGCATCTGCAGGCCGATTTTATAGCCAGTTTTACCTTCGGCTTCTGCCGCGGCAGCAAACATGGCCAGCGCTTCTTCCGTCAGACCGCTAATTTCACTGTCGCGAGCAAAATCAGCCTTACTGCTGCAACCGCTGGGAGTATTCTCTTTACCTGCTAGTTCCTCACCATTGGCAAAATACAAAGCAAAAGCATCTGTAGCATCCAGTACATTCTGGCTGAAACTAGCGGAAAGCTGAGCGCCCTCTGCCTGTAAAGCGGCAAATTCAGCTTGTTCCGCTGCCGGCAGTTCCGCACCGCTCAGTACAAAATCCCGTAAATCATGATTCAGCTTGGTTTGCTGAGCGGCACTCAAATGAGCATATTCATCACTGGCCTTAATACTCTTAAAGCGTTCGTATAAATCAATATCCTGACTGATGGCGGTAAAAAACTCACTTACTTTCGGCATCAGGCTATTATAGGCGTCACGTAGCTCAGGTGTATCAGCCACACTGTTTAAATGGGCAATCACTCCCCAGATACGGCCGGCGCGTTCGGTAATATTGGTCAGCGCTTCTACCGTATTATTCCAGTTTACTTCGGGTTGTGCTTTCAGCTTTTTAATGGCTTCATTGGCCTGAAGCATGGCTTCAGTCATAGCCGGTTCGATATCAGCGGCACGAATAGCATCAAATCGCGGTTCGCTGTCCAGATTCAACAAAACATTTTCAGACATAGTATTCTCTTGAGAAAAATACCTGTAAATTTGCGGTTTTTCAGGTAAATCGGGTGGAAAAGGCAGGAGCTGCTGTTTATCTTCTGCTATAAACACTGTTGCATAATGCAACAGGATAAGGTCAAAAACATGAAAAACAATATTCGTTCTTATTTAGATACGCAACCACAAATTGCGCCAGATTGCTTTATCGACGACACAGCAGTGGTTATCGGCGATGTGATTTTGCACGAACAGGTATCCGTGTGGCCGTTTGCGGTGATACGTGCCGACGTAAACAGTATGCAGATAGGTGCTCGGAGCAATATTCAGGATCACTGTATGCTGCATGTAAGCCATAAAAGCGCAGACAAGCCTGAAGGCTCACCGTTACTGATTGGTGAAGATGTCACCATCGGTCATCATGTAAATTTGCATGGCTGCACCATAGGCAACCGCGTGCTAGTAGGAATTAGTTCTATCGTACTAGATGATGCCGTAATCGAAGATGAAGTAATGATTGGCGCTGGCAGTTTAGTGCCACCACGCAAACGTCTGGCCAGTGGCTATCTGTATATGGGTTCTCCCGTACAGCAGATCCGCCCTTTAACTGAAAAAGAACGCGAATTTCTAAAATATTCTGCTGCGCATTATGTCAGATTGATGCAGAATCACCAATCAACCCAGAATATAAAGCATATTGAATAAGGAAGCTAACATGAAAAAAATTCTGTCTTTAAGCCTGTTGTGCTGTACATTTTTACTGGCAGGTTGTGCCGCTGACGGAGGTAATAGCAGCCATACAGAAGTTTACGGCCAACTCAAAGGCGGCGTGGAAACGTCTCATACCAGTCATTAAATTTATAGGTCAAGTAAATTTTGTTGGAATACGAACAATTTAGCAGGATAAGCCAAATAGTGTCGTAAAATGGATATATTATGCAGTTTGAAAGTGCAAAATTTACCTAGAGTAATTGTTATATTAATAAAGTTAAGCTAGATTAATAAAACAGCTTTTCAAACCAACCATAAAGGACACAATGATGAAAAAATTATTGGGATTGAGTGCAGTTTTGGCTGCTCTGTTACTGTCTGCTTGTGCAACCACAGATTCCGGTACCAAAGCCGCTCCTTACAGCGATGTACAGGCTGCAGTAGAATCTAACTAAGCGTTACCGATAAGTAAGTGGTATGCTTGCCTGACCAAAAATCAGGCAGACATACCACTTTTTTATTTCTATATTTGATGGTAGTAAATCTGTCGCAGTGATTGTTATTTTGTCTTGAAGCAAATTCAACTGCCGGAAAAAAATTCTTGCAGTCTGAGCATAATCTTTTCGTGAGAACAGAAAAAACATAGCTGCAAATATTTCTGTTCAGCCAATAAAAAAGAAAAATAACTTAATCCAATCAGGATGCCGGCATAATTCAGCGATATTGGTTAACCCATCCATTAAAAGCAGATATCGTATCTTCTCGTTTAGCCACACTAAAGTAAACGGTTCAACACATTTCAGACATAAAAATACCAGCCGTTTTGTTTTAGCTGATATGTTCATGTTAACGCACAATGTTCCTGCCGGCTGGAATACCAGCAGGATGAAAAACTATTCAGTCAGCACTTGATAAAAATCAATTACCACCAGCCTGTACATTTACCAATGGCGTAGTCGAACCATCTGCATGTACCTCCAACAACGTTACACCACATTGTGCCGAAGCAGAAGATGCAATCGCTTCATAATCATGACCAGGTTTGGCTACAAATGTTAATTTGTCACTCTGGCAGGATGGCTCGTTATAAATAACGGATCCGTTTTGATGGGTATTATTGACGGTGGTCAGACCCATATATGCATTAGATATGGTTATCGGTATATTAGCCGGAATCGTGAATTCGCGATAAAACAGCTTAGACAGATAATGATTATGCTGTTTCATCGTTTCTATCGTAGATGTAGCAGGGATACCAATACTGCTGTTTCGGGCCATGTGCAAAAGAGAGGTAAAAGCTCCGCTCAGATTGCCGCCAGCTGTTTCTTTCACCAAGTGCCCCTCATAGCGGTATCTCATATTGGTGGGTTTTTGGTTTTGCCCGTACAGGCGGATACGTGCCTGCGGTGCCATCTCAGAGGAAGCCTCCTGCGCCATAACATAATTATAGTTTAGGCTTAAAATTGCACACATTATCAATGGTTTAATTAGACTTAGATTCGATTTAATGATACGGTTAACACGCATGTTGTCTCTCACAGGGTAACTTAGGTTAAATAAAGAATATGGTAAAGTAGTGTTATGAAAGTATTTAACAAATATTACTATCATGCTCACATAAATGAGGCAAAATTTCGCCATATTATACGTTTGTTTGTAGAAGATTTACCTGCATCAAAGATTGCTCAGTTAAGTGACGTGAGCCGAATTAGTGTCAATAAACTAATGTATAAACTGCGCAGCCGCATCGTGTTGCTCACTGCTATGGATTCGCCTGTAGATTTTGACATGACTATCACTGACGATTACATTCAACCGTTCAGTGACAACCACGACGGCATCGCGGATAAAAATTTCGTGTGTGGACTATTGTGGCGTAATGACAAAGTCCATGTAGAAATTATCCCCGAACGGTATCGCCTAATGCTACAGGAGGTAATTCGAGGTAAGCGAGATATTCGTACCGTGCAGCCTGCACGCAGTTGGTATCCGTATGATATGCTGATTGACGTCGAAGAAAATAAACGAGCCCGCCTGCATCATAGCGACGAAAGCCTGTTGGCGCATGAAGAAAAAATCCATCAGATTGCTGCCTTCTGGTCTTTTGTGACACGGCGGCTAGCGATGTTCAACGGAATAAATGTAGATAAATATTATTTGCACCTGAAAGAGTGTGAATTCCGATTCAACAACCGCCATGAAAATCTGAGCACTTTGTTGCTAAAAGAATTCACACGTAATCCATTATAAAACTACACTACAGCCTGCTAAAAACAAAAATGGGCACCAAATGGTGCCCGCTATGATTTGCCAGTTTTACTCCGTTCAGGTCTGGCTGCCGCCCACAGTTAGGCCGGCATCAATGCGTAGCGTTGGTTGTCCCACCCCTACCGGCACACTCTGTCCGTCTTTACCGCACACACCTACACCACTGTCCAAACGGCTGTCATTACCAATCATACTCACATGTTTCAAAACTTCAGGTCCACTGCCGATAATGGTGGCACCCTTTACCGGATATTGCAGCTTACCATTTTCAACCCACCAAGCTTCTGAGGCACTGAAAACAAATTTGCCACTGGTAATATCAACTTGCCCGCCGCCAAAATTCACCGCATACAAACCTTTATCCACAGAAGCAAGAATTTCTTCTGGATTAAGCACACCATTTTCCATATAAGTATTGGTCATGCGTGGCATCGGTGCCGAAGCATAGTTTTCACGGCGGCCATTACCGGTAACCGGTACACCCATCAGACGAGCATTGGTTTCATCCTGTAAATAGCCACATAAAACACCATCTTCAATCAGCACTGTGCGCTGGGTGGCATTGCCCTCATCATCCATATTCAGCGAACCACGGCGCTCAGCTATATTACCCTGATCCACCACCGTTACGCCTTTGGCCGCTACCCGCTCACCCAGACGGCCAGCAAAGGCACTGGTGCCCTTGCGGTTAAAATCACCTTCCAGACCATGTCCAACTGCCTCATGCAGCAGCACACCCGGCCAGCCGTTGCCCAGTATCACCGTCATCGAGCCGGCCGGAGCCGGCCGTGCTTCCAGATTGGTCAGCGCCTGTGCCACAGCAATATCAACATACTCTTTAACTTTGGCCTCATCGAAATAGCCCAGATCAAAGCGGCCACCTCCACCGCTACTGCCTTGTTCACGCCGTTCACCCTGCTTCGCAATCACCGTAACCGACAAACGCACCAGTGGACGGACGTCAGTGTGTATCCGTCCATCCAGCCGAGCCAGATAAATCAGCTCATGTTCACATACCAGACCAGCCATTACCTGCACAATGCGCGGATCCGCAGCTTTAGCCAGCGTTTCTACCCGCTGCAATAAAGCCACTTTCGCAGCCGCATCCAAGCTCAGCATCGGATTAGCCATTCCGTACAGCGGCTTGGCCAGATTTCGCGTTTGCAAACCAACTGAGCGTTGCTGGCCAGCCTGACCAATTGCCCGTACCGCCTGCGCCGCATCGGTTAATGCCTGCACGTTTAGATTATCCGCATAAGCAAACGCCGTTTTTTCACCGCTGACTGCACGTACCCCTACACCCTGCTCAATCTGAAAACTGCCCGACTTCACCATGCCTTCCTCCAAATGCCAGCTTTCATAAGTACTGCGTTGACAGTAAATATCGGCATAATCAATATGATGTGCGCTCATCAAAGACAGCGCATGAGTAAAGTCGGCAACAGCCAGCTCGTTATCGGCCAGTAACTGTTGATGTACAAGTTGAGCGGTTGGAGTAGAAATAGGCATGTGTGATAACAGATAGAATTGTGACAAAAAGCACAAACAGAGAAAGGATTTAAACACAAAATAACTGTGGGCAATTATACCGAAAACAAGAAGCGTCTGGGTAAATGCCAGCTACCACCCTCAAACACAAGCAGCATTTTTATGCCCGTGATACAAAAACAATATGTAAAAACAAAAATTGTTATTGATAATAATTCTCATTATATTATAATAAGCATCACCAGTTAGTTAGCAATAGTTAACCGGTAAAGACCTCAAGCATCTTTCAACATTATCTCAGGAGCGGCTTAGCGATTAGCGTTAAATTTTGCATCAAAACTCAAAACCGAAAACACTAGACCCACTGCATAATCAGTGGGTCTGGTGTTTTAAACATAGTTTAGGTATTCAAGCTACAGCATCCGCCCTATAGCCTTGCGGATTTTGCTGTTGCCAGCGCCATGCATCCGCCATCATACAGGCCAGATCACGCTGTGCCTGCCAGCCCAGCTCCTGCGCCGCACGCTCAGGGTTGGCAAAACATACAGCAATATCACCAGCGCGACGTGGCACAATCTGATAAGGAATTTTTTGTCCACTGGCCGCTTCAAAAGCGCGCACAATCTCCAGCACCGAATAGCCCTGACCCGTACCCAGATTGTAAATATGTACACCGGAGCGATTTGCAGTAGCCCGCATAGCAGATAAATGGCCATCAGCCAGATCCATCACATGAATGTAATCGCGCACACCTGTGCCATCCGCTGTCTCATAATCGTCACCAAATACCGACAACTGAGCCAGCTTACCCACCGCTACCTGACAAATATAAGGCAATAGATTATTCGGAATTCCGTTCGGGTCTTCACCCATTAGCCCCGATTCATGCGCACCCACCGGATTAAAATAACGCAGTAGCGTCACACTCCAGCGTGCATCGGCTGCCTGAATATCCATCAGCATCCGTTCCACCATATACTTCGACGTACCATAGGGGTTAGTTGTGCCGCCGGTAGCTGCACACTCATCAATAGGTACCGTAGCCGGCGTACCGTAAACCGTAGCCGAAGAGCTGAATACCAGATTAAATACACCAGCTTTAGCCATTTCTTCTGCCAGAATCAAACTGCCGCTGACATTATTATCATAATATTTCAGAGGCTCGCGCACACTTTCGCCCACCGCTTTCAAACCGGCGAAATGCAGAACATTTTCAATACGGTGCTGAGCAAAAATCTGTTGCAGCAAACCACGATCACGAATATCCCCCTGATAAAACGTGACCTCCTTGCCAGTAATCTCTTTGATACGCTCTAAAACTACACTTGAAGCGTTGCACAAATTATCAATAATAACCACATCGTGGCCGGCATTTAACAACTGAACTGTAGTGTGAGAGCCAATAAAACCAGCCCCACCTGTTACCAAAATGGCCATAAATCATCCGTAATAATGGAAAAAATAATAAAATTAATTAATATTAAAGAGATACAACTTATCTAATAGTGTTTATACATAAATCCTCAATTCATGTATAAGTAACTTTTAATTATAGCCTGATTGTGTTAAAGGGATACGTGAAAGATACAAGAAAATTGAATAAGCAAGTTAATTATTAATATATCATTATTAGGCTTTTAAAGTTCAGATCCAAACGCAGATAGCTGTTGGTTGCTTTAGTTGATTAGGTAATATGTTTAATGATTATTATGCATAAAGAATAAATGCTAATAGCTATGACGCTAATACAGGTTCCACAGGAGATGGGCTTAACTGAGCGGCCGGTACCTAAATAATGAGTTTCTAATACGATGATATTTGCCGCAGGGGGAAGTAAGCAAAACAAATAAAGTGCTAGACTGTTTTGCAAAATAAGATTTTGTTTGAATAGATGTGCAAAGGCCAGCAAGATGGTTATGATTCCACAATAACCGGCGACTTTTTTTAGGAATAAAAAAAGAGTGGTACGCAGATCTTTTAAGGTAATTTTGGCTTTGGCTAACCACATGCCAAGTACAGCCATACCCAAAAAACTCATTAAAAATTTAGCTATGTTATAGATAAACTTGAATTCTAAATCAATCTGTCTGCTATATGGTAAAAGCATTATTCCAATTATTAGCGCAATTACAGGAGGCATTTGAATTAGTTTGCGTATATTAAATCTAATACCTGTAAGTAGCCATGCACCAAGTGAGTTGCCAATAATGGAACTGCCGATATAGGCAGAAATAAAAATAGTGGCGGCCTGATTACCGAAAAGGGAGGCGGCTATGGGTAGACCCAGCCAGCCAATATTTAGGTAAGTGAAGCATAGATTATCAACAGGGTTGATTTTAATTATTTTTCCTAGCAATAGCATCAAAGTCATCACAATGATAGTGGTGACAAGCACGACACTCATACTGCTAAAGTTAGTGGCTATATTATAGATGATGACAATAGGGATAATGAATTTGGTCAGTAGCTTTGAAAGTAGTGGTTTGAAATCAAAGCTTGTTTTCCCTGCGATCAAACCACACAGCAAGTAAATTAGTGGTAGGAAAAAGTTCATATGTTTTCCTTTTGTTCCGCTAATGAAAGCTGTCGAATTATATTTTTCGCTACAATATTCGCACATTGGGTATTAAACCAATAGGCGTTAGTTGAAAACAAACATCCTTTATTTAATGGGCCTAGATTATATAGCCCCTTTACGGCTTGATTGTTAACGATGCATTCCATAGTAGAGACATTTATGTTGATGCCACCACTTTGACAAGGTTCAATAAGATTTTTTTCTTTGAGAGAGCTTAATAAGCTATCTTTCATAAGAGTGAGATTATTTCCGCCACCAGTAGCATCCCAGAATGTTCCTGAGCTGATTGTGCCTTTTTTCGTTGAAATTATATATTTATTTTTTTTAAATGTAGGAGCGGATATCAGTTTATGAAATTTTAATCTGTTATTTATGATAGCTTCATGTATTTCTTCGAATACCTTTTGTGGAACAGGATGGCGCCATGCTGCCCAAATTGATCCTAAAGTGTTTATAAATTTCTGTTTTTGTTTGATATTCATCAAAGCCCAGATTTTATGCATATAGGGTCTTGTGCTAACCAGTATATCCTGACAAGGAAGATTCGCTTCTTGGGCACGTTGCAGTAAAAATTCAAAATAGTCTTGATGTTTCCCCTTTTGTAAAAGATTCATGGCTTGTCTGAATTCTCCTACTACTTTTAATTGACCCATCTCTTTATTCAGTAGATGTATGAATGTGTTCAGTATATCTCCAGATTTTTTACTGTTTATTATGATATTTTGCCAAGTTAAATATACAGGGTGATATTGGTTGCTGCTGCTTATGCAGGTAGGTAAATAACCTTTTCTTGAAAATAAGTTAATATCTTGATTTCCCTTACTATAAGCATATCTAAAAGCATCTATTGCTGTTAGGCTACTGCCAGCAATCAGGATTTTACCGTCAGTATCGTCATATTCTTTAAAATGACGGATAAATCCTTTTTGGGTAGAAAATTGTGGAAAATTATCTGAAGATTTGGCACCTAGGCACATTACGACTGTTTTTGAATGTATAATTTGATGGTTACTATCTTCAATAACAAATTTATCTTTTGCTTTGGCTATGGAGGTAGCTGAGCTATGAAATTCTGTAATGTGAAGTGTATCAGCGGAATTTATTTGATGATAAAGCTGGGATAGAAACCGAGAAAATTGTAGTCTGGCTGGGTAGTTATCTGTAATAATTTTATTTTTTTTCAACCAGTGATAAAAGCTGTCAGGTTCATAGGATGAAACTGGCAATAAATTAGGAATGGTGTTAACTTTATGAATGCTGTCAGCATCACCAAAAGCGTGGCCTGTGGCAAAGCTATTTAAAGGGTTCATTATAGCAATTTTAGGTTTATCTAGATTAAGAGAATATATTTCATCTTGTATCTGCTTGATTAAACTAACTCCAGTCGCCCCAAATCCAACTATAGCTATGTCATACATAATTTCTCCAAAATAAATTTGTTTTAATTTGATTGCAAAATATTTTAATAATTTTTGTATATTATTATTTTTAATAAAAAATTCTATTTTTTCTGGTTCAGTACTCGATATTTGGTATTTTATTTTAAAATTAATACTATACAAGCAATCAAAAATTGATAATTGTGTAATTATATGATTTTATGTATCAATTGATTATACGGATCATTATATAAAAATAGGTTTTAGCTTTATTTTTATGTTTTTTGTATTTAATTTGTTTTTGGTCTGTTGAATTATGCCTGTTTGCAAACAAATTGCACTATTTTACTTCTGTGCTGGAATGCTACCAATTTACTACTTCGATTCTTTTATATAATTTAATGCCTTCTTTTACTTGATACTTCACTAATAACACCCTTCTGACTGAAATGAAATTTGAGGAATATTCTTGTTTTAGTACATCTAAATTATTAATATTTTTTGCAACACCAATTACCAAATCACCTCGAGCCAGAGCAGATTTTGCCAAGCGCAACCCAAGCCACGAGATGCTCCCGTAATCAACTATACTTTTTTAATCAAATGAATTCATCATAAATCATGGCTACATAATGAATCCCCCATTGTTTTAATTTCTTAAGATAATTTTTATTCAAATTTTGAAGTGTCGGTAGCACAAACACGAAGTCGATGACCATCTGGATCATTTCCTACAAATGTGTATCCGAAATCGAGCATTTGTGGTTCAAGTTCAATTTTGACGTTTAATTCCTTCCATGTCGAATAAATTTCATCTACATCATTTTTTGTTACATCATTAAATGACAACTCAAAACCACCGTAATGATTAGGTGCCTTTGGCGTTATTTTATCAGCCTCTTGTAATCCTAAAATAAAATTATCATTCAATAAAAATACAGCGAAGCCAGGATAAGTTTTGATAGGAGGACGCCCTAGTATTTTTGTGTAAAATTCTGTACTAGTATCGACATCTTTGACATAAACAATAACGCTATTAGGTTTAAACATTTTTTGTTTCCTTCTGGTGATAAAAATTAATTTTCTTAATTTTGATTATCTAGATTATAAAGTTGATGGGTAGCATTTTTATTTTTTGTTTGATCAGCGTGCACCGAAGCCGGTGAGCATGGTTTTGAGGGTTTTAAAGAAGATAAGGATGTCGAGGGAAAAGGAAAAGTGCTTGATGTAGTAAAAATCATGCTCGATTTTTATTTGGGTTTGTTCAGTGTCGGCGGCATAGCCCTGTGTGACCTGAGCCCAGCCGGAGATGCCAGGTTTGACGATGTGGCGGTAGTCGTAAAAGGGAATTTCTTGAATAAACCGGTCGACAAATATTTTTTGTTCGGGACGGGGGCCAATGAGGCTCATGTCGCCTTTGAGAATGTTCCAGAACTGGGGTAATTCGTCGATGCGGGTTTTGCGGATGATATGGCCGATGCGCGTAACGCGGCTATCGCCTAGTTGTGCCATCTGGGCACCATTTTTTTCGGAATCGCTGCACATGCTGCGGAATTTGTATATACAGAATTCATGGCCGCCGCGGCCGACACGGTTTTGCCGAAAGAGAACGCTACCGGGGCTTTCAAGTTTGATGGCGATGGCTGTGACAAGCATTACTGGTAAGGTAATGGGACAAGACAAAAGAATAAGTAGGATATCGGCTAAGCGTTTTATCAGTACATAGGTTGGTGAGGGTAGGAGTGAACCTAGATCGTTTTCGTACAGATGATGAATTTTAACGCGGCCGGTAAGGAATTCTTCTACTTGGCGAATATTGTATACGGGCATGCCGGCGAGGGTCTGGCTGGCGAGAAATTTTTGCCAATGGTGGTCAAGCTCGGGTTCGTGCAAGTCGGCTACGATGCCGTTGATATTTGTGGCTACGGGGAGGTCTGGGCTGGTAAGTTTGATCCAATTAACGTTGGGTAGCTGATCTGCGTTAATAGCGCGGCCGTAGGGTAAATAGGCATAGGTGGTGATAAATTTGTTGCGGTAGTAGATGTAGGCGATGCACAGGAAGAGGGATAGGCAGCCGGCCATGAATAGGAACCATACGGTGTAAGGCAGGTTGAAGAATTTGGCTGCCATCCACATGCCGAAAAACCAGAAGAAAGTATGTGGCAGGGCGATAACGGCGGATTTGCGGCCGGGAAAGTTGCTGAATACGGACAGAGATTTTGTGTTGAGTAGGTGGGCGATACCGGCAAGGATGATGCTGGTGATGAAGGCGGCTCGGCCTTGTGAGAAGCCTTTGATGGGCTCCATGATGGCCAGAGGGAGTAGCATGACCAGCAGGGAACCGAAAAAGAGGCGGCTTTTATAGGAAAGTAAACTTCGCATGATAGTGGGTTTATTTATTCAGGCGCAAATGTTGGTAGAGGTGGGTGAGCATGCTGGTGGGCAATAGGCGGCTACTGCCGCGCAGGGCAAAACAGCTGAGTGCTGGCAGCAGGGGCTGGCTGCGGAGGCGGCGTTTAAGACGCAGCAGTTGCCATTCGCTGCTGAGGTAGCTCAATCCGCGCCGGCGTGCATGCATGTTGTGGCCAGCACGGGCGTAAACGAGGGTTTCAGGTAGGTTGGCAGCCTGATAGCCGGCGGCAAGTAAGCGCAGCCACAGGTTGTAGTCTTCCATCCACTGGTGGTGCTGGTAGCCGCCTACGGCAAGTACGGCGCTCTTGCGGTAGGCAACAGCCATGTGGTTAATGGGGTTTCGCCATTGGGCATAGTGTCTGATGGCATTGTTGCTAAGGGGTACCTGCCGCACGGTGCTGGTGTGTTCAGGGGTGGTATTGAATTCTGCTATCTGGCCGCTGAAGAAGGCAATATCGGGGTGCTGTTGTATGTATGCCCACTGGCGGGCAAAGCGCTCGGGTGCACAGATGTCGTCCGTATCCATGCGCATAATCCATTCATGCCGGCAGTGTTCGAGGCCGGCATTGAGGGCATGGCCAAGGCCAACATGCTGAGGCAGCGGGATGATGTGCAGGGGCAGGCGGGTTTGGTATTGGCTAAGTATCTCTTGCAGGTTGCTGCCGATGGAGCCGTCGAGTACGACGATGATTTCTTCTGCCTGTATGCTCTGCGTGCACAGGCTGTCAAAACAGGCACTGAGCCAGTGTGGCTGTTCCTGTGCATACAGTGAGAGCAAAACGGAAAAGGGTTGCGTATTCATTGGCTTGGCAGCAGTGGCAGGTATGCCGGTGGTTTGTCAAGATTTGTTTATTATATCGCAACAATGTTGTCTGGTGACTGCTGCCTGCTGGGTGCTGTGGGGTTGTGCTGAAAAATCAAGGATTGGTATTGATTTTTTTACATTTGTGTCTGTTACAGCTGGGTCTGGCTATTGTTCAGTTCGAATGAGGCTGGGTTGGGGAGGTAGTGCTGGTAGAAGGTGTGCTGCGCGTGGATAAGCTGAGCTACTTCGTTGCTGTTTGGGCTGGTGCAGGTGTCGTTGAGGCAGACGAAGCGGATTTCGGGATGCTGATTCAAGTGGTCGATGGCATGGCTAAGGTCGGCAAGATTGCTGATGTTGCGTACGTAGCCATCGTTATATTTGTGCGGGATGAAAGCACCGCTGGCCAGTTGCCAGTAACGGTTGAGGTAGATAGTGAGGTCGTTGGGAGCACGAAAGCGGTTGGCCGTGCTGGCCAGAATTTCCGGGGCGAAGTGCTGGTAGACTTCTTGCAGGGTATGGCGGGTATAGGGCTGGGGTAGATGCCAGTGAGCAAACCAGAAGTAATGACGGTAAAAATATTTGAGCAGGATGTTGCTAATTTTTTCACGCAGGCTGTAGCTGCTGGCGAAAAGCTGTTGTTTGCTGAGGCTGGCTGGCTGAAATTGACGGTTGATGAGGCGGATGTTGTTGTTGAGGGCATCTACCCAGCTGTTTTGGCCACGCAGACGGCTGAAAAGGGCTCCGCGCTTGAGCCAGCCATGGCAAAGGAAGTCGACGGGCAGGCCGTGCTGAAATAGGCGCTCGCGCGGGGTGGGACGAAGGATGACAGTATCGTCATTGAGGTAGACGAAGTGCTCGCTCAGGCCTTTGAGATTGACCAGATTCATCTCGATGGCAGATGAGTTGAATACGGGCAGGTGCCGGGGTCTGATAAAAAGCTGCTGATGGCTGACGATTTCGATTTTCGGGTGGTTGGTTTGTAGCCAGTGTGGGCGCTGGTTGGCAGTAATCAGATAGATTTTGTGATACCACGGGCAGTTTTGCTCAATGGAACGTAAAACGTAGCGCAAGGTGCCGAAATCTTGATAGCGGTTGCTGCTGATGGCGTCGCGGTGCCCCTGATGCTGTGGCAGCCAGCGGTTTTTTTCGGCCAGCCATGCGGGATCGCCGCCATCTACCCAAGGCAGGACGAAGTCAATTGGGGTATGGTCTGAGCTGGTGTTCATCGAAGTTTCCGTTTGAGCAGGGCGATGAGTTTTTGACTGTTGCTGGCGCCGAGGGTGGTGCGCAGTAGGCTGAGTAGAAGGCGTTTGATCTGGTCGGTGTGTTTGCTGTCGCTGAGCCAGCTGCCATCGTAGTGATGGATACAGACTGTGTTGCTGGTGCGGTTTAGTTCATGGGTATAGGCGTTTTTGGCCATGAAGTAGTCGCTGGGATAGACGCAGACGTAGTCTGGAATTTCCTGCATCTGGTTGTTGAGGATGATGCCGTGCTGCTGGTATAGCTGTTTGAATATTTGGTTGATAGTGATGAGCTGCTGTGGGTTGAATTCGAGCTGCTGGTATTGTTGCCAGATGTCGTGCATCAAGGCGCTGCCGGCTTCACATCCCATTACGCCGGCCTGCGGGTTGCAGGTGAGCTGGCGGGTGTAAGGATTCATGCCTTGTTCGAAGCCGGTGAAGCAGTGGTGATGCAGGAAGGGGTCGAATGAGGCAACCATTTGGACGTCGGTATCCAGATAGATACCACCTTGCTGATACAGTGCCTGAATGCGGCACACGTCGGCGACGAAAGCGTATTTGCCGGCGGCGTAGGCGGCGCGTGCGTAGGGATTGGCCTGATAGTCAAAGTTTTGTTCGTTCCACAGCCGGAGCTCGTAGTCGGGCAGATACTGGCGCCAGCTGTGCAGATAGCGCTGGGTGGTGGTGGGTAATGGCTGTGGACCGAACCAGCAGTAGTGTATGAGTTTGGGTATCATTGGACGGGCCGGCGATAAATGAGCAATAGTAGAAAGCTGAAAGGTAAGGTTGCAATCAGGCCGGTGATGAGGCTCAGTTTAATCCAGTCCAGATAGTTGTGCACGCTGATGCTACTAATGGGCTGCCAGCCGATGCTGATGGCTACGGCGATGGTGATGAATATGACCAGCCATAATATGAGTGGACGGCTGAAGGACAGGGAGAGGATATGGCGGCAGCTGTAATGGAGCATTTCGGTGCTGCGGTACAGAAATGAGATGAGTGCGGCCAGTAAGATGCCGGCGCTGCCCCATATCTGGATAAAACACAGTGAACAGGTGATGTTGATGCCGGCTTCAAGCAGGGCTTGTGGTTTGGTGGCTTTGTAGCGGCCGGCGGCCATGATAATGGTCATGGCTGGAATTCGGCTGTTTTCGATGATGCCGACAAATAGAAATAGGATGGCAAGTACGGGCTGGTGGTAATTGGCATCGGTCATATTGTGGGTGTAAAGCTGGATAAACGGTGCCAGCAGTAGGCCAGTGCAGGTGTAGACCCAGCCGAGAAAGCACATGAAGAGGCGGTTGTAGCGGCAGAAGTTGTGGCGGGTCTGTGCGGGATTGGTGCTGAGGCTATGGCCGAATATGGCCTGCATGCCTTGAGATAGAGATTGCAATGCCATTTTGATGGCGCCGAAAATGAGGGCATAAACGGCGTAAATACTGGCGTCTTTTAGGGACAGGAAAAGTGAAATGAGTACCAGTGGCGAGCTGAAGATAAGCAGGCCGGTGAGCTGATGGGTGAGGGCGTCCCAGGTTTGTTGCAGGTGGTAGGGATGGTGTTTGTCGTAGTGCTGGTTTAGGCCGGAGTAGTGATGGCGGACATAACGGCGGTAGAGGAGAAATTTTGCAGCTTGTATCAGGGTAGATGCTGTCTGTACGCTCAGGATGCTGTAGCCGGCGCGGATGAGCCAGTAGCAGACGGCGATGTTGGCGAGAATGCTGACTGCTTGTATGCCGGAGATGATGTAGGTTTTCTGGTCTGCGGTGAGGAGGGCGCGATAGCTGCCGAAAAAGAAGAAATCAAGGATGTTGACGGCACCCATGACCAGTACGATGCAAAAGGTCAGGTTGGCGCTGATTTCATGGCGGGTGAGCCATGCAAACAGGGTGGCCAGTACGACTAGGGCGACGGCAAACAGGCTACCGGAAATCCGGTAAAAATGATGGGCTGCGGCAAGGATGCGGTTGCGTAGCTGGTTGTCATGGGCAGTAAGCGCCTGATACAGGGCGACGATGGCGGCGGCTCCGATGCCAGCTTCCAGCAAGGTGAGGTAGGCGATGAACTGTTTAACGGATGCGAGCATGCCGTTGGTGGCCGAGCCGTAGGTTACGACAATCAGGGGCGGCAGAATAAAGCCGCCCAGTGCGGTGATCAGTTGCAGCAGTAGGTTGGCAGAGATGTTTTTCAGGATTACGGCACGGGTGCTCATGAAGCCTCTAATGGATAGTGCCGGCTTAGTGACAGTTACCGCTGCGCTGCATGCGGCCGTAGCGGCCGGTAATGGCGTTGATGTCGTTCATGGCTGAGTTGTCGACGCCGCTGAATACAACGCGCATTTTGGCTATGCTTGTGGGGGTGTTGCCTGAATCGCTGTCGCTACTGCCACCCAATGTGGTAATGAAAGCGTCACTGAATCCTTGCATTTTGGCGCGTGCCATCAATCCTTCCGCATCTTCCCTCCGGTTGAATACACCTAAGCTGACTCTGCCCTGATTGATGCCATAGTCGAAGCCCTGCTCCTGAAGACGGGCACGAGTGGTGCTATCGCCACTGGATGAAAGCGCTACCATGTAACGGGTGGGTGCGGGTGTGGTACGGGTTCGAGCCGGTGCATTTACTTGTTCTATGAAGCGGCTGGTGGTAAACGGCCAGTGGTTGAGCAAGCCTTTGATGCGGTGAAAGTCGTCTTCGGGGAGAGTAACGGTGGCGGTACAGGTGCTGGCTGGTGCAGCGGTAGTTTTGTCGGAGTTGTCGGCCGTGTCGATTTTCTGTTTGCCGGCAGTGGTGGTTTCGGTCTTGCTGGCAGCTTTCGCAGCAGGTACAGCGCTACCGGCAGCGGCTGTTGTATCGGTAGCACGGCGCACGCTGATGTCGGGGCTGGCCGGTGCGATGGTATCAGTGGCTGCGCTGGTGGCGCTGGACGCAGCGGGAGAAGCTGAAATACCGTGTACCAGTTTGCCGGCTATCATGCTGCCGAAAACGATGATATTTAATGCTACCAAGATTGCAAACAGCCATTTCATGCGTATTCAACCCAGTTGAGTAAACCGTAAAGCACTAAATTATCCACAATTTCAATGCGGTTGTCTAAGACAAATGTATTGGGTAAGGCCTGTGCTACTTTATTGGCTCCACCGCCGGTGATGATGATGTCAACCGGTTTGCCAGTGCCGATTTTCTGTTGCAGGCGCTCATGCATGAGGACGATGGCGCCGCAGACGGCATCCATGATGCCACTGGCCATAGCATTTGGGGTGGTGGTGGCGAAAGCATAGGCTTTGCCGAGCGGGCGGTTGAGGTTGGCGGTACGTCTGGATAATGCTTCTTTCATCAGATGAAATCCCGGCAGGATGCTGCCGCCGAGGTAATGATTGGTGTCGGTAAGAGCGTCAACTGTGACAGCTGTGCCACAGCTGACCACAACACATGCCTGTTTGGTATATCGCCGGCTGCCGATGAGATTAAACCAACGGTCGGCACCGTGTTCGGCAGGATTGCGGTAATGATTGCAGATACCGAGGGCTTCAGGCATGGAGGGCAGCCACAGTACCGGTTGTGGCAGAATGGCGGCAATTTGCTGCTGGCGAGCTTCTCCACAGACTGCGCAGCCTATGATGCGTTCTGTGCCGCAGCCCTGTCTGGCCCAGTCTTGTATGAGGGGTTGCAGATCATAATAGGCGGCTTTGCCATAGCTGAGTATGCAGCCGTTTTCTACCCATGCCCATTTAAGCTTGCTGTTGCCTGCATCCAGTAGCAGGCAGCGTTTTTGGGTGGCGTTTTGGGTTTCGGTGGCTGCTGCACCTGGGCGCAGGCTGATTTCGCCATTGACAAAACTTTGTTCTCCGTTGGCAGTTTGTAGCAACAGAGCACCGGAAGGAGCGATGCCGCTGACAGTGCCTTCGGCTAGGGTGCGGCCGCCTGTCAGCAGATGTACCAGCCGTCCCTGATCGCGATGTAATTGATTGTAATCAGCCAGAAATGGGCTGAGCCCATGCTGATTGAAGCGGGGCAGGAATTGAGCCAGTTTGGCAAGAATGCCCTGAAAAATTCGGCTGACTTGTGCCTGAGGTAGCAGGGACAGGATGGCGGTGGCGGTGCCAACCTGATCGGGGATGCTGAAGTTGAGGCCAATGCCGATAACAGCGGTGGTTTGTTGCTGATGAGTGACGGTTTCAATTAGGATGCCGCCAAGTTTGCTGTTGTCCAGCATCAGGTCATTGGGCCATTTGATTTGAGCGGGGATGCCGAGTTCGCGCAGGGTCTGGGAGATGGCCACTGCTACGATAAGTGCCAGTCCGCCAAGTTCGGCTTGTGGGCGCTGGAATGTCCAGCTCAGGCTAAACATCAGGCATTCTCCAATACGATTTTGCCATGCTTTGCCCTGACGGCCGCGTCCGGCTGTTTGTTCGTAGGCCAGATAGATTTGTGGTGGGCTGTCTATGGGTGCGTGGCGTACCTGTTCCAGTAGAATGGTGTTGGTGGAGGTGGTCTGAGCCAGCAGATGCGGTTCAAAGCCGTACTGGCGCGCGCAGTGATTGAAGGTGTTTTCGGGTATCAATGCCAGTGTTTTGGTAAGCTGCCAGACGCCATTGCGCTGACGCAGAAGACTTTGGATATGGGCAGGCATTTCCTGCCAGGCTGCGTTGAGCTGGGGTATTTTGCAGTTCAGGGTTTTTGCCAGTGTCTGTACTTCATGCGCCAGACCATCGGCAAGCAGGGCCAGTAAAGGCCAAAACGGTGTGTTCATAAAATGGCATGGCCATTGTTTTGCTGATAACAATGGTTTGGTTTAAGGGGCTGGTCTGCTGCATGGCCGGATGCAAGCAGGATTTATTAGTGGCTGTGTGTTCAAAATCAATGTGAATATTATCGCATGGTTTGGTGAAAGTATCTTTTTCTGCGGTTTATTCGACCACGATTTTTGGAAAACGCTGGCTATAGTCTTTGCCCTGATCGGCCAATGCCTGTACCAGCTGCCATGCTGCCTGCTGGTACAGGGCAGCAATTTGCGGATTTTGCTCTGCTAGTGCGTAGGCTTGACCGTTATCCATGGCTTCGCGGACGGATAAAGTAAGTGGTAATTGGCCGAGCAGGGGAACGCCGAGGTTGTGTGCCAGTTCCTTGCCGCCGTTGTGTCCAAATACGGGTTCGGCATGTCCGCAGTGGGAGCAGATATGAACGGACATGTTTTCGAGTACGCCGAAAATGGGAATGTTAACTTTCTGAAACATGTTGACGGCTTTGCGAGCGTCGATTAAGGCCACATCCTGAGGTGTGGTGACGACGACGGCGCCGGTTACGGGTATTTTCTGTGCCAGTGTTAGCTGGATGTCGCCGGTACCGGGCGGCAGGTCAATAATTAGATAGTCTACATCATCCCATTGGCTTTGAAACAGGAGTTGCTGTAAAGCCTGACTGACCATAGGGCCACGCCAGATGACGGCCTGATCGGTATCGACGAGAAAACCGACGGACATTACCTGAATCTCACCCGTAGCCATGATCGGTATCATTTTACCCTGATGCTGACGCGGTTCTTGTCCGGCAACGCCAAACATGGTTGGCTGGCTGGGACCGTAAATGTCGGCATCAAGCACGCCAACGCGTGCGCCCATGCGGCTTAAAGCTACAGCCAGATTGGCACTGGTGGTGGATTTGCCGACGCCGCCTTTGCCGGAAGCGACGGCAATGATGTTTTTAACGCCGGCGATGGTTTGGACGCCGGGCTGAACTTTATGTGTGCCGATGTCCAGCTGTACCTTTACGAACAGGGGCTTGTCGCCGAATTTGGCGGTGATGGCGTGATCGATGCGCTGTTGCAGCTCGTGAATGAGGTGGGCAACTGGATAGGGAAAGACGAGCTCAAGGTGGATGCCGTCGTTGTCGATGATAATGTTGCGGACAGCTTGTTCACTGCCGAGTGTCCGGTTGCTGTCTGGCAGGGTGATGCTGTTAATCAGGGTGGTAAGGGATTGTGTGTCCATGCAATTTAAATCCGCTGCTGAATTTCTGGCGCATATTTTACCCTATATTGGCCTATGAACTGGTTAATGGGGCGGGCGGAAACCGGAATTTAGGCTGATGGCGGCATTTGATCAGGACTAATGATATGACCAGAATCTGGCTTGCAGGTATGTTGCCGGTTGCGTATCCACATTAAGCGCAGGCAAAGATAGGCAGGATAAAGCAAGAGAATGGAAACGATGAGGTAGCGCAAATTGTGCCATTCTACAACCATTTGCCCGTGTGCCAGTGCCCATCCTGCCCATAGCCATTGCCACCATGCGGGCAGGCTAAACGCGAGCACAATCAGTAAAGCGGCAATGCGGACCGGTGTGAGCGGCCAGAACTGATGCTGCTGCATGGCGCGGTTAAGTTGCAGCAGAACGATGAAGGCGAAGCTAAGAGTCAGTACCATGCCGCCGTTGGCGATGACCTGTAGCCAGCTGAAGGCAATATCCGGTGATAGGGGTAAGCTGTTGCCCGATACAGGTGTTTGTTCTAGTGAGACGCTGGCACCAATATTCAGGATGAAACTGTAAATCAAATCCAGCCAGAGCAGCATTAACGGCCAGGTGCGTTTCAAGCGTTGAAACATTGTTGTCTTACCATGAGAACAGATAATAATGCGACAGTGTAACCATTGCTGTATGGTGCTGTAAATGGCTGTCTGGTAGTTGTTTCTACTGAGAAAACCAGCAGATGTTGTTACAAGCTGGATAAAAAACGAATGCAAAGAGGTAGAAAGTATGGCTGATTGATGCCGCTTATTTGCTGGATGTTATGTATAAAAAATATTTAATGATTGCAAAGTCGGGCAAAAGCAGAAGCGGTGTACGTAGCCGTGGAAGCAGTGCAACCAAAGCAGGTTTTATACGTGAATGCATGACCAGTAAATATTTATTCTGTACGCGGTAAGTGTTGGTTTGCCTACAGCGGCTGCCAGACAGAGCCAGAGGCCGGCGGATGAAGCGGAGCATCTATATTTCAATAGAAGGCTGAATAAAGCAATTATATGGCGTTCTGATATTTTCTATCAATGGAATGGGTGGTGCCTGTTATTTTTTATTCATTTGTGATTGGGATAGAGAGATATTTTAGAATGATGAAAGATATTGATTTTCAGTTGTGTTTCTGAATAAAAGTGGGATTTATTATGCATTTAGGGTAAAAAATAATTATATTCAGATATAAGCAATTTAATTTATCTGAATAATTGTAAGGACGGTAAACGGCAATGAAAGTTTTTTTGGGTTAGAATAAACACTCGAATTTTTATTTTTGATTTTGACCTTTTGAAAAGGTCTTTTTTATTTTCTGCTTTTTGAGAAAAGACATAATGACAAGACGTTTGCCAGTTGTGTTTGAAATGAGCGCTGTTGTGATCAGTGCCGCAGTTTTGAGTTCTCCAGTTTTGGCTTCCGGATATCATTTGGGTTTGCAGTCGGTGACGTCGGTAGCAGCCGGTAATGCGGCAGCGGCTGAAGCTGCCGATGCTACGACGATTGTTAGTAATCCGGCTGGCTTGGTGCATGTGGAGGGTACGCAGATTGATACTAATCTGTTTGTGATTAAACCGGATATTAAATATAAGAATGCGCGAGGAACGTTTTCGGATGGCTCTGCTGTCAGTGGTCCGGCACACGGTAATATTGCCAATACGGCTCAGTTGGTGCCGCAGCTGTATTTTTCTCATCGGCTGAATGAACGATGGGGTGTGGGGCTGGGTGTTTATATACCGTATGCGGCCAGAACCAATGATAGTTCCGCTTCGGTGCTGCGCTATAACGTGAATAAAACCAATGTGAAGGCGCTGGATATCAATCCGGCTGTGGCTTTTAAAATCAATGACCGGCATTCGCTGGGTGTGGGGCTGATCGCGCAGTATCTCCATGCAGAAGTGCAGAAATACGCTGATTTTACGCCGGTAGGCAGTGCGCAGACTAAAATTCCTCCAGCGATGCTGCATCAGCGGGCGCCAGGAGCATTTGATGCACGTGCTACGGTAAAAGGTAATGACTGGGGCTATGGTTTCAATGCGGGCTGGCTATGGGATGTGAATGATGATGTGCGGGTGGGTGTGAGCTATCGTTCTAAGATTAATCAGCATTTGCATGGTACAGCGCGCTGGCAGCCGGTAGGAAAGTATGCAAAACAGTATGCGCCACTGTTTGCGCAGTTTGGTTTTAAAGAGCTGGAAGGGGCGCAGGTACAAATTACCACGCCTGAAGTGGTATCGGTGCACGGGATGTGGAAAGTGAATCCACAATGGAATCTATTTGGTAATGTGAGCTGGACGCGCTCTTCACGCCTGCATGAGCTGGATATCAATTTTGAAAATGATAAGGCGATTGATCCGGTACATGGTGCCACTTCGCATACCACGCATATTGCGACCAACTGGCGTGATACCTATGCAGTTGGTGTAGGGGCTTCCTATCAGCAAACCCCACGCCTGCAATGGCGTTTTGGTGTGAATTATGATCAGTCGCCGGTACGCAGTTCGTCTACACGCCTGTCTACTATTCCAGATGGTAATCGCTGGCTGTTTGGCGCCGGTGCTAAATATGATGTAAATAAAAAGGATACGGTGGCGGTGTCGTATGCCTATCTGCATATCCAGCATACGCGAATGAATCAGCAGGATGATGGGGCACACGTGTCGAGTAATGTGCGTGGAGAGGCGGATTACCGTTCGCATGCACATATCGCTGGTGTTTCGTATACGCATCGCTTCTGATATCAGCCTAGGCAGTATACATGCAGGACAGTATAGGTACTGTCCTGCATTTGTTTTGCCCAGTAGTTTTGCATGATTTGTCTTTTCGTTCTCAAGCCATTGAGATTAATAAATTTTAACTAGAATATTGACATAAATTACAAGTAGTTTTCTTTTCTGTTTCATAATCTGTCGTATGATGGTTTTGCTGTTCCATCTGGATAAAGCATTGTTAAACAAGGAGATGTATTATGAAGCATCAAGAAGGTTTACAAGATCCTAAAACCAAGTACTACCATCAGGATTATGCCAAACAACGTCAGCCAGCGCCCGGCCTGCAAAGCAGAATGGACCCTGTACCTGATTGTGGTGAAAAAAGCTATGAAGGTCATGGCCGTTTGTGTGGACGCAAGATTTTGGTAACGGGTGCCGATTCCGGTATTGGTCGTGCTGCTGCCATTGCGTATGCGCGTGAAGGTGCGGATCTGGCGATTAATTATCTGCCGGAAGAAGAAGAGGATGCTAAACAGGTTGCAGCACTGGTACAGGAAGCCGGCCGTAAGGTTGTGTGCCTGCCGGGTGACTTAAGTGACGAGCATTTCTGCAAACAGTTAGTAGAAAAAACGCATCAGCAGTTAGGCGGTCTGGATGGTCTGACTTTGGTGGCTGGTAAGCAGACGGCTGTTGAGCGGTTTTGTGATATCAGTACGGAACAGTTAAAAAAAACATTCGAAATTAATGTTTTCTCTCTTTTTTGGGTGATTCAGGCTGCAATGCCGCATTTGCCTGCCGGTGCCACTATTGTGACCACCAGCTCTGTACAGGCTTATGAACCCAGCCCGAATCTGATAGATTATGCCTCTACAAAGGCCGCTATTGTAGCGTTTACGCAGGGTCTTGCTAAACAGGTAGCAGCTAAAGGAATTCGCGTGAATTCTGTGGCTCCCGGCCCTATCTGGACTGCTCTGGAAATTACCGGCGGTCAGCCGCCTGAAGCCATTCCAAAATTTGGTCAGAGCGAATCTATTCTTGGCCGTGCCGGCCAACCTGCCGAACTGGCTTCAACTTATGTTTTCCTGATGTCGGATGAATCCAGCTATGTAACCGCTCAGGTGTATGGTGTGACCGGCGGTATTTTGCTGTAAGACATTTTGTTGTTTTTCTAATAAATCCGTACTGAAATTCGGTTTCTGTACCGGTGTAATACCGGCAGTAAAATGAGTTTCAGTACGGATTTTTTATTGTTTTTTCTATGAGCAAAAACCATATTTGTTTTGCTATTGGTGCATATAAATATTTATTTGTAATATTTATATTTCTCATTTTTTGTTTTTTCATACAATAGATAAAAAAATGATATTTTGCATCGCGGAGGACAAATTGGGAGTGAAGAAGCAGTAGTGATATTCCTTTTTTGCCGCAACTCACTTTAGGACTGGATAAAAAAGAAGCATGTGTCAGCAGTACGCGCTGCAAGCTGTGTTCAGGAGAGGGTGCCTAGATTTCCTGCCGAAATAAAAGGCAGGTAGCTGTTTTGGCTGTGATTGCGCTGATTTATAAGCGCTACTGAAAGGTTGTTGCTATAGGCTGGATTAATAATGATGCTAAAGAAATAATTGATCTCGTTGAAAAGGGAATAAAAGGCTGGCTGAGGTATAGAGCTGGACGGCATGAAAATGGTTATGTTTTACGCTAATTGCTTGTTGATCCTATATATTGTGGCCGCTAAGGATGCAGACTAAGCGTGAAATTATGTTAATTTATATAAATTTTATTATAAATTTGCCGTCTGTGATGGTTTAGTTGAATGATTCTAATAAAGTGTGATAACCATTATTGTTTTAATACTATGTTTTTATGGAATTTTTCTGTTAATTTTTGATTTTTTCAATTAATTATTATGAAAATTACTCTTATTTAGATTAAAAATAGTCATGATATTTAATGTTATGATAAGCCCAAACAGTTGTATTGGTTAGGGTAATGTAATTTTAACACCTGATTTAGTGCAACTGTTCAAGGGGGAAAAGGGTTGCAGGTTAATTTTAGCCTGCAACCCCAGACTGCAGAAAATATTGGTGCAGGATATTTATCCTCTACGTATAAGTTACTATCCGAAAGTGGTTTTTTGCTTAAGAAGCAAGACAAATACGCTGCTCACGGGTAGAAAAATAACAGACATAATTTTTCATTAAATGGTTATCTGCGCTTGATGCTTGTCGCGTCAGGCTGGTAGTGGTTTAGTGATTCATCACAACTGCTTGGTAAGTAAAATGCAGCAGTTTTGAGTAAAAAGGATGCAAACATGGAAGGCAAAAAGGTTGTATTGGATTGTTTAAACCGTTTACTGGCAGGAGAGCTGGCCGCACGTGACCAGTATTTTGCCCATTCACGGATGTATGAAGATATGGGCTATATGAAGCTGTTTCAGCGTATAGACCATGAGATGCAGGAAGAAACCGACCATGCGCACCAGTTTATTCATCGTATTCTGATGCTGAACGGCAAACCGGAAATGGTACCGGATGCGATTAATGTGGGCACGGATGTAGTCAGCATGCTGGAAAATGATCTGGCTACAGAGCTAAGCGTGCGCCAGAATTTAAAAGATGCGATTAAGCTATGTGAGCAGGAGCAGGATTATGTGACGCGTCAGTTTCTGGTGGCTCAGCTGAAAGATACGGAAGAAGACCATGCACACTGGCTAGAACAACAGTTACGCCAAATTGAGGTGATGGGCTTGCCCAATTATCTGCAAAGCCAGCTGTAAGGAGAACGATATGCAGGGAGATCGTTTGGCCATTCAGGCATTGAATAAAAATCTGGGTTTGTTGTTGGTTTCCATCAATCAATATTTTTTGCATGCTCGTATTCTGCGCAACTGGGGTTTCAACGAGCTGGGTGAGGCTTTATATAAGCATTCGATTCGCGATATGAAGAGCGCAGACGCGCTGATTGAACGTATCCTGCTTCTGGAAGGTCTGCCGAATCTACAGGAGTACGGCAAAATTCTGGTGGGTGAGAATATTACTGAGATTCTACAGTGTGACCAACGGGCAGAGCAGGCCAAACACATTGCTCTGGCTGATGCCATAGCTGTGTGTGAAAACCAGCTGGATTTTGTGTCACGTGATTTGCTTGAACAGCAAAAAGCGGTGAATGAGGAATATTTGGACTGGCTGGGTACGCAGCTTGATCTGATTGAAGAAGTTGGATTGACTAATTATGCGCAGTCTGCGGCAGTAGCAGATTGAATGGTTCCGGCCAACAGGATAACAGCACTTGCTACACAAGTGCTGTTTTTTGTGCTTGCTGTAGGCGCTGGTACTAAGCCGCTGCTACGCTTTCGTGTGCACTGCTGGGCTGAAACCAAGCCAGCTGTTTGCGCAGACTGACTACTTCACCAATCACAATCAATGCCGGCGTGGCAGCTTGCTGTGCCAGAGAGGCCAGCTGGTGGAGCTGGCCGGTTGATACGGTTTGCTGTGGTAGTGTGCCTTGTGAGATGACTGCTACCGGTGTGGTGGCGGCTCGTCCGTGGGCAATCAGCTGGCGACTGATTTCCGCCGCCGTGAGGGTACCCATATAAATGACCAGTGTCTGATGAGCCTTAGCTAGTGTTTGCCAGCCATGTGACTGTGCAGCCAGCTGCTGATGGCCGGTTATAAACAGCACACTCTGGGCATAATCGCGATGGGTAAGCGGAATGCCTGCGTAGGCTGTGGCGCCCAGACCGGCGCTGATGCCTGGAATCACGCGAAAAGGTATTCCCGCTGCCTTTAATACCGCACATTCTTCACCACCACGGCCGAACACAAAAGGATCACCGCCTTTTAGGCGCGCAACACGTTTACCTTGCTGTGCCCACTTTACCAGCAGCTCATTGGTTTGTTGCTGTTGTACCTTATGGTTGCCACAGCGCTTACCAACGCTGATTTTCAGGGCATCGCGGCGTACCAGCTCAAGTACCTCTGCCGATACCAATGCATCATATAAAACCACATCTGCTGCCTGAAGTGCCTGTAAGGCGTGCAAAGTGAGCAGACCGGCATCACCTGGGCCGGCACCAACCAGCACCACTTCACCCTGTGGTAGTGGCTGGTGGGCATTTAGCTGCTGCTGCAACAGCGATTCTGCTGCCTTTTCATCACCACTGGCCACATACTGGGAAAAGCGGCTGTGCTGAAATAATTGCTCCCAGAAGCGGCGGCGTTCGCTCAAATGCTGCAAGGTTTGTTTTACCTGTGTCCGCCAGCGTCCGGCCAGCGCCGCTGCTTTGCCGATTGAAAACGGCAGTAGCGTTTCTATTTGCTGACGAATCAGCCGCGCCAACACCGGTGCGTGGCCGCCGCTGCTTATGGCCACTTGTATTGGACTGCGGTCAATCAATGCCGGCACGATAAACGAACAACATGCCGGCTGGTCGACACAATTGCAGAATGTTGCCGCTGCTTCGGCTGCCAGAAATATCTGCCGATTTAAGGCTGGGTCGTTAGTAGCGGCCACTACCAGAAACACACCACTTAGCAGCGCAGGACTAAATTCTGTGGCGATGTGTTCGGCTTGCTGTGCGGCAAACCAATCCTGAAAACGGCTGGTGGTTTGCTGTGCCACCACCTTTAGTTGTGCTCCGGCCTGTAGCAGGGCATTAGCCTTGCGTTCGGCCACCTGTCCGCCGCCCACCAGTAACACTTTGCGCTGGTGTAATTGAGTAAATATGGGGTAGTGATTCATGTTGGTTTGTCTTTGTTGTGTGCACGCTATCTTATAAGTGCCACTGTGTGGCTGAAAAAGAAGCTTTTTTTCTAACCAAATCGTTGGCGGTTATATCTGTATGAGCCATGTTCGGGACGGAAGTTTGGTTATAAAGAAAGAAATTTTTATTCTTTCCTTGCCGCAGGCTACGCTTGCTACTATCTGAATCAGACAGACAGTAAGCTGCTTAAACAGTTGCTGGCATTAATAAATTGTGCTTTCAGGAACTTAAAAGAATATGTTGCGCCCCCGCTTGTGGAGCCCACCGCATGATGCGGCCGCCACCCAACGCTTGCCGGTACTTACTGCCGAACTACAAAACCGTTTAGAGCAGATTGTCAGCCAGCATCAGCACGTTAAATTTGCTTCTAGTCTGGCCGTTGAAGACATGGTGATTACCGATGTGATTGTGCGCGCGCAGCTGCCTGTAGAGGTATTTACCCTTAATACTGGTGCGCTCAATAGTGAAACCTGTCAGTTGTTAGACGCCGCCGGCCAGCACTGGGGTATCCAGATTGTTGAATATCGGCCAGATGAGGCGGCTGTTGATGCGTATGTGGCTGCACATGGCAAGCTGGCTTTCTATGACAGTGTTGCTCTGAGGCGCGAATGCTGCCATATCCGCAAAATCGAACCGCTCAACCGTGCACTCAGTGATGCAGATGCATGGATTACCGGACAGCGGCGCGAGCAGTCCAGTACCCGTACCGAGCTGGCATTGGTTGAGCAAGATCAGACTCATGCGATGGCCAAATACAATCCGCTGGCTGATTGGCTGGAAACTGATGTGTGGGCTTATGCCGAAGCGAAGCAACTGCCGGTAAATGCTTTGTATATGCAGGGCTATCCGAGCATCGGCTGTGAGCCGTGTACGCGTCCGGTAAAAGTGGGTGAGGATATTCGGGCTGGCCGCTGGTGGTGGGAGAGCCACGATAGTAAAGAATGTGGTTTGCATAAATAAGCAGAATTTAACTCAGGCTTGCAGGTGCGCTGTCATGCGCTGCAGCCACTACGGAATAAACCAATGAGTATTCAAAACAAACATCTGGATTGGCTGGAAGCGGAATCCATCTACATTATCCGCGAAGTGGTCGCTGAAGCACGCCATCCGGCGCTGCTGTTTTCCGGTGGCAAGGATTCGGTAGTGCTGCTGGCACTGGCAGTAAAAGCGTTTCAGATACCTGGTCACAGTCTGCAATTACCGCTAACACTGGTGCACATCGATACTGGCCACAACTATCCCGAAGTGATTGCGTTTCGTGATGCCACTGTACAGCGGCTGGGTGCGAAACTGGTGGTGGGCAGTGTGGAAGAATCCATTCGCCGAGGCAGTGTTACCTTGCGCCGAGCTACCGATTCGCGCAATGCCGCCCAGGCTGTCACCTTGTTGGAAACCATTGAAGCCAACGGCTTTGATGCATTAATGGGCGGTGCACGTCGCGATGAGGAAAAAGCGCGTGCTAAAGAACGCATATTCTCGTTCCGCGATGAATTTGGTCAGTGGGACCCGAAAAACCAGCGTCCGGAATTATGGGATTTATATAATACTCGTCTCCATCCGGGCGAAAACATGCGTGTTTTTCCAATTTCGAACTGGACCGAACTGGATATCTGGCAATACATTGCGCGTGAACAGCTGGCTTTACCTGACATCTATTATGCTCACCAGCGTGAGGTGGTGGAGCGCGGAAACATGCTGGTGCCGGTAACGCCACTGACACCGAAAAAAGAGGGCGAAGTGAGCGTGGTACGCAGTGTACGTTTCCGTACAGTAGGCGATATTTCCTGTACTTGTCCAGTGGCGAGCGAAGCCGCAACCGCCGCTGAAATAATAGCTGAGACGGCACAAACCACGATTTCCGAGCGCAACGCCACGCGCATGGACGATCAAGTTTCGGAAGCGGCCATGGAAGAGCGTAAGAAAGCAGGTTATTTCTGATGGCTGCCACACTCACCAATTCAGCGCCTCAGGTCTATATTGTGCATGGCTTTCAAAGCAGCCCAGATGATAACTGGTTTGAGTGGCTGGCTCGGCAGGCGCGTTCTGCCGGTGCTGTTGTCACCATACCGGCAATGCCTGCACCCGATTATCCGCAAGCAGCGGTATGGCAGCAGACACTGGATCAGATTATCGGCCAGCCTGAAGCTCAGACCATACTGGTCGGCCACAGCCTCGGCGTTATTACCCTGCTGCGTTTTCTTAGCCGTCACCAGCCTGCAAAGCTGGGCGGATTGATACTGGCCGCTGGTTTTGCCTCGCGCCTGCCTACGCTGCATATACTGGATGAATATATCGATGCCAGCCAGCCTGATTTCAGTGCATTACAGCACATCAGCATGCCGGTGCACAGTATTATTTCCACCAACGATCCCTATGTGCCAGAAGCCGCCAGCCAATCCATTGCAGCATCACTGCACAGCCACATCGATTATGTATCCCATGGTGGCCACCTGATGGCTGAAGACGGCTTCAGCGAATTGACTCCAGCGTGGCAGAGCCTGAAGCAGATGCTGACGCAGGTCGTTACCACCAACCAATGAGACATCGAATGAGTACTGATTCCGTATTGCGATTTATTACAGCCGGCAGCGTGGACGATGGTAAATCCACTCTAATTGGACGTCTGCTGTTTGACAGCCAGTCTTTGCTGGCTGATCAGGTAGCCTCACTGTATCGCGGCAAGCACAAGCGCACTGCCGAGGGCGTTCCTGATTTCGCCCAGCTTACTGACGGGTTGGCGGCCGAGCGGGAGCAGGGCATTACCATTGATGTTGCTTACCGCTATTTTGCAACGCCGGCACGCAAATTCATCATTGCTGATACCCCCGGCCATGAACAATATACCCGCAATATGGTGACTGGAGCCTCTACTGCCGATGCCGCCATCATTCTAATAGATGCCACACGGTTGGATTTCAGCGAACAGACACCGGCCTTACTGCCGCAAACCCGTCGCCACAGCGCCATTCTGAAACTGCTGGGTACACCGCACATCATCGTAGCGGTAAACAAACTTGATTTGCTGGATTACAGCGAAGAAAAATTCAACGCGATTAAACGTGCCTACAGCGAGCTGGCTGCCGCTTTAGATTTGCGCCGCGTCAGCTATGTACCAATATCGGCGCTAAACGGCGACAATATTGTTACTGCTAGCGCACATATGCCTTGGTTTCAAGGGCAACCGCTGCTGCCTTTATTGGAAAGCTTGCCCGCTGCTAATCGTCATAGTCAGTTGCTGAAGGCACCCGCTCTCTATCCAGTACAGCGCGTCGCACGGCTGGATGGCAGCAGTGCTGATGATTTTCGCGGCTATCAGGGTCGGCTAGAACAAGGGTGCCTGAAAATAGGCGAGCCCGTACGTATCGAACCAGCCGGCCAGAGTAGCACCATTGCAGCCATATACAGTCCGGATGGTGCCGTAGATCAGGCTCAGACAGGTGATGTGCTCACTTTAGTGTTGGCTGATGATGTAGATGTATCCCGTGGAGACAGTATTGTCGCTGCCGGCAGTGATTTGCATCCGGTCAGCAACATCAGTGCATCGTTGTGCTGGTTTGACAGTAAACCACTCAACTCAGCCAGACGGTACTGGCTCAAGCATGGTTCGCAAACGGTGTATGCAAAAATCAGAAAGGTTGAATATCTGCTGGATGTGCAAAGTCTCAATCATCAGGAGGACACCGACAGCCTGCAACTAAACGACATTGGACGGGTACAAATCAGCGTGCAAAAACCACTTATTGCCACTACCTACGAGGCCAATCCGGCGGCTGGTGCCTTTATCCTAATCGATGAAGCGACCAATCATACCGTTGCAGCCGGCATGATTGTTGCCTTATCTTAGGCGTCACATGCATAAAAGTTCGCGGTGAAAATATACTGTCTCCGCGCAACACAGTATGCAGAAAACATGAATGCTGTTGTATCTTGTTTATGCTTTGCAGGTATAGGTGCAGCAGTTTAGGTGGCAGGTGTTGATAAAAACACACATATACGACAAACGAGTTAATATTATGTAAAAATATGTTATATGGATAAAATCAATCCAGCTTCATAATTGAATTTGAATAAGAGGTTTGTGTAAAAAACAGATAAAAATGATGTAAAAATTAATTTTTTTGATGTTGGGCTGAGAGAAGAAAGAGAATGTTAACTAAGCCTGCTAGCGAATTATCATCTTAATATTATTATATAAAGTGGATGGTATAATTTTTACAGTGAAATAGGGAATAAACTGACATGTTTTATATATTGAAAATAACTATTGCTATAAACAAAACATAACACAAATTAAGTTAACATCATTATGTCTTTTAATCGGGAGATAACAGATGTTAAGCGATCGCATCAAACAGGCGCGGCAGCGTATCGCCCTGTCACAGCAACAGGTAGCCGATAAAATGGGCGTCTCCAAAACCGCAGTATTCAAATGGGAAAACGGCAATTACGAACCCAAAAATTTGGACATACTGGCCAACATACTGGGTGTAAGTCTTACCTGGCTGCGTGAAGGTCGCGGTAATCCTTTTCCAGCGCAACCAGACGATATTCCTGCTGCTATAGATTCCGGCCCGTATAATCAGGATGAGGTAGCTGTCTGCCTGTACCCCTCCATTGAGCTGGCCGGCTGTGTGCGTTCCAAACAGGCACATAAACAGCATTGCAAAAAATTCAGCCTGAGTACCGAGCTTTTAGAGCGTAAAAAAATCAATGCAGAGATGGTAGTATGTTTTCCAGTGAGCGACAACAGCATGGAACCGATTTTTCCGCACGGAACCATTTTTGCTGTCGACTTAAACCGTACCAACATCATCGATGGCAACCTGTATTTGATAAAGCAAAATCACCGCTATCGCGTCCGGAAACTGTATTCCATGCCAAATGAAGAAGTACGACTGCACGCTTACAATACTGCTGAGTATCAGGATGAATGCGCCCCTGTTAAACAGATCATCATCATTGGTAGAGTATTTTATTATGCCGTAGAGCTGTAAATGCACACTCTACTTGCAGACTGTCATATTCAAGAGATGGTGCAGGATGCACTTTTTTCTGCTCTTACATTGGCCAAACGGGTTGCCTGCCGGGTTTCAAAGAGGCTGATTTTGTTTAATATCTACCAGTTTGGAAAAGCCTAAGCAGAATATAGCCGGCAAATGCATCCCAACCGCTTACCCCATCACCTACTATCTTCTATTCTCTCATTTTTGCAGACAAACTATATCAGCAAATCTTAAATTCGTTAAACCGAATCACACATCTCATTTAACATTATTTCAATCCATCGCCTCTTGTATGTGTTTATTAGAATCTGAACAATTGAATTCAGCTGATTTAAACCTACCGTAATCATAAATAAGAAAAGCGGCTCTAAATCAGTAAAAACAATTATTCAAATGTTAGCTGGCAGACGTTTGCTATTATTCAAAATTAAACATAAATATACAAAATGCCATAAAATTAGCGGAAAACATAAAAAAATCATACAAAAAAATATTTAATGACATATTTCACCAAAAAATGTAATTAATGATGAATATAAATAAAAAATGCATATAGCATGTACAAATTTGCTACAATTTATGCATAAATTCGCATAGATTTGCATTTACGTTAGAAAGAGGTTGAATTATGTTACAGCCCACCAATGCCAAAAATCATCAGAAAATTGTTCTGGTTGGTGCCGGTGCCGTAGGTTCCACATTTGCCTATGCAGCCACGCTGCAAGGTATCGGTCAGGAACTGGTGATTGTCGACGTAGCGCGGGATAAGGCGCATGGAGATGCAAAAGATATTGCAGATGCATTACTCTTTACTTACCCCAAAAACATTTACGCCGGCAATTACAGCGACGCCGCCGATGCTGATATTGTTGTGATTACCGCCGGTGCAGCGCAAAAGCCAGGTGAAAGCCGTCTGGATCTGGTTAACCGTAATTTGCATATTATCAAAAGTATTGTTACACATGTCGTCGAATCCGGTTTTAACGGCATCTTTCTAGTGGCTTCCAATCCCGTGGATATCCTTACCTATGCCACATGGAAACTGTCAGGTTTTCCGGCCGAGCGTGTAATCGGTTCTGGTACCTCACTGGATTCAGCCCGCTTGTGCAAATATGTTGGCTATCTTCTCAATGTTGATCCGCGTACCGTAAGCGGTTACATACTGGGAGAACATGGCGACACCGAATTTCCGGCATGGTCACATCTGAGTGTTGGTGGCCTGACAATGGAAGAGTGGATTAAAGGCGATCCACGCTTTACCGAAGCAGACCTTGATATTATTGCTGACCGCGTGGTCAATGCAGCCTACGACATTATCCGTCTCAAAGGGGCTACTTATTATGGAGTAGGTGCTGCACTGGCGCGCATATGTCGGGCGCTTTTGGATGATGAAAACACCATACTACCGGTTTCCGTCTATCTCAATGGACAGTATGGTGTCAAAGACATGTATATCGGCACCCCTGCAGTGCTTGACCGTCACGGTGTGCGTCAGGTTATAGAAATTCCCCTAAACGAAAAAGAGCAAAGTCTGATGAGTGCCTCCGCCAGCCATCTGGATGAAGTGATGCGCAATGCCTTTCCCGAAATCGGTATTGAGCGTTAAAACAGACAGTCTTAAAACAATCCAGATTCCTCTTCTCAAGGCAGCCTGCGGGCTGCCTTTTTATATATGCTTACCGATTCTAACTAAATAAGCGCCATTTCTTTCTCAAACTTCCCAGTGCTTGCTAGTATGGCCGGATGGAATTCTACCGCCAAATAATGACATTAATCATCACCTTACTGAGCACAAACCATGACCATCCCTCTATCTCCCGAATTGTTGCAATCTTTAAATCAGCTGTCGCCAACGCAGCTGGCGTGGCTCTCTGGCTATACATGGGCACAAAGCCAGCAGACAGTTACCACCTCCTCTGCCACGGCGACCGCAGCCGCCATCAACAGCACAGCACCAATAGCGCGCAACGTACGGGTATTGTCTGCATCACAAACCGGTAATGCTCGCCGCGTGGCTGAAAACCTGCAACTGAAACTAGAAGCAGCCGGTATCAGTGCGACCCTAACTGCTTGCGGCGATTACAAAAACAAACAACTGGTCAGTGAAGACATTCTTCTACTTGTCACCTCCACACAGGGCGAGGGCGAGCCGCCGGAAGAAGCTTTGCCGTTGTATAAATACCTATCTGGTAAAAAAGCACCTGTGCTGAATCAGCTTCACTTTGCCGTGCTAGGCCTAGGTGACAGCAGCTATCCGCAATTTTGCCAGTGTGGCAAGGATTTTGACCAACTACTGGCACAGCTTGGTGGCGAGCGTCTGGCCGAACGGGTAGATTGTGACGTTGACTACCAGAGCAGTGCAGCCGCGTGGCAGGACACAATTGTTGCCATCATCAGTGAGCTGAACACCACTCAGGCTGGCGAAAATACAGAGGTTCAGCAAAGCGTTGTAGCCGCTCAGACCGCGGTATTCACTCGAGCTGCGCCTTTTACTGCCAGCCTGAGCCTGCGTCAACGTATTACTACCCCCAATGCCAATAAAGATGTCGAACACGTCGAAATAGATCTCAGTGGCTCCGGTATCCACTATCAACCTGGGGATGCGCTGGGCGTGTACTATCAGAACGCAGACACACTGGTAGACGAAATTTTGCAACATACACAGGTCGATAAAGCAGCATCAGTACGGCTGAGCGATGGTCGCGAAATACCCGTTGCACAGGCATTACAGCAGGAGCTCGACATTACCCAAAACACACCAGCGCTGGTTCAGGCCTATGCGCAGCAGATACAGAATACAGAGCTTAATGAAATCATTGCTGATGCCGAGGCACTCAGACAGCTGATTGCCACCACCCCGCCGGTGAGTCTGCTGGCTACTTACCCCCATGTACTCAGCGCACAAGCACTGCACGACCTGTTTCGTCCACTGACCCCGCGCCTGTATTCCATTGCTTCCAGTCAGGACGAAGTTGGCGAAGAAGTCCATTTAACGGTCGGCGTGGTACGCTTCAGCCAACGAGGGCAGCAATACACCGGCGGTGCCTCCGGTTTTCTGGGAGAACACTTGCAAGAGGGCGAACCTGTACGCGTATTTATCGAAGAAAACCACCGCTTCCGCTTACCTGAAGATAGCGCTACGCCTATTATCATGATTGCCGCCGGCACCGGTATCGCACCATTCCGTGCATTTATGCAGCAGCGCGACGCTGACGGTGCCAGTGGCGACAACTGGCTGTTTTTTGGGAATCAGAAATTTACCGATGATTTCCTTTATCAGGCTGAATGGCTGCAATACCGCAAAAACGGATTGCTGACACGTTACGATTTCGCATGGAGCCGGCAGGCTAATGAAAAAATCTATGTGCAGCACAAACTGCGTGAACAAGCCGCCGATATCTGGGCATGGCTGCAACGCGGAGCACATATCTATGTGTGTGGCGATGCCACTAAAATGGCGCGAGATGTAGAGCAAGCGCTCTTAGACATTGTGTCAGCACAAGGGCAGCTTAGCACCGAAGACGCCGATGAATACCTGAGTGAACTTAGACAAGAGCAGCGATATCAGCGCGATGTCTATTGAAACTTGCATCATTCTGGTAATAAAAATTCAACTATCCTAATCAAACCCGTTAATATGTCGTGGTAGCCAACCATATTACTGGGCAGTATTATGCTTTATTCATACCAGATGTATGTCTGGATACTGGGATTATTATTACTATCTTGGATACTGTTCGGTTCACGGCTGTTTGCTTTTATGGATGCAGCCGAAGACCGGCGCGTTGAACGGTTGGATGGCCTACGCTTTATACTGGCATTTAGCGTCGCTATGCACCATTTTGTTTATAGTTACCATTATCTACATGGTCAACCATGGACACCCGCGGTATTTAGCTATAATCAGCTCAATCTGCGTATGGGTCCTTTCGGCGTCAGCTTATTTTTTATGCTGTCAGGCTACCTGTTTGCCCGAAGCAGTCCGGCTTCGTGGCTGACGTTTTACCGCAAACGCTTCCTGCGAATCGCCCCGCTGTTTTATCTTTCCTCCGCCTGTTGCGTACTGCTGGCACTGTATCTGCAACGGCACACATTCGTCAGCCGCGATATGCTGCTAAACCTATATTACTGGTTTGATGCCGGCATCAGCGGCATCAAACCCGCCCTGTTTGGCATGCAGGATGCGCGCCTAATAAACGCTGGTGTAGCATGGAGCTTATACTGGGAATGGGCATTCTATTTCTCCCTGCCATTGTGGTGTCTCCTACGCCAGAAAACTGGTCTGTTACCATTGGCATTGGTTGTCTTATTTATCTCAGCTTATGGAATCGCTGCATTCAATGCACAAAAAGCGTATTTTATTGCCTGCTTTGCCGTCGGCGTACTTGCCAGAGCGGTGTCCGACACCGTACAAGCACCCAAAAAAATGTGTGATTACGGGAGCGTGCTTATTCTGCTGCTGATTTTTAGTATCACAAATGGCCGCTACCAAATCAGCTTTCTCCCCTTGTATGGACTACTCTTTATCCTCATCGCGTTGGGTGGTGATCTTTTCGGATTACTGCGATTGAAAGCCTTCGTGCGGCTGGGTGATGCCAGCTACAGCATTTATCTGCTCCACGGAATAGGTTGGTTTTGTCTGAATAAAACCATACAGCTTAATACAATTAACTTGAGTCAGACCGAATACACTTTATTAGCTACCCTAGTATTGGTGAGTGTATTGATTATTTGCACGCTCACGTATCAGTATATCGAAAAACCGTTTATGGCCTCAGGCCGGCGTAAATCGCCGTGGTTAAAACAATAAAGTTCTTACACCAACAAACAAACTGTCCGAAATAGCTTAACTATTTCGGACAGTTTGTTTTGTAAAGTTGCAGGAATTGTCTACACGTATTAATTATCCCCATGCTGACTATCAGAATTTTGTAAAGTATCATGCACATGCTGCTCAGCACTATGTGCATCATATGGCGTGTCTGTAGCTGCATTATTACGCGGGTCGAGCTCAGCGGTCATCGGTCCCACATTACCCGATACCGGTACATAAACACTGCGCTGGGAAACCGGAACAGAGGGCTGCATAAACGCGTAAATTGCCAGCAAAGCAGCCATAATTGCATAAACGCTATAAAAACCGAAATGGTTAAATAGCTGCATCATTGTACCCAGCAGCAATGGTGCCACTAATGAACCCAGACCATATACAAACAGCAGGCAGCGGTTAACTTCCACCGTATTCATATTGGCTGGCAGTACATCATTGGCTCGTGCAAGCCCCAGAGCATACATGGGAAAGCCACTGCAACCGATAGCCAGCGCGATTACACATTGTGCCCAGATATTGCCCGGTAGAATGAGTAACAGCATCATGCCACTGATTGCTGCTGTCGTGGCGACACAGGCGCAGCCGAAAATGGTGCGCGGACGGCCAAATTTATTTGAGAGCCACGCAATAAATAGCTGAATCGTGAAGCCGCCCACCATTGCCGAGCCCAGAAAAAGAGAAACCTTAGGTAAACTGTAGCCCAGTTTCAGCATAAACACCGAGCCCATGGTAAAGAAGCCATTGATGAATATGCCGGCCATAAAGCAGGCTATCCACGCCAGCGGTACGATCGACAGCACATGCGGTAGACTAATCCGCTCTCGCTTTGGAATCTCCGGCTGCTTCATTCTGGTCAGTCCTACCGGCAGTGTCGCTGCTATCACCAATATCGCTGCCAGCGTAAAGATGTTATTACTGGACATATTCAGACTCAGCAGCAAGACACTGGTAGCAGAAGAAATGTAATACACCACTTCATATAAGGCCAGTATCTTAGCGCGTGTCTGTGGCACAGTACGCGCCGTAAACCAGCTTTCCACCACCATCAGCAAACTGTAATGACAAAAACCCAATACAGCACGCAGCACACCCCACATCCACAGCTGTTCCACCATCAGATGGGCGAGGGCGGCAATGGCAAACAGCGCACCAAAAACACTGAAGCTGCGAATATGACCAACACGCGAAATAATACGGTGGGAGACAATGGCGGATATAGTACCACCAATAAAAAAGCCAGCATTCAGCACCCCAATGGTGATATTACTGACTCCCATCTGGGATAGTTTCACCCCAGCCGAATTCAGAAACAGCCCGTAACCGGAAAACAGAAAAAAAATCGAACCGTACAAAGACAGAAACTGACGTGTATGCATGCTGATACCGAAAATTAAACAATTGCCAAGCCTGACATAAAACAGCTGTCAGTGTAAAGCTTGTTGCAAGCAGAATAAACGTTAAATTAACAGACAATGCAATGACCGCTCATACACCAGCCCCTGCTACAGCATGTATTACGCCTGAAGTTTAACCGCGCTTAATAATCGTTAGCATCGGCTGTAAGCAGTCTTAGCATGCAAACAAAAACCTAATTTTTCAAATACAGACAAATAGATACTGCCTGATGGTTATGTATGTTTTATAAATCAGGGCAATCGTGTCTAATACCTAATTTTTTCCGATTTGTGAACACTAGGTTCGCTCCATCAGCGCGAAAGTAAAACCATAATTTTGCGTTTTGTTGTTCTTATTACATATGTCTGACACTGGACAAAGATACAATAATTAATAAAGCAGCAAAGCAGATAATAAAAGGGTAAACGCAGTAGATTGAGTTAGTGAATCTGAAAGCTATCAGCACCCGACCCACACGATTTGCCAATCCGTACTCAACAGTGACAGCATTGGTAATAAATGATTAGCCGGTACATGGCTGCTAGAGAAAAAGTAGCCAGAGCAAAAAATTTAGAAAGATGCAAGGGCACATCAGACAACCGATAAGCCGGGTTCTGTCGTGGACAGTCATTCATCTGGGCGATACATTACTGTGCCGCTCAAGCAACCTACCCGAATGCTCGGCGAGCAGCGTCAGCGCATTCTGTTTGGTCTTGCTCCGAATGGGGTTTGGCCTGCTACACGTTGTTACCAACGGCACGGTGCGCTCTTACCGCACCATTTCACCCTTACCTGTGCTATGAAACATAGCCATCGGCGGTTATGCTTTCTGTTCCACTTTCCGTCGCCTCACGGCGCCCGGCTGTTAGCCGGCATTCTGCTCTGCGGAGCCCGGACTTTCCTCCATGCACTTAAAAGTACACAGCGACTGTCTGGTATGCTGATGTGCCGGCGCGATTTTAACACAAACCCTCAAAGCTGATTTATATTTCAGATTATGTATAATGATTTCATTCATCATTATTCCTGCTGTCCCCGCAGCGAGTACCGCCGATTTGGCACCATTATGCAGAAAGTTTATGCAGTATGTTACTGAACCGATTCTTCAGCTGGTTTGAAAACCGCATTGATGCATACCCTGAAACCTTGCCGCAGCCGCCAAAAAAAGGTGTACTGCCATTTATCTGGAGCTGTCTAGAAGGCGCGCGACTGTGGCTACTGGTGATGGTTATAATGACCATAGGTACCGGGATACTAGAAGCACTGGTGTTTCGCTTTCTCGGCACCGTTATCGATTGGCTTGGGACGTATGCACCGGCCAGATTGTGGCCGGAAAAAGGCCACGAACTGCTGCTAATGGCAGCGGTCATGGTGTTCAGCATATTCTGGTCTTTCCTATCTTCTAATGTACAGTTTCAGACGCTTCAGGGTGCCTTTCCGATGCGCCTGCGCTGGAATTTTCATCGTCTGATGCTTGGCCAAAGCATGGGTTTTTATCAAGACGAATTTGCCGGACGCGTGTCAGCTAAAGTGATGCAAACGGCCTTGGCGGTGCGCGACACTGTGATGTCAGTAGCCAATATGCTGGTGTATGTACTGGTGTATTTCGTCACCAGCGGCATCATACTGGCCGGTATGGACGGTTGGCTGTTGGTACCCTTTATCATGTGGATTGTGATGTTTGTACTGGTATTGCGCTTTCTGATTCCGCGTTTATCCAAAACGGCACAGCAGCAGGCAGATGCACGCAGCCTGATGACCGGACGCATCACCGATGCCTATACAAACATTGCCACTGTGAAACTGTTTTCTCACAGCGCGCGTGAAGCAGCTTATGCCAAAGCTTCCATGCAGGAGTTTCTGGTTACAGTGAATGCTCAGATGAGGCTGGCAACTTTGCTGGACAGCCTGAGTACCGCCATCAATATTTTATTGGTGGTCAGCTCAGCTGGTCTGGGCATCTGGCTATGGATAAACGGGCAAGTGGGAGTCGGTGCCATTGCCACCGCTACGGCTATGGCCTCACGCATCAATGGGCTGTCACGCTGGGTAATGTGGGAAAGTGCGCGCCTGTTTGAAAACATTGGTACCGTTGAAGACGGCATGAACATCTTATCCCGTCCTCATGCCATAGTCGACAAACCTAAAGCCTTGCCATTAAAAGTAAACCACGGCGCCATTGATTTTGAGCATGTCAGCTTTGCCTACAGTGCTGACAAACCCCTATTAAACGATTTTAATCTGCACATCCGCGCCGGCGAAAAAGTCGGTCTGGTCGGACGTAGTGGTGCAGGTAAAACCACACTTACTAACCTGTTACTGCGGTTTTATGATGTGCAGAGTGGGCGCATTTTAATAGACGGGCAGGATATCCGCGATGTCACACAAGATAGTTTGCGTGCTGCACTAGGGCTCGTTACACAGGATACATCGTTGCTGCACCGTTCCGTGCGGGACAATATTATCTATGGCCGCCCTGATGCTTCTGAATCAGCCATGCAGCAGGCGGCACAGCAGGCCGCTGCAGACGGCTTTATTCCGGCTCTGAGCGATGCCCGAGGACGACATGGCTATGATGCACACGTTGGAGAGCGTGGTGTGAAACTGTCCGGTGGCCAACGCCAGCGCATTGCTATTGCGCGGGTGATTTTAAAAGATGCGCCGATTCTGCTGTTAGATGAAGCCACCAGCGCCCTAGATTCAGAAGTAGAAGCCGCGATTCAGGAAAACCTGACCCGTCTGATGCAGGGCAAAACTGTAGTGGCCATTGCACATCGCCTATCAACCATTGCCGCCATGGATCGACTGATTGTCATGGACAAAGGACAGATAGTTGAGCAAGGCACCCATAGCGAGCTGCTGGCTCGAAACGGCGTTTATGCCATGTTGTGGCAGCGCCAGAGCGGCGGTTTTTTGCCTGAGAACTAAATATAACCAGTGCACCACAACTCTTTTCGTTAACATATAACTGTTCTACAATGGCTGCAATTGATTTTGAATAATTAACGCTATAACAAGGAGAAGTCGTATGGATGTCCATACACAGTCACAACTGATTCAAACATTACAGGGGATAGTTGGTAACGAGCACACCCTTACTGATCCTGCGCACACCTTGCCATACCGGCAGGGTATTCGATTTGGTGTGGGCAATGCGTTGGCCGTCGTGCTTCCGGGCACACTGGTTGAACAGTGGCGTGTGTTAAAAGCCTGTGTCGAAGCTGATGTAATTGTCATCACCCAATCTGCCAATACCGGGCTCACCGGGGGGTCCACACCGGATGGCAACGATTACGACCGGCCAATTGTGATAGTCAGCACCCGTCGGCTGGATGGTATTCAGGTGATTGAAAATGGTGAACAAGTCGTGTGTCTGCCTGGCAGTACCCTCTACCGGCTGGAAAAAGAGCTGAAAAAATACCAGCGCGGCCCGCATTCAGTGATTGGTTCATCCTGTATCGGAGCTTCAGTAATGGGTGGCGTCTGCAATAACTCTGGCGGTTCGCTTATTCAGCGTGGCCCCGCTTATACCCAGATGGCGGTTTTCGCCCAGCTAGATGAAAACAGCCAGCTACATCTGGTTAACCACCTTGGCATAGAGCTGGGAGACGATCCCGAAACCATTCTGACTAATCTGCAAAACCGCCATTACACCGAAAAAGATATCAAACGCGATGCAGGTATGGGGCATGACCACGACTACCGCAACCACGTACGCGAAATAGATGCCGACACACCAGCGCGCTTTAACGCCGATCCTGCGCGCCACTATGAAGCTTCCGGCAGTGCCGGTCGACTGATGGTTTTTGCTGTACGTCTGGATACATTCCCACTGGAAAAAACCTCTGCCGTATTCTACATCGGCAGCAATGATACTCATGAGCTAGACGACATCCGTCGCCATATTCTCGGTACCTTTAAAAATCTGCCGGTATCCGGCGAATACATGCACCGCGAAGCTTTTGATATCGCAGCGGTATACGGCAAAGACATATTTGTAGCCATCCAGAAATTCGGTACCGATGCGATGCCGCGTCTGTTTGCGTTCAAGAATTTCGTCGACCGCACCATGGCCAAAATTCCGTTTTTTCCCAAGAATTTCTCTGACCATTTTGCCGTATTCATCTGCAAATTCCTGCCCCAGCACTTACCGCAGTCCATCCGCGATTATCGTGACCGTTATGAGCATCACCTAATATTGAAAATGGCAGATGAAGGCATTGCCGAAGCTGAAGCATTTTTAAAAACCTTTTTTGAGCAGAAAAGCGGCAGCTATTTCCGCTGTAACGAAAAAGAAGCCGAAGCAGCCATGCTACACCGCTTTGCCGCAGCCGGTGCCGCCACTACCTACCGCAATGTGCACAGCGATACCGTAGAAAACATTGTTGCACTGGATGTAGCTTTGCGCCGCAATGATACAGAATGGTTTGAAACCTTACCTGACAGCATCAATCAGCACTTTATCCATAAAATGTATTACGGCCACTTCTTCTGCCATGTATTCCATCAGGATTACATCGCCAAAAAGGGAACTGACTGCAATAAAGTTGAAGACGAAATGCTGGTACTGCTAGATCAGCGTGGTGCACAATATCCGGCGGAACACAATGTCGGACACCTGTATCATGCCAAGCCGGAATTAAAAAAATTCTATCGTCAGCTCGATCCAACCAACAGCTTCAATCCCGGTATCGGCAAAACCTCGAAAAAGAAATACTGGGCGTAAACTTTTCCCCTCTCAGCCACCGGCCGGCATTATCTGACGGTGGTTTTTTTTCGGCCGCGAAAATGGTTGCCATATCCTGCACATATTTATGAATATTATTCATAAGCCTATAAACATCACAATACTTAATCCGCACATACACACAGAGTAAGCTGCGTCAAACAACATCTTTGGTTTAACAGACATAAAGGAAAGAAACATGCAGCAACGTTATCTCGGTAAAAACAGGCTAGCCGTATCTGCTCTGGGGCTAGGGTGTATGGGATTAAGCCATGGCTACGGACCAGCTACCGACATTCCTCAAGCCATCGAGCTGATTCGGGCAGCCGTGGCACAAGGTGTCACTTTCTTCGATACCGCCGAAGTTTACGGACCGTATCTCAACGAAGAGTTAGTGGGGCAAGCATTAAAACCTTATCGTCAGCAAGTGGTGATTGCCACCAAATTCGGTTTCACATATGGAGACGACAACAAACAGCAAATACTAAACAGTCATCCTGAAACCATCCGCAAGACCGTAGAAGGTTCCTTGAGGCGTCTACAGACAGATGTTATCGATCTGCTGTATCAGCATCGCGTTGATCCAGACGTACCGATTGAAGAAGTGGCCGGAACAGTCAAAGATTTGATTGCAGAAGGTAAAGTAAAACATTTCGGCATGTCTGAGGCCGGTGCCGCCACCATTCGCCGTGCTCATGCCGTACAACCGCTTACCGCCTTGCAAAGCGAGTACTCCATGTGGTGGCGGGAGCCGGAAAAAGAAATCATCCCCCTTCTCGAAGAGCTAGGCATAGGTCTGGTGCCATTCAGTCCACTTGGTAAAGGTTTCCTGACCGGTACCATCAATGCTTCCACCGCATTCAGTGCAGATGATTTCCGCCGGCGCGTACCCCGTTTTGCTCCAGAAGCACTGGCCGCTAATGAAAAACTTGCCACTCTGGTACAGAAACTAGCACAGGCTCATCAGGCCACCGCTGCCCAGATTGCACTGGCCTGGCTGCTGGCACAAAAACCATGGATTGTTCCGATACCGGGCACCACCAAACAAGACCGTTTGAAAGAAAATCTGGGTGCTGCTGATATTCAGTTGTCTGCAACAGACATAGCTGATATCAATCAGGCGCTTAATCAAATTGCCGTAGTTGGTGACCGGTATCTTCCCGAGCAACAAGCTCGAGTAGGACGCTGATCCACCAACCAAATAAGGAGCATTGCCGCTCCTTATTTTGTCAGCCGTAAAGCATCAATCATCAGCGCAAAGGCCCGTGGATGCCTCTGCCGGCTCGGATAATACAAGTAATAGCCAGGAAAAACTGGGCAATAGTCTTTCAGTACCTGAATTAGCTCACCATTGGCCACCATCTGCGATACCATATCATCCGGCACATAAGCCACCCCAAATCCGGATAAGGTTGCATCAATGCGTTCCGGTAGCTGATTAAAAGTAAGCTGTCCGTTTACCTTAACCCGCATCGGCCGGCCATCCTGAATAAATTCCCACTGGTATAACTTATTGGCGCTAGGTAAACGCACATTGATACACTGATGGTGCTGCAAATCAGCCGGTGTAGCGGGCATTCCATGTTTCTCAAAATATTCAGCCGTCGCCACCACAGCAAAGCGTATATCTTCACTCAGCCTCACCGCCACCATATCTTTATCAACACTCTCCCCTAAACGCACTCCAGCATCAAAACCATTCTGCACAATATCCACAAACTGATTATCAATAAACAGTTCTACATTAATCTGTGGATACTGCTTCAAAAACGGCTTCAGCTTCGGCCACAGCACACTGTGAGCAGCATGTTCACTGACAGACAGTCGGATACAGCCACTAGGCCTATCATTCTGTTCAACCAGACTTTGCAAAGTCTGCTCCAACTCATCTAAGCGCGGTTGCAGACTGGCTATAATCTGTGCACCCAAAGCAGTAGGTGCCACACTGCGCGTTGTTCGCGTTAAAAGACGAATTTGCAATTTTTGTTCCAGAACTTTAATGGCATGGCTAAGCGCAGACTGCGAAATACCCAGCTTACTTGCCGCGCGGGTAAAACTTCTTTCTTCGGCAATGGTTAATAAATATTGAAATTCATTGAAATGTTCTTTAAGTATTTCCATTTCTCACCCTGCATAGCGCACATTTTATTTTTTAAATATTGATAAACAGAAACCACAAACAGCGCACACGCGCATCTACAGCATTAGTAAATCATCCAGCGGCGATAAAAACCGTTCAAAAATAAAAAGCCTTTGCCGCCTAAAGAAGCTTTGAACCGGCTAAGTTCTGAAACAGCAAGCGCATACACTTAAAATCCGTGTACAATACCCGCAGCCACAGCCTGCCGCAGCAGGCTGTTAATTTATCATATCAGGCCAGCACTGTTGTGACAGGATAAACTACCTGTATGCAGACGTAGTCATCTGCTCTACGGTGCACACCAATTAGGACGACTCAACAATGGAAAGCCAAAGCAACATCAGCGAGCTGGAGCGCCTGCATCTGGATACCGACCACATCTGTGCGCTTGTAGCGACCCTGTTACCGGTTGCTGAGCATATTCATTCTCCCACCCAGTCCTATTTACAGACTCCGGAACAAAAACAGGCTCTGAACGAGCTAATAGACGCCCTGCATGAGCTTCATCCGGCGGACATGGCTACCTTACTCGAATCTCTGCCATTACAAGAACGTATGCTGGTATGGCGGTTGGCTACCCCGACAGAAGACGGCGAAGTATTGCTCGAAGTATCGGATCCAGTACGCGAAACTCTGATTGAAAACATGGCGCAGCAGGAGCTGTTGGCCGCAGTTGGCAATCTGGATGCCGACGAGCTGGCCGAACTGGCACCCGATTTACCCAAAGAAGTTGTTTACGAAGCCTTAAGTAGTCGCGATGAAGAAGAGCGGGCACAAATTACCTCAGCCATGTCGTTCGAAGACAATCAGGTCGGCGCCCTCATGGATTTTGAGCTGGTCAGCATCCGCGCAGATGTGACCTGTGAAGTGGTACTACGCTATCTTCGGCGCTTTGAACGCCTGCCCGACCATACCGACAAAATCTTCGTAGTCGATAACTATGATGTCCTACAAGGCGTCCTGCCCATACGTAGTCTGCTGGTTGCTGACCCTGATTTACTCGTATCCAGCGTCATGGCCGATGATGTGGTAACTTTTCGTCCAGAAGATGATGCCGAAGAAGCCGCTGCCGCGTTTGAACGTTACGATTTGGTTACCGCACCTGTGGTAGACAACAACCTTAAACTTATCGGCCGCATCACCGTAGATGAAATGGTAGACGTTATTCGCGAAGAATCCGAAAACGACATGCTGAACATGGCCGGTTTGCGCGAAGAAGAAGACCTGTTTGCCCCCGTTATCGACTCCGTCAGAAACCGCTGGATATGGCTAGCTGTTAACCTATGTACCGCTTTCATCGCCAGCCGTGTGATTGGCATGTTTGAAAATTCAATTGAAAAAATCGTTGCACTGGCTACCCTCATGCCGATAGTAGCCGGCATAGGCGGCAATTCCGGCAATCAGACCATCACCATGATTGTGCGTGCCATGACTTCCGGCCAGATAAGCAACAGTCAGGCGTGGCGGCTGCTGCGTAAAGAAGAGGGCGTCGCACTGGTAAACGGCCTGATATGGGGTTCAGTAATGGGGCTCGTGTCCTATTTTCTCTATCACAGCGTTGGTATAGGACTGGTGATGGTAGCAGCAATGACGCTGAATTTGTTACTGGCAGCCACCGTTGGAGTACTAATTCCCGTGTGTATGCAGAAATCCGGCCGCGATCCTGCGCTTGGTAGCAGCGTGCTGATTACCGCAGTTACCGATTCCGGCGGGTTTTTTATCTTCTTGGGGCTGGCCACCTTATTCCTGTTGTAAATCGGCTGTAACAGAATATGACCAAAACCAATATCCCAGTTACCCTAGAAAGTTGGTTAAACAACTCCGGTCTGCCGCGGTTGGAAGCACGCATGCTGCTCCAGCACGTACTGACAATAAGCCATAGCCACATAATAGCCCATGGCACACAGCTCCTTAGCAACAGCGAGTTGGCAAGTTTGAATCAACTGTGTCGGCGAAGGCTAGCAGGCGAACCTCTGGCCTATCTACTCGGTTGGCGCGAATTCTATGGCCGGCGTTTTCAGGTTTCAGAAGCAGTGCTGATTCCTCGTCCAGAAACAGAACATCTTGTCGATGCAGTACTGGCGCATTTGCCGGCACAGGGCACCCTTTGGGATTTAGGTACCGGCAGTGGTGCCATCGCCGTAACTATAGCCTGCGAACGACCTGATGCACAAATATGGGCGGCAGACATCAGTGAGGAAGCACTGGCAGTCGCACAAGCCAATGCCAGCGCGCTGCAAGCGCAAGTGCGGTTCGGGCAGGGTTCATGGTATCAGGCACAGCCGCAGCCAGCGCCCCACAGCGTGGATGTCATTGTCTCCAATCCTCCCTATATCGACGCCCAAGACCCGCATTTGCAGCAGGGTGATTTACGTTTTGAACCGCAGCAAGCACTTACAGATAATCACAATGGTCTGAGTGCTTTCGAAACCATTATTGCCGGCGCTCCAGATTTTCTGCGGGCGGATGGATGGTTGCTATTCGAGCACGGATATGATCAAGGGGAGGCAGTGCGAAATATATTATTGCAGTATAAATTCAGAAAAATCCAGACGCTTGCCGATTTGGCCGGTCTGGACAGAGTGACATTGGGACAGATAAAGAGCGATGCGCCATAATCAACTATTCACATATAAAACCATTAGGCCATAGAAAAGATTCTATGGCCTAATAGCTAGTATGATTACCAGTATATAAACAATTTGCTTAGAACAGACTAACAATAAACAGCATTAGTGAAGTAACAAAGTTAATAAATGGCTGCAAAATAAACATCAGCAAACCACTGATAATCAAAAATAAAATTATCCACGTTCCATATGGAGCCAGCTTTCGATACTGCATCGAAGCGCGGGGTGAGAGAAAACTATCAATAAACTGAGCACCCGGTTGAGGGGGAATCGGTAGCAGGCTGAAAAAGCAAAATACCGCATTAAACCGAATACCCATTAACCCCATTAGCGCCATCGGTTTTTGGAAATATTCAGGTACCCACTGACTAATAATCATCACAACTGCCCAGCATAGGCACATCAGAAGATTAGCAAGCGGGCTGGCAATGGCTACCAAACGTTCACCTTTACGTCTGTTTCTAAAATTGCGTGGATCAATCGGCACTGGCTTAGCCCAGCCAACCATCAAATAGCCCTGTAAAACAATCATCGTGAATATTGGAATAATAATGGTGCCAATAATATCAATGTATTTAGCCGGATTCAGGCTTAGCCTACCCATTGTTTCTGCTGTACGGTCACCACAAAAACGTGCCATATATCCACATGCTGCTTCAGAGAGCGTAATGGCCAGTAAAATAGGCAGAATTGCCAGAACAAAATAAGCCCAATCAAAGTTTTGCAAGGTAAAATCCTTCAGATGCTAAAATAAACAACCACTGTGGGTAAAACATAGTACCAGCTTGTCCATTACAAACCAAATACAGCAACATTCCCCTTACCGGCTCGTACCAGATCAATTCCATCGGTCATATCAATTACCGTAGTCGGCTCTGTACCACACCAACCGCCATCAATCACCAGATCAACCTCATGTTCCAGCTGGTCACGAATCTCATAAGGGTCAGTTAAGGGTTCATTTTCATGGGGCAGCATCAGTGTGCACGACAGCATCGGCTCCCCCAGATTCTGCAATAGCGCCAAAGCAATCCGGTTGTCCGGTACCCGCAACCCAATAGTTTTACGTTTCGGATGCAGCGTGCGCGCCGGTACCTCTTTAGTGGCTTGCAAAATAAAAGTATAACTACCCGGAGTAGAAGATTTCAGCAGCCGGAACTGACTGTTATCCACTTTGGCGTAAATACTAAGCTGACTCAGATCATGACACATCAACGTCAGATGGTGTTTCTGGTCAATACCACGGATACGCAGAATCCGTTCCATTGCCTCCTTATTACCTAGCTGACAGCCCAACGCATAACAGGAATCAGTTGGATAAACAACCACACCACCATGGCGTACAATATCCGCTGCCTGTGCAATCAAACGTTCCTGCGGATTGTCAGGATGAATAGCAAAAAACTGAGCCATACTCGTCTTCCTTATTTCACATTTATTACAATAAAGAGCTATTCTAAACATAAGCCTGTCAAACTGACAGGTAAAATATGCCAATTGCTGATAAAGAAACATGACTGACCGTAAAGCGGTACAGCCAGCATAAAATTGCGCTGCAAAATTTACAGCATTTAAAGGGGAAACTCATCATGCAGCTTGAAATTATTCTGGGAAATTTACTTGAACAACCGGTCGAGGTCATCGTCAACACATGGAATCGCAATATTATTCCGTGGTGGTTACTGTTGCCGCAGTGGGGTATCCGATGCCATCAAGAAAAAAGCCGGCTATGCCCCTTTTCGCGAACTTGGCCGAACAGGTGCACTTAAATAAGGTTCCGCAGTGGTAACCAGTGCCGGTAAATTGCCTTATCAAGCCATTATCCACGTAGCCGGTATCAACATGTTCTGGCGTGCCAGCGCCTATTCAATTCGTACTTCAGTTATTTCTGCCATGCACATAGTCAATACCCGCAATTATACTTCAGTCGCCTTTCCTCTGATTGGCGCCGGCTCAGGTGGCTTTAGTCCAGAGCAGGCACTGCAATTTATGCAGGAAACATGATTACCAATTGAAACTAACGCACGGGTAATTATTGTAAAATATGTGTCCCCTAAATCACATTAGTAGAAAAATTATCTAATGTTAAATCAAATTACAATCATCCGAGCAACATCAGAACAGCTTGATGATGCCATCATGCTTTTTGCCAGCTATCGACAGTTCTATGGCTTGACGGACAAACAGACAGCAAGCAGAAATTTTATTCAAGAAAGACTGGAAAAGCAGGATTCCGCCATCTTTATTGCCTATGATCAACAACAAGCTTGCGGGTTTGTACAGCTATATTTCTCCTTTTCTTCATTATCCGTATCGCCCACAATCATACTCAATGACCTATATGTCCCTGAAAACCACAGACAAAAAGGGATTGCCACACAACTGATGCAATACGTCACACAATTTGCACGTGATAATGGCTACAGTGGTATTTCATTGTGTACCGCCAACGACAACCACAAGGCAAGAGCCCTTTATGAACAGGCTGGCTATCAGATTGATGAACAATTTGTTTATTATTTTTTAAACTTAAACTAAGGCCAACAAGCGTGCCGAAACAGCCACAACGCACCAGCCGACCAGAAAAAAACAACTGAATATTTGACGGCCAGTAGAAGCTGATTTAAAGTACCGCACACATCAAATTATCCATATTGCAACGGAAAGGAATCATTATGTTTGTACTACCTATCCCTTGCAGGTCAACCCAGGGCTAATCACCTCCTGATCCTTGGCTTCGGCCTGCCAATTTCTTTACAGCACGTTATTCCTGTTCATTTCTAATAAACAAGGATGACAACGCCTGCTTATTATTTAAATAAAATAAATTGGAATGGATCAGAATGGGCAATTCTATTCAGCAGCCGTCTGCCGGCATCACCCTCATTGTCACCCCCGAACTGTGGTTAGAGGGCGAAGCCGTCCGGCAACTACACACAACAGCAGCACTGCCTGACATCAGCTATGCAGCCGCTATGCCGGATATTCATCCCGGCCGCGGCTATCCCGTTGGCGCTGCTTTTTTTACTACACAACTTATTTATCCAGCACTGATTGGCGGCGATATTGGCTGCGGCATGTCATTATGGCAAACATCACTTAAAACCCATGCCATGAATCAGGCCAAACTAATCAAACAACTGGGCAATCTAGACCAGCCACTGAGTGCATCAGAATGTATCAGCCTCTGGCCAGATATACAGCCGCTACAACAGCATAACTTTGCATCCGGCACCATAGGCGGAGGCAATCATTTTGCCGAATTACAAATGTTGGATACCATTTATGTAGCGGAAATCGCCAAACAAATCGGTTTAAATAAGCAGCACCTGCAACTAATGGTACACAGTGGTTCCCGCGGACTCGGTGGTGCGATTCTGGACAAACACATCCGTCAGTATGGTCATCAGGGCTTAATCGCAGATAGTGAAGCCGGTAAATCCTATCTTACACAGCACAATCAGGCACTGGCCTATGCACGGCAAAATCGGGAACTGATTGCCCGCCGCATACTGACAAATCTGCGTGCACGAGGGCAAAAACTAGCAGACATCAGCCACAACTTTATCGAAGCGGCCTGCATCCATGGCGAAAGCGGCTGGCTGCACCGTAAAGGTGCAGCACCTGCTACCCAAGGGCTAGTCGTGATACCGGGTTCGCGCGGCGATTACAGCTATCTGGTTCAACCATTGGATACCCCAATCGCCCTTTACTCCCTCGCACATGGTGCAGGACGCAAATGGCAGCGTTCAGCCTGCAAAGGCAGACTATCCCGACGTTATACCGCCGAACAGCTAAGCCGTACTGTCCATGGCAGCCGTGTGATTTGTGCTGACCGTGAACTTATCTATGAAGAAGCACCGCAGGCCTATAAATCAATCGACAGCGTCATTACTGCCATGGTGCAGGCTGAATTAATCCGGCCAATAGCTCGTTTCAAGCCAGTTATCACCTATAAAGTAAAAACGGAGAAAAAATAATGCTGCTTTTACAATTATCAGCGGCTTACGGACCGGCTGAATGCTGTCTGGCCGTAGCAAAAGCACTGGCACGCCTGCAACACGAAGCCATAGAGATTCAGGTTGAAATAGACATATTGGAGCAAGAACAGTCAAAGCATGGACTTCACTCAGTACTGCTTGCTCTTAATGGTGAGCTAGAAAGATCCTTAGCTAAACAGTGGGTGGGAACCATTCAATGGATTTGTCCCAGCCCCTACCGCCCAAAACACAAACGTAAAAACTGGTTTATCGGAGCCGCGTGTTACGAGACAATTACTCAGCATCAATCTGATGAAATTATCTTTGACACCATGCGTGCCTCCGGTGCGGGAGGTCAGCATATTAACAAAACAGAATCGGCTGTCCGAGCCACCCACCTAGCCAGCGGTATCAGCGTAAAAATCCAGACTGCACGTAGCCAACATACCAATAAAAAACTGGCTGTTCTACTGCTACAACACAAACTGGCGCAACAGAAACAACAGTTATACGCCAAACACAAAGCAGAGCGTCATCACCACCATCATCAAATAGCGCGCGGAAATCCCACACGAATATTTATCGGACAGGATTTCAAACCTTTATAATGTTTTAGACCAGTGCATCCATCGTCTATAAAGCTGATTACTTTATTTTCATAGTACACAACTGAGCTTACAGCACATAAGCTCAGTTGAATTAATTAAACCAAAGAAAGAGATAATCAAAAAAGTGTTTTTCTGTGGGGTAGGAGAGTCAGACAACAAAAAATAGTTGTGTAACATTTCTCCATATACCTGAAAAAAGTAATTAAAGCAAAACGAATAGCATGATTCATTTCACATTCTGATTTATTCACTCTATCGAATAAAATGTTTAGCACAATCAAAGATTCTTGCCTCAATTCATTCGATTTAATCCACAATGTTACGGTGATAAATACGCATCAGTACAAAAACCAGTCAGCTTAGCAGTGATAATAATATTGAGCACAGAAATCACCGACTACAGATTCAGATAAACCCTCTCACACAAAAATCTAGTCAATAAAGAAATGTTTAGCGTCAATCTGATAATATTGTGCCAGTGTCAATGCGCCAAAAGATAGCAATTTACAGGAAAAGTACTGGAGAAATATATGCTGACAGGAAGCTGTTTATGTACTGCAATCCAATACCAGATTGCCATGAGTGACCAAATTGAAAAAATGGTCTTCTGCCACTGTCAACGCTGCCGCAAATGGAGTGGTTCCGCATTTAATTCAGCGGTTCAAATAAACAGCGATGCTTTCACAATCCTATCAGGTCGGGATAAGCTAAAAAAATTTTCAGTTAATGGCGTAAACCGTTTTTTCTGTTCTGAATGTGGATCAAACCTCTATACTTCACGAGACAGTATGCCAAATATTTATCGTTTGCGTGCTGGCACACTAAATACAGCAATTTACCCCCAGCAAAAAATACATATTTACACTCAATCCAAAGCAAACTGGGATTCTATCTGTGATGGTGGCTTACAATTTGACGAAAATATAATATAACGAAGAAATAAAAATATATTCAAATCACAGAGACAGCTCAGCACAAAAAAGACATAAAAATACTTGTGTTTAAACCAACACAGAAAAATTCTGTATTCAAAAAAAGAACATTTAAGGAAATTAATGTAAATAAGCCATAAAAAACAGGTGTTAACCATAGTCTGCCGCAAATATAACAGCTACAGTAAACACATCATGGTATCGATAAAACCATGATTGCAAAAACCAAAAATGCAAATCATGTTGGACTAAAGCCACCGCACAGACAAAGGAAGCCACCTTGAATCCCATCTACATCAACATCATCTTCAAAATGCTGGTCGCTTTCTGCATCCTGCTGGTGTACATCAATTTATCCGGCAAAGGTGCACTTGCCCCGATTTCAGCTATTGATCAAGTAGGTAACGTCGTATTGGGTGCAATAATCGGCGGCCCCCTATACAATCCCTCCATCAGCATCACCTTACTCATGAGCGCCTCCATTTTCTGGGCTGGCCTGTTATTACTGGTTCGTTATGCCACATTTAAACGCAGTATCGCCAAGGATTTTGTCGACGGCACATCAATCCGACTGATGAAAAACGGCATCTTACTATCACAGAATTTCCGTCAGGCCAAACTATCCATCCGAGATTTCATTATGCTGCTTCATCAGCGTGGTTATACCAGTCTGGAAATGCTCAGTGATGTCTGGTTTGAATACAATGGCCAAATGACCGTAGTAAAAAAAGGTGACCCAGCAATGGCAGTTGTTGTGATTGAAAACGGCGTTATCAATTATCCCAGTCTTGAATCTTTGGGTCATAATGAAGAATGGCTAGAAAAAGAACTAGACCGTCTAGGACAGAAACTAGATGAAGTTTTCCTAGCCGAAGTACATGAGCATAAACTGTGGGTTTATCCAGATATCAAATAAACAAATTAAAATCTTATTTAAAATTCATACACACACATTCCTAGAAGATTAGTTCTTCATCAGAGCTACTTCAGCATTTCACATGTTTTCATCCAGTGTATATAGTCTCTGGCACTATTATCAATTTCTTCCTGAGTTATGCCATAACCAGCTTCAGGTTCATTATTAGCGCCATATACAGCAAATACAGATTGATAATTAGCCTGCACATAATTCATAGTTAATTCGAATGGCTTTAAAATATCTTCCAATGAAACATGAAAGCGACCTTCAGGAGCATAATCACTTTTTCTGATACCGGCAGAAACCGCCAAGCCAACTTTTTTATTCTTCAACTTAAGCCCGTTGCGCCCAAAAGCCCAACCATATGTTAAAACCTCATCTAACCATAATTTTAACAACGGTGGGCAATTAAACCAGTAAAGAGGAAACTGTAAAATCAGATTTCGGTGATTTTCAATCAAAATTTGTTCTGAAACAGCATTTATCACATTACTCAAGTAAGATGCATATAAATCATGTATCGTTACCTGATCAGCATAAACAGATAGTTCATTAATGCAGCATTGATTTACTTTAGAAGAAGCTAAATCAGGATGAGCGACAACCACCAGCGTTTCTTTCATAACAGACAATCCAAAGCTTAATAATTAACGAAATATAATAATTCACCCAAAAACTGATTCAAAGTACGGTAAATAAAGATAGATACTAACCAAAAGGGAAGTGAAAAGATGTCAGAACACCATTGCAGTGAAGAAGAGCTCGAAAATAGTGGTTTTAACTACACTCTTTCTATTATCAGGGGAAAATACAAAATACTCATTCTTTACTGGCTTAATGAAAACCAGCCAGTGATGCGTTTTAACGAACTTAAACGCCGCATCAACAGCATATCTTATAAAACCTTAAGCAACACATTAAAAGAAATGGAGCAAGACAAACTGATATTCCGAAAAGAATATCCACAAATACCGCCTAAAGTAGAATATGGATTATTAGAACGGGGAAAATCTCTGGTTCCCGTTTTAGATTTAATGTGTCAGTGGGGTAACCAGCATAAAAATGATATTTTAATATAATTATTTTTATAAATAATCTGCTTAGCAATTAAATATATGTATAAATTAATAAATTACAAGATTTACAGCCAGAGGTAATAACCATTAAGAATATATATTTTAAGAAATTTAGAATTAAATAAATTGCAGATACTTCTTGATAAACAAATACAAATAACTAGAAATCAAGAAAGTTAATCCAGAATGGAGCAAACATAAACTCAAACTTACTAGTTTAGCGCTTAGATAATGTTCACCAACAGAAAAAACCTGAATAAGAGCAAAGAGCTGTCTAGGTGAGAATGAAAAGTGCTGGCATAACCGAATAAAAGATCTTACGCATAGCTCGTATCGATTAAACACCAAAATAAAATGCCCTGTTAAAAACAGGGCATTTAAAATCTGGTTGCGGGGGCAGGATTCGAACCTACGACCTTCGGGTTATGAGCCCGACGAGCTACCATGCTGCTCCACCCCGCGTCTGGTAAGAAAGTCATTATACGCATTAACAAAACAAAGTCAACAACTAAACCTATTTTTCATACATATTTTATGATGTCGTCTGATTTGATAGATGATTTTTCCAGCAATGTACAAGGTCATAAATAGCGGTAAGAGCCGCTTTTGGGGTCAACTCATCCGGATTAAGCGCATTAAGCAGCACTGATAAATCGGCTGGCATCACAACAGCCGTATTATCCTTACCGGTGTATCTCTGGGTTACTTCATCTGACTCTTGTTCAGTTGTCTGCGTCTGAAACATATCTAATTGCGCCTGGTCACGAGACGCATGCTGTTCCAGTGTCTGCAAGTGCCGGTAAGCCGCATTCAGCGCACGTGCCGGTAGTCCCGCCAATTTGGCTACCGCAATACCATAGCTTTTACTGGCCGGCCCTGGTTCAATATGGTGTAAAAACACAATATCTTGTCCCTGTTCCAGTGCTGACAGATGCATGTTAAAAGCATGCGCATACTGTTCCGGTAGACGGGTCAATTCAAAATAATGCGTGGCAAAAAGTGTATAGCTACGATTTTTTTGCAGTAGATGTTCAGCAATTGCCTGTGCCAGCGCCAAACCATCAAAAGTAGATGTACCACGTCCTACTTCATCCATCAGCACCAAAGAACGCTCAGTTGCATGATGCAAAATATAAGCCGTTTCCGACATTTCTACCATAAAAGTAGAACGATTACCGGCCAGATCATCCGAAGCACCAATACGGGTAAAAATCTGGTCAAATTCACCCAGAGTGCAGCTATCTGCCGGTACTGGGGCTCCAATATGCGCCAGCAGGACAATCAAAGCCACTTGCCGCATATACGTAGATTTACCACCCATATTTGGTCCAGTAAGCAACATCAGACGCCGCTTATCATCCAGCTGGGTATCATTAGCGGTAAACTGACTGACCTGAGCAGCCACTACCGGATGACGTCCCTGACTAATCTGTAAACAAGGATAATTTACGAATTCAGGGAAGCAGTAATGTTCTTCATCCGCATATTTTGCCAACGTAGCCAGCACATCCAGACTGGCTGCAGCACGGGCACAGCGTTGCAATACGGGTAGTTCTGCCTGCAATTGCAGCAACAAAGCATCATATAGCTGTTTTTCCCGTGCCAGTGCATTCTGTTGCGCACTCAATACCTTTTCTTCAAAAGCCTTCAACTCCGGCGTCACATAACGTTCTGCATTTTTTAAAGTCTGGCGACGCTGATAATCCGCAGGTGCCTGTTCTGACTGTAGCTTGCTCAGCTCAATATAAAAACCATGCACACGGTTAAATTCCACTTTCAAACTGGATAATCCCGTACGTTCACGTTCACGGCTTTCCAATTGCTGCAAAAATTCATCGCCATGATTCTGTAAACGGCGCAACTCATCTAGCTCAGCATCAAAACCATCATTTATCACACCGCCATCACGTAACCATACAGCTGGTTCGGCCATAATGGCTTTGCTTAGCTGGCGCGCAATCGGTGCAGCAGGCGGAAACTGTTCCAGCAGCGTCTGTACCAGCGAGCTCTGGTCAGACTCCTGCAAACTAAATGCCGACAATATTGCCAGACTATCACGCAAAGCTGATAAATCACGTGGCCGTGCACTGCCAATAGCAATACGAGCTGCAATTCGCTCAATGTCCGCCACCTGATTCAGCATGGTCACTATTTGCTCACGCTGAGAAGAGAGTGCTGCCACGGCCTGTTGACGAGCCACAATCTGTCCGCGTCTGCGCAATGGCTGATGCAACCATTGTGCGAGCAGTCTGCTGCCCATATGTGTCGCGCATGTATCCAATACCGAAAACAAAGTAGGCGCTTTATGTCCATTCAACGTCTGAGTTATTTCCAGATTGCGCCGCGTAGCCGCATCCATACCAATATAAGTGGTTTCCTGCTCCAGCGTCAGACTGTCCAGATGCTTTGGCAGCTGCATCTGGGTCTGCTGAACATAATTTAATAATGCTCCTGCCGCACCAATAGCGGCATCATGGTCACCGATCTGTAGACCAAAAGCGCGTAAATCCTGACTGCCGAAATAACGTTGAATCAGGCGTGCTCCAGTATCAGCAGCAAATTGCCACGCGTGTAAACGAGTCAGTTTTCGGTTTTGTTCATCCAGATTGAGCTTTTCCAGTGTCTGGTCAGATATCAAGATTTCCGCTGCCTGCAGACGTGCCAGCTCATTTGGCAAAGCTTCTGGTGCAATTATTTTGCAGCGGAATTCCCCGCTTTGCAGGGACAGCCAGGCCACACCAAGCTGTTTTTTTAATAAAGAAACCGCCACCATACGATTGGTTTCCTTATCCTCCAGCAAAGCTGAATCAGTCAGCGTCCCTGGCGTTACAATGCGCACAACTTTCCGTTCCACCGGTCCTTTACCCGAGCCCACCTCACCCGTCTGCTCACAAATCGCCACACTTTTACCCAGCTTTACCAGTCTGGCCAAATATTGTTCCACCGCATGATAAGGCACCCCAGCCATCTTCACCGGTTCGCCGTTGATCTGCCCGCGGGTAGTTAGCGTAATATCCAGTAAACGAGCTGCTTGCACTGCATCATCAAGAAACAGCTCATAGAAATCGCCCATCCGGTAAAACAACAGCTTGTCCTGATGGTCGGCCTTAATGGCCAAATATTGCGTCATCATCGGTGTCAGGGAAGGTTTACTCATGGCGTAGGCAAGATATTTGATTTGGCTAAAAAAGCTATTGTAACAGAGTGTTCAGCCTGAATTGATGCTCTAGCACATATTCACAACAGCTACCACCTTTTGCCTACCCTTGTTCAAAAGGGCTAAGGACTGTCATAATAATAAAAATACGGTAAGAATCTGTACCATTCATTACACAAGAACATGTCCAAATGAAACCATCAATAAAATTTAGCTCAATACGTCATTGGCTATTGTGGTTTAGCGTTTTATGTCTTGCTGCCTGTGGCATCACACACAAACCGACAGATAAAATTTTGTCCGGTATCAGTGGTTCAGCTATTGCACCCGGCAAGCCATTGCCACCCAGTTACGTCTTCACACCGGGGAAAGCTGGTGTCAGCTATCGCGTCGTTAATTATCACGATTTGCCCCAATGGTCAGACCAATCATTTGTAGACAGCCTAGAAGCATTCAAAACCAGCTGCGGCAAACTGCAAATGCAGCCTGCATGGCAGCCGGTATGTCAGCAAGCTGCCCGAACAGGCAGACACAATCATCAAGCTAAAGCTTTTTTTGAAAGCTACTTCACGCCATGGCAGGTCAGTCAGAATGGACAACTCGCCGGCACAGTTACTGGTTATTACGAACCCATGCTACAGGGCGATACTAAACAAACAGCTCAGGCACGGTTTCCAATTTACGGCATCCCCAACGACTTTATTGTCGTACCGCTTACAAGCGGCCAGCGTCAGGGGATAGTGCGCATTCGCCTCACCGGACCCAACAGCGGAGTCATCACACCGACCGGTAATTACACTGCCAATCTGGCTGCTTTTCCCCTCAATGAGAAAACACGGGCATTAAAAGGTCGAATCAGCGGCAGCCAGCTGGTACCTTATTACACTCGGGCACAGATTAATGCCGGAGCCCTCAATGGCAAAGCCCCCATTCTGGGTTACGCTAATGATCCAGTAGAATTATTCTTTCTACATGTACAGGGTTCCGGACAATTAAAAACACCAGATGGACAAATGCTGCGTCTCAGCTATGCCGACAAAAATGACTACCCATATGTTTCCATTGGTAAATATATGGCTGGGAAGGGATATTTGCCACTTGCGCAAACTTCAATGCAAGGTATCAAAGCATGGTTACAGCGGCATCCACAGCAACTAGCCGAAGTGCTGGGTCAGAATCCGAGCTACGTTTTTTTCCGGGCCACAGCAGAGCCGGCTAGCGGACCTACCGGTGCATTAGGTGTTCCACTGACGAAGGGCTATTCCGCTGCCGTAGACAGTCATTTTGTCAACCTAGGCGCTCCATTGTTTGTCGCTACCACTCATCCAGCCAATGGTTTCGGCTTAAACCGGCTCTTGATGGCACAGGATACCGGTAGTGCCATCAACGGTGCTGTGAGAGTGGATTATTTCTGGGGTTATGGCGATGAAGCCGGCGCATTAGCTGGTAAAATGAAATACCCTGGTTATGTATGGCAACTGTTACCTAACGGAATGCTGCCCCAGGTCAAATAAAAATCTGGCGAACAAATGCAAGCTAAGGTAAAATAGTTACAGTATTGACAATTGTATGTGAAGCGTTACCGTAAATGAAAAACATGCATTTAACCATGCGCTCATGCTTCTGGCAGATAATCGTAAAAGGGATGTAAATTATGGAATTATATTTACCAATTACCCTTTTAGTCATATTGCTGGTTGCATTGCTTATTCTGAAAAAGCGTCAGAAAGCGGGCGACCATGCTAAAAGTAAAGATACTGCTCGTAAAAAGCAGTCTGCTTCCAAAAGTAAGAAAAAAACTGGAAGTAAAACTGTAGATGCTCAGACGGCACCCGCAGCACAAGAAACAGCAGAAGCACTTGATGGCGACGATTGGGACTGGCAGCCAACTAGGCCTGATAAAGCCACAGTATCTGTTGCCACTGTGGATCACCTGACTGAATATAAAGTTTACAAACAGTTTGGCTATTTCCAGAAAGCAGCAGACTCACTCTCTGCCTATCTGGAACAAAATGCCGACCAGTTAAGCCCGGCAATGGCCAATACATTGGTCAACGAGCTGGCTGGACTGTGTCTGGAAGCCAAAAATACCGACAAACTTGCCGAAGTCATTGATCTGTATCGCAAGTGTTTAAATCGGACTGAGCTAGAAAATCTGATTCGTCAGGGGCTTGCCCTGGATGAAAACCATCTGGGTTTGCGTGTTCTGGCCGAAGACTTGCTGCAGTGGGATGTCAAGGAAACTGAAAAAGAAGTCGGAATCAATCAGGATAAAAAACCTGAAGATATACAGCCGGCGGTTGAATCAGCCAATAATGGGTCAAACACCGACGAACAGCCGCATGAATTGTTAGTCGAAGGCAATGTTGGTAATTTTAAAATTAGAGGGGATGAGCGTGACGTACTGCTAAGCTTCTCTAAACCGGAAAACAGCTACGGACTGTTGAAAGAGCAGTTGCCCTACGATGCTGCTATCCGCTGTCTGAATAAAGCCATCAAAACATCCAAAAAACCGGCGGGTTTGATTATTGATGCTCTGGTGCTGGATTACCGACACAATAATATTAATGTATTCGCTCAGCATTTATGGCGTTTATATTATACGCTTGGTCAATATGGTAATGTCGTAAAAGAGCGTATGCTTGGATGGGGCTATAGCCTTGGACAACATCCGATGTTTGAGCAGTTAGAAACCAGACCTAGTGAAACCGTACTGCGTGATATTGGGGTAACGCAGGGTTATCTACCCATGAATAGCAGTGCACTGAAGGCCAAGCGTTTATCACTGGTTGATAAGGCTTCTTCAGATAATGATGTGGCTGAAACACCGGCCGAACGCGTATTGCGTGATGTGGAATCATTGCTTACATTCGGTCAATTTGATGAAGCCATGGATTTACTGGAAAAATCAGTTCTGCTTTATCCACAGGAGTCCCAGCTCTACATTACTTTATTTGACTTATACGAACGTGCAGAAGAATGGACACGTCTGGAAAAAATGTTACAGGTTATCCGTGCTGAAATTCAGACCCCGCCTGAGGAAGTTGTACTGGCTATGAGTCAATTATTGAAACGTATTAACCACGGTGGTGTGCAAAATCAATGATGAACAATTCAATACCTAAAGTAAAAACTGCCTATGTTTTGCTCGTCAATGTGGATGATCGCCAGACAGCCATGTTGCGCATGGCATTCAAAATGTACAATAGCGTTAACTATCAGCTGATACAGCCTGAAGATAACCTCAAACCTGAGTTGGTTCTGGTAGATGGTGACACAGCCGATGGTGAAGAAGTATGGCAACAGACCAAAAAGAAATATCCTGAAGCTGTAGTCGTATTTTTCGGACGTAATGCGCCGTCATTTACTGCTCCTTATCTGATGAAACCCATCAGATTCGATACCCTGTTTCAACATCTGCGTAATTTACAGCAGGGCAATGGTGTTTGGCTGGCTGATAAAGCTGCTGCACACAAGGAAACGGCCAGCGAGGAAACCGTAACTGCCGAGAGACTAGAGCAGCAAAACGCGTCTGAACATACTCAGCAAGCCGTATCAGTAGTACGTTTTCACACAAAAGGAACATTGCTGGGCATGGTGCAAAAGCTGGCACAGCAATCAGAAGATACTGCAATTCTGTTTGAAAACAAACCTGTGTTGATTGTATTTCCAAGTGTTGAAAAAGTATTACTGGCTGTTGATAATGATGCTTTACAACAATTGTGTATGCAGACTGATGCAGAATGGCAGACTAAAACTGTCCCAGCTTCCGCACCTACCGCACAGTTGCATGACAAAGCAAAACTTACCTTACAGTCCTGTATATGGCAGCTATCAATTTGGACAGCTCGCGGCCGCCTAATCGATCCGATTACACCAGATACAATCATCAAGCTGAAAGCTTGGCCGAATATGACTCGTCTGGCGTTTTTACCTGAAGCTATGCGTCTATCCGCTTTTCTGGTACGTACGCCCGTAGCACTCAACACTTTATACAAGTTGTTGCCCGTATCTCTGGAAGATGTCCTGAACTACATAGCTGCTACTTATTCAATTGGTTCCCTGATTATTGAGCAGCCGCTGACTCATTCTGCTGCGCAACAGGAAAAAGAAATGGTTCTGACCCGGAAAGCACCACAGAAGGTTTCCAAACCAGATGGTGGTGCACCAACGTCAGAGTATAATGAAAGCGATGACGACAAGCCGAAAGGTTTACTGGCACGTTTGATGGGTCGCTTGCGTGGCAATTAATACCTAAGCAGGGAGTAATCATGGTTGAAAATAAAATTATCTTTACCGGCCCGGTTGGGGTGGGAAAAACAACTGCTATCGCTGCATTATCGGATGATCCTCCGGTACAGACAGATGCCAGTGCGTCGGACATGACTCAGGACAGAAAAGGCTATACTACTGTCGCCATGGACTATGGTGTTATTCGATTGGACGATAATACCAAAGTTCATCTATATGGTACCCCAGGTCAGGAACGCTTCGATTTTATGTGGAGTATTCTGAGTAAGGGCAGTATGGGTTTAATTCTGTTACTGGATAATACTCGCCAGAATCCATTGAAAGATTTGAAATTCTTCCTGACTTCTTTTCACGATTTGCTGGAAGATGCACCAGTTGTTGTGGGTGTGACCAAAATGGATTTAAATCCACAGCCAGGTGTGGATGTTTATCAGCAGTATCTGGCACAACACAATCTAAATGTACCTGTGTTTGAAGTTGATGCACGCAATGAAGATGACGTGAAACAACTGGTTACTGCTATGCTGTATTCCATTGATCCGGGATTGGAAGGATAGTCAGTATGGATTCTACATTACAGTTACATCATGATTTATATCCAAAAGTGATGCCGGCTGGTGCATTTTATGCAGTGTCTAGCCCTAGTCACAGTGCAAGCCGTATGTTACTGGCTAACATTCTGCAGGCAGACATAAACGCCAAATTAACTGAAGAGCGTTTAAAGCAATGGGCTGAGACAGATGATGTTCATACTGCATTGAATTTATTATATCGCTTGCAACGTCTGGAATTTTTATATGGTGAAGCCAAACCAAGCTCACAGCTGGTGAAGGTAACATCAGATGGATTCGAAGATATTCTGGGTCAATTGTCAGACAGCCATAAGGCATTGCTGGTTGATCAGGATGGTTTTTATTTTGCTAATGTCGGTTTTAATCATGAGACTGCCGAAGAAGTGGCCAATCTGGCCAGCGAGGCAACACGGCTGACTGAAAAACACAGCCTGCTGATTAAAAATAACCTCAATATATACAACAACGCTATCGGGATATGTGATCCTGCCGGTCAGAGTGAATTAACATTCTTCCCTTTATATATAGGGAATACCAAAAATATTTTGGTCACTGCCGGATTGCCATTACTCAACAGTGAGGCTTTCGTCACTATGGTACGTGGCCTGTATGTATTGGCTGGTGAAGACATTCATGTGGTAAATGAATAACATCAATAGAAAGACATCAAGATGCAAGAACAATTACTGGTTTCGGTATTAAGCGATTTAAACAGCTCCTCGGCTGACATTACCGCATCTGCTGTAATTTCCTCCGATGGTCTGCCGGTAGCAACCTTGTTACCAAATGGTGTTGATCCGGATCGCGTTGGTGCAATGGCGGCAGCTTTGCTTGCTCTGGGTAACCGCACATCACGTGAATTACAGTGTGATGAACTGGAGCAAGTTATGGTAAAGGGTAAACATGGTTATATTCTGCTGATTCAAGCAGGTGATACCAATGTACTGGCTGTGACAGCTAATGAAGGTGCCAAATTAGGTTTGATTTTGTTGGATGCCCGTCGTGCTGCCCGCAGCATTGTGGATATTTTACGATAACAGAAAATTCAGCATACAGCCCTGTTTATAAAGCTTAAACAGGGCGGTAGCCTATTATAGCCATACTTTAAATAAGTTCATGTCTGAAGTAACCCATTTATAACTTCATATTCTCTTCTGGCATAATCAATTTGCTAGATATCTTTAACCATAAGTAGATTCATGTTTCACATCTCAAAGCAGAATCTACTTATGGATTTATTATTTCACTTTAGCGTTTATCACTGAATCCAGATGGATATATTGTTTATGAATTCATAATAGTGATTCAAAGTTGTCTCAGATTGCATTTAGACTAAAAAAATGATTTCTTTTCAGCAATATTGAAAACATACCACGTAATATTACTTCTGTAATTGTTTATAGACTAAGCCTGAGTTGACAACAATTTATTTGATATCACTGGCAACTTGTTTTGAAATCTTCTTATCCTAAAAACATGCAAGCCTATCTTGAATTCATTGATAAAGATTCAGTTCACAGTCTAATCAAAATTGCAGAGTAATGCATTTCCCAGCCGAAATTGCTAAAATATCCGTATTAGGATACAAAAATGATTAAATGAAAGTTGCCAAAAAAAGCCTTTTTTTACAGCATTTAAATGCTGTATTCAGTTTACATTTTGATAATCACAGTGATGCACAAAATATTCCTACACTCAGCCAATGGCGTCAGTGGATATGGCAAACCTGCAAAAATAGTTTTAAACGTGCCAATATCGCTATTCTTTTATGCAATGAAACAGAAGCACGCCAGTTTAATCATGATTATCGGCACAAAGATTATGCGACTAATATATTAAGCTTTGCACTAAATGAGGGCGAAAATATATTTATGCCGGACAAAGGAGAACTGAATGGGGATCTTATTTTTTGCCCGCAGGTGATTGAGAAAGAAGCTGCTGAACAACAAAAGCCACTGATAGCGCATTATGCTCATCTGACAGTCCACGGAGTCTTGCATCTGATGGGTTATGATCATATTGAAGATGAAGAAGCAGAAATTATGGAAGCGCTTGAAATCCGTATCCTGCATCAGTTAGGATATGCAAATCCATATGCACAGGATGAATATTGATTATGGACGAAAGTTCGTCGAAACCCGGTTTTTTTGAGCGACTGGTAAATCGTATCTCTGGAGAGGCTCCAGAGACTGAAGCTGAAGTTTTACAAACGTTACGGGAAGCACATGAACGGCAGGTTTTTGATGCTGATACATTGCAATGTCTGGAAAATGTGCTGGATTTTGCTGATCTGGAAGTGCGTGATGCAATGATAACGCGTAGCCAGATGGATGTAATCAAAATTGAAGATCCGCTGGATAAAATAATTACCTATATTATTGACACCACTCATTCACGTTTCCCCGTAATCGGAGAAGATAAAGATCAGATTTTGGGTATCCTACATGCTAAGGACTTGCTTAAGTACTGGGGCAGAAGCGAACATTTTCAGTTAGAACAGGTAATACGACCGGCTGTCTTTGTGCCAGAGGGAAAATCCCTGAATACATTACTCAAGGAATTTCGTGAACAACGGAATCATATGGCCATTGTCGTCGATGAATATGGTGGCACTTCTGGATTGGTGACGTTTGAAGATGTGATTGAACCAATCATAGGTGATATTGAGGATGAATTTGATGAAGATGATAGTGCCGACAATATCTTCGCAGTTTCAGCTGAACGTTTTCGCGTCAATGCAGTAACCGAAATAGAAGACATCAACGAATTTTTTGGTACCGATTATTCAGATGATGAAGTTGATACCATAGGAGGTTTGGTGATTCAAGAGTTGGGCCATATGCCGGTACGTGGCGAAAAAATTACTATTGGAAATTTAAATTTTACTGTCGCCCGTGCCGATGCAAGGCGTCTACAGACTTTAATGGTTACGGTAAAAAATAGTGCTCATTCATAAACCAGATAAGGTTAAAGCTTAAACTATATTAAACTTTATCTGTATTGCATATATTTCAAGATTGGAAGGAATAATAAATCCAGTCTGATTGCGTTGATACGCACCATAACAGATTATAGTAAGCGGATATTTATTCTTTATTGCTTATAGCTACAATACGAGCTTAAAGTCAGTAATGATTATAAAAATCTGTATCTACTAAGCCGGTTAAAACGCTGGAGAAGATAGAAGTGACCAAACAAAAGGATAAGTCGGCACAGCCTATTTATGAATTCAAATATGGTGCTGTTTTAGCCAAACCTTGGCTGTACTGGCCACTTCTATTCTTATCTGCTGCTCTTGTGCCTTTTGCTTATGCTCCCTATTATCATTTCTGGCTCTTACCTGTTTTATTGGCCATATTGCTGATTTTACAATCAGTACGACCACAATGGCGTGTTCGTTCAGCATATCTTTGGGCATTCACAGCCTATACTGTTTTACTCTACTGGATAGATATTGCATTGCATGATGTAGCTGGTTTACCGCAGATAATGGCCTGGCCATTAACTTTGCTGCTGCCCGCCTATCTGGCTGTTTATCCTGCTCTAGTATTCTGGCTACTCGGAAAATTCAGAAATTCTCGTAGCGTTCGTCATGTACTAGTTTTACCGTTGCTATGGGCGTTGGCAGAATTCGTACGGGAAAGGGCACTGACCGGTTTCGGCTGGGGCATATGGGGTTATAGCCAGATAGCTGATTCACCTTTAGCTGGTTTTGCACCTCTAGGCGGAATTTTTCTGGTTACCGTATTTACTGTTGCCACTGGTTCATGGTTAGCAGAGCTGTTACTGGCTAAATCAATTAAGGCTAAAACAGGGTGTAGTATCAGCGTATTGAGTGTGTGGCTGCTCGGTGCGGTTTTATTGCATTGTCAGTTTACTCAGCCTGACGGTACGCATGCATCAGTGGCTTTAGCACAGGGTAATATTCCCCAATCTTTTAAATGGGATGAACGATCTTTACAGCCAACACTTAGGCGTTATCTTGACCTGATAAACAGTACGCACGCCAATATTGTTATTCTGCCCGAAACAGCCATTCCAGTAATGCGGCAGGATATGTCACCAAAGCAGCTAGCTGTATTTACCCAGCTAGCGCGAAACAATGGCTCTGCTTTAGCAGTTGGTATTCCGCAGTATACCGCCGATGGATCAGGTTATCTGAATTCGGTAGTAAATTTTACAGCCCCACTATCCGTCAGTGGATTACCTTACTATGCGAAAAATCACCTAGTGCCATTTGGAGAATATATTCCATTGCCTTTTCTACTGGGCTGGTTGTATCGCTGGATGGATATGCCGCTAGCCGGATTTTCTCGCGGCGGTGCTGTTCAAGCACCTTTAAAGCTGGCTAATCAGCGTGTAGCCTTCAATATATGTTATGAAGATGGTTTTGGTGATGAAATCATTAATTCGGCCAGTCAGGCCAGTATGCTGGCCAATGTAAGTAATATGGCTTGGTATGGACACTCCCATGCTATGGAACAGCATATGCAGCAATCTCAGGCTCGGGCATTGGAAACAGGGCGTTATATGGTTCGAGCCACTAATACCGGTATGACAGCCATTATCAATCCCAAAGGTCAGATTGTCGCACATCTGAGACCGGATACAGCAGGTGTGCTGGAAGGTAAAATTTACGGCTACAGGGGCATTACACCCTATATGTGGCTGGGTAGCAGCTGGCCCTTAGCTATTATTAGCTTGATTTTATTATTAATAATCTATGTTTTTAGACGTTATCGTTGTTGAATAAATTATTCTGATGTGTATAATCATTAATATATACAATCGAAATTGATAAAATACATTATTTTACCAATGATGAACAATTCATAAATAGTGATTGAAGTACATTCTTATTTTAATTACAATGATAAATTATTAGTTGGGTTATTGTTTGATTTTTAGGTAACAAACAATGTGTTGCAGTTACATTAATAGCAATAGCCTAACACGAACAGAAAGGATAGGCATGAATACAGCTTTTGCATTACCCGTGCCGACTGGGCATGGTAGTTTGGAGCAATACATTCATACCGTAAATAATATTCCTATGCTTTCTCCCGAGGAAGAACAGGATTTAGCGGTACGCCAGACCGAAGGAGATTTAGAGGCTGCAAAAAAATTGATTTTGTCACACTTGCGTGTAGTGGTTTCTATTGCGCGTGGATATGATGGTTATGGCCTGAATCAGGCTGATTTGATTCAGGAAGGCAATATTGGTTTGATGAAAGCTGTAAAACGTTTTCAGCCTAGCAGGGGCGTACGATTATTTTCGTTTGCGGTACATTGGATCAAAGCAGAAATTCACGAATTTATTTTACGTAACTGGCGCTTAGTACGTGTAGCTACCACCAAACCGCAGCGTAAACTGTTTTTTAATTTACGTAGCATGCGTAAATCAATGGCCGCTTTAAGTAATAAAGAAGCCCAGTCCATTGCAGATGATCTTGGAGTAAAATTGTCAGAAGTGCTGGAAATGGAACAGCGCATGACTGGTAAGGATATGTCTTTACTGGCTGAAAATGATGATGAAGACAATTTTGCGCCGATAGACTGGTTAACAGATAGCTCTAACGAACCAACACAGGTACTGGCTCAGCAAGCTCATTACGCGTTACAGACTGATGGTCTGCAAACAGCTCTGGCCAAATTAGATGAACGCAGCCGTCATATTGTGGAAAGTCGCTGGCTTGCGGATGATGGCGGATTAACCTTACATGATCTGGCTGGTGAATATGGTGTTTCTGCCGAACGTATTCGTCAGATTGAAGCTAAAGCAATGCAGAAATTACGTGGTTATTTGGCCGAAGCAGAATGATGAAGGTGAATAAAAAAACCGGATTGAAGAATTTATTCAATCCGGTTTTTTTAATGAAACAATGGTTGATTGAGCTATTTTACTAATTATTATTATTCAATCGTAAAACTGAATTTATGGCATGTTAATATAAAACCATGTTTCAAGTATAGGTGATGCATATTAGTGTTATCAGATGAAACACTGGAATCTGCATGAATACACTTACATTGTTCTTTGAGTCCGATGGCTTTCAATGCATCTAAAATTTGGCTGATCTGATGATCCTGAACCGGTAAGTGATAGCTGGCCAAATCATCTATATGTAAATGTCGTCCGGCTGTGAAGTTGGTGACGATACGAAATCCGCAAACAGTTACTGCATTTTGTTTACCTTCTTCAAATATTCCCAGCAATCTATAACCTTCTGCTTGCTGAATAGTTACCAATTCCTGAAACTGTGTGATATCCCGAATATCAGGATGTAACATATGTAATGCAGCAAAGGCAGAGCTTATTTCGGCTGGTTTCAGTTCTCGTAATTGACTGACTGGAATCTGAGAAATTGTTTCGGCAGAGGTTGAAGAGTCGATTTGTTTGGTTTGTTTCGCTACGATATTTTCCTGTGCAACAGCATCTGTCAGGCTGATTTGTCTGTGTTCCTGTTCTTCTAATAAAGCTTTGCAATCCAGAATGCGCAGATCGTTATCGTGCGCAAAATCCATCATGAAATTAAAGGCTGTGGCGCTAATCTGTTCTAGCTTGCGATCGACTGCTACGCAGCGGATATTATCAACCAGAATAGGACGAACCCATTGGTGATAAGACAGCCTGTGCCCTTGATCGAAAGAAGACAATACCCCGCATAAACGCTCAGCCCAGTCACTTGGGCGAAAGCGTTTACCATTATTTGTCATGCCTTGAATAACGATTTCGTATGGATTGCAAATTAGCATGCTGGCCTCTTAACAGAAACAAATGTTTCAATGACGTATATGTATTTATTTTGCTATTAGGCTGCAATTATACCTGATTGTATCTGTCAGATGCATGTCACTTGAGTGGGGCTGTTCTAAGAATAGTTATAAATTTCAAAGGGTATATGTAATTTTATAACATTGAGGTTTGGCTTTAGGAAAAAAGACTGATTGAGGTAAAGAAATTTTCCAAAAGGGAGCCACCAATCATTTGTTGTTTTGAATTAATATTTTTAATGATTGTGCTTAAATAATTATATTTTTGATTGTAATTGTTTAGTTTCATGCCTTATATGGGGATTGCTTCATCAAAAGATAGAGATCAAATCAAAAGAACACGGCATTTGATACCTCAGTAATTTTGATACATCTTTGCAAATTTAAAAGAAAGATGTATGGTGTGATTAGTCACTGTAGATAACTGTAAACTACGCTACTTAGTTAAATATACTGGTTCGAATAAATTATGGTTCTGCCTGATTGATGATAGATAGTGAAATTCGATGATGGGGTGTTATATGAAAAAAATCACTGCAATGATTAAACCATTCAAATTGGATGATGTTCGTGAAGCATTGGCTGAGATAGGTGTACAAGGAATGACGGTAAGTGAGGTAAAAGGTTTTGGCCGGCAAAAAGGGCATACTGAAATTTATCGTGGAGCGGAATATGAAGTGGATTTTTTACCCAAAATCAAAATGGAAATTGTTCTGACGGAAGAACTGGTTGAGCGTGCTATTGAAGTGATTGTTACTTGTGCCAGAACAGGTAAGGTGGGTGACGGTAAAGTATTTGTTTCGCATGTCGATGAGGTAGTGCGTATCCGTACAGGAGAATCAGGTGATGCGGCGGTGTAAATACAGACGTATTATTTAATAAGGAAATAAAATGAATCAAATAAATAAATGTTTGTTAGCTGCTGTCTTGCTGATGCCATTGCCGCTCCTAGCAGGCAATTTGTCCGGCTGGTGGCGGCCACTGTCGGAAATAAATGCTGGTAATACTGCATGGGTGATGACATCCGCCGTACTTGTTTTGCTGATGACCGTACCAGGACTTGCATTGTTTTATGGCGGTATGGTGCGCAAAAAAAATGTGTTAGGTACCATGATGCACAGTTTTGTTGTGGCAGCATTGGTCAGTGTTTTGTGGATGATAGTAGGATACTCACTGGCTTTTACTCCAGGAAATGCTTTCATTGGCGGGCTAGACAGATTTATGCTGGTTGGCATGGGATTGGATAAAACTAGAGAAATGACTACCATCGTAAATGGTAGTGGTACTGTTCCCGAGTCCGTATTTATGTTTTTCCAAATGACGTTTGCGATTATTTCTACTGCGATTGTTACCGGTGCTTTTGCTGAACGTCTTAAATTCTCTGCATTATTGGTTTTTTCTGGATTGTGGGTAACTTTAGTTTACGCTCCGGTTTGTCACTGGGTATGGGGTGGTGGCTTTATGGCTGACTCACATACGCCAGTTCTTGATTTTGCGGGAGGTACTGTCGTTCATATTAATGCCGGTATTGCTGGTCTGGTAGCGGCATTGGTAATTGGTAAACGTCTCGGTTATGGCAAAGATGTTATGGCTCCTCATAATATGGTGTTAACATTAACTGGTGCTGCGATGTTATGGGTGGGCTGGTTTGGTTTTAATGCTGGTTCTGCAGGTGCGGCGGATGCTTCAGCGGGCATGGCTATGGCGGTCACTCAGGTAGCGGCGGCTTCAGCTGCATTGACATGGATGCTTTGTGAAAAATTGGCCGGACATAAACCCTCTGCTTTAGGGATGGCTTCCGGAGCCGTATCCGGACTGGTTGGGATTACACCGGCTGCTGGCTTTGTTGGTCCTCAGGCTGCACTGGTAATTGGTATTCTAACGGCGGTAGCAGCATATTTTGCTGCTGTATTTTTAAAACGCAGATTTGGCTATGATGATTCGCTTGATGCTTTCGGTATTCATGGTTTTGGCGGAATAGTGGGTTCGATCTTAACCGGTATGCTATTCAGTAATGCTATTTTCGGAGGTGAATCCACTGTTGGCAGTCAACTGCTGGCACAAGTTAAAGACGTTGCAATTACCGTTGTTTATAGTGTAATAATGACATATCTGATTCTTAAAATAGCAGCACTAGTATGCCGTGGTTTGCGTATCGATCATGATGCTGAGCGTGAAGGTATGGATGTCAGCATTCATGGTGAACGTATTGAATAATTAATTTGTTTGTGCAGAAAAATAAAACAAGCTGGCCGGTATTATTTACGGCCAGCTTCTTATTTTTTAAACAGATTTATTTACTTAACGATATAAATAATGACGCAAAAACCGCAGTGCATATTCCACAGCCTGTGCTCGAATGACGTCACGATCTCCCTTGAAAAGGTGTTGTTTGGCCCAAATGCGTTGTTTGGTAGCTAATCCGAACCAGACCGTGCCAACAGGTTTTTCAGCACTGCCGCCAGTTGGTCCGGCAATACCGGAAATAGAAAGGGCATAATCAGCTTTGGCGTCAATCAGTGCTCCTAGAGCCATTTCACGTACACATTCTTCACTTACAGCACCATAATGTCGTAAAGTAACTTCATTAACATTGAGCAAGTGTTGCTTTGCTTGATTGCTGTAAGTTACATAGCCCATATTAAACCAGCCCGAACTTCCTGGAAGTTGAGTTAACTCAGCTGCCAGTAGGCCACCGGTACAAGATTCTGCACAGGTTACAGTGTGTCCGAGTTCTTCTAGTTTCGTGGTGATATCATGCAGGGTTTGTCTCATGGTGATGTTTTCTAAAGTAGTCTATGAGGCCATTGGTAGATGCATCATGGCTAAGCGTATCTGTGTTGCTCAATTCGGGTTCTATGTGTTTCGCCAGAACTTTGCCGTACTCTACGCCCCATTGGTCGAAAGAGTTTATCCCCCATACCACGCCCTGAACGAAGACTTTATGTTCATACATTGCTAGTAACATCCCCAGATTAAAAGGATTGATTTCATCTAGCAGCAAGGTATTAGATGGTTGATTACCAGGAAATACTTTCTGTGGTGCCATGATATCACGACGTTTATTGTCTAAAGTCATGAGTTCTGCATAGGCTTCAGCCAGTGTTTTGCCATGCATTAAGGCCTCAGTCTGAGCAAACGCATTGGCTACAAGTACCTTGTGTTGCGTACTCACACGGTAGAAACTGTTAATCGGAATGATAAAGTCAGAGGATATCAGACGTGGCCCTTGATGAAGGAGCTGAAAAAAAGCATGCTGGCAGTTTACGCCCTCTTCACCCCAGATAATTGGCCCCGTATCAAAATCCAGTCGCTCTCCATAACGGCTTACCTGTTTGCCATTACTTTCCATATCCAGTTGTTGTAAATGTGCTGCGAGACGGCGCAATCCGTGGTCATACGGGATAATTGCATGGCTGGTGGTGGTATAAAATGTGTGATACCACAGGCCAATCAAACCAAGTAAAACGGGAATATTGTGTCTTAATGGCGCATGAAAGAAATGTTCATCCATTGCCCGACCGCCAGCGAGGAAATTTTGAAAGTTATCTTTACCAATGGCAAAGATAACCGACAGACCAATTGTTGACCAGACAGAGTAGCGACCACCCACCCACTCAAACATAGCGTATATGTGCTCAGGTTGTATGCCAAAAGCCTGTGCTTTATCAATTGCACTGGTAATAGCAATGAAATGGCGGCCGATATCAGTTTCACGCAAGCCATGCTGTATAAACCAGCTTCGTGCAGTCTGTGCGTTCAGTAAGGTTTCTGGTGTAGTAAAGGATTTGCTGGCAATAATAAAAATTGTTGTAGCAGGGTTTACTTTTTCTAATACCTGCATCAGATTGGCGCCATCAACATTGGCTACATAATGAATATTCAATCCAGATTGCTGAAACGGTCGTAATGCCAATGTAACCATTTCCGGCCCTAAATGCGAACCACCAATACCGATATTGATAATATCCGTAATACGGTTTCCCTGAGCTCCTGTGTATTCTCCACAACGAACCGCTTCGGCAAAGCTATAGGCACGTTCAAGTTCATGATGAATATCGGGAACGATATTGTGATCATCGACATAGACTTCAGCCTGAGGGGGAAGCCGGAGCGCTGTGTGCAACACTGCGCGGTTTTCACTGACATTGATTTTTTCGCCGCGCCGCATTTTATCTGTCCAGCCTCGTACATCGGCAATATTGGCCAGCTCTATTAATAATGTCAGAGTATCTTCAGTAATGCGGTTTTTGCTGTAATCCAGTAATAGGCCATTTAATTGCTCATGCATTTGTTCAAAACGATCCGGCTGTTGCCGAAATAGATCACGCATGTGCAAAAAACGGGTACTGCGCTGATGTTGATGTAGCTGTGCCCAGATGGCTGTCTGATTAATAGGACAAGATGGATTCATCATAACCGGAAAATTTTTCAGCAAAGAATAAAGGCGGAGTATACAAAATCAGGCAGATACTGTTAAGAAATGTTTGCGATAATAAGCCATTTCTTCAATACTTTCCTTAATATCATCCAGAGCCTGATGAGCGCCTTTTTTGCTTATACCTTTTGCAACAGGCGGGTTCCAGCGTTTAGCCAATTCTTTTAATGTAGATACATCCAAATTGCGATAGTGAAAGTAAGCTTCCAGTTTCGGCATATATCGCACCATAAAGCGACGGTCCTGATGAATCGAATTGCCACACATTGGTGAAGCTTTTTCGGGTACCCACTCACTGATAAAGGCTAACAATTTTTCTTCCGCTTCCGCTTCAGTCAAGGTAGAAGCCCTTACTTTATCTATCAAGCCTGTACGTGTGTGGGTAGACGTATTCCATTTGTCCATATGATTAATAATACTATCTGGCTGATGAATAACTAGTACTTCAGACTGAGCTAAAATATTAAGATCACTATCGGTTATGATCATGGCGACTTCAATAATCCGGTCAGTATCCGGATTTAAGCCAGTCATTTCCATATCCAGCCAGACAAGATTTTTATCGTTTTGCATATCTTAATCTTGATTGATAACAAAACATCATTTTAGCTGCTTTCTCTAATGGCTGATAGCTTATTTTTTTACGGTAAATTAAAAGATAATTTGAAAATTTATTCTGGTTTAGAAACTAATAAATACAGGCATGAAAATTTATTAAACAGGCTAAAAGCGTGGTAAATTTCTATTTAAAAAAAGGGATTTTCGGATTGCCGCTTTTATCCACCCATAACGTACAAACTCCGCTACAATCATTATTTTTAAGCTATAGTGTGTTTTTATGGCGTTTTATCTTTCTGCCCAAACAGTCTATCTACTATTTCTTTTATTTTTCGTATCTACAACCTGTGGTCAGTTGTATCTGTCTGTACGTCAGAGTAAAGCTGTATTAGCGCATCGAAGCCGCGTACCTGCTGCATTCTTAGCCAACGTATCACTGGATGAGCATCAGAAAGCAGCAGATTACACTTTAGCCAAACAACGTCTGGCTCGTTACGAAATACTGTTTCAGGCATTGTTGCTATTGGTGTTTACACTTGGCGGCGGGTTAGATTTGTTGGCACGTCTAAGTCAAAAGTGGACACACCACGATATAGTACAAGGAATTTTGTTAATTGGTTTGTTTGCACTGGTGAATATGGTATTGGGCTGGCCATTAGCATGGTATCGCAGCTTTTGCCTTGAAGCTAAATTCGGTTTTAACAAAATGACACCAGCTACGTTTATTGCTGATCAATTCAAAGGATGTTTGCTGGCTATTATTGTTGGCTTACCTTTGCTATACATCATACTATTAATCATGCAGATTCTGATTGCAGCAAACTGGTTCGGAGGTGCATGGTGGCTTGTGGTTTGGCTGGTTTGGGTAAGTTTTTCTTTGTTATTGATGTGGGCATTTCCTAAATGGATTGCTCCATTATTTAATAAATTTGAACCATTACAAGATGATGTCATGCGTGCTCGTATCGAAAATCTGCTACAACGTACAGGCTTTCACAGTGATGGAATTTTTGTCATGGATGGATCCAAACGTAGCGGACATGGTAATGCATACTTTACAGGTCTTGGGAAGCACAAGCGCATTGTATTTTTTGATACCCTTCTAAAAGATATGCAAGTAAACGAAGTTGAAGCCGTGCTGGCGCACGAATTAGGACATTTTGCTCACAAGCATGTATTCAAGCAAATGATTGTTACTTTTATACTTGCCTTAATTGTATTTGCGGTTTTAGGTTGGCTATTGCCCCAGGCGGGTTTTTATCTGGGGCTGGGTGTGCATGAACCCAGTCATGCCATGGCCTTATTATTGTTTATGCTGGTGCTACCACTGTTTACTTTCCCATTTTCACCACTGGCCAGTGTTTTGTCTCGTAAAAATGAATTTGAAGCCGACCGGTTTGCAGCTAAATATGCCCATGCTGAGGATTTAATTCAGGCGCTAACCAAACTCTACCGTAGCAATGCTGCCAGTCTCGTCTCAGATATCTGGTATTCTCGCTTTTATGATTCTCATCCTGGTGCACGAGAACGTATTGCGGCACTTCAGACAGCAATAAAGGCACATTAGGACATTAGGAATGGTGCAGCAGACGGATAAGTTATTAACGGCGCAAATTGTTACCAGTTTCGGTCGGCGTTTTCAGGTGCGTACTGCCGCCGGAAAAATGTACGAGGCTACTACCCGAAAAAAAAGAATAGATTTTGCTTGCGGTGATATTGTGTATATCGGGCATATCAACCAACAACAAGCCGTGATTGAAGATTATTTACCCCGTCGCAGCCTGCTATACCGTCAGGATGCAACACGCACTAAGCTTATAGCAGCCAATGTTACTCTGATGCTAATAGTGCTGGCGGCAGTACCTACACCAAGTGAATTGTTGTTGCAGCGGGCATTACTGGCAGCTGAAGCGGCAGACATAACGCCACTGATTATTTTAAATAAGGCTGACTTACCTCAGAATGCTGAATGGTTGGTAAAACTAACTTATTATCAGAGCCTCGGCTATAAGGTAATCAACATCAGCGCTCTGAATGATATAACTCTATTGCGTCAACATTTACAGGGTGAATGTGCTATCCTGCTAGGACAGTCCGGTATGGGTAAATCTACTTTAACCAATGCACTTCTGGGTAAAGAGCAGGCTCGGGTGGGTACGATTTCATCTGCGCTGGATTCCGGACGTCATACCACAACTCATGCTCAGTTATATGATCTCAATACTGAGAGTCAGTTAATCGATTCTCCCGGCTTGCAGGCATTTGGGCTGCATTATTTACATACAGGCGATTTGCTGCATTACTTTCCTGATATGCGTACTTATATCGGCCAATGCCGATTTCATAACTGCACCCACCGTCAGGAACCGGGCTGCGCTCTCAAGCAAGCATTAGCTGAAGGTAAACTAAAACCAGAGCGGTTGCGTTTTCTGCAAAATATCACAGATGAATTAAGCAAATGACATCTACTAACTAACAAAAAATGCAGCCAAAAAATGCAGCTAAACGATTGATATTTCATGACGATAAAACGTCAAAACCCAATCTAGACTTTATCAGTAAGGCGTAATCGTTGTTTTTACCTAAAAATCCGTGCTTTAGTTACATAAAAAATTGATTCAAGCAGAATAAACATGATATTATCACAATCTTGCCGATTTTACGTCGGCAAGATTCTTTATTTGTGCGAGGCCAATCAATCGTAATTGGTCCCTTTATAAAAGGAAATAACTATGACTTTAGGTCTGGTTGGGCGCAAAGTAGGCATGACGCGCGTGTTCGATGAGAACGGCGCATCCGTTCCAGTAACCGTACTGGATATGTCTGCTAACCGCGTCACTCAACTCAAATCCGAAGCTACCGACGGCTACACTGCCGTACAGGTGACTTTTGGTCAGAAAAAAGCCAATCGCGTAAGCAAGGCACAGGCAGGTCACTTTGCCAAAGCTGGTGTTGAAGCCGGACGCGGTTTGGTTGAATTTGCTGTTTCTGCTGAAAAACTGGCTGAATTGTCTGCAGGTGCTGAAATTAATGTCGGCATGTTTGCAGCAGGTCAGTTGATTGATGTCACTGGTACCAGCAAAGGTAAAGGCTTTTCTGGCACCATCAAACGTCACAATTTTGGTTCTCAGCGTGCTTCTCACGGTAACTCCCGTTCTCATCGCGTACCTGGTTCAACTGGTATGGCGCAGGATCCGGGTCGCGTATTCCCAGGTAAACGTATGGCTGGTCAGTACGGTAACGTTAAATCCACCATTCAGAATCTCGAAATCGTACGCGTAGATACCGAACGTCAGCTGCTGCTGGTGAAAGGTGCGGTGCCCGGTGCGGTTAACAGCAACGTTGTCGTGCGTCCGAGCGTGAAGGTAGGTGCGTAATGGAACTGAAATTAATTGATGCTCAAGGTCAGGTTGCAGGTGCGGTTGCTGCTTCTGACGCATTGTTTGCACGTGAATACAATGAAGATCTGGTTCACCAGCTTGTAACGGCTTTTTTGGCTAATGCTCGCTCTGGTAACCGTTCACAGCTGACTCGTGCTGAAGTAAAACATTCCACTAAAAAACCATGGCGTCAGAAAGGAACTGGCCGTGCCCGTTCTGGTATGACTTCTTCTCCGCTGTGGCGCAGTGGTGGTCGTGCGTTCCCAAATAAACCAGATGAAAACTTTACCCAGAAAGTAAATCGCAAGATGTACCGTGCGGGTATGGCAGCTATTCTGTCTCAGCTGGTACGTGATGAACGCCTGTTTGTAATTGACGAATTATCTGCTGCTACACCTAAAACCAAAGCCTTTGCCGAACAGGTGAAAAATCTGGGTATGGAACAAGTACTGTTCATCACCAAACAGTTGGATGAAAACGTTTATCTGTCCAGCCGTAACCTGCCAAATGTACTGGTTCTGGAAGCACAGCAAACTGATCCGTACAATCTGTTACGCTTTAAGAAAGTAGTGCTTACCAAAGCAGCAGTTGCACAACTTGAGGAGCAATGGGTATGAATCAACAACGTTTAATGCAAGTGCTCTTGGCTCCTGTTGTTTCTGAAAAAAGCAACATGCTGGCTGAAAAACGCAACCAGATGACGTTTAAAGTATTGCCGAATGCCACTAAGCCTGAAATCAAGGCAGCCGTGGAACTATTATTTAATGTGAAAGTGGACTCAGTAGCCACCACAATCATTAAAGGCAAAAATAAACGTTTTGGCCGTACCATCGGTAAGCGCAGTGATGTGAAAAAAGCTTATGTCAGTCTTGCGGCTGGTCAGGAGCTGGACATTGAATCTGCTGCCGCTTCTGCAGATAAGGAATAAGCACTATGGCTATTGTTAAAATGAAGCCGACTTCTGCTGGCCGTCGCGGCATGGTACGCGTGGTAACAGAAGGCTTGCACAAAGGTGCTCCATATGCACCATTATTGGAAAAACAGTCTTCAACTGCTGGCCGTAACCACGGTGGTCGCATTACCACACGCCACAAAGGTGGTGGTCACAAGCATCACTACCGCGTTGTAGACTTCAAACGTAACGACAAAGACGGTATCGCTGCTAAAGTTGAACGCATTGAGTATGACCCAAACCGTACCGCGCATATTGCCTTGTTGTGCTTCGCCGATGGTGAGCGCCGTTATATCATTGCTCCGCGCAATGTACAGGTTGGTGCTGTGCTGGTTTCCGGTTCCGAAGCTGCAATCAAAGCAGGTAACAACCTGCCTATTCGCAATATTCCGGTTGGTACTACACTGCACTGTATCGAAATGAAACCGGGTAAAGGCGCACAGATTGCTCGCTCCGCTGGCGCATCTGCCGTACTTCTTGCAAAAGAAGGTGTATATGCTCAGTTGCGTCTGCGTTCTGGTGAAGTGCGAAAAATTCACGTTGACTGCCGTGCCACCATTGGTGAAGTAGGCAACGAAGAGCAAAGCCTGCAAAAACTGGGTAAAGCTGGTGCCAAACGCTGGCGCGGTGTTCGTCCGACCGTTCGCGGTGTAGTAATGAACCCAGTAGATCACCCGCATGGTGGTGGTGAAGGTCGTACAGGTGAAGCCCGCGAACCGGTTAGCCCATGGGGTACACCGACCAAAGGCTATCGTACTCGTCGTAATAAACGCACGAACAACATGATTGTTCGCCGCCGTTACTCAAATAAAGGTTAACTGATATGGCTCGTTCATTGAAAAAAGGCCCATATGTCGACCTGCATTTACTGAAAAAAGTCGATGCGGCTCGTGCTAATAACGACAAGCGCCCGATTAAAACCTGGTCACGTCGTTCCACTATTCTGCCTGATTTTATCGGTTTGACCATCGCTGTACACAACGGCCGTACCCACGTGCCAGTGTTTATTAGCGACAACATGGTAGGCCATAAATTGGGTGAGTTCTCATTGACCCGTACCTTCAAAGGCCATCTGGCTGATAAGAAGGCTAAAAAATAAGGGATAAAACATGAGAGTTAGTGCACAACACAAAAATGCCCGCATTTCTGCGCAAAAAGCCCGTCTGGTTGCTGACTTGGTGCGTGGCAAAGATATTGCCCAAGCGTTGAATATTCTGACATTCAGCCCTAAAAAGGGTGCTGAGCTGATCAAAAAAGTACTGGAGTCTGCTGTGGCCAATGCCGAGCATAACGAGGGTGCTGATATTGACGAATTGAAAGTGGTTACCATTTATGTCGACAAAGGTCCGAGCCTGAAACGTTTTCAGGCACGTGCCAAAGGTCGTGGTAATCGCATCGAAAAACAAACTTGTCACATCAACGTGATTGTGGGCAACTAAGGAAAAGCGATGGGACAAAAAATTAACCCTACAGGCTTTCGTCTGGCAGTGAATAAAGATTGGTCTTCCAAATGGTTTGCCAAAAGTGGCGACTTTTCCAAAGTACTGAAAGAAGATATCGACGTACGTAATTTTCTGCGCAAACGACTGGCTAATGCTTCTGTTGGTCGCGTAGTTATTGAGCGTCCGGCTAAATCTGCACGTATTACCATTTATAGTGCTCGTCCGGGGATTGTAATTGGTAAAAAAGGTGAAGACATCGAAGTATTAAAACGTGATTTGCAGAAAATCATGGGTGTGCCGGTACATGTCAACATCGAAGAAATCCGTAAACCGGAAATTGATGCGCAAATTATTGCTGACAATATTGCAGCCCAGCTGGAAAAACGTGTAATGTTTCGCCGTGCCATGAAACGCGCTATGCAAAATGCTATGCGTGTTGGTGCCAAAGGTATCAAAATCATGTCTTCCGGTCGATTAAACGGTATTGAAATTGCTCGTACCGAATGGTATCGCGAAGGTCGTGTGCCTCTGCATACCCTGCGTGCTAATGTGGACTACGCAACCAGCGAAGCCAAAACCACATACGGCATCATCGGTATAAAAGTTTGGGTTTACAAAGGTGAACTGACACCGGGTGAAATTCAGGCCAAGCCGGAACAGGAAAAGAAACACAGCAGAAAGGCAGGTGGTCGAAATGCTGCAGCCAACTAGAATGAAATACCGCAAACAGCAGAAAGGCCGCAATACCGGTATTGCTACTCGTGGCAATAAAGTTAGCTTCGGTGATTTTGGTCTGAAAGCTGTGGGTCGTGGTCGTCTGACTGCACGCCAAATTGAAGCAGCACGTCGAGCAATGACACGTCATATCAAACGTGGCGGTCGTATCTGGATTCGTGTATTCCCGGATAAACCCATTACTGAAAAACCGATTCAGGTTCGTATGGGTGGCGGTAAAGGTAATGTTGAATATTACATTGCCGAAATTCAGCCGGGCAAAATGCTCTACGAAATGGATGGTGTAGATGAAACTTTGGCTCGTCAGGCTTTCGAGCTGGCTGCTGCCAAATTGCCGATTCAGACCGTATTTGTTAAACGCCAGGTAGGTCAATAATGAAAACCAGTGAATTGAAAGACAAATCTGTTGAGCAGTTAAACGAAGAACTGGTTGGCCTGCTGAAAGCGCAATTCGGATTGCGTATGCAGCATGCCACCGGCCAGCTGGGTAAAAACAGTGAGCTGAAAAAAGTGCGTCGTAATATTGCTCGTGTAAAAACCATTTTGCATCAGAAGGATGGTGAATAATGACTGAAGCTAAAAACGTACGTACTTTGCAGGGCAAAGTCGTGAGCGACAAAATGGATAAAACCGTAACCGTACTGGTTGAACGCAAAGTAAAACATCCGTTGTATGGTAAGGTGATTCGTCGTTCGACTAAAATCCATGCCCACGATGAGCAAAACCAATACGGTATTGGTGACGTTGTTGTCATTTCCGAAGGTCGCCCAATGTCAAAAACCAAAAGCTGGGTTGTAACTGAGCTGATTGAAAAAGCACGCAATGTGTAATTAACACAACAAAGTGCTGCAATTAGGGAACGAAGTATTGCGACAATCCAATATTGTCTGTAAACTTCGTTCCTTAACTTTCAGTTTCCTGAAAGTTTCCGGCGCTCGCCGGAACTCTCCCTTCGGGACCCAAGACTGGTTTACTAGAACCGTTAAAGGTTTCAAACAGCCATAAAGAGGTAACAGGCTGATTGAAAGCGGTAAATTAAGTTGGATTTTAAAAGGTAATAACATGATTCAAATGCAGACCATCTTAGATGTGGCTGACAACTCTGGTGCACGCCGTGTAATGTGCATCAAAGTATTAGGTGGATCTAAGCGTCGCTACGCATCTGTAGGCGACATCATCAAAGTGGCCGTTAAAGACGCAGCTCCTCGTGGTCGCGTAAAAAAGGGCGATGTATATAATGCTGTAGTTGTTCGCACAGCAAAAGGTGTACGTCGTAATGACGGTGCACTGATTAAGTTTGATAACAATGCAGCCGTGCTGTTGAATACTAAATTGGAACCAATTGGTACCCGTATTTTTGGCCCGGTAACCCGTGAGCTACGTACTGAGCGATTCATGAAAATCGTTTCATTGGCTCCTGAAGTACTGTAAGTGAGGTTGCAATGAAAAAGATTAAAACTGGTGATCAGGTGATCATCATTGCCGGTAAAGATAAGGGCAAACAGGGTAAAGTCGTACGTGTTCTCGGTGAGAAGGTGATTGTTGATGGTGTAAACCGCGTAAAACGTCACCAAAAACCAAATCCCATGCGTGGAATTGAAGGTGGTGTAATTACCAAAGATGCGCCATTGGCTATCTCCAATGTAGCGATTTTCAATCCGGAAACCCAAAAAGCTGACCGCGTAGGCATTAAAGTAGAAACTGTAGACGGTAAAGTAGTACGTACACGTGTATACAAATCTACCGGTGCTGTCGTGGGGGCTTAAGGAGTAATCAATGGCTCGTTTAAAAGACTTTTATAACACCACTGTTGTTCCTGAGTTGACCAAACAGTTCGGTTACAAATCTATTATGGAAGTACCGCGTATTGAAAAAATCACTCTGAATATGGGTGTGGGCGAAGCGGTTGCCGATAAGAAAGTAATGGAACATGCAGTTGGTGACTTAGAGAAAATTGCTGGTCAGAAACCGGTAGTAACCGTAGCACGTAAATCAATTGCGGGTTTCAAAATCCGTGATAACTATCCAATCGGTTGTAAAGTAACTTTACGCCGTGACCGTATGTATGAGTTTCTGGATCGATTAATTGCCATTGCCCTACCACGCGTGCGTGACTTCCGTGGCGTAAACGGTAAATCATTCGACGGTCGAGGTAACTACAACATGGGTGTGCGTGAACAAATTATTTTCCCGGAAATTGAATACGACAAAATCGATGCTTTGCGTGGTCTGAATATTACCATCACCACGACTGCCAAAACTGATGCAGAAGCCAAAGCACTGTTGTCTCTGTTCAAATTTCCGTTTAAGGGTTAATTATGGCTAAGAAAGCACTTATTAATCGTGAGCTGAAGCGCGAAGCTTTGGCAAAAAAATATGCTGCCAAACGCGAAGCCATTTTCGCTATCATCAATGATGCCAATGCGACTGATGAAGAGCATTTTCAGGCTCGATTGAAACTGCAGGCTATTCCGCGTAATGCTGCTCCGATTCGTCAACGTCGTCGCTGCGCTTTGACAGGTCGTCCGCGTGGTAATTTCCGTAAATTCGGCTTGGCCCGTACTAAAATCCGTGAAATCGCCATGCGTGGTGAAATTCCGGGCGTAATCAAAGCCAGCTGGTAATAGGAGTATAAAATATGAGTATGCATGATCCTATTTCCGATATGTTGACCCGTATTCGTAATGCTCAGCGTGCTAATAAAGCATCTGTAAGCATGCCGTCTTCCAAACTGAAAGTGGCTATTGCCAAAGTTTTGAAAGAAGAAGGTTACGTAGAAGACTTTGCCGTATCTACCGAAACCAAGGCGACATTGGAAATTCAATTAAAATACTACGCTGGTCAGCCTGTGATTGAACGCATTCAACGCGTTTCACGTCCTGGTCTGCGTGTGTATAAAGGTTCCAACGACATTCCTTCAGTAATGAATGGTTTGGGCGTTGTGATTGTGAGCACTTCTAAAGGTGTAATGACTGACCGCAAAGCCCGTGCCAATGGTATCGGCGGTGAGTTGTTATGCGTGGTTGCCTAAGGGGAAAACATGTCTCGAATTGCTAAACATCCGGTAGTCGTTCCGGCTGGCGTTGACGTTAAGTTCTCTCCAGAAGCTATCATTGTTAAAGGTAAAAACGGCGAACTGTCCCTGCATCAGCATGCTGAAGTAAATGTAGCATTAAATGATGGACAATTAGTTATCACTGCCAACGACAGCAGTACAAAAGCGAATGCTTTATCTGGTACCGTGCGTGCGTTACTGCACAACATGGTTGTTGGTGTAAGCAATGGTTTTGAGAAAAAACTGCAATTGATTGGTGTAGGCTATCGCGCTCAAGCTCAAGGAAAGGTATTGAATCTTTCTTTGGGCTACTCTCATCCGATTAATTACGAATTGCCAGAAGGCATTACAGCTACTACACCTTCAGCTACCGAGATTATCATTGCTGGTGCTGACAAACAGGTAGTAGGGCAAGTTGCTGCTGAAATTCGTGGATTCCGTCCGCCTGAACCTTATAAGGGTAAAGGTGTACGATATGCTGATGAGCGTGTCGTTATTAAAGAAACCAAGAAAAAATAATTGAGGCTCACTGATGGATAAAAATGTAGCAAGACTGCGTCGTGCACGTAAAACCCGTGCCAAAATTGCAGCCCTGAACAAAGTGAGATTGTGCGTTTTTCGTACCAATAATCACATTTATGCCCAGGTTATTAGCGCTGAAGGTGATCGAGTATTGGCTCAGGCTTCTACTCTTGAGGCTGATGTGCGTGCAAGCATCAAATACGGCAGCAATGTAGACGCTGCTGTAGTGGTTGGCAAACGCATTGCTGAAAAAGCTAAAGCAGCCGGCATTGAAGCAGTGGCATTTGACCGTTCAGGTTTTCAATACCATGGTCGCGTTAAAGCCTTGGCTGAGGCAGCCCGTGAAAACGGCTTAAGCTTCTAATAAACTGGAGACCAGAAATATGGCAAAACACGAAACTGAAGAACGCGGTGACGGCCTGATCGAAAAGATGGTTGCCGTAAACCGTGTGACCAAAGTGGTTAAAGGTGGCCGCATTATGGCTTTTTCAGCTTTAACCGTAGTAGGTGATGGCGATGGTCGCATCGGTATGGGCAAAGGTAAATCTAAAGAGGTTCCTGTTGCTGTACAGAAAGCCATGGATCATGCGCGTCGTAACATGATTAAAGTGCCATTAAATGGCCGTACAATTCATCATGAAGTTATCGGTCGTCATGGCGCTACTCGCGTATTCATGCAGCCTGCTAAAGAAGGTAATGGTGTGAAAGCAGGTGGTCCGATGCGTTTGGTATTTGATGCAATGGGTATTCATAATATCTCTGCTAAAGTGCATGGTTCAACTAATCCTTACAATATTGTTCGTGCAACATTGGATGGTTTGTCTAAACTGTACACACCAGCTGAAATTGCTGCCAAACGTGGCCTGACCGTAGAAGAAATTTTAGGAGCAGATCATGAGTGAGCAAAAAACCGTACGCATTACACTGGTTAAAAGCTTGATTGGCACTATTGCCGCTCACCGTGCCTGCGCACGTGGCTTAGGTCTGCGTCATCGTGAGCATACTGTTGAAGTGCTTGATACCCCCGAAAATCGTGGCATGATCAACAAAATCAGCTACCTTTTGAAAGTGGAGAAGTAACATGCTTTTGAATACCATTCAGCCTGCTGAAGGTGCTAAACATGCGGCTCGCCGCGTGGGTCGTGGCATCGGCAGTGGTTTAGGCAAAACCTGCGGCCGTGGGCACAAGGGTCAGAAAAGCCGTAAAGGTGGTTATCATAAAGTTGGTTTCGAAGGCGGACAAATGCCTTTGCAGCGTCGCTTGCCGAAACGTGGCTTTAAATCTATGACAGCTCATCTAAATGCTGAAGTGCGTCTGGATGAACTGGCAAAAGTTGCAGTAAACGAAATTGATGTTCTGGTATTGAAACAGGCCGGATTGGTACCTGCAACTGCCTTGAATGTCAAAATTATTGCTTCTGGCAACATTGATAAGGCGGTAACTTTAAATGGTATTAAAGCCACCAAAGGTGCGCAACAGGCCATTGAAGCTGCCGGTGGTAAAGTAGCAGAATAAGGCAAGGAAACAAGTGGCTAATCCGCAATCCGCAACAGGACTTTCAAAGTTTGGTGATTTAAAAAATCGTCTGTTATTTTTGCTTGGTGCGTTGGTTGTATTCCGCATCGGATCGCATATTCCAGTGCCCGGTGTGGATGGTGCTGCTTTGACCAAACTGTATGAAAGTGCCGGCGGAGGCATATTGAGCATGCTCAATATGTTTTCCGGCGGTTCACTGCAACGGTTCAGTATCTTTGCAATTGGTGTTATGCCATATATTTCGGCTTCAATTATTGTACAGCTGGCTTCTGAAATTATCCCTTCCCTGAAAGCACTCAAAAAGGAAGGTGAAGCTGGACGTCGGACTTTGACGAAATATACGCGTTATGGCACTGTATTGTTGGCTACTCTACAAAGTTTCGGTGCTGCAGCATTTGTTTATCAACAAAATGTAGTGGTATCTGGCCAGTTTGAATTTTATTTGACTACCATGGTGTGTCTGGTTACCGGAACCATGTTTCTAATGTGGCTTGGTGAGCAGATTACAGAACGTGGTATTGGTAATGGTATTTCGTTGATTATTACTGCCGGTATCGCAGCCAGTCTGCCTGCCGGTATTGGTCGCTTACTAACACTGACTAGTCAGGGTTCAATCAGTTATTTGATGGCTGTTGCACTGATTGTTGGGGCATTAGCTTTGATTTATGCTGTTGTATACATCGAAAGTGCACAACGTAAAGTACCGGTGCAATATGCTAAGCGGCAAGTAGGTAATCGCATTATGCAGGCTCAGAATTCACATTTGCCATTTAAATTGAATATGGCCGGCGTGATACCGCCAATTTTTGCGTCTAGTATTATTCTGTTTCCCTCTACTTTATTAAGCTGGTTTGGTTCAGCTAATCAAGATGGATGGTTGCAGAAACTGGCCACACTTTTGCAGCATGGTCAGCCTGTTTATATTTTGCTATTTGCAGCTACTATTATCTTCTTTTGTTATTTCTATACGGCGTTGGTATTCAGTCCAAGAGAAATGGCAGAAAATCTGAAGAAAAGTGGTGCTTTCGTGCCGGGTATTCGCCCTGGTGAACAAACCAGTCGTTATCTGGAGAAAGTTGTATTGCGTTTAACCTTCTGGGGCGCAATTTATATAGCTATCGTGTGCCTGATTCCGGAAGTATTAACTTCTGCGATGAATGTACCTTTCTACCTAGGTGGCACCTCACTACTTATTCTGGTGGTGGTGACCATGGATTTTAAAACGCAAATTGCTTCTTATGTGATGAGTAGTCAGTATGAACATCTAATGAAGCGTTCTGCGATGAAATCATTATCATCACGTCGTTAAGTATTATGGCTAAAGAAGATACCATACAAATGCAGGGTGAAATCCTTGAAACCCTGCCCAACGCAACTTTTAAAGTTAAACTTGAAAACGATCATGTCGTTTTAGGTCATATTTCTGGAAAAATGCGTATGCATTACATACGTATTTCTCCTGGAGATAAGGTGACTGTGGAATTGACTCCGTACGATTTGACTCGTGCTCGCATCGTTTTCCGCGCCCGCTAAGAGTAGAAAGGAAATAATATGCGCGTTCAGCCGTCGGTAAAGAAAATTTGCCGCAATTGTAAAATCATCCGTCGCAACCGCGTTGTACGTGTGATTTGTACCGACCCTCGTCACAAACAACGTCAAGGCTAATTGGATAACCCTAAGTCTTTATGTTATAGTGACAGACTTTTTGCCCTAAGGAAAAAATATGGCTCGTATTGCAGGGGTGAATATCCCTAACAATGCCCATATCGTAATTGGCCTTCAGGCTATTTATGGTATTGGTTCGTCTCGCGCTAAACTGGTTTGCGAAGCTGCCGGCGTTGTGCCGAGCACTAAAGTTAAAGATTTGGACGAGGCTCAACTTGATGCTTTACGTGAACAAATTGCCAAATACCATGTAGAAGGTGATTTGCGTCGTGAAGTAACCATGAACATCAAACGATTGATGGATATGGGCTGCTATCGTGGTCTGCGTCATCGTCGTGGTTTGCCTTGCCGTGGTCAGCGTACCCGTACCAATGCGCGTACTCGTAAAGGTCCGCGTAAAGCGATTGCAGGCAAGAAATAATTGATAAGGAACAATAATGGCTAAAGCAAACACAGCTCGTGTGCGCAAGAAAGTACGTAAATCCGTAAGTGAAGGTATTGTGCATGTACATGCATCTTTCAATAATACCATCATTACTATCACTGACCGTCAGGGCAATGCATTATCTTGGGCTACCTCTGGCGGTGCTGGTTTTAAAGGTTCACGTAAAAGCACACCATTTGCCGCTCAGGTTGCGGCTGAAGCAGCTGGCAAAGTTGCCCAAGAGTATGGCGTAAAAAATCTGGAAGTTCGTATAAAGGGGCCGGGTCCTGGTCGCGAATCTTCTGTACGTGCGCTCAACGCTCTTGGTTTCAAGATTACCAGTATTACAGACGTTACTCCATTGCCACACAATGGTTGTCGGCCACCTAAAAAACGTCGTATCTAACAGGAGTATTCGAGTATGGCACGTTATACCGGCCCGAAATGTAAATTAGCCCGTCGTGAGGGTACTGATCTTTTTCTGAAGAGTGCTCGTCGCTCTCTGGATTCTAAATGTAAGCTGGATTCTGCTCCAGGTCAGCACGGTGCGAAAAAACCTCGCCTGTCTGGCTATGGATTGCAATTGCGTGAAAAACAAAAAATTCGTCGTATTTACGGCGTTTTGGAACGTCAGTTCCGCCGTTATTTTGCTGAAGCAGCCCGTCGTAAAGGTTCGACTGGTGAATTGCTGCTTCAGTTGTTGGAATCTCGTTTAGACAACGTGGTATACCGCATGGGTTTTGGTTCTACACGTGCTGAAGCCCGTCAGTTGGTATCTCACAAAGCCATTACCGTGAACGGCCAAGTTGTCAATATCCCTTCTTTTCAAGTAAAAGCTGGTGATGTAGTTGCTGTTCGCGAAAAAGCCAAAAAACAGGTGCGTATTCAAGAAGCTTTCAGTCTGGCCAGTCAGATCGGCTTACCAAGCTGGGTTTCTGTTGAAGAAGGCAAACTGGAAGGTGTTTTCAAAAACATGCCAGATCGCACTGAATTGAGTGGCGATATTAATGAACAGCTGGTGGTAGAGTTTTACTCTAAATAAAGCTGGTTAAGTGAGGACAGTTAAATGCAAAACACATCCGAATTCTTGAAACCGCGTCAAATTGACGTTGACACCTTGTCTGCTACTCGAGCCAAAGTGTCTATGGAGCCGTTTGAACGTGGTTTCGGCCATACGTTGGGTAATGCTTTGCGTCGTATCTTACTGTCATCAATGAATGGTTATGCGTCGACAGAAGTAACGATTGAAGGCGTATTGCATGAATACTCTACGCTTGACAGTGTTCAGGAAGATGTTGTTGATATTCTTCTGAATCTGAAGGGCGTAGTATTTAAAGTGCATGGCCGCACAGAGGTAACTCTAAGTCTGAAAAAATCCGGAGCAGGGGTTGTTACTGCTGCTGATATCGAGTTACCACATGACGTCGAAATTGTTAATCCTGATCATGTTATCTGCCATCTGTCAGAAGGTGGAAGTATTAATATGGAAATCAAGGTTGAGCAAGGACGTGGTTATGAAGCTGTGTCTGGTCGTCGAAATAAAGACGATCACAAACGCATCGGCGCTATTCAACTGGATGCAAGCTTTTCGCCTATCAGTCGTGTCAGCTTTGAAGTGGAACCGGCTCGTGTGGAGCAACGTACTGATTTAGACCGCTTAGTTTTGGATATTGAAACCAATGGTGCAATTGATCCGGAAGAAGCGGTACGCAGTGCAGCCTGTATTTTGATTGATCAGATGTCAATCTTTGCTGATTTACAGGGTACGCCGGTAGCAGTAGTGGAAGAAAAAGAACCACCTATTGATCCTATTCTACTTCGTCCTGTGGATGATCTGGAGTTGACCGTTCGTTCAGCAAACTGTTTGAAAGCTGAAGATATTTACTATATTGGCGATTTGATTCAACGTACAGAGACTGAACTGTTGAAAACTCCGAATCTGGGTAGAAAATCTCTGAATGAAATCAAGGAAGTCCTGGCTTCCAAAGGTTTGACGTTGGGTTCAAAACTGGAAGCCTGGCCGCCGGCCAGTCTGGAAAAGCCACAAGTTTGATGATTAAAGGATAATGACATGCGTCATCGTAATGGTAACCGCAAATTAAACCGCACCAGCAGTCATCGTGCTGCTATGTTGCGTAATATGGCTAATTCATTGTTGACTCACGAAGCGATTGTAACTACTTTGCCGAAAGCTAAAGAGTTACGCCGTGTTGCTGAACCGTTGATTACTTTAGGTAAAAAGCCTTCACTGGCCAATCATCGTTTAGCTTTTAATCGTACACGTGATCGTGAAGTTGTTGTAAAGTTATTTAATGAATTGGGCCCGCGCTTCGCTAATCGAAATGGTGGCTATCTGCGCATTTTGAAATATGGTTTCCGTAAAGGTGATAATGCTCCATTGGCTCTGGTTGAGTTAGTAGAGAAAGCACCTGAAACTGAAGCTGTTGCTGAGTAATCAGACTTCAAATACAAGCCAGCCGTTAGGCTGGCTTGTTTCATTTTGTTTATTTGCTCGTTAATACAATTATGATTGTGTAGAAATTTTACTTGTGAAATTATTTTAAATGCTTGATAGGTATCGACAAGTTTTATTAAAAGAAGATTTGGTCGCTTTGTCATTAAATAAAAAATGAGGATTCACGCAATAATTAATGGGTATAACTAGCAATAATTATAAGTATAAGATGTATGGTATGAATTGAATTGTTTGCTCGGTGAATTTGTTAACACTGATTATTTAGTAGCGCTATTAAATTCTTAATTCTTAGCTAAATCTTTGTACATGATGATATTCCATCCATATATATATCTTTAGTTGAAGCTCGATATGATGTAATTAAATGTTTAAACGCAGATTAATAATTTCATTATTTTATTTATCAGTTCTCATTTGACTGCTTTGCTAGAATGGCTGCTGATAAATCGTCTTCTGCGTATAATTGTTTCCCGTAAATTAACCATTGTTATTCAAGGAGAAACTATGAAGTACTTGCGTTTGGCGTTATGTGGTTTGATTTTGTTGACTGCTTCATTTGCATGGGCAGGCCGTATTTTACCTCGCGATGTTCAGATTGTAGTGCTGAAAAATGCTGAGGGGCAACAGGTTGTATTGGGAACTGCGAAAAAGGCCTGGTTACGTACCCTGAGTCTGGGCTTAATCAATAGTAATAAAACATTTCAATTGAGTCGTGCCGTAAGAGTGCATGATGCTAATAACCGTTTTATTACTTATAATAATTTGCCTAGATTCAAGAACTCTCCGATAGCGGTACGCTTTGACAGGATGAATCAGATTCAAGAAATCTGGGTGTTGACGGATGAGGAACAGAATGAGTTGATCCGCCCGAATAATCCTCAGGTTGAATAATATTGTTAGGTGTTATGAAAAAAGTATTTATACGAACCTTTGGTTGTCAAATGAATGAGTATGATAGCGAAAAAATGCTGTCTGTACTTGCGGAAGGACAATCTTTAGAGCGTACTGACAGAGCTGAAGATGCGGATATTATTCTGTTTAATACTTGCTCAGTACGGGAAAAAGCTCAGGAAAAAGTATTTTCAGATTTGGGACGTATTCGGCCGTTAAAGGCTAAAAATCCGAATTTAATCATCGGAGTGGGCGGCTGTGTGGCCTCTCAGGAAGGTGAGGCAATCATTCAGCGGGCGCCTTATGTAGATGTTGTTTTTGGACCGCAGACTTTGCACCGTTTGCCGCAAATGATTTTGGATAAGGAGACGAGTGGTCTTTCTCAGGTAGATATTTCTTTTCCTGAAATAGAAAAATTTGACCATTTGCCACCGGCACGTGTAGAGGGAGGAGCGGCTTTTGTTTCCATTATGGAAGGCTGTTCCAAATATTGTAGTTTCTGTGTTGTCCCTTACACGCGTGGTGAAGAGTTTTCTCGTCCATTGGAGGATGTGTTAACTGAAATTGCCGGATTGGCTCAACAAGGTGTTAAGGAAATTAACCTGCTAGGGCAGAATGTAAATGCTTATCGGGGCGATATGGGCAATGGTGAAATATGTGATTTTGCTACTTTGCTGCGTATTGTCCATGAGATACCTGGTATTGAGCGCATGCGTTTCACAACGAGCCATCCTCGTGAATTTTCTGACGCTATTATTGAGTGCTATCGGGACTTGCCAAAATTGGTATCGCATCTGCATTTGCCAGTACAGTCTGGTTCTGATCGTGTGCTAGCAGCAATGAAACGTGGCTATACTGCATTGGAATATAAACATATTATTCGTAAATTACGTGCTATACGTCCGGATTTATGTTTGAGCTCAGATTTTATTGTAGGATTTCCGGGTGAAACGGAACGAGAATTTGAGCAGACGTTGAAGCTGGTACAGGATCTGGCTTTTGATTTAAGTTTCGTCTTTATTTATAGTCCGCGGCCAGGTACGCCTGCGGCTAATTTGCCAGATGATACGCCACATACTGAAAAGGTACGTCGGCTGGAGGCTTTAAATGAAGTGATAGAGGCTGAAACGGCTCGTATTAATCAATCAATGCTTGGAAGTGTACAGCGCTGTCTGGTGGAAGGTGTCTCCAAAAAGGATCCAGATCAGTTGCAGGCTCGAACAGCTAATAACAGAGTGGTAAATTTTACCGGCCATCCACGTCTGATAAATCAAATGGTTGAGTTGGAAATTACTGAGGCACATACATTCTCGTTACGCGGAAAAATTGTTTTGGCCGAATGAATAATTCATTAGGAAAGCAAAGCGCTAATGAGGTTTGGAAATGCAGATCAATATGCATATAAATACAAACAAGAAGGCTGTATTGGTTATTCGATTAGCTGCAATATGGTAGTGTTTTTGTCCGGTTACCTATCTGTTTAATTGTGTTAGCCGGTTTTGTGTGGCCTTTTTTCGGTATTAAAAGGAATTGGCATGAGCCCAGTGGGTATTTCTTTTTTGGATCGTTTTTTTAAAATTAAAGAAAGTGGCAGTAGTGTGCGCACTGAGGTGCTGGCAGGCCTGACTACTTTTTTGGCAATGAGTTATATTCTGGTAGTCAACCCATCCATTCTGAAGGATGCAGGAATGGATTTCGGTGCCGTTTTTGTGGCTACCTGTATTTCCTCGGCATTTGCTTGCATGATGATGGGACTAATAGCAAATTATCCGATTGCTCTGGCACCGGGTATGGGACTGAATGCCTATTTTACCTATGCAGTAGTGAAAGGTATGGGTATTTCATGGCAAGTGGCGTTGGGCGCGGTTTTTGTTTCGGGTATCATTTTTATTATCCTGAGCTTATTTAAGGTGCGCGAGGCAATAGTGAATTCTTTACCGAATTCGCTTAAGTTTTCCATTGGTGGGGGTATTGGGCTGTTTCTTGCTCTGGTAGCCTTAAAAAGTGCCGGTGTTGTGGTTTCTAATCCGGCAACTTTGGTTAGTTTGGGCGATATTCATTCACCTCAGGTATTGATGACAATTGTTGGGTTCTGCTTTATCGTCACATTGGAGCATTTTCGGGTACGCGGCGGGATTATTATTGGTATTTTAACCATTACGGCTGTGGCTTCGTTGATGGGTATCAATCAGTTTCAGGGTGTGTTTGCACCAGTACCTTCATTAGCTCCTACTTTCTTACAGCTGGATTTTCATGATTTATTTACCATGAGTCTGGTAAGTGTTATTTTTGTTTTTTTCTTTGTCGATTTATTTGACAGTACAGGGGTTCTGATTGGCGTAGCTGGTCGCGCAGGGTTGTTAGTAGACGGCAAGTTGCCACGGGTGAAAAAAGCATTGTTGGCTGATTCTACGGCCATTGTGGTGGGAGCTGGACTAGGTACTTCTTCTACTACGGCTTATGTGGAATCAGCAGCGGGCGCGGCTGCTGGCGGGCGCACAGGTTTAACGGCGGTTGTAGTAGGTATTTTGATGCTGGCAAGTTTATGGTTTTCTAAACTGGCTGCGAGTGTTCCTCCCTATGCGACTGCTCCTGCATTGATGTATGTTGGCGTGCTGATGATGCGCAGTATGACTGAGATTGACTGGAAAGATGTTTCTGAAGCAGCGCCAGCATTTTTTACTCTGATTTTTATGCCTTTCGCTTATTCTATTGCGGATGGTATTGCCATGGGCTTTATCAGTTATGCCCTGATTAAATTGTTCTGTGGTAGGGTTAAAGATGTATCTTATATGGTATGGATAATTGCGGTTTTATGGGCATTTAAACTTTTATGGCTTGGAGCATAATGTAGTTTGGTTGATAACAGGCAGCCGTTATGGCTGCCTGAATATTTTTAGCCGCGGTCTTGAATGCTGATTGTACCCGATATGATTCGTAATCACTGATTTATATAAATGATAATGGAGAAATGATGTCTTTAATTGATGAGATTATGGACTTTAATCAGAAGTTTGTGGATGCTGAAGAATACGAGCAGTTTTTTACTGACAAATATCCTGAAAAAAATCTGGCCATTGTGTCTTGTATGGACGCAAGAATTCTGGATTTGCTGCCTCGGGCGCTAGGATTGAAAAATGGGGATGCCAAAGTGATTCGCAATGCCGGTGCTTTGGTTACTCATCCGTGGGGTTCAGTGATGCGCTCGTTGCTGGTGGCAGTCTTTGAAATGAACGTACACGAAATCATGGTAATTGGGCATTATGACTGTGGTATGCAGGAGTTACATGTACCAGATATGTTGGATCGTATGCGCGCACGTGGTATCAGTGATGAACGTTTGGAGATACTGGAGAATGCTGGTGTGGATTTTCATAAGTGGTTGACAGATTTTGATAGTGTGGAAGACGCGATTATGCATTCTGTTAATATGATACGTAAGCATCCGTTGATGCCAAGTGAAATAAAGGTACACGGTCTGGTGATCCATCCCATTACGGGAAAACTGAATATTGTGGTGAATGGAAATAAAGTATGAAGCGAGTTGGTTTGTTTGGTGGTACGTTCGATCCGCCACACAATGGCCATATTCATATTGCGCAGGCTTTTGCAGATGAATTAAAGCTGGATAATGTGATATTTATTCCGGCTGGTGATCCATATCATAAACTGAGACAGTCTAATTCAACCGCAGAACAACGGTTGTACATGGTAGAGCAGGTAATTGCTATGGATAAACGTTTCAGTGTTTCTGATTGTGATGTGCGGCGTAAAGGACCTACCTATACGATTGATACGGTTTCTTTATTTCGACAGGTGTTTACACAGACACAGTTATGGTGGTTGCTGGGTATGGATTCATTATTACAATTGCCTAAATGGTATCGTTATCAGGCTTTATTGCAAAGTGTGAATCTAGCTATTGCTCAGCGTGGCGAACAAGGTTTAACTGAGTTGCCGAATGATTTACAGGGTTGGCTACCAGAAGCTTTGGCTAAGAATTTGACTACACCAGACGGTGCGGATGGCGGTCGGGCTAAATTATTACAGGCATCATTTTTACCGGTAAGTTCCCATGAAATTCGTGCAGAATGGTCAAAAGGGAAGCATGATGATGTACCGGCTGCGGTAGCCCAATATATCGACCAAGAAAACCTTTATCGGGCATAATTTGCCTGTTTTAATGCATTTTCGAGCAGGAAATGCTTTTTTATACATTAGGAAATAAACAGTATGGATGAAAATCTTATCGCTCAATGGGACAATATGGTTGCCATTTGCGTGGATGCACTTGAAGATATTAAAGGTAAAGATATTACTGTGTTGGATACTTCAGCACAAACTTCGCTGTTTTCGCGAATGATTATTGCCAGTGGTGACAGTACGCGTCAGGTAAAAGCGCTGGCTAATAATGTGGCTGTAGAATTAAAAGAAGCTGGTTATGAAATAATCAGTACTGAGGGGCTGGATAGTGGTGAATGGGCTCTGGTTGATGCAGGTGATCTTGTCGTACATGTAATGCAGCCAGCGGTGCGTGATTATTATGATATAGAAGCATTATGGGGTGGTGAGAAGCCTTCTTTTCATGCTGGCGCAGCTAAACCATGGCAGGCTGCTGATTGACGGATTCTGATGTTTTTTGTGATTGAATGAATATTACTGTATTGGCTGTAGGAACGAAGATGCCGCAATGGGTGGATCATGCGGTGCGTGATTACAGCAAAAGATTTGGCCGAGAAATTCAGTTTCAGCTTAAAGAAATCAAACCTGAAAAACGAGGTGCCGGTGTTAATGCCGCGCAGGCTATGGCAGCTGAAGAACAGCGCATTGTTGCAGCCATACCCGCACATAGTTATCTGATTGTATTGGATGAGCGTGGTAAGGCACCCACTTCAATGGAATTGGCCGATAGTTTAAAGAAATGGCAACAGCAGGGCGACAATCTGTGTTTTATTATTGGTGGAGCTGATGGCATGACGACCAATTTGAAACAGCGGGCAAATATGTTGATGCGATTGTCGAGCCTGACTTTACCGCACGGAATGGTACGGGTGTTGCTGACTGAGCAGCTATATCGTGCTCAGTCTATTCTGCATAATCATCCCTACCATCGTGAATAATTTCTTAAGGTAGTTACTGCCTCTGGTAGCAGAGCTTATGTGGCTGGAGGTGCTAATTATTTATAATTAATCTAGATAGAAATAATGTCCTGACATAGAATGAATACCCCCGAACAGGGGGTAGGCTAGTATATAATTGCGCTGCAATCAGATTGGTAGTGCTAATAGCCTATATTGTCTGAATTTATTCATAATAAGTAAAGTCTGATCATGAATCCTACCCCTCTCCTTGATACAATTGATCTACCACAGGATTTGCGTCGTTTGCAAAAAAGCCAGTTACCCCAACTGGCAGATGAATTGCGGGCGTATTTGCTGGAATCAGTAAGCAAGACAGGGGGGCACTTTGCGAGTAATTTGGGTGCAGTTGAGTTAACTGTAGCCCTACACTATGTGTACCAGACGCCACAGGACCATTTGGTATGGGATGTGGGTCATCAGAGTTATCCGCATAAAATTCTGACCGGCCGTAAAGGAAAAATGGCTACGATGCGCCAGTTTGGCGGTCTGGCTGGATTTCCGAAACGCAGTGAATCTGAATACGATGTATTTGGTGTAGGCCATTCTTCTACCTCTATCGGTGCGGCATTGGGTATGGCGGTGGCCGATAAATTGCAGCATAAAAACAATCGAAGTGTGGCGATTATTGGTGATGGTGCTATGACAGCAGGGCAGGCATTTGAAGCATTGAATAATGCTGGTGATATGGACGTGGATTTACTTGTTATTTTAAATGACAATGAGATGTCTATTTCTCCTAATGTTGGTGCTCTTCCGAAATATCTGGCCAGAAATCCTTTGCATGATGTTAAAGGACTGGTGAAATCAATCAAGCAAAAATCAGAAAAGGTCTTGGGTATGGTACCCGGGGCTCTGGATGTAGCGCAGCGGGTAGAAAACAAAATCAAAGGCCTAATTGAAGAAAGTACCACTTCGGAAACGTTGTCCTTATTCGATAATTTTGGCTTTACTTATTCTGGACCAGTTGATGGACATGATGTTATTCAGCTTGTAGATGTGCTTCAGGATATGCGCAACCGGAAAGGGCCGCAATTATTGCATATTATTACCAAAAAAGGCCAAGGTTACAAACTGGCAGAAAATGATCCTGTAACTTTTCACGCAGTCAGTGCTTTTGATCCGGCTCAGGGCCTGTATTCATCTGGTGCAAATGTTTCTAATCCAACTTATACCCAGATTTTCAGCCAATGGATAATTGATCAGGCAGCTGCAGATAAAAAACTGCTGGCTATTACCCCTGCTATGCGAGAAGGCAGTGGACTGGTGGAGTTTGCTCGTCGTTATCCGGAACGTTATTTTGATGTCGGAATTGCGGAGCAGCATGCAGTCACGTTTGCGGCAGGTCTGGCTTGTGAGCAAATGAAGCCGGTAGTAGCTATTTATTCCACTTTTCTGCAACGTGCGTATGATCAGCTCATTCACGATGTTGCTTTGCAGAATTTACCAGTTTTGTTTGCCATTGACCGTGGCGGAATTGTAGGTGCTGATGGTCCGACACATGCAGGTGTTTATGATTTAAGCTACCTTCGTTGTGTGCCTAATTTGGTTATTGCCGTACCAAGCGATGAACATGAATGTCGTTTACTGCTATCTAGCTGTTACCAGCTCAATCAGCCAGCTGCTGTACGCTATCCTAGAGGGGCAGGTACAGGTGTACCAGCTGGTACGAATTTGGCAACTGTAGCAATTGGTAAGGGAGTAGTACGTCGTCAGGGGCAAAGGATTGCTTTAATTGCATTTGGAAGTATGGTATCAGCTGCTATGTGTGTAGCGGATGCTATCGATGCTACAGTGTCTGATATGCGGTTTGTTAAACCACTGGATACCGAACTTTTACTTCATCTGGCTGCTGAACATGATTATTTGGTGACCATTGAAGAAAATAGTAGGATTGGTGGAGCTGGCAGTGCAGTGCTTGAAGTGCTGGCACAGCATAATTTAGTGAAACCGGTTCTCACACTGGGCATACCTGATATTGTAACTGAGCATGGTGATTCAGCACAGCTATTAGACCAGATGGGACTGAGTGCTGCCAAAATTCAGCAACACATTCTTGATTGGGTCGTTTAGTTTTTAGCTAAAATTCTGGTTTAGGCTTGGTTTCAATGTTCTAAATCTTCTAAGCATATTTGACATAAATTCTTATGGTTGCAGTTGCAAATTAAATAGCAGCTAATCTAACAGTCAGAAAAAATTAGGTGCTATGCTTTTTTTCAACATTATATTGATTCAATTGTTAATACATGATGATTTAGTTTAAAACCTATTTTCGTTGGACGTTTTCTTATATTGATTTTAGTCAGTTTTCAGTAGCTAATTTTAGTTATATGCGAATCAATTCAATAATTAAATCTGTTGTTCGTCAGTTTTAATATTTCTTCATTAGCTGCTTTTTGGTTATTACTGATGTCTTTAGTTGGTTGAAAATTTAATTTAATATCCTACACAAAAACTTTGCTGTAATGGCTTCTGCTTAAAACGAATTTCCATTTTACAAGTAGTAGAAAGGATGCAGCATCACCTCTCTTTGGTTAAATATTGGTATTTATATTTGGAGTGATTGCCTAAAAAATGTACAATAATTCACCTCTGAATATTGTTTTCCCATAATTAGTTTACTGAATATGCAAATAGGTTGTTATCAGCTGACAGCCCCTGTTGCGTTGGCTCCCATGGCTGGTATAACTGATAAACCCTTTCGCCAGCTGTGTCGTGAGTTCGGAGCCGGCTGGGCAGTCAGTGAAATGATTACCAGTGATCCAAGCTTGCAATATACTCGTAAAACTTTGCAGCGTGCAGATTATAAGGGCGAAAGCGGTATCAAGGTAGTTCAGATAGCTGGAAGTGAACCGCAGCAACTGGCAGAAGCTGCACGCTATAATGTTGCCCGTGGTGCAGACGTCATTGATATCAATATGGGTTGTCCAGCCAAAAAGGTTTGTAATGTACTGTCAGGCAGTGCTTTATTACAGAATGAATCATTGGTTGAAGCAATTTTAAAGGCTGTAGTTAATGCAGTAGATGTGCCAGTAACTTTGAAAACAAGGCTTGGGTGGGATGATGAGCATCGCAATATACTAACCATTGCCCATCTGGCGCAGGAGGCAGGAATTGCCGCTCTGGCGGTACATGGCCGTACACGTACACAAATGTATCGTGGCGAAGCGAGTTATGATCTGATTGCTCAGGTACGTCAGCAAATAAACCTGCCATTGTGGGTTAATGGAGATATAACCAGTCCACAAAAAGCCTTAAAAGTATGGCAGCAGACTGAGGCTGATGGCGTGATGGTGGGGCGCGCAGCTCAGGGGCAACCGTGGCTGTTTCGAGATCTTGTGCATCATCATCAGCATGGATGTTTGCCCCCCTCTTTGACGGTGGCGGAGCATGCACAGATTATAGTAGGACATATTGTGGCTATGCATCAATTCTATGGTGATATAACGGGTGTCCGTATTGCCCGTAAGCATATTGGCTGGTACGTCGCTGCCTTACCGCAGGGTGAGCATTTTCGCAAGCAGGTCAATAGCGTGAACGATGCGAAGATTCAGTTACAGCTGATTAATGATTTTTTAGACAGGCAGGTAGCACAACTATCGGTATGGCCTTGCTCCTATCGGCAGCAGTAACTGTTTGCCTTGTCATACGAGGATAATATAAATGAGTGAAGCACCCAAAGTAAGTATCGCTCAATGTATAGAGGTCAATGTAAGGCAATATTTTGCAGATCTTGATGGAGAAACACCTTGTGCTGTTTATGATATGGTGTTGCAGCAGATGGAATTACCATTGTTGCGTTGTGTGATGGATGTTTGTGAACACAATCAGACTCGCGCTGCACAAATTCTGGGTCTCAATCGCAATACTTTGCGAAAAAAATTAATGCAGTATCATTTGCTGGACTGAGGCAGTTTCAACTGAATACTAAGGGAGATGTCATGGTGGGAATCAAACGGGCACTGATCAGCGTGTCTGATAAAACTGGCGTGGTTGATTTTGCGCGTCAGTTAGCACAACTGGGCGTTGAATTACTGTCAACCGGAGGAACTGCCAGTCTATTGGCCAAAGAAAATATAGCTGTGACTGAAGTAGCAGACCATACTGGATTTCCGGAAATGCTGGATGGGCGAGTAAAGACACTACACCCTAAAATCCATGGTGGTATTCTGGCACGACGTGATAATGCTAAACACATGAATCAGCTTGCAGCACAAGCTATCGGAACCATAGATCTTGTATGTGTAAACCTGTACCCTTTTGCTGCAACTGTTGCGAAACAGGATTGTACATTGGAAGACGCTATCGAAAATATCGATATCGGCGGTCCTGCAATGGTTCGCTCTGCCGCCAAAAACTGGCGTGATGTGGCTATTGTAACTGATAGTAATGATTATGCTGCTATAATCGATGAAATCAGAAACCAAAGTGACCTGTCTGAGCAAACCCGATTTAATCTAGCACGCAAAGCTTTTGCTCATACAGCTCAATATGATGGCATGATTGCCAATTATCTGACACGCATTGACGATAAGAATTTATCTGGAATACCAGATTTACAAACCTTTTCCCAGCAATATAACCAAAGCTGGCTGAAAATCCAGGATTTACGCTATGGCGAAAATCCACATCAGCAGGCTGCCTTTTACCGGGATTTGCAGCCTGCTGAAGGCAGTCTCGCTAAATATCAGCAACTGCAGGGAAAAGAATTATCTTACAACAATATTGCGGACGCCGATGCAGCATGGGAAACAGTCAAGTCTTTTACTCAGCCGGCCTGTGTTATTGTCAAACATGCTAATCCTTGTGGCGTTGCCATAGCCAGTGACACTCTAACTGCTTACCAATTAGCGCTGGCGACCGATACAACCAGTGCATTTGGAGGAATTATTGCCTTCAATCGTGAAGTAGATGCGGCCACTGTAGAAGCCGTAACCGGTCAGTTCCTCGAAGTTTTATTGGCTCCTGCTTTCACAGACGAAGCCAAGGTCATCATAGCGGCCAAAAAGAATGTCCGAGTACTGGAAATTCCTTTGTCTGCCGGAGCAAATCAGTTTGAATTAAAACGTGTGGGTGGTGGTCTGCTGGTGCAGACACCAGACAGACACTATATCGATGCAGGTGATTTAAAGGTCGTAACAGCAAGAGTACCCAGCGAACAGGAAATTAAAGACTTACTATTTGTATGGAATGTAGCTAAATATGTGAAATCTAATGCTATTGTATTTGGTAAAAACGGGCAGACGTATGGTATCGGAGCAGGACAAATGAGCCGTGTCGATTCCACGCGAATTGCTGCGCGAAAAGCACAGGATGCTGGCTTCGAATTAAACGGTGCCTGTGCCGCTTCAGATGCTTTTTTTCCATTTAGAGACGGTGTGGATGTGATTGCTGCACAAGGTATCAAAGCCATTATCCAGCCCGGCGGTTCTGTTCGGGATGAAGAAGTAATAGCTGCTGCCAATGAACATGGAATTGCTATGGTGGTCACAGGTGTGCGCCACTTCCGCCATTAATTTTTTCCATGGCTTTGATACAAAAGTTACTATTTTTGTTTATCTTCTGACCAAAAATTGTAATTAAGCTAATTTATGGAACTGCTTACTTATTTATTAATAGGTGCTGTAGCAGGCTTCGCTGCTGGACTGTTTGGCGTTGGTGGTGGTTTAATTGTTGTACCTATTCTGTATATCGTCTTTATGCATGCAGGTTATGGTGAAGCGGTCACGATGCATCTGGCGCTTGGTACTTCTCTAGCAACCATCATGGTTACTTCTATTAGTTCCATGCTGGCGCATAACAAAAATCATGCAGTAATCTGGCCAGTTGTTGGGCGTTTAACACCTGGTCTTGTATTGGGTTCGTTTGGCGGTGCAGCCATCGCAGATGCATTATCAGGAGAAAAACTTCAACTGGTTATTGGTATTTTTACCCTTATGGTTGGTATCAATATGTTTCGCACCGCCTGCAGTCAACAAAATTTACAGCAAACTCAGTTGGTTAATTCTCGCTGGCACTGGTTGGCAGGTGTAATCATCGGTATTGCGTCAGCTTTGTTTGGTATCGGCGGGGGCAGTCTAACTGTACCTTATCTAAATCGAAGCGGACTAGCTATGCAGCAAGCTGTAGGTACTTCTGCCGCATGTGGTCTGCCAATTGCGCTTGCTGGTGCCATAGGCTTTATGTTTTTTGGTGCCCATGAACAAATTCATATTGAACATACCATAGGATATGTTCATATTTATGCGTTTATTGGCATCAGTTTCATGAGTTTTATCACAGCCAGACAGGGTGCTAAAGTGGCGCATTATCTTTCACCTAGAAAGCTGAAAAAATGTTTTGCTTGTCTGCTGCTCTTCATGAGCATGTATTTTTTAAGCAAAGCTGTATTGTTATAACTGATAAACGAGGTAAAAAATGGCTTTAAACGTGCAGATCTTACCCGTAACACCATTTCAACAGAATGCTGCATTATTATGGGATGATGTCAGCAAAGAAGCCGTATTAACAGATGTAGGTGGTGAAGCTGAACGCTTACTGGAGGCAGTAGAAACACATCAGCTGAACTTAAAAGCTATTTGGTTAACACATGGGCACCTTGACCATGCAAGCGGCGTAGAAGAATTAACTACCTTGCAGCCGGTACCAGTTTTGGGCCCGCATCAAGCTGACAATTACTGGTTGCAGGCGTTGCCAGAAGTGACTGCCAGTTATGGTTTTCCCATTAGTCAGCCATTTATACCAACACGCTGGTTAAATGAAGGAGAAGCATTAAAAGTAGGTGAGCATACTTTTATCGTTTTTCATATACCAGGCCACACTCCGGGCCATGTTGTATTTTACAGTCAGGCTAATAAATTGCTGATAGCAGGTGATGTGTTATTCCGAGAATCTATCGGCCGTACAGATTTCCCTGGTGGTAATCATTCTGATCTAATCCGCGGTATTCAGGAAAAGCTATTATCTTTGCCTGATGATACCCGCGTATTATCAGGCCATGGCCCTATGACAACCATAGGTCACGAAAAGCAGCATAATCCATTTTTGCATTAATCTAACCAGCAGCCGTATTTTCTAATGAACTTATAATATAGACAAAGTTTTTTCGCGAATAATATATAGAAGTTCAGGTGAAAAAACACTATCTATATGATATTAAATTGCTGCCGAATGAACTTTTTATCAGAATGAATCTTAGTTATGCTCAAACGCCTGTTACTTTTTTATTCCATGGTGCGACCTTCAACAACAGCAACATTCCAGGAATGGCCAGAAAAAAGCATAACCAGAAAAAGCTCACATAACCTAGCCAGTTAATCAAATATCCAGTAGTAGCATTAATCAATGTTCTAGGCACAGCAGCCAGACTAGTAAACAGTGCTAGTTGAGTAGCAGTATAAGCAGGATTAGTTTCTTTGGCCATGTAGGCCACAAATGCTGCCGTACCCAAACCAACACCAATAGCTTCAAATCCTATAACCAAAGCCAAAGTAAAAAGCTCTTTAGAACCAATATGGATAAAAGGCCCCTGACTGGCCAGCCAGGCAAATCCTAGGATAGAAAAAACCTGAACTAGACCGAATAACCATAGCGCCCGATTTATACCCAGCTTAATCATCCATATACCGCCAAGAATTCCGGCGATAATTGTTGGCCATAAGCCAGCATTTTTGGCTATCAGACCAATATCCATCTTACTAAAGCCCATATCCATATAAAATGGTGTGGCCAGAGCGGTAGCCATACTGTCACCAAGCTTGTACAAAAAGATAAAAAACAGTACCAGTAAAGCACTTTTAACACCTTTTCGTGCAAAAAATTCTTTAAAAGGCTCAACTACAGTTTCTTTAAAAGTTTTGGGTACAGTTATCGGTAAAGTGGGTTCATGAGCTAAAAATAAAGTCATAAATATACCCGGCAACATAAATAACGCAGTAATAGCAAATACTGTCGGCCAAGGATAGATATCGGCCAGAATAAGAGACACAGAGCCGGGTACAAGAGCCGCAATACGATAAGCATTTACATGGATTGCATTGCCCAGTCCTAGTTCACTATCAGGTAATATTTCTCGCCGGAATGCATCCAATACAATATCCTGACTGGCCGCAAAAAAAGCCACAAACAGAGATAAAATTTTAATGAGATTCATATTTTGCTGAGGACTGAGCAGCATATAACCGAGAATAGACAACAATAAAGCTGACTGTGTGACAAACATCCATCCACGCCGTCTTCCTAACCATGGAAATTGCACAGCATCCATTAGAGGGGACCATAAAAATTTCCATGTGAATGGCAGACCAATAATAGAAAACAATCCTATAGTCTTTAAATCCACACCTTCATTACGCAGCCAGGCAGGAACAAGATTTATCAGAAAGTACAGTGGCAAACCTGAACTGAAACCTGTAAACACACAGATCAGCATATGCTGACTAAAAATTCGCTGCCAGATAGATGGAGGCGATTGATGAGCGTTCTGAGTCATACAGCAATAATCCAACAGCAAATTACATATGTCTAAGAGAATGCATAAATCCGAATTATTTATGCAGAAGTATAAGTTTACCTAGCCAGCAAGCTGACAATTAAACGCTATTGTACGCCAGATTTAAACAAGACAAAGGTTGCAATAAAAGCTTAATTTAGCTGTAAGCCAACATTATTCATGTATAGAAAAATTCATGAAATAGGCAACATAAGATCATTCTGAGGGAGAGTCTGAGGTAGCAAGAAGTAGCTCATCTTCCTCTTCCTCTCCTTTTTGATAATATTCAGGCAAATTTTTACTGCTTTGTATCCCCAGCTGACGCAGCTTTTGCGCTCTGTTTACTAGGTTACCACGCCCGTTAACCAATTGCCCCATAGCTTTCTGAAATTGTCCTTGAGCCTGATCCAGATTTTTTCCAACACCTTCGAGAGTGTTCACAAAGCCAACAAATTTGTCATACAACTTACCGCCTTCTTTTGCAATAGTCAGCGCATTCTGATTTTGCTGTTCACTACGCCAGATATGAGCAATAGTACGTAATGTTGCCAGTAAAGTGCTGGGCCCAACCAGCATAATCCGCTTTTGGAAACAGTCATCGAACAATTGATTATCCTGTTGTAGCGCGAGTAGATATGCCGGCTCAACCGGAATAAACATAAACACAAAATCGAGTGTATTTAGCCCATCAATTTCATCATAACATTTAGACGAGAGTTCTTTAATATGATGACGCACAGACTGAATATGTGCAGCTAGCGCTTTCTCCGCACTGGCTGCATCTGTTGCCTGAGTATAACGGACATAAGCTGTCAGTGAAGTTTTAGCATCAATAATAATCTGTTTATTCTCAGGTAAATTTACCAACACATCCGGCTGCAAACGACGCTGACGACCAAACTCATCAATAATCGTATTAGACGCCTGTAGAACGTACTCACGTCCTTTTTGAAGACCAGAATTTTCTAATACCTTTTCCAGAATCATCTCGCCCCAGTTACCCTGATTTTTATTCTGAGTACCGGCTAAGGCATCGGTAAGCGCTTTAGCATCACAATGCAATTGAGCATTGAGCTGCTGCAGATGTTTTAGTTCATTTTCCAGCGTTGTACGTTCTTTTGCCTCTTTTTCATAAGTATGCTGAACCAGTTGACTAAATCCCTGCATACGCTCATGTAAAGGATTCAGCAACTGACTAAGACTAGCCTGATTCTGCTCACTAAAACGTTTACTTTTTTCTTCCAGAATATCATTAGCTAATGACTTGAATTGATTGCTGAGACTATTACGCGCTTCGTTTAATAAAGCCAGCTTCTCCTCAAAGGCTTCGCGTTCAAGCTTAAGTTGCGTGTTAAGACGACTGTTTTCAATTTGTATATGCTTTAATTTTTCCGCAGCATTTATATACTTTTGTTCACGAATATGCCAGTCCTCAGAACGCAGTTGCCAGTCCTGTAACTGCTGTTCTGCTGCAGCCAGATCGATGGTGGCAGACCGCAGTTGTTCACATTCTGATTGAAATGCTTCCTGAGCAGTAGTTAACTGGACATTTACTGCTTCTGCAGCACTCAAGCGTTTGTATACAACTTGTAATTCTTGACGACACCGAATCAATTCTTCATCATTGATCTGTTTATTTTGCTTAAGATAATTAACTTCTGTTTGTACACGAATCAACTCATTCAAGGCTTCTGATAACTGCTTCTTTACGGACTGATGTTCTTGTAATGATTTGTGTCGATATGTTAAATATATAATTATTGCAACAATGAGGATGGAAACAATCCAAATAAAACTAAAAACAGTCTTCATAATAAAATAAACCGTGAAATCGATTTAACGAAGGTAACAGAATGGGATCATGGCAGTAACTATACAAGAATTAATAAATAGAATTATATTTAAAAAATATAAATTAAATTGATTTATAAATTATCTTTTTAAGATTTTAGCTATAACAATTTTTAAGATGGGCAAAATCATGAGCCTGAGCATCTTTATGTGAACAACTGACTATCATATCAGAACTGATAGGCCATGAAATGGCTAGTTCAGGATCATTCCAGCGAAGATTACGCTCACATTCTTTAAAATAAAAATCAGTTGTTTTATAAAGAAACTGAGTATCATCCTCAAGAGCTAAAAATCCATGTGCAAAACCTGCAGGAATCCAAAACTGTCGATGGTTGACAGCCGATAGTTCTACTCCATACCACTGCCCAAATGTTATAGAATCAGGTCGAATGTCAACAGCTACATCCCAAGCCCTGCCTTGGACTACACGAACTAATTTTCCTTGTTCGTGTGGTGAAATTTGATAATGTAGACCCCTAATAATACCTTTATGGGACAAAGAATGATTGTCTTGAACAAATTCAGGACTATGTAGATGACGTTTATTTAAAGCTTTTTCAAACAGTTGTTGATTAAAGCTTTCCATAAACCAGCCTCGTTCGTCCTCGAAAACGTGAGGCTCAATTATTAATAAATCTTTGATAGGAGTGTCAATTATATTCATAATCAATTATTTATGATATTCGTTGTATAATTTTAATAAGTATTGTCCATAGCTGGTTTTATTTAAAAATTTCCCACGCTCATATAGTTGTTCAATTGTTATCCATTTGTTATTAAATGAAATTTCTTCTAAACATGCAATTTTTAAGCCCTGCCGTTTTTCAATAGTCTGTACAAATTGGCTGGCATCTATCAAAGAATCATGTGTACCTGTATCTAACCATGCAAAACCTCTTCCTAACAATTGAACATTTAATTGTTGTTGACTTAAATAAAGATTATTTATATCTGTAATCTCAAATTCGGATCTTGCTGAAGGACGTATAGTTTTAGCCATTTCAACAACCTGATTATCGTAAAAATATAATCCGGTAACAGCATAATTGGATTTAGGATGGGAAGGCTTTTCTTCGATTGAAAGTACTTTGCCATTTGCTCCAAACTCTACAACACCAAATCTCTCAGGATCGTTAACATAATAACCAAATATAGTAGCGCCTATAGTCTGATTACAAGCAATTTGTAATTGTTGTCCAAAGCTTTGCCCGTAAAATATATTATCTCCTAATACTAAAGCTACGTTTTCTTCTCCGATGAATTCTTCTCCCAAAATAAATGCTTGGGCTAAACCATCTGGAGATGGTTGTATTTTATATTCAATTTTAATCCCAATAGAGCTACCATCATGAAAAAGTTTCTGAAAATTTGGTAAATCCTCTGGAGTAGAAATAATAAGTATTTCATTAATTCCAGCCATCATCAAAATAGATAACGGATAGTAAATCATAGGTTTATCGTAAATCGGTAATAGCTGTTTTGAAGTTCCTAATGTAATAGGATACAGCCGCGTACCAGATCCTCCAGCAAGAATAATACCTTTCCGTTTCATGATTTTCTTTCTGGCAAGTCTTAAGCTAATGTAAAAGGGGAATATTATAACCTAAATGTAAATTTTTCAGATTGATTTTAACTAAGTATATTAATTTCGCATGTGCATTAAAAATTGTTTTATAGCGAATTATTTTGTCAAATTAATAAAAAGCAAACCTTATTAAAATTATTTAGGTTGTTAACTAAATTTCAATTTAAAAGTAGTATATAGTCAATAAATACTGTTTTATATATATACTTCAAATATTATTATATTGTTTTTTTATCCAATTTTTATATTCTCCAGTTTGTATGTTTTTTACCCATTCTGGATTTTCAATATACCATTTAACAGTTTTGGTTAAACCTGAAGTAAAACTTTCTTTTGGTACCCAGCCTAGTTCATTCTTAATCTTACTAGCATCTATTGCATAACGAATGTCATGTCCAGGCCTGTCTTGAACATATGTAATGAGATCTCTATATTTATTAATTCCAATGGGTTTTTTTGGAGCTAATTTTTCAAGTAGATCACATATTTGGTTAACAACATCGATGTTTCTTTGTTCGTTGTGCCCACCAATATTGTAGCTCTCACCGGTTTTACCTTTTGTCAAAACGGTATAAAGTGCTCTTACATGATCATCAACATACAACCAATCTCTTATCTGCTCACCATTACCGTATATTGGTAATAATTTGCCGGATAAAGCATTCAAGATACTAAGCGGTATAAGTTTTTCTGGAAAATGATAAGGACCATAATTATTAGAGCAATTTGTAAGTATAATGGGCAGGCCATACGTGCGGTACCATGCTCGAACAAGGTGGTCTGAACTGGCTTTACTGGCAGAATATGGTGAGCTAGGTGCATAAGGTGTCATTTCTGTAAAAAAAAGACTACTATCTTTGAGGTCTCCGAATACTTCGTCAGTAGATATATGATGAAAACGAAAAGATAGCCGTTTTTCTTTACTTAATTTTTGCCAATATATACGAGAAGATTCTAGTAAATGGAATGTTCCTATTATATTGGTCTGAATAAAATTTGAAGCCCCATTAATTGATCTATCGACATGTGTTTCTGCCGCCAGATTCATTACTGCATCAGGTTGAAAATTATCAAAAATTTTGGCTAGGGCATAGGAGTCAATAATATCTGCTTGATAAAAATGATATCTTGGATTTCGTGCTATTGACGATAAAGATTCTAAATTTCCGGCATAGGTTAATTTATCTAAGTTCAAAACCTGATGATTTGTATGTTCGATCAAAAATCTGATTAGGGCGGAACCTATAAAACCAGCTCCGCCTGTAACTAATATATTCATTTCATTCCTACAACATTTATTTCAGAAAATCAAAAAAAAATTTATTATTTTGAAATGGCTCTCATAAAAGGGATAACGCTTTATATATACGTATTATAAAATTTTGCACATGAGAATGCACTCTATAAATAATGTGTGTTATAGAGGTCTTAAATTTTGGGTATATTTTCACCATCAATTTGATTAAAGTATAATTAAAAGGAAGTATTAAAGTTTTTGAGGCTACTGGATGGTTAAAAAGCGGATTATTCTTGCTATGCCAAAGCATAATGATATTTTTGCTGAAATAATAAAAAATTTGGAATATTATCAATTTGATGTTACATTTGTAGACAGCAACCCTAAATATATTAAAAATTTTAGATATAAAAATGTTTTAGATAGAATATTTCATTTAGTACGTAAAATCTTTTTTAGGGATTATTCATATAAACATTTGCTTAAAGAAAAATTGTTAGTCGATAATACAAAAATGTATTTATCGTCTAAACAATATGATTATGCTTTAATCATAAGACCTGATACTTATCCTTTAAAATTGTTGCAACTCATTAAAACAAGGGTTACTAAATCAATGATAGGATATCAGTGGGACGGTTTAACCCGGTTTCCAGCAGTTTTGGCAACTATTGATTTATTTGATAGTTTTTATGTATTTGATTCTAACGATATCCAAAACAATGATTTTAAGAAATTCCATTTGAGTGGAATAACAAATTTTTATTTTGATGTTAACAAACCTGCACCTATTAGTCATACCGGAAAAATTGCTTATTTTGTTGGGTCACATATAGATGAACGGATAAGTGCAATTGATAGTTGTGCATTTGAATTAAATAAAAATAATATTCAATTAAAATTCATAATTCCAACAGACGATCCTTGGAAAATTTCTAAATATAAACAAAAAAATCTTATTACTTTTGGAGCTAAAAATAAATTAAGCTTTCATGAAAATATTTCTAATATTAATTATTCAGATATTTTAGTTGATATAGTTAATCCCATACATCATGGTTTATCATTCAGGGTTTTTGAAGCAATATATTATCAAAAAAAATTGATTACAACTAATCCATTCGTTCAATATTATGATTTTTTTCATCCCAATAATATAATGATTTGGGAAAAACAAAATTACAATTTTTTATCAGAATTTCTTGCTAAACCGATGGTTATAATTGATTCTGAAATCATACAAAAATATAGTTTTGGCAATTGGATAAAGAATATTTTAAACCTAGATTCATATCAAAAAATTACCTTACCACAATAAAACTAAATATTATTAAAATAGAGTATATTAAAAAAATTAACATACTCTATTTATACTAATGATATAACAAATTTATTCAGATACTCTTAATGGAGATGATTAATATCTATAAAACAAGTATGAGGATACTGTTCTAATAACGAATTTTCGTAAACAGCTTTATTTTTAAAATAATTGTTTGCAAATAATTTTACTTTTTTCTTTAATATAGAACCTAGTATTCCAATATGAAGACGATCTGTTTCAATGGTCTCGAAATTCGACAAATAGCCAGCTAAACTTAACGAAACATGTTTAGCTAGATGTTTATTAGACCATAGACTTCCATTCCAAGATAAAGAAATATCCATATTGTTTCTTGGTAAATCGAATAGATTTGCTGATTCTCCATCAGTTCTAAAGCAGTATGCGGTGCCTATTCCTTTTTGTTCAAAATTTGAAAAATAGTATTTCGGGAAATAAAAAGCCATATCATCCGATAAATATACATTATCCATATTAGCTTGGCTAGAAATACAGTTATTAAAGGAATAATTTTCTCTACAAAGAATCTTTAAATTTCCAAAAGTTTCATTCAATAAATTAGGATACCCTAAAACTGTATGTGGAAGAACAATACAGGAATTATTCTTGACAGATTTTAAAATCTCTTTATACATTTCATCGTATTTTCCTTCAACTAAATTACCACCACCAGCAAATAATATGGTTTGATTTTTGAGTAGTGATGTATCATTTATTATTTCATAATTAAGATTTAAAGAATCAAATAATAAATAAGTAGAATGAGCTATCAATGCATCACCAGAATTGCCAGGATTACTCCAATAATAAAATTTTTTATCTAAAAACAACGTCAATAAATTAATTATATTAATTTTTTTTATTTTTTCTTCCATTTTCTTATTGTATCCCTAATTTTTGCTGCAATTGTTTTCAGAGGAAATGATTTTCTTCTTAAATACCACACATTGCCTTGAATATCATTTATTTTATGATTTAATTCATTAATTTTATTTGTTAATTCAGTATTTTTTTTATCCATTTCGTTTAAAAGTAAATGTAAAATACCATAATTTGCTGAATTATCAGATAAAGCCTTTCTAACAATTGAGTTTCTATATTCTATCTGATATTTATGATGCAGGTTTGCCCCCGCGCAGACTGAATTACCATATATATTATTAGAAGAAGCCCTTAAATGATAAAAAGCCAATTGTTCATTTATAGAATGTATTTCACCTATTCTAAATAATCTTAGATTGTAATCCCAGTCCCCTAGCACTGGAAGCTGATCATTGAATTTTCCGATTTGCTTTGCCGCATTCATGCGAATTAACAGACAAATTGGTGGTGTAATATTTTGTCTTAACAAGTACCCTATATCTATAGTTTGTTGCCAATGAGACCAATCTTCTGTACGTAACTGTTTAACGGTGTCTACATTTATTTCTTCATATATAACTAAACATTTTGTTACAACAGCGACTGCATTTTGGTTTGAATTTAAATGATTTACTGTTTCTTGTAAAAATTTATAATGCCAAGAATCATCATCATCATGTACGACCATGAATTCTTCAGTGGCAATATCAAAACCGCAATTTGATGCAGCTTCCATTCCTAAAGAAGTAGAATTATGAATTACTGTTATTTTGTCTTTTAAATAAGGTAAATTAATCTCAACCAACTCATTTACTTCTTTAGCATCACCACCATCATTGATTAAATATAAATGCCAGTTAGAATACGATTGTTGAATTACACTTTCAAGAGCCCTAGTTAACAATAAGGGCCTATTTTTGGTCCTCATTATAATAGCAACTGAACCATCCCTTTTCAGATTGTCAACAGTATTGTTTTCAAAATAGTTTATTGGATATAATTGTTGATTTGCTGATTTTAACATAATTAGTTTTCAATAAAATTTTTAATTAACTTAGGATATTCATTAAAATATTGGAGGGCAAATTGATATACTTGCGGTTTAATTTTTTTACGATTTTCTTTCCAATACTGAATTGTACCACATTGCCATCCTCCCGGTCCCCCAAATGAAAATCGGACTTGTTTTAGATTCTGAGGTAATTGTTGGTTTATTAAACATTGCATTATTTGATGATCAAAAAGTGCAGAATGTTTAATTCTTCCCAAATATGTTTGTTCATATCTAAGAGGAGAAATACAAACTTGAAAAATTGCTGCTTTTGCAACTTCGGTATTGATATAATTTTTTTGCAAACCATAAACGGATTTATTTTTTTTCCATTTTTCAATTGTACTTAACACACCTTTCTGAAAAATAGAAATTTTTTTGAGATATTGTTCAATATAAATACTTTTTTTATCATCCTTTAAACAAGGATAAATATCTTTCTCATCTTTCTTATAACCTATGGTAGTTTCATGATCTGCTGAATGCAAGTTTTCTAAAATATTTACACAATTTTGATATAATTTTTTTTCGGATATAGAAGAAAAAATATTAAAAAAAGCAGCTTTCATTGGACCATTTTTATAAAGTCTTCCTGAAGCAGTTTGTCCAAATAACCCATAATAGAATCCATATATTTTACTTTCGATACCCATATGTGAACGAAATTTACTCAATGCCAATTGAATTGAGCCACTCCAACCTAAATCTATTATCGCTATTTTTTTATTTACTTCAAATAACCCTTCTTGTTTGAAATATTCTATTGATTCTGTATATTCTTCTTCAAATTTTTTTAACAAAATAGAAGTTAATTCTTTTTGTATAAATATTTTTAATTTGTCAATTTTTTTAAAATCAAAAGCATTTTTGATTGAACCAAATTTCTGAACAAAATTAGTATTTAAGATATCTTTCGCATCGATTCCTAAACGATTAAAATATGTTATATAAGTATCGGTATGTTGTAAAGATTCATTTACTATCGAAGTCAAAGAGTCACTTGAAAGTTTTCCATTTTGTTTAAGTTCTATGTAATATGTAGGAAAGCGTAAGACTTTTCTTGAAAGATAGAGATAGCTGGAAGTTGTATTACATTCTTTATCTAAATCTAGTAATTGCCATACTTTCTGAATTAATTGTGCATCTCTTGCACAAAAATAAATGTGGTTGATTTCATTCTTTTTAATATGTTTTTTTAACCATGAAGTATAACTATATAAAATTAAAGCGCCAAATGTTTCCCCCAAACCATTCCAGAACGAATCTTCATTAAACTCTTTCAAAGAGTAGATACCATTTGTTAAATGATACACCTTATTCATTAATGAAAAAGGGACTACTTCTTGACAAAGCTGTGCACCTAATCTTCTTTGCCCTAAAAATCGCTTATAATGATAAGTATTTATATGAAATTTTCTCGGTTGTACAACATCTGCAACTTTATTATCGCCTATATGTAATATTTTATAGCCTGAATTATTGTCTAAGACATATTTCCAAATTCTTCCACTATGTTTTGATGATAATAAGTCAGATGAGACATACAATTCGTCATATAAGTTCAAATGATTTTTTTCTAGAAGGGTTTCAATAAATTGTTTAGATAAATAAATATCAGAAACAAATATAATTTTTTTACCAAGCTTTTTTAATTCTAAAATTAGTTTTTTATTATCTTCTATACTGATATTGCTATCTATCTCGGCTATTAGCTCTAGCTTTTTTGCTTTATTTAGTAAACTTGTATTATATTTATTTGTATCAAAAAGATAGTCATAAATCTCATCTAATGTCACTTCATCTCTATTTTTTTGACGATGCAAAATATCTCGTATTTGTGCTTCTGCTAGGAGTCTATTTCTAGCAAAATCTTTTAAATTACTATTATTCACTTGGAGCTGATTTTCTACGTAAGCGAATAAGTCAATAGGACATTCAAATAATCGAGTTAAAAGCGTATCAAAAATATCAAAAGATATTACTTCAAAGTCATTAGATTTTTCTAAAACATTATTAATATATGTTTGATCAATTTTTTGTAAATTTTGCGCATAGTATTGTTGCGCAGAGGTAAGAATAGATTGAAAGTCGGTTGAATTCATAATGCGTCACACCAAAAACCTAATAATCATGATAACAATATTTCACAATTTTTGCTTACTTATTACTTTGCGTCAGAAAAATTGCTGGTTGTAAAATTTATTTAAATCAATTTTTTAGTATAACTTTTTACGAGCAAATTGTATATAAAAAATCATACAAAACAAAAAATTTATAGGTATTTGTTATATTTTAATAGTTTACCTTATTAAGCTTATGAGTAAAGGATTTGTTCTATCCAGTTTTTGAAACTATATTTTTGGAATATTTCTGCTTTTATTGGTTTAAAAGGTTCTTTTAGAAAATCTTTAATATCATTATGTGTTTTATCTTCCCATATATATATATTTTCTGGATGATAGAAATCATAATTTTTAACATATATATTTGTTGTAATTAATTTTTTTTGATAATAAAGAGCTTCAAAATGACGAAAAGAAAGACCATGATGTCCTCCAACTACAAAGTCGACCAGTATATCTGATGAGTTCACATTTTTTAAATTTTCAAAATAATTAATTCGGTTTTCTTTGCCAAAAATGATATGCTTAGATTGATAGCAATTAATATCTTTTCTTTTGCTTGTAGGGATAATAAACTTCGTTTTAATTCCATTGGCGGTAAGATTTGTTATGCATTGCTCAATTGCTTGTACGCGACAAGTTTGATGATCTCCAATATAATAAGCCTGCATCACATCATTTTTTATATTTTGGGGCGTAAGCATATCAAAATAAAAATTTGTAGTCTTATGTAGATGGTATTTTTTATATTCTTTATTTATTATATCTGTATGATCGAATATATAGAACTTATCAAATAAATGTATAAGATTTATTACCGGAAATCTTTTCAGTCCATCCCATTGATATCCTATAAATTTAATTTTGGTTTGCTGTTTTAACATTTCTAAAACACTTTTAGGGTATAAATCTGGTCGGATAACAATAGTGTAATCATATTGTTTGTTTCCAATTAGTAATTCTGCTTTATTTAAACATTGTTTCGCTTTTAATTTTTCTTTGTAATTATTGTTACGTAAGGCATGCTTAATAAAAAAATTGGATATTCGGTCTTTGATGCTTGCATATTCAAAATCTAATATGCTATCCACACGAAATACTTCATACCCATGAAATTGCAAATTTTTTGCAATTAAGTCTACGATACCATTACTTGGCGGCATGGCTAATAAAATAGTTTTATTTCTCATGAAACAAATTCAAACTAGAGTTTTTGGCAATTTGAAACTAATTATTTTAAGTGTTGTGTTTTTTTTAATCAATCTTGCGAGATTATTTGGTATTAAATTTTATTTAGAAAGTTTTAATTGATTACTAGACATTGTTTATTTTCTAAGAATAAATATGTTTGTTTATAATTAAATTTATTATTATCTAATATAGATGTTCTCATAATTTTAATATTAACTAATCAATATTTTTATTATCAATAAATATGAATCTTTTTAAACTTTCCATGCAAGATTTTCTTGTTTTGGTAGAATATACTTAGTTATGATTGATGTGATGATTTAGGCTAGATAGAATAATTAGCTTGGATAATTGCTTGCGGTGTTTAATATTTTAAAAGTTTTTGTATTTGAAAGATTTTGATTAATACAATGTATTAACGATCTATATTAAACTTATATAACATTTATGTTTTGATTGTTCTAGGTAACGAATGAAAAAAAGTAAAGAAACCAATGCCTATTCACCGAAGAATCTGTATAAGAGGTTGTTCCCCTATATGCGGGGACTTGTAAAGTATTTCTTTATCTCTGTGCTGGCTATGGTTGTGGTAGGGGTAACAGGGCCTCTGTTTGCTTATTTGTTGAAACCAATCATCGATAATGGATTCGTCGAAAAAAACATGGAAGCCATGAAATGGGTTCCATTTGAAATTGTCGGTTTATTTATTTTTCGTGGTATTGCTAATTATATTAATGAATACACTAGTGCATATATTTCGAATCAGATGGTTCAGGTAATTCAGCGGGATTTGTTTGCCAAAATGATGATGCTTCCAATCGGCTATTATCAGGAAAATAGCCGTGGGCGTATGATGTCACGGATTACGAATGACGCCAAAGGGATTACTGCAGCCGGTTTTGATGTGATTACTGTGTTTGCTAAAGACGGTGTTACCGTTCTTGGTTTATTAATCTGGTTGTTTTATCTTGATTGGCAACTTACGTTAATTACTTTTGTGACCATTCCTTTGATTGCGTGGTGTGTAAGGATTATTAATAAACGCATCCGTCGATTGGTTACACGAAGTCAAAATGATCTTGGTCAGGTGATGCAGATTTTGTCTGAATCCATTGATGGTACTCGTGTGGTACGTATCTATGGCGGTCAAAATTATGAACAGAATCGTTTGGAAAAGACAAATAAAGCATTACGAAGCCTTGCAGTAAGACGCCAGTCTTATACTTCTATAGGCAGTGCTGTGACGCAATTATTAATTGCAACTTCTTTATCGATTATTTTGTATGTTGCTGCTAAAAGAGCCAGTCATGCAGGATTTACTGCCGGTGATTTTATGTCTTTTCTATCAGCTATGCTGATGATGTTTGATCCATTAAAGCGAATTACTAATATGTCTAGTGTGTTGCAGACAGGTTTGATGGCTGCAGATAGTGTTTTCCATTTTCTGGACGAGCCTGAAGAAAAAGATCTTGGGGTAAAACAGCTTGTTTCACCGATAGGTGATATAACTTTTAATAATGTAACATTACGTTACGGTGAAGCAAATAAAAACGCGATTGATCATTTGAGTCTGACGATTAAACAGGGCAGTGTAGTTGCGTTGGTTGGTGAGTCGGGTTGCGGTAAAACCTCTACAGTTAATCTGATTCCAAGGTTTTATGATGTGACTAGTGGGTACTTAAGTATTGGTGGAATTGATGTAAAAGATTTTGAATTAAAAAGTCTCCGCTCCCAGATGGCGCTAGTTAGTCAGGATGTTGTTTTGTTTAATGATACTATAGCCAATAATATTACTTATGGCTGCCCTGAGGCTACAGAGGCTGATATTATTCAGGCTGCAAAGGCCGCTAATGCTTGGTCTTTTATTAGTAATATGCCTGAAGGTTTACAAACTCAAGTAGGTGATCAGGGGATGAAACTTTCTGGTGGTCAGAGACAGAGACTAGCCATTGCGCGTGCACTGTTAAAAGATGCGCCTATTTTAATTCTGGATGAGGCTACTAGTGCACTGGATACAGAATCTGAAAGGTTGGTTCAATCAGCTCTGGAAACTTTGATGAAAAATCGGACTACAATTGTTATTGCTCATAGGCTTTCAACTATTGAAACTGCTGACAATATTGTGGTGATGCATCAGGGTAGAATTGTTGAGCAAGGTAAACATAAGGATTTGTTAGCCAGAAACGGTCGTTATGCAGTGCTACACCGTATGCAGTTTGGTGAAAACAGAAGTTCAGCTGATGTTAACATTTAGGTATTGTAAATAATTGATTTTCATGTTTTATTTTGATAATGCTAATTTTTTCAAATGTTGTTTATTGAATTTTTAATGATTAAACTGTACTGATTTTTTGATAATAGTTCGTATATACAAAATACAAGATACGGTTTTTAAAAGATTTACGTATCTGTATTTTGTATTTCAATCCTTTCATTTTCAATTAAGCATGTAAGGTTTTAGCCTAGCTATATTGGGCAGTAGCTTCAATGTTATATAACTGATATTTCTTTGTAAGGTGAATCGTCCAGAATATTTTTTATCCAATTGGCAAAACTGTATTTCGATATGATATCAGGATGAATGCTGATTAATGGTCTGACTAAAAAATCACTTAATTGCTGCAAGTCTTTTTCTTCTGTCCAGATAAAAATGTTATCAGGATGGTAAAAATCATAATTCTTTATATATGAATTATTAGTAATTAATTTTTTCCTATAGTACAAGGCTTCAAATACTCTAAATGATAAGCCATTGTGTATCGGGTTAACGATATCTATAAGTATGTCAGCCTTATTAACGTGCTTTAAATTGTCTTCAAAAGAAATATTTTGAGCAATTAAACATATGTTTTGTTCTGTATATTGGACTGCTTTGCTTGCTTCGGACGGGCGCAATTTGATATTGAAATCTAAATTCACGCCATTTTCTATCAGTGCTTTTGCACAGGTTTGGAGGGCTTTTGTTCTGTTGTCAACATGTAAGCCTACGAAGTAAGCAATGAGCCCTTTATGGGGTACTGGTTGTGGATGGTACATGTCAAAATAAAAATTACTCATCCCTTTCAAATGAAATTGGCTATATTCTAGATTATTTACATCTAAAGGATCAAATACAAAAAAACGATCGAACAAATTTATTGTTGGAATGGTTTTGGGAAAGCGTTTAATACCATTCCACTGATAGCCAATAAATTTCTTTTTTGTATGGCTTTTCAGAAGCTCTAATGTTGCGATGGAAAACAGATCCGGACGTATAACTAGTGTATAGTCATAATTATGATTTCCTAGTGTATTCTGGATTTTGTCATATAGCTCTTGGTGATAGATTTGTTCTTTCAGTACAGCTTTATAGGTGAAGTCGAACAAAAATATTTTTCGGATAGTATTAATGATATGCGTTTTCAGACTGGGATAATGAAAATTAGCTTCAATCTTTTTTTTCAGTGTTTCTGAAGTACTGTCAATAAAGATAACTTTGTAATTATGATATTCTAGATGAGTTTTGATGGCAGAGGCGAAGTCGCTATAGCTCGACATAGCTAGAATAATAGTTTGTTGCGGCATTGTTAAATTACTTTTGGAGAGTTGTAGTTTTAAATTGTTGTGAATCTGATAGGGGTTATTGGTTAAGTTAGATTCGTATTTTAGCAGTATATGTTGGTTTCAGTGGTTTTAAGAGAAACAATATCTGTGAATTGTTTTGTGGTTTTTGGTTATAATTTATGAATAAATTATGATTTAGTTGGTATGGTGTTGAATAAATGCTCAAAACCTTTTTAATAAATCTGGATAGACGTTCAGATAGGTTAATTTTCGTTAAACGGCAATTGGGGAATTTGGGGATTGATTTCGAACGAATCAGTGCTGTTGATGGTAATTGTTTAACGGATGAGCAGAAAGTATTTTTAAATCAGCCGAGATTTGCCTTAGAGTGTAAACGTAAGGCTGTTAACGGAGAGTTTGGCTGTGCTTTATCTCATCGAGCCGTCTGGCAGCGGATGGTAGATGAGAGTATTCCTTTTGCTTTAGTGCTGGAAGATGATGTTCAGTTGAGCTCTGAGCTGGTTTCTTTAATTGCTGAAGAAAAAAATTATCATTCATTTGATTTTTTGAATCTGACTTTGAAGCGCCCATATTATGATATTGATGCTGTGGAAATTAAAAAATCACTTTCCCAAAAACAACTTATTCGTCCAGCATTTTGGCAAGTGATAAAGCGTAAAGCTTGGCGGATGATGGAGGCCAATGCAATTGTTAAGTGGAAAATTTATCGTTTACATGCTTTGCATAATGGGATGATTGCCTGTGAATGTGATTTTGCTCCCTCTTTAGCTTGTTGTTATATTGTCTCTTTGCATGGGGCAAAACAAATGCTTTTGGCCAGTAATAATCTTTTTTATCCGATCGATAAAGTTTGGCATTATTGTGGTGGTTTGTTAAAAGAGGGATTTCTGGCTGAACCATTGGCATTTCAGTCACTGGATTCTGATATTCCTCATCGTGTGCGCTTTAAATTGACATTTTGGCAAAAATTTATAAGATTTTTTGTGAAGGGGCGACATTGGCGACGCAGACTGGATGTAATACGCATTTATGGTTGGTCGCGGGTATAATTAATATCGTTCATGTTTGAGAATATTAATAATGGTTAAACTGGGTAGGGAGTATGCTTGGCGTGCGAAGAATCGTCGGGTTGTGGTACCGCTAGCTGAAGTAGTAACGGAGGAAATGAAAGCTTCTGCTGCTGATGGGGTGACAGTGGTGGCTTATCATACGGATGATGAGTTTTATACGCATGAAGCGAAACGGATGTGTGCTTCTGCTGAGCGTTTAAATATAAAAGTTAAAACTACAACGATTCCCAGTAAGGGGGGATGGGAAGCTAATACCTCTTTTAAATCGAACTATTTGATGCATGAGCGAGATTTGGTGAGTGGTCCGATGTTGTATGTCGATGTGGATGCGGTTTTCCATGTTTCACCGTTGAAATATTTGGCTGGTCTGGATTGTGATATAGCTGTTTATTATGATTTGGGTGATGGTCATTTAGTTTCGGCTACTTTATTTTTTCAGGATACAGCTGCTGCCAGACATTTATTGGCCGAATGGAACCGTCAGTGTATTGCTCAGCCGACAATATGGGATCAAGAGGTATTACAATCTGTAATTGCGGCAGACCAAGCTTCTGCCCATCCTCGCTATAAAGTTGCTCATTTGCCAGTGGGCTTTTGCTGGATTTTTGATCGTGAGGATAATTTACTCGCCCCCAAACAACGGGTTTATATAGAGCAGTTGCAGGCCGCGCGCGTGGTTCATGAAAATCTGCGAACCAATGGAAAATTGTTTTCTATTCGAAAAAGTAAGGTACAGCGCCGGATGGATAGGATTCTTGAAATTGAGAATATTTTGTTTCCTAACCGTCTTGATGGTTCATTGTAATGAATATCTGTAATGAAAGTAACAGATGATTTCTGCTTTAGTAATTAATCTGGAACATTCTGCCGAGCGCCTGAGATTCCAGTGTCAGCAGCTGACTCATTTACAGATTCCCATGCGGCGTCTGGATGCGGTGAGTACGAAAGATATATTATCTGATCAGTATGAACACCAGGCAAATGGTTGGGAGCGTAAATTACGTCCGGCAGAATTAGCCTGTTTTTTGAGCCATAAAGCAGCCTGGCAATTTGTTTTGGAAACTGGTCAGCCTTGGTTAATTCTTGAAGATGATGCGTTGCTTTCACATAAAACGGCTGAACTTTTGACAACTATATCTTCTCTGACTTGTGAGTTAGATTATGTGAATCTGGAAACTAGGCACCGGAGAAAATGGCTGGATCGAAAAAGCTTGGCTTTGATTGCGGGTTATGAATTGCGACGTTTATATCAGGATCGAACAGGTGCTGCTGCTTATGTTTTATTTCCATCAGGAGCACGTAAGCTGCTAAACAGAGCACAGTTTGCGGCTCCGGCATTGGCTGACGCTTTTTTATGCCGGTCCTATGACTTAAATGGCTGGCAGGTTTATCCGGCTGCTGCCATTCAACTGGATCAATGTGCTAATTATGGTTTGAACCCTCCTGTTTCTTTTGTTTCAACGATAACACCTGAAAATAATGTTAAACCACAGGCTAACCATTTTTATCATTATTTATGTTTTAAATACCGTCGGCTGGCAGCGCAGTTACGTATGGGCTGTCGTCAGCTGTCTGTATCAAGATGTGCGCAACGACTAATGGTACCTATTATACAAAGTGATTTTGAAGAATAAGTTTGTGGGAGATGAAGGATATTTTCGCTGATATGGGCAAAATAGAGTTAAGTATTCTGATTCCGGTATTCAATGTAGGAGTTTATCTACCTGAATTGCTGGAATCTTTATTGCCAAATTTGCCGGTTAATGTTGAAGTGATTTTTTATGATGATTGTTCGCAGGACGACTCGCTGGCTATTATCCGAAAATATCAGCAAATTTACCCAGATGCGTTTATTCGCGTGTTGTGTGGACAGGAAAATAAAGGTATTACGCAGGTACGCCAATGTCTCTTACATTCAACTCAAGCTGAGTATATTTGGTTTATTGATTCGGATGATAAGGTTGAATCGCTAGCTGTCCAACAGATTATGGGTATTTTGAAACAATACCGTCCAGATGTACTTCTATTTGATTATGATGTATTTTTTGATAATACTGGTAAGTCAAAATCGAAGGAGCATTTATCGATTGCTCCGGCCAATACTTTACTGCATCAGAAAAATGGAAACTTGTTTCATCTTGCTATTATGGATGGGAAACATTATTTCTGGAATAAAGTTTTCCGACGCCAGTTGGCGACAAAAGTTTGTCGTTTTACTATTCCTGCCTACGAAGATATTGCGAATACACCTAGTCTGCTGCATGAATGCCAAACTTATTTTTATTATCCGCAGGTTTTAGTGCATTATCGTATATGGCCAAATTCTATTGTGCAGAAAATGAGTCCAAAGCAGGTTTATGGTATCGAAGCTTATCTCACTCAAGCATTTTATGCTGAAACTATTGTAGGTGATGAGAAATGTTGTGCTTATTTGCTGTATAAGGCTCATTTGTACTATTTTCGTTTATGCCGGAAGCTTGCAAAAACAGCTATGCCAGAAAAAGAAAAAAAGGCAATTTTGCACAAGGCGGCTGAGCTTTTTGTCGTGAAACGTTTGTCAATTCGTACAACAATTTTGTTGTTGCTGCGTACTCATTTGTGGGATAAAGCGGCTAAATTGATGTTGAAATCAGCTTTATTTGCCTTGACGCATAAATGAAGTTTTTTAAATAGCAATTATTCTCCCTGTTTTTACCCAGGTATGGATTAGTTGTTTTTCGTCGTCCCAGTTATGTCCGGTCCAGCCTTCACTAGTAAAGTTGTGAATATATACGGTATTTTTTGGGTACTGCTGGCAAATATAATCAATGGCAAGAAGTCCTGTACTAGGTTGACGGAAACCCAGTGAGTCGGCACAGTGGCGGTAAATGTTGCTTGGTATGGTGTTGATGAAATATTGATCCAATTGCGATTTTTTTATCCATTTGGGAAAACGCCATAGGTATTTTATGCGTTTATGCATAGGGATGTTCTGGTAGCGACTATAGAAAATATCTTTTTTACTATAGCGGAAAAATATTTGAGTTTCGGGTTTTAAAAATTGATGTTCGATTACCAGATGTCTAATCTGGGTGTAACCATTGGCAATGAATATCCAATCTGCTTTAAGTGTGCAGTTTGGATTGGGGTTGTTAAAGCGGACTACGATGTCATCATGCTGAATCAGGTGTGCTATGGAGTTTTGTTCGTCAGCATTACCAATAATGAAGAATTTACTGTGAGTCTGAACTGTTTTCATAGTGGTTTGTTATTATTGCCAATAATTTTTTAGCCAAGGAGCCGGTAAAATTTTACGGTACCATTTACCTCCGCCACCTTTGATGGCATCTGGAGGATTAACTTCGCCATGAAAAACGATGATTTTACCAAAATCAGGTTTTTCCGGTGCTTGCCATATTGCATAAGGCATTTTTTTTAATACATTGTACTTATAGCTCAGGCACCAGTTTTCTGGCCAATAGCTAAGTTGATGATGTTCACGCACATACCATGATAAAAAAGCCTGTTCATGGCGGAATTGTTGCCGAATTTGTTGAAAATGATTGCGAAAATAATCCATTAAATCTGGTATTGCACCAATTTGAAATCTATAAACAGAACTGTTGCCAACTTTGCGCCAAGGTTTTTTCCAGTCACGGATAATCCAGACTTCATCGGGACGACTGGATGGCTGGGTGAAAAAGCAATCGATGTTATCGATGATAACGATATCTATATCTAGAAATAGGGCTGTGCCTTGTAAACCAAACAGGTTGGCACTAAAAGTGGTCAGTTTATTCCAGCCGCGTTCTGGTAAGCCTGCAGGCAAGTTTAATGGTATCAGTGGATGGCATTGAATTGCAGGATGAATGCCGCTCGCGTCATCTGTCAGGCAAATCATGGTAAATGGCAGGGTCAGATTACGTTTTACCATGTGATATAGTCGGTTGACATATTCCGCGCCATATTTCTGCCCCCATTTCATACATAATATGTAATTTTGTGAAGCTTTGTTCATTGATTGCTGTATCGGGCGATTTTGAGGTTTGCAGTATAGCATTTTAGTATTTTGGGCTGCTTGATCTATTTGAGTTGAGTTAATTAAGAGCTGCTGTTTTTTAACTATTTTGGTTGTTATATGTTTATTCGTAGGTTCAGGCTATTTTAATGCTAAACTTGTTATCCAGCTGCTAAGTTGTAATGGTTTTCTGTTAAGTTTAGGCTGTTGTGGAGGTGGATGGAAATGGATTTAAAAACTTGATTTGGTGTAATGAATTTTTATGCATGGCTGGATGGTTTTTAATCTGTTTTACATATGTTTTATCCGGCTGTAACTAAGGATTGTAAATGAAGAAACTTTTATGGATATTGTTTAAGAGTAATCTGATTGTACGCATGTTAGTGTGTATGATTATTGGCGCGTTTATCGCGGCTTTTTTACCGCAATACGGGGTTAAACTGGAATTTCTTGGCAGGGTATTCATTCAGGCTTTGCGTGCTGCTGCACCTATTCTGGTTTTCGTACTGGTGATATCTTCGATTGTCAATAATAAGTTTGATAATGTTTCCAGTATTAAGTCGGTGGCTTGGCTGTATGCTATAACGGTGCTGATTTCTGCAATACTGGCTTCAACGGTGAGTTATTTGTATCCACTGCATTTGGTGATGGATGTGCCGCCGGCTTCCGAGAAACCGCCCGAAGGTGTAGCTGAGATTCTGATGAATATTATCCTTAAGTTTGTGGATAATCCGATCGATGCATTGGCTACTGGCAATTTCCTCAGTATCTTAGCGTGGTCGACGGCATTGGGTATTGCTTTACGTCACAGTAGTGAAGCAACTAAATCGGTAATTAAAAACTGGTCTGATGCAACTATCTGGGTGGTACGGCTGGTGGTGGCCATTGCCCCTTACGGAGTTCTAGGTTTGGTGGCTTCGCATTTTACTAGTGATGGTCTGGCTAAATTAAAAAATTATCTTGAGTTGATTGGAGTATTACTTGGTTTGATGGTATTTGTGGCCTTGGTAATCAATCCACTGATTGTGTTTTTGAATTTCCGTAAAAATCCTTATCCACTGGTATTTACATGCCTGCGTTATAGTGGCATTACGGCGTTTTTTACTCGTAGTTCGGCCGCCAATATTCCAGTAAATATTCGTCTGGCTCAGCGTATGCAGTTGCCCGAAGAAATATACTCACTTTCTATTCCTTTGGGTGTAACGATGAGTATGAATGGTGCAGCTATTACAATTACGACGATGACGATGGCTACTGTGCATACTTTGGGTATGGATGTAAGCTTTATTCAGACATTATTGCTGAGTATTTTGGCTACAGTATGTGCACTTGGTGCTTCCGGTGTACCGGGAGGTTCATTACTACTGATTCCAGTGGCGTGTAGCATGTTCGGAATTGATCCAGCCATTGCAGCTCAGGTTGTGGCCATTGGCTTTGTTATCAGCGAGATTCAGGATTCTGCCGAAACTGTTCTGAATTCTTCCAGTGATATGCTGTTTACTTCAGTGGTATCGTTGAAGCAGCAAGGTCGGGACCCTAGTAAAATTGAACTACTGCCAGAATAATTTGTTATCAGTTTTTTTAAACCGCTGCATGTTTCCTGCAGTGGTTTTTTTGTATTTGAATTGAATATATTTGTAATTTGGTGAAGAACGGAATAACTTAGTCTCTGTTGTGTATTTTAAAGACGGGAAGTTTAATGGCGATACCTGTTTCAATTTTGAATCTGGTGCCGCGTCGAGACAATGGTACGGCAGCTTCGGCAATACGGGATATGTTGCGTCTGGCACAGGTAGCCGAACAGCTGGGGTTTGTACGCTACTGGATTGCTGAACATCATAATATGCCGATGGTGGTCAGTTCGGCAACACAGATATTGATCGGCCATACGCTGAGCCATACGCATCATATTCGTGTAGGCAGTGGCGGTGTGATGTTGCCTAACCATAGTCCGTTGCTGGTGGCTGAACAATATGGCACTCTAGCTACAATTTATCCGCACCGAGTTGATCTAGGGCTGGGGCGAGCGCCTGGAACAGACAGAGTAACCGCTGCTGCTCTGAGGCGCCAGTTGAACGATGTTTCGCTTAAATTTGCGGATGATGTGGTGCAGTTGCAACGTTATCTAGGTGATGAGCAACAGCAGGGGTTAGTAAAGGCTTATCCGGGTATGGGCACTCATATTCCCTTATATATATTGGGTTCTAGCACTGACAGTGCATATCTTGCAGCCAGCCTGGGTTTGCCTTATGTCTTTGCGGCGCATTTTGCTCCGCGTTTTCTGGATGAGGCAGCTGCTATTTACCGTGAGCGATTCCAGCCGTCTGCTCAACTGGCTGCACCTTTTTTTATGCTCTGTCTAAATCTGGTGGCGGCTGCTACTGATGATGAGGCTCTTTATTTACAAACGACGCAGTTGCAGTCTGTGCTGGGGCTGATTCGGAATAATCGGAAAGCGCTGCATCAGCCAGTACCGTCTATGGATGGTTTGTGGACAGCTGAAGAAGAAGCATACGTACGAAATTTTACCGCTTGTACTTTATTGGGCGCACCAGAAACAGTTAGGCAGCAGTTAGAAGGATATGTCTTGCGTTTGCAGCCGGATGAAGTGATGGCAGTCAGCTATATTTATGATATGGATAAGTTGCTTGAGTCTTATAATATTTTTAAGACAGTGGCTGATAATGTTGGTTAAGTATGGTTCGGGTAGGCTGAAAGTTAGTATTTCGTAGCGAGTTATGATTCAGATGTGGCAAATTTTAGTCTAGTGTTGTGGCATTATTTGCCCCAAATCAAGTGTTATTTGATTATTTTTATCATTTGCCTTGGTATTTTTTGCTGTAATATTACAATTATTCTCAAAATGTAAGCAAAATCGGGAGTATATGCATGAGCAACGATGTTATTAAGGTTTTTGTGGGTTGTGACCCAAATAACTGTGATCTGGAGCAGATGATGGTGGTGGATTACAGTATCCACAAACACACGTCGCGGCCGGTAGAAATCGTCTGGATGCAGTTAAGTCATGATCCGAAAAGTCCGTGGTATTCTGATCCACAAACGGGTGCAGGCTGGCATACAGAAAAGTGGGCAACGCCATTTTCCGGTTTTCGCTGGGGGATCCCGGCCGCCTGTAATTTTGAGGGACGCGCCATTTATATGGATGCGGATATGATTGTATTGGCTGATATAGCGGAATTGTGGGCACATCCGATTGAAGGCGAAGCGATTGTTGCGGCTAAAGAAGTACATGATCATGCTAAGGGTAAACGATTTACTCGATTGTGTACTTGTGTCTGGGATTGCGCCAAAGCTAAATCGATTTTGCCTGAGCTGGCTAGTTTGCGTGCTGACCCTGATTCGCATAAGAAAATGATGGCAAAGTTTAAGCAACATCCGGAATGGGTACAGGCTTATAAGGCTGCTTGGAATTGTGTCGATGGAGAAGGGATGCCGATAGAACAGATGAAAATTTTGCATTATTCAGATATGGGTACGCAGTTCAGTCATAAATACTCCATACCGCGTCTAACCGCTGCTGGTCAGAAACATTGGTTTGACAGTGATATTTTGCCTCATCCGCGTAAGGATCTGGTTGAATTGTTTGATCAGTATTATCAGGAGGCGCTGGATGCTGGTTATAAACTGGAAAATTATGCTGTTAAACCATTTGGTGCATTTCCGAAAGAGTCACAAGTTGGTTATGATGGTAATGAAGTGACGCGTCAGAAAAAACAGAAATCTTGGCTTTCGCGCGCATGGCACGGTCTGACCGGTCGCGCTTAAACAAATTATTTGAATAAATCTGGTCGTTTGCTGTTCTAGCTAGCGACCGTTTTTTTGATAATTATATTTGTAAATTATGAGTAACTGTGAAAATTAGAATGACTGTTTAGCTGTTCCGATACTTGAAACGCATGTCTGGTATGAATAGCCTTGAGCAAACTCTCAGGAAAAGATATATATGGAGTATAGCTACATTTCCAGTGGGTCGACATCTATTAGCCAACGTGTATGAGGGTTGCTTTTTTCCAGATGCAGGAGCCAATTTTGCCATAATGAAATGCTGTGGTGTAGGTCGCGCCGGTTTTTACTTTCTAGAAATACTTGTGCGCGTTCGTACCCAGCCAGTCGGGCCATCAGCATCGGTACTGGACCGAAGACATTGACATTGGCAGGTAATGCATGCTGCTGCTCGATTCCTTGTTGCGCTTGCCGTAAAAGCTGTTGCGCCTCGTTCATGGTGCGAGCGTCTGCGCGGATGGCGGCTATATAACTAAATGGCGGCATGCCCAGCTCTTGTCTTTCTGCCAGTTCTGCCGTGGCGAAAGTTACATAATTCTGTGCCGCCAAAGCTTGGTACACTTTGTGTTCCGGTTGACGCGTTTGTACCCATACTTCACCAGAGCAGTCGGCTCTGCCGGCTCTGCCACTTACCTGCATTAATTCGGCAAATAAACGTTCAGGAGCACGGAAATCAGCGCTATAGAGACTGTTGTCTGCATTTAAAACCACCACTAGATTGAGATGGGGAAAGTCATGGCCTTTGGCCAGCATCTGGGTGCCGACCAGTACATCTACTTCTTTACGCATAATAGTGTGATAGATTTCCGACCAGTCTTGTCGGTGGGCTGTGCTATCACGGTCTACCCGCAGAATGCGTGCACTAGGGAGCAAATGCTGCAGGTATTCTTCAATGCGCTGAGTCCCTTGTCCAACGGCGGTCAAGTCCTGATTGCCACATTCCGGGCAGGATGGGGGTATGGGCTGGTGAAAATCACAATGATGGCAGCGTAGCTGACCTGCATGCTGATGTAAAACCAGTTTGGCGGAGCAATTCGGGCAGCCGAAAGTATGACCGCAAGCATCGCAGAATAAAGCTGGGGCAAAACCCCTTCGGTTTAGGTAAACCATGCTTAAACCACCGCGAGCGACATTGGTTTGCAGTTTTTGCTTGATGATATCGCTGATACCATTATCCAGTGGTAAGCGGCGGATATCGAGTAAATGTATTTGTGGCAATTGGGCGTTGGTGTGTGCCCGCTCGCTCAGTTGCAGTAATTGGTAATCTCCGTGCCGCGTTTTATACCAGCTTTCTAATGACGGAGTGGCACTACCCAGTACCACTGGACAAGCTGCCTGCCGCGCCCGCCAGACAGCCAGGTCACGGGCCTGATAGCGTAGTTCGCTTTCTTGTTTAAATGAATAATCGTGCTCTTCGTCGACAACAATCAGGCCTAGATTAGGCATGGGGGTAAATATGGCCAGACGTGTACCGATAACCAGAGCTGCCTGCCCCAGAGCTGCCTGAAGATAGTTGGTGGTACGTTGTCCGGCTGCGGTCTGGCTGTGTAATATAGTAGTAACTGTATGTGGAAAACGCTGGCGTACCCGTTGCATAAGCTGCGGTGTGAGGTTGATTTCGGGCAGCAAAAACAGTACCTGTTTACCTTGCTGCATTATATTGGCCATGATGTCGAAATAGACTTCGGTTTTACCACTGCCAGTAATGCCATACAATAGAAATGGGGCAAATTGTCCACATCTGGTTTGTACTTCTGCACTGGCTAGTTGCTGTTGCTGATTGAGCTGATGCCGGCTGGTCGGTACAGGTCCACAAGCCGGTATGTGACTGGCTTCTATCCAGTTTTGTTGTTGCCACTGTTTAAGATATTGTGATGCCTGAGTATGTATGGTTTTAAGCTGGTGCAGAGTGGCTGGAGCGGCTAATAGTCTCTGCCATAATGCATTTTGTTTATGATAACGAGCCGGAGGTGCTGGCTGGATGCGTCCAAGGGCATTGAGGCTGTAAATGTGTTCTTGTTTCGGTAATGGCACGGCTTGAGGCTGACGCAGACCTTTGGGTAGGGCCGCCATCACGGCTTGTCCAAGAGGATAATGATAATAGCGCGCAGTAAAGCTAAGTAGTGCACGCCAGTCTGCGGGCAATTGCCAGCCATCCGATAAAATGTTCTCAATGGGTCGTATTTTGCTAAGGTCTATTTCCGGCTGTATATCACTTTCCCATACTATGGCTGCTACCAATCGGTTGCGAAAGCGTACGGCTACCCTTGTTCCTGCCGGCAAGGTGGTTGGATGGGCGTATGTTAACAGTGGGTAGAGGGGCACGTTCAGTGCCAGTTGATGGTAAATCAATGTAATCAGGAGTAAATGGGCAATGATTTGTTTATTGTAACTCAAAGTGGCTGGCTTTTACCGTGGGAGTGTTTATGAGATAATTCACTTAGTTAATATGGAGTAACTGAATAATGACAATATTTGCAGCCAGCTTATTGTTGTGTCTGAAGCAGTTGTTGCTTTTGAACAGTTAATGACCATATGTATACCCGTTTCCAAGCGGGTTTTTTTATGCCTGTTGTTAGATGCTGAAAGTTAAATTATGGCTAATCCGCTTTTTCGCCAACATTTTATTTCGATAAATGATTTATCCACAGAGCAACTGGAGTTCTTACTGACGCTTGCGTTGCAGTTAAAGCGGCAGCCGCAGACTGAGTTGTTGAAGGGACGATTAATTGGTTCGTGTTTTTTTGAGCCTTCTACGCGAACACGGTTGTCGTTTGAGACGGCGATTCAACGGCTGGGAGGAAAAGTTATCGGTTTTGCTGATGGTGCCAATACCAGTGCCAAAAAGGGCGAAACTTTGGCTGATACGGCACGAATTATCAGTAATTATGCTGATGCAATCGTTATGCGCCATCCTAAAGACGGTGCAGCACGTGTTGTTAGTGAATTTGCTCATGTTCCCGTGATTAATGCTGGTGATGGTACTAATCAGCATCCGTCTCAAACTTTACTGGATTTAGTGACGATATACGAAACACAGGGAACCTTGCAGAATTTGAAGATTGCCATGGTTGGTGATTTGAAATATGGGCGCACAGTACACTCACTGGCTCAGGCTCTGAGCCGCTGGGGCTGTGAGTTTATTTTTGTATCTCCTCCCACTCTGGCCATGCCAAATTATATCTGTGAGCAGCTGGACGAGGACGGGGTTGTCTATCGCACATCAGATAATCTTGAGGAAGCGCTGGCTTGGGCTGATATTGTGTATATGACACGCATACAGCGGGAGCGGTTTGATGAGCAAGAATTTGCACGAATTAATGGTCATTTTAGTCTTTGTGCGGCTATGTTGAAGCAGGCAAAACCGAATATGCGAATTCTGCATCCTTTACCACGGGTAGATGAAATTCATGCGGATGTCGATGAGAGTATTCATGCTTATTATTTTCAGCAAGCGAATAATGGTATGTATGCGCGTCAGGCGATTTTGGCAGCAATTTTGAATGAAGAAACTGATGCGGACAGTGCACGAGGTTAAAGCAATGATGAATCAGACCAGATTAAGTATTGAGGCGATTAAAGACGGTACGGTAATTGATCACATTCCGGTAGGGCAGGGGCTGAATATTCTGCGCCAGTTCAAGTTGCTGCATTCCGGTAATGCGGTTACAGTGGGTTTTAATCTGAGTAGCCAGTCCAGTGGCAGCAAAGATATCATTAAAATAGCTGGTCATTTTCTGGATGATGCAGCGGCTAACCGTCTGGCTTTGTTTGCACCTCGAGCAACTGTCAATGATATTGAAAATTTTAAAGTAGTGCGTAAACGCATGCTCACACTGCCAGAAGCCATTACTGAGGTTTTTTGCTGTCCGAACAGCAATTGTGCCAGCCATGGTGAACCGGTACAAAGCCGTTTTACAGTGCAGTTGAGCCATGGCGAAACCCGTTTACGCTGTCATTATTGTGAGAAAACCTTTGCGCGTGAATCTGTGATTGAAGCCTGATGACCTATAGTCCGAATGCTTCAGCATGAAAGCTGATATGGCTTTCGATAAATGTACTGACAAAATAATAACTGTGATCGTAATGTTCACGTAGGTGATAACGGATATCAGTTCCTTTGCTTTTAGCTGCTACTATGAAATCCTGAGGATGTAATTGTTCAGGGTAAAATTCATCTACACTACCTTGATCAATCAGAATGGGTAAGGATGGTGGGTATAGCTGAATAAGCTCAGTACTGTCGTAAGCTGCCCATTCAGCCTGATTATTGCCCAGATAAGTGCTAAATGCTTCTTGTCCCCATGCACAGTTCATGGGATGGGCAATTGGAGCAAATGCTGATGCAGCAAGATAGCGTTGTGGATTTTTCAGTGCAATCATTAATGCACCATGGCCGCCCATGCTGTGCCCACACAGGCTGCGCTGATTAGTAACAGGAAAATGCTTTTCGATAAGTACGGGTAGTTCTGTGACTACATAATCGTACATTTGATAATGCTGTGCCCAAGGTTGTTGAGTGGCATTGAGGTAGAAACCGGCACCCTGTCCCAGACTGTAACTATCGGCGTTGGCAACTTCTGCTCCGCGTGGGCTAGTATCGGGCATTACCAGAACGATGCCCCACTCTGCAGCAAAACGCTGTGCACCACTTTTGATGGAAAAATTTTCATCAGTGCAGGTAAGGCCAGCAAGACAATAGATTACGGGCAGCGCGTACCCTTGTAATGCACGTGATGGCAAATATATAGAAAAAGTCATGTTGCAGTGGTTGAAGTGGCTGTAATGTTGGTAGCGCCGTTGTTCGCCATTAAAAAGTTTATGTTTGTTCAGCAGTGTGATTTCAGTCATGGTAGCTTATCCGTTCTGCTCGTTGGATGAATATGATTTACCGCAGTATTATGATTAAAATTGAAACCATAGCAAGGTGTGGATTCAATAGTAAATCACGGTGCGGATAGATTCTCCGCTGTGCATTAGCTCAAACGCCTGATTGATGTCGGCTAGTGGCAAGGTATGGGTAATGAAAGGTGATAGCTCAATTTTGCCTTGCATGGCTTCTTCCACCATACGCGGAAGTTGTGATCGTCCTTTCACGCCGCCAAATGCAGAACCTTTCCAAATACGTCCGGTAACCAGCTGAAAAGGGCGTGTGGCGATTTCCTGTCCGGCACCAGCTACACCGATGATAATACTTTGCCCCCAGCCACGATGAGCACATTCTAGTGCTGCTCGCATTACGTCCACATTGCCGATGCATTCAAAGCTATGGTCCACACCCCATTCGGTGAGACGGATAATAACCTGCTGGATGGGCTCTTCATAATCATCAGGATTGATGCATTCGGTAGCGCCGAAATGTCTGGCTAGCGTGAATTTGGCCGGATTGGTATCAATGGCGATAATCCGTCCAGCACCAGCCAGCCGTGCCCCTTGAACCACAGCCAATCCAATACCGCCCAGCCCGAATACGGCCACACTATCGCCTGCCTGTACTTTAGCCGTGTTGTGTACCGCACCAATGCCGGTGGTGACGCCGCAGCCGAGCAGACACACTTCTTCCGGTCTGGCGGCTGGATTGATTTTGGCCAATGAAACTTCCGCCACAACGGTATATTCACTAAATGTAGAACAGCCCATGTAATGATAAATGGGATGACCCTGATAGGTAAAACGTGTGGTGCCATCTGGCATCAGTCCTTTACCCTGAGTGGCGCGCACAGCAGTGCATAAATTGGTTTTGCCTGAGCAGCAAAACAAGCATTTGCCACACTCAGCTGTATAAAGAGGAATTACATGGTCACCTGGTTTGACCGAAGTTACCCCTGCACCTACTTCTACCACAATACCGGCGCCTTCATGGCCTAAAATCGTCGGAAATACACCCTCTGGATCGGCACCTGACAAAGTAAAAGCATCGGTATGACAGACACCGGTATGGGTAATTCTGACGAGAACTTCTCCCGCTTTGGGCGGTGCAACATCAACTTCTACAATTTTTAATGCTTCACCCGGTGCGAAGGCCACGGCGGCACGAGATTTCATTCTTTATCCTCAGGGTTGATTATATTAAGAGTTTAGCTGAACCAGCCAAATGCTCTCAGTATAACAGCTATCTTATTTGTGATTACTGCTATGGATTGTGAAATATAATCAGAAAAATGATGCAAGTATCCGTTAGAAATGTAGCTTTATTATGTTTGAGGTAATGCGTTGATGATGGTCAGGGTGCCCAACGGTATAATTTATTTGCTTTGTTGAATGATGCGCTGTTTTTATGCATACAAATATTTGAATTGTATTGACCTCGAATAAAAGGCGGGAAGACGGTTTAACAATTTTGCATTATTGTTTGTGTGCCTCTGGGCTGGCAGCAAACCGAGTGTATTTTGCAGCAATAACACAATGCTTGATAAACTGTGTTTGCACTAAGAAAACCGTCAATATGCATTTGGTGATCCAGGCCTATAAGATTTTACTTGTCTGAATTAAATCGCATATGCCGTTAATCTGTCAGATGATGCCAGACTGGTACGCAGATAGGTGGTAATTCGGGGCAGCAGCCTAGTAAGCCACCGCCGAAATCACCATCTCGATGAAAGTCACTGCCACAGCTGGCCAAAAATCCGAATTGTTGTGCCATTAAGGCATAGTTTAGACGGTCGTTGAGTCCGGAACGTCCACTGTGTACTTCTATAGCTACTCCACCACAAGCTTTGAATTCACTGAACAGATTACGTCGTGCCGTGGCCGAAAGTTCATAACGCATGGGGTGAGCTATCACTGCAATGCCTCCTGCATGGCGAATGGCAGCAACAACCTCGGTCAGTTCTGCCCATTGATGACGGACACTGCACGATTTACCATCGGCAAGATATTTGCGGAAAGCATCTGCTTTTTTATTTACATGGCCGCTATTAACCAGAAAATTAGCTATATGGGTGCGTGTTACCATGTCAATATTAGTGGCCTGTGCCAGTGTGCCTTCATAGGCACCCCTGATACCTTTTTTTTCCAGTTTATTGGCAATGGCCTGTAATCGTTGTAGCCGGCCGCTGCGTAGGCGCAGCAGCAAGGTTTGCAACAGCTCATCTTCAGGTGCAATATTCAGGCCGACGATGTGTATAGTTCGCCCGCGCCAGCTTACGGAAATTTCTACGCCATTGATTAATTGGATGCCACATAATTCTGCCTGTTTACGAGCTGCAGCCAGTCCGCCGGTGTGGTCGTGGTCAGTCAGCGCCAGCATCGTGCAACCGTTGGCATGTGCACGTTGAACGACTTCTTCTGGAGTCAGCACCCCATCGGAAATGGTTGAATGGCAATGTAAATCAATACTCATGAATATTATTGGTCGCAAGAAGATGAGGTGAGTTGAGCCAGATGTGCCTCATAGTTGGCTTTTTCACGATAATAAATCTGCCAGACGCAGGCCTCGCCACAATCGCTGTTGCAGCACTCCCAGTCTTCCGGTGGTACTGGTGGTGTTAATGATGATAGCGTATTCATACCTGAGTGTTAATCACGTAGATTTCAGTGTTACCCACGCCGATACAGTCTCCGACGATAATTTTGGCCGTTTTACGTGTCTCTGGCTGCTGATTACGTTGAACCAGGCCTTCAGCAATCATTTGTTTGGCTCGGCCTCCACTTTCTGCCAGTCCGGTCAGTTTGAGTAAATCACATAAAGCTACATATGGATGTCCTGCTAAATCAAAATGCTGTTTCATGTGTGGTGCCTTTCAGTAAAGGTATATTGTAGCGATTATCAGCATCAAGCAGTGTATTGTTTGATGTCAATGCTAAGTTAAAAGCATAAAATAGGGGCTTATTAAGCCGGAAATTCTTTGGAGATTTATTTGTGGATACCCTTTCCTGGTTATGTCAGCTCATTTCATTTGATACCACCAGTCGTCAGAGTAATTTAGCCTTGATTAATTATGTAGCAGATTATTTGGAAAGCCGGAAATTGTCGCCTTGGCTGGCACAAAATGTTGCTGGTGATAAGGCTAATCTGTTTGTAACGATCCCTGCCACAGATGGTCGTATTTCCGGTGGATTGGTATTTTCAGGCCATACTGATGTGGTACCGGTGGATGGACAGAACTGGCAGTCAGACCCGTTTGTGGCCGATGTGCGGGATGGCTGTGTTTATGGCAGAGGCAGCAGCGACATGAAAGGTTTTATTGCCAGTGTGCTTGCTGTGGTGCCTGCCATGCAGACAGCGAGACTGAAAGCACCCTTGCATATTGCTTTGTCTTTTGATGAGGAGGTGGGATGTTTGGGTGCACCGGTGATGCTGGCAGAATTGGAGAGAAGGGGGCTACAGCCTGAGTCGTGTATTGTTGGCGAACCTACATCGATGCAGATGGTGGTGGCACATAAAGGAATTCATACATTCTGCTGCGAGGTACAGGGTAAAAACGCTCACTCTTCACTGACTCCGGATGGAGTAAACGCAATTGAGTATGCCGCTCGTTTAATTGTCTTTATTAATCAGCTGGCTCAGCAATTGCAGCAACGTGCTGATTTGGATCATGCATTTGATGTTCCGTTTGCTACTGTTTCTACTGGCCTAATTCGTGGTGGTACAGCTATTAATATTGTACCTGATTACTGTGCTTTTGAATTTGATTACCGTAATCTTCCACATATGACAGTCGACGAACTAATTGAGCCTATCCGGCAATATATTTCGACCCAACTTTTGCCGGCTATGCGCAAAGTGGCGCCGGAAGCTGCTATCAAACTAAACCATGTCGTAAATGTTCCTCCTTTAAATGATGCAAATAATCATTACCTGCATAAGCTGATTGCTGGTCTTGTGGATGTTGAACAACAGGCTAAAGTAGCTTACGCTACTGAGGGGGGGCAGTTCCAAAATAGTGGTATCAATACCGTAGTGTGTGGTCCTGGCAGTATTACGGTGGCACACAAGGCTAACGAATATATTGAATTAGAGCAGCTTAGTCGCTGTGATGTTTTTCTGCGCAAACTGATTCAGATACTAAGTATGTAAGCGCTATTAAAAAAGATATTTTAGGCCGATTCTGTATCAAGAAGAGCACTTGTTAAAATAATTTGTCAGGAGATGTACGCTTTCCTGATTCACCACAGTGGATAAAGCTACTCTGTTGTTCCGCGTATGTAGCTGCATATGCAATGCTACCAATGATTGTAATAATGGGAAAATCAAATGAAGACAAAAGATTTCGTGTCAGTAGGAATATTGTGTCTATCGCTGACCGTATCCAGTGTAACTGTACAAGCGAATGAAGTGAATATGTATATGGGGGCGATTACCATGAGCTATGCACGATTCAATGCTGCTCAGACCGTTGCAGATGCACGTAAGGCTTTAGCTAATATGCGTACGGCGGCCGTGGCTGCACGGGCACAAAAACCATCCGCTCTGGCCAAGGCGCCAACTAATAATCCGAAACTGAAAGTTTATCAGTCTGAAATAGATAGGTTGATTGCTGAAATTGATAAAACTGGTAAGTTGGTGAATGCCGGCAAACTGGCTGAAGCCAAAACCGAGGGCAGAAAAATTCTGCAGTTGCGAGATGAGGGGCATGCAGCCATGAAGCACTGAAATGACTGTGGATTATGCAGATGATATGTTAAAATTATAACGTTGTACCAAAATGCAAAAAGCCTGGTTCCGCCCCTTAAAAGCTAAAGAACCAGGAAACATAGACAAATAAACATTAATCGGTAGAAGATGCTCAGTATTTTATTGCTATGCTGGCATCATCCGAAATTAGATAGGTAAGCTTTTTTCTGAAGCATTTTTTCAACCCCTTTTTACAATCGGATAAAATTGTAGTAATGAAAAAAATATACTTTATACAATAAATTTAGTGTTATTAAAATTTAACTACTTCATTATTGATTATAATACTCAATTTGCTACGTTGTCAGGTTTCATTAGGTAAATAATCGGTTTTCTGGGGTATTTTAGGCTAATGCTGAAAATTGCCGGTTCATCTTACCCAAAGGTGTTGTTTTTACGCCAATTGATATGGCAAATCCCAATACAACCTGTATTCCGCCGATTATAAATTTCGCTGGCGGAAACAGGCGTAACATATACGCCTCCAGATGGCGGTTTACTGCCAAAAAAATAGTCATTAACACTGCCTTTCCTGATTATTCTACCAACACCGCTTTGCGCTTCCAGACGCATGTGGCGGCAGAAGAATGGCAAGGCTGGAAGACCGTTAATCAGAACCGGCAGGCATAATGCCTCCCTGCCATTGTCTACCATGGAAAAGGTATGTCAATGACTTGGTATACAGATTTAAAAAACCATTTGTTGCAAAAATTCAATGGTTTATCTGTCTGATAAAACAGCCTTCCAGAGCTGGCCGTACTATTGAATACGGCTCGGCCATCATACTGTCGGATATTTATATTTGTCAAGAATGTGTTAAATAAATATTATGATTTACTAATTAATGTAATTATAGATTGAGCAGACTGACTAATGTAAAAAAATAATATGAATAATATAAATATTTATATTATTTGATTATTATGTATTGCTGTTTGCATAATAGTGAATGTTATTATATAAATATAGCTGAAATATGCTAAAAATTTAAAATTAAAATTTTTATCTAAATCTGCATAAAAAAATTCACTTTATGAGCAGTTTTATATTGGCTTTATGATCCATACTGGTTTTTTATTTTGATACTCCTTGTGTAAATGCTGATTGGATATATTAATTATTAATAATTAGATTGAATCTTCTATACGCTTAGATTTAAGCGATAGCTTGCAGAATTTTTTTATTAGCTCAAGTTTTTGCATGTAATTGATTTACAGTTGATTGGCATGCTGTTACGGTAGAATTAATTTTAGCGCTTAGGATAAAGATTGCTGCTGATTTTATATTTTATATCTGGCCAGATTTTACATATTATAAGCAGCTTATCAGGCACAGACCTGATAAGCTAATTGAATATAGTAGCTTGAATTTACGGGTATTAGTTGAGGGAAAGATTAGAATGATGATTTTAAAATTTGAGTTGGTGGCTGTTAGTACTTAATATTTTATTACCATATTTTTAGCCAAAATATTTTATTTTCCAATTCTAATATCCAGATAGTGGCAAATTATAACGAAGAGTTTTTGTTTGCTACAAAGTTACTAATTTTCTGCCAGCGCGTAAATTTCATCTAGATTGCGCCATTTTCCTTCAGCATCCATGCCATAGCCAAAGACGTAACGGTTGGGGACATCCAGTCCGACAAAATCAGCTGTAATCGGCTTGTCTTTATCAATCAGTTTATTGGCAAATACAGCGGTGGCGCAGCTGGCTGCACCCATTTCCAGTATCTGTTTTTTAACGGCTGCTAGTGTATGCCCTTCATCAAGAATATCATCCAGTACCAGTATATGGCGTCCAACTACGGCGTTTTGTGGTGCTCTCAGCCACTGATAGTTACCACCTTGCAGTTTATCGCCATAACGTGAAATATGAATATAGTCAAAATCCAATGGAAAACGCAGCAATGGCAATAATTTCCCAGTAAATACTACTGCGCCACCCATTACCGGTAATACCAGTGGATATTTGTCACTGAGTGCGGCTGTGATGTCCGCAGCCATCTGTTCCAGTTTCGCTTCACAGGTGTTGCGGTCAAACAGCAGCTCTGCTGTATCTAGCATGGCCTGTGTTTCAGCGCGTTTGGCGGTTAAATCAATTATGCTCATCGGTGGTGTCCGTGTCAGTGCGTAAAAACCGTTTGGGTTCTGTTGCTGGTCGGTTGTCGGTTATAGACACAGCATAGAAGCAGACGGTGTAGGCTAGGGTTTATTTGGGTAAATATGTGCTGTATCAATTGAGGGAAATAGCACTATGGTAGAGTTAAATTCGCGATTGTAAGCAAAATGAAGCGTAAATTATCCCAAAAATTTATTCAGCGAAGGCAAATTTTATGCCAATTTCCGCTACATTTGGCAGGGAGGAACTGGTATTGCAGGCTAAGTTGATGGTTTATTAATAGAATTTATTTGTAGTGTTTGTTTAAAAGCATCGTTGAGATGCGCTGAATAATGCGCATCTCAACGATGCTGAATTAAGAATCACGCTGGGCGCAGATAATGAATCTGCTGGTTGCTACTTCCACGCCAAATTAATGCTGGATCTCGCAGTTCCTTTATGAATTTACCATCAACCAAGGTGTTTATTTCTGCTACCACCTCTTGTTGCGCTACTGATAGTTCTGCCAGTGTATAGCCGGTCCAAAGCCAGATGTCTTTATGCTCTGTTTCCTGCCGCACTCGCTTCACCAGATGCAAAATAGCGCTAAGGTTATGTGGATGCAGTGGGTCGCCACCGCTGAGTGACAGTCCCTGCCGGATAATACGTGTGTCGTTAAGATCGCTGATGATGCGGTCTTCCAACTGCTGGTCAAATGGCTTGCCGGAGTCGGTTCGCCATGTGGTTGCGTTATAGCAGCCGCGGCATTTATGTTCGCAGCCAGCAACAAATAAGGTGCAGCGCGTACCAGGACCGTTGACGACATCTACCGGATAGTACTGATGGTAATTCATGTTTACAGAGCACCACACTGCTGGCCGAGATGTTTGACTCGTCTTTTCACTTCTTCCTGTTTGCCGGTGTTAAACGGTCTGGCGTCGGGGCTACCGAGATAGCCGCAGACACGTCGGGTGACGGATACGCGTGCCGGATCATGGTTGCCGCATTTGGGGCAGACAAAGCCTTTGCTGGTACAGGAAAATTCACCACTAAAACCGCATTCATAACATTCGTCGATGGGCGTATTGGTGCCGTAATAAGGTACATGACGGTAGCTGTAATCCCATACGTCCTCTAATGCTTTGAGATTGTGTTGCAGATTAGGGTATTCGCCGTAACAAATGAAGCCACCACTGGCCATTTTTGGGTAGGGTGCTTCGAAATCGATTTTGTCGTACGGATTAACTTTTTTTTCTACATCTAGATGAAAGCTGTTGGTGTAGTAGCCTTTGTCGGTTACACCGTCAATTACGCCGAATTCAGCAGTATCAAGACGACAGAAGCGGTCACACAAGTTTTCGCTCGGAGTGCTGTAAAGGCTGAAGCCATAGCCGGTCTCAGTTTTCCACTGGTCGGCAGTACGGCGCAGTTTCTCGACAATGGCTATGGCTTTCTGACGCAGGTTGTCACTGTCAAACACATGGATATCGCTGCCGTAGAGGGCATAGATGGTTTCATGCAGGCCGATATAGCCCAGAGAAATGGAGGCACGGCCATTTTTGAATATATGTGCTACGGGTTCATCGGCTTGCAGACGCACGCCGCAGGCTCCTTCCATATACAGAATCGGTGCCACTCGTGCTTTGACGTTTTCAAAACGGGCAATGCGGGTCATCAGGGCTTTGCGGCAAAGTTGCAGGCGCTCTTCCAGCAGTTGCCAGAACCGTGCTTCATCGTGTTTGGCTTCGATGGCAATACGTGGCAGGTTCAGGCTGATTACGCCCAGATTATTTCGTCCTTCATGAATTTCCTGACCGTTTTCTTCATAACGACTGAGGAAGCTGCGGCAGCCCATTGGCGTTTTGAAGGAACCAGTCACAGCTACAACCTGCTCGTAGTTCAGGATATCCGGATACATACGTTTGGAGGCGCATTCGAGAGCCAGTTGCTTGATGTCGTAGTTAATGTCTGACGCTTTGTGGTTCACGCCGTCTTTAATACTGAAAACCAGTTTTGGAAAGACAGCCGTTTTGCCATTTTTGCCCAGTCCGGCTAATCGATTGCGCAGAATAGCGGTTTGAATCAGCCGGCTTTCCCAGCTGGTGCCCAGACCAAAGCCGAAAGTGACAAAAGGAGTCTGACCATTAGCAGTATGCAAGGTGTTGACTTCGTATTCCAGTGACTGAAAAGCGTCGTAGCATTCTTTTTCGGTGCGAGTACGGGCGTAGTCTTCAGCATTGGCAATCTGCCATTCCTGAGCTACGGCAAAGTGTTTGTCGTAGCTGGTACGGACAAAAGGTGCCAGCACTTCATCAATCCGGTTTATGGTGCTGCCACCGTAAATGTGGCTAGCCACCTGCGCGATAATCTGTGCGGTAACAGCGGTAGCTGTGGCAATAGATTTAGGAGGTTCGATTTCAGCATTGCCCATTTTAAATCCGTTGGTCAGCATGCCTTTTAGATCTATCAACATGCAGTTGAACATTGGAAAAAACGGTGCGTAGTCTAAATCGTGATAATGAATTTCTCCCCGCTCATGTGCTAATACCACATCGCGCGGTAACAGGTGTTGCTGAGCATAATGTCTGGCCACAATGCCAGCCAGTAGGTCGCGCTGGGTGGGAATCACCTTGCTGTCTTTGTTCGCATTTTCGTTAAGCAGACTGAAATTGGTTTGTTCTACCAAACCCTGAATTTCGCGATTGAGATGTCCGCGAGATTCGCGCGCAACATCGCGCGAATGACGGTATTCAATATAGGCTCGTGCCAGTTCTTTATACTGACCGGCCATTAACTGGTCTTCTACTGCCTGCTGAATATCATGAATATCCACACATTCACGGTTAGCCATGAGGCTGCCCACTTGTGCAGCTACCTGCGCGCAATAGGCAATGTCGGTAATGTCCACGGCACAGGCGGCACGCTCTACGGCATCTTGAATTCGCGCCGCATCAAAGGGAACGCGGCAACCATCTCTCTTAATTACAATAGGTTTCATGTTGATAGTCCTTCTGCTGCTGCCGGTAGCATCAGGCAGCAGTTACTGCTTATCTTTCCGGTATAACAATTGGGCCTGTTAAGATGTATAAACCTTAAAAATACTATATTTAGTATTAAATTTTATTTATAGACACTTTTTTTACTATATATGGGATTGGTATGTTGAATAAAGCATCATTTTTTACTGTTATTTGATATAACGCATCAAATAAGGTTGACATTGATATTTAATTTATAAAAATCATATATTTAGAAAAATGAAAGTGCTGTGTAAAAAATAGTCATTTCTTGCATAATGAAAGAAGCATAGGATAAAGTACCTAGATATCGAGCAGAAAAGGTGATTCAAGTTGTTGTTGCAGCCATGGGGCGTTGGCGCACGAATCAGCCGGTCGGAAGCGTGAGTGCTTTAAAAAAAGCAAAAGACTGCCAAGAAAGAATGAAATGATAGGGTAACAATCAGATAATGGTGATAGAACTATTCTGTTCAGTTAAGTTGCAGATAGGCATTAAACGAAGCTAAAAGCGTGCTGGCGGATGCAAGGTGAAATTACTGCGGATAATCAAATTAAAAAAGCAACGATTAATGCGTAAAAGATATTGAGGAAATAAACACCGATCTCGACAAGTTCATAAATATCGAACATTCGTATATGGATAAGATACTAAAGGTAGAATGATGAACGTATGAGAGAAGGTGGATAGTATAAACAGCGATATTTAACCGTGAGTTCGGTGGTACTCATGTATGAACTATTTTTGTGCCCATTCGCGACATATGGAAAGTATGTCAGCACCAAAATTCCTGATTTTACTTTCTCCCAGTCCATAAATCTGGTTTAAATCTGCCATTGTTGCCGGAGGATGCCGTACCAGATCCTGCAAGGTGCGGTCAGCAAAAATGGTGTAAGCAGGGACGTTATTTTCACTGGCACGCTCTTTGCGCCAGCGGCGCAGGTTTTGCCACAGACGCTCTTCACGTTCTGTACGCAGCCATGTGTCATTATTACGGCTACTGCGGATTTTGTCATGCTTAAGTGGACGCAGCCACACCTGATGTTCATTCTTCAATACTGCGCGTGCTTGTTCCGTTAACTGTAATGCCTGATTGGCTATATCCACATTTAGGTAACCAGCGGCAACACATTGTCGTACCACCGTGCGCCATTCCTTGACACTCAGTTGACTACCGATGCCAAAAGTCGATAGCTGCTGATGACCATAGCGCAACACCCACTCCGACTTGCGCCCACGTAACACATCAATCACATGGCCGGTGGCAAAACGCTGTCCCACTCGATACACACAGGACAGCAGCTTTTGCGCCAATACAGTACCGTCAAAACGAGTTGGTGGGTCAGTACAGTTGTCACAATGGCCGCATGGCTGGCTGTCTTCGCCAAAATAGCGCAATAACAGCTGGCGTCGGCAATCGGCCGTTTCACAGAAAGCCAGCATCGCATCCAGTTTTTGCAAATCAATGAGTTTTTGCGCTTCATCACGCTCAGCCAGCTGAATCCGCTCACGCAGTAATACCCAGTCATTCAGGCCATAACACAGCCAGCTGGTAGCAGGCAGGCCATCACGGCCAGCGCGGCCCGATTCCTGATAAAAATGTTCAATACTGGCTGGCATATCCAGATGGGCGACAAAACGCACATCAGGTTTATCGATACCCATTCCAAAAGCCACTGTCGCCACCACAATAATGCCATCTTCCTGTGTAAAACGGCGTTGGTTGTGGCTGCGGGTCTCCCAGTCCAGTCCGGCATGATAGGGCAGAGCGGTCAGACCGTTTTCTGTCAGAAAAGCAGCAATATCTTCCACTCGCTTGCGCGAGAGACAGTAAACAATGCCATTTTCCCCCGGCATCTGGCTGCGGATAAACTGTAATAGCTGTTTTTTGCCATTGTTTTTTTCCACAACCTGATAATCAATGTTGGGACGATTAAAGCTGGAAACAAAAAGGCGTGCATCATTTAAAGCCAGATAATGCTGAATATCAGCACGGGTAGCGCTGTCTGCGGTAGCCGTTAGCGCAATCCGTGGTACAGAGGCAAACTCATCTGCTAGTATTGCCAGCTGCTGATACTCGGGGCGGAAATCATGTCCCCACTGACTCACACAATGTGCCTCATCAATAGCAAACAGACTGATAGGCGTTTGGTGTAGAAACTGTAAAAAGCGTGGCATAACCAGCCGTTCCGGTGCTACATACAATAATTTCAGGTGTTCAGAAGCAATATCATCGGCAATACGCCGTATCTCTTCGCCACTTGTACCACCGTGAACACAAGCAGCTGCTATTCCATTTACATTCAAAGCTGTGACTTGATCCTGCATAAGTGCAATCAGCGGTGACACAACGATGGCCACACCATCGCGCATTAAGGCTGGAATTTGATAACATAAAGACTTACCTGCGCCGGTAGGCATTAATACCAGTGCATGATGGCCACTGGCCACCGTGTCGATGATTTCAGCCTGTTGCCCGCGAAATTCGGGATAGCCGAAAACATCGTGTAGAATTTGCACGGCATGAGTCACAAAACACCTGTTACACTGAATCTGAAACGGGTATTGTACTGCAACTTACCTCTATTTCCGACAGCCAACCAATTGCTGTTATAAGGAATCAGCATGAAAATCATTAGTCTCCGTCACCTAACAGCCAGTATGGCTATATCTACTATTTTGGCTGCCTGTACCACCACCAACGTGCCCAAAGCCAGCGGCAGCTGGATTGAGCTGGGTGTATCAGCCAGTGGTAATATTCAATATGCACTGGATAGCGGCAGCATTAAACGTCAGGGTAATATGGTAACCTTTCGTGACCGTAAAACCGTTATCGACCCGAAACAGCAGTATTACAGCAACACACCAGCCTATAAAACCGCATTGAGCACTACTCAGATAGACTGCAGCCGCAGATTGTTCCGCGTGCTTGATGTCGAATTGCTGGATGCGCATGGTGAGCTGATTCGTCAGGATCATTTTGGCGAAACCGATCTGCGTCCGATGGGTATTACCAGTGGTTCTGCTGCCGAGCAGCAATATCAGCACGTATGTAGCCATTAATTTTGCTAATAGAAAGTAATCAGGCATGAAAGCAAAATACAGCTTATGGATAATTTTAGGTTTGGCCGTATCGGCATGGGCAGAATCTCCAGCAGATGTAGAATTGCTCAGCGCACAGAAAGCCTATCAGGCCGCATTGTCTGGGCAAAGTGCCAGCCAGAGCCGTGCCTTACAGCTGCAAACCCAGTTGCAGTCAGCACAGCTACAGTTGAAGAATGCACAGGATAATGTTACCCGCTTGCAAAGTGATTTTAATCAGGCCGATGTGCAGCGGCAGCAAGCTGATGCAGCATTGCAGGCCGCCGGTGCCAGACTGGATGCGGCTTGGCAGGCTGTGCACAGCCGTTAAATCAATGCACCGTGCAGGCAACTACTGGAAGTAAAATCCGTTTATCAATTTATCGGCCTGACAAACAGCTGCAGCTCGCGTAAAATAATACACTTTTGCTTAAACGTTGTTCCGTGAAAAAACAACGTTATGGAATCAACTGTTGTCAAAATGAACTATCCGATTGAATACGATGTGATTGTGGTTGGTGGCGGCCATGCAGGTACAGAAGCCGCTCTGGCTGCTGCGCGCATGGGTGCAAGCACATTATTACTGACTCACAATATCGAAACGCTGGGACAAATGTCTTGTAATCCGTCTATCGGCGGCATAGGCAAAGGCCATCTGGTGCGTGAGCTGGATGCACTGGGTGGCGCAATGGCATTGGCAGCAGATAAGAGCGGGATTCAGTTCAGACGTCTGAATGCATCAAAAGGGCCGGCAGTACGTGCAACACGGGCGCAGGCTGATCGCATTCTATATAAAGCGGCCATCCGTTCCATGCTGGAAAACCAGCCTAACCTGCAATTATTTCAGCAGCAAGTAGAAGATATTATTGTTGAAAACGGCCGGGCAGTTGGCGTTATGACCTCTATGGGAGTTTCCTTTCGCAGCCGCGCTATTGTGCTGACTGCGGGTACATTTTTGGCCGGAAAAATTCACATCGGATTAGAAAATTATGCTGGTGGCCGTGCCGGAGACCCCGCAGCACAACACTTATCTGGATGTCTCAGAGATTTGAATTTACCGCAGGGACGATTGAAAACCGGTACACCGCCGCGGATAGACGGGCGCAGCATTGATTTCAGTCAATTGCACGAACAGCCAGGAGACAATCCTGCTCCGGTATTTTCTGTACGTGGCAACCTTGCTATGCACCCACAACAGATATCTTGCTGGATTACCCATACTAATAGCGCAACCCACGACATTATTCGCAGCGGTTTTGACCGTAGCCCGATGTTCACCGGCAAAATTGAAGGCGTCGGCCCGCGTTACTGTCCGTCTATTGAAGATAAAATCAATCGCTTTGCAGACAAAGACAGTCACCAAATTTTTCTGGAGCCGGAAGGGCTGACTACACACGAATATTACCCTAATGGTATTTCCACCAGCCTGCCGTTTGATATCCAACTGCAACTGGTTCATTCCATGCCCGGTTTGCAGAATGCCCATATCTTACGTCCTGGTTACGCCATTGAATACGACTATTTTGATCCGCGTAACCTAAAATCCAGTCTTGAAACCAAAACTGTTTCCGGCCTATTTTTTGCTGGACAAATCAACGGGACAACTGGTTATGAAGAAGCTGCTGCACAAGGGTTACTCGCCGGTGCTAATGCCGTATTGTATACCCGAGAAACTGAACCCCTAGTATTGCAACGTGATCAGGCTTATTTAGGCGTACTTGTTGACGATCTCATTACTAAAGGCGTTACCGAACCTTATCGCATGTTTACTAGCCGTGCTGAATACCGCCTACAACTGCGTGAAGATAACGCCGATATGCGGCTTACCGAGCTGGGGCGCAGCGTAGGATTGGTGAATGATGAACAGTGGCAAATATTTCAGCACAAGCAGGAAGCTGTCGCACGCGAACTCCAACGCCTGAGCCATGTCTGGTATACACCACTTAATCTGCCGATAGCTGAGCAACAACGCGTACTCGGTCAGCCTTTAAGCAAAGAATCCAGCCTGCTGGACATGTTGCGCCGGCCAAACGTTTGCTATGCTGACTTAATGACTCTGCCCAATGCACAACAGGAAATACTGAATAGTGATGCGGCAGAACAAGTGGAAATTCAGGCAAAATATCAGGGTTATATTGAACGACAAAACGAAGAAATCAGCCATCGCCAGAATCTGGAAAAAATGAAACTGCCAGATAGCATCGATTACTCATTGGTAAAAGGCCTTTCCGCCGAAGTACAACAAAAATTAAATCAGTATCGTCCCGAAACTGTAGGACAGGCGTCCCGTATTTCCGGTATCACACCGGCAGCGGTTGCTTTACTGATGGTTCACCTAAAACGGGGTTTTGAGGGAGCAAAAACAGCATGAGCGACATGAAAACTATGCTGCAACAAGGTTTGCAGCAAATGAATATCAACCTGACCGTACCACAGCAATTACAACTGCTTGCTTTTGTAGAACTATTAAAAAAATGGAACAGCACTTACAACCTCACCGCGTTGCGTAATGATCAGGATGTTATTAGTCATCATATCCTCGATAGCCTGACGCTACTGCCCTATGTGGAAAAAGCCCGTGGTCTGATAGATGTTGGCAGCGGCGGTGGTATGCCTGGCATCCCTGTAGCTATCTCCCGTCCGGATTTGCCTGTTGCTTTGCTGGATGCCAACAGCAAAAAAACCTCATTTCTGCAACAGGCAGTAATCGAACTGGGCTTAACTAACGTACAAGTGATTACCGCTCGCGTAGAAGCCATGGTGGGTGAACAGTTTGATGTAATCACTAGCCGTGCGTTTGCCGAATTAAATGATTTTGTCACCATTACCAAGCAACTAATGGCAAAAGGTGGATATTGGGCGGCTATGAAAGGCGTGTATCCGTATGAGGAAATCGAACGTTTGCCTGAAAATGTTGAGCTGGTACGTGTGGACAAACTCAGTGTCCCCCATCTGGATGCAGAACGTCACATGGTGATTGTCCGCAAGAAAGAGCATGCATGAGTGCACATATTATTGCCGTAGCCAATCAGAAGGGTGGTGTGGGGAAAACTACCACCGTTGTTAATCTGGCAGCCTCACTGGTGGAAAAAAAGTCCACAGTATTGATTGTTGACCTCGACCCGCAGGGTAATGCCACAACTGGCAGCGGCATCAATAAAGGCAACGTCACCAACGGCGTCTATGCCGTATTGTTGGGTAATGAAGATATAAACAACGCCATAATTACTGCACAACATGGCGGCTTTGATGTTCTGCCTGCAAATAGAGCTCTGGCTGGTGCTGAAGTCGAGCTGGTACAAGAGCTGGCACGAGAAATGCGTTTGAAAAATGCGCTGGCGCAGGTGGCCGATAAATACGATTACATCATTATTGATTGCCCGCCCACATTAACCCTATTAACCATCAACGGATTAGTAGCTGCACGTCACATCATAGTACCAATGGTATGCGAATATTATGCACTGGAAGGGATTTCCGATCTTATTGCTACCGTGCGTAAAATCCGTCAGGCCATCAACCCTCAGCTCGAAATACTGGGTATTGTTCGCACATTATATGACCCACGCAGCCTACTGGCCAAACAGGTGGATGAACAGTTAATGACTCATTTTCCTGATCAGCTGTTCAGTACCCCTATCCCGCGTAATATCCGATTGGCCGAAGCTCCCAGTCATGGCATGCCTGCATTGCAGTACGACCCGCGAGCCACTGGTACCAAAGCATATCTCGCGCTAGCTGACGAAATTTTGCAGCGCACAGCCACTAAACAGACATAGAATTATTCATTTTCATGGTAATAACATCAGCACAACAATAAGTGTCAACCAATAAATTAAAGAGCGATACATGGTTAAAGCAAAAGGTTTGGGTGCAGGGCTAGACGCCCTACTTGGTTCCGGCAGTGATATCACCGGTGGCGACCGTTTAACCAAAGTCGCAATTAGCGATATTATTCCCGGACGTTATCAACCACGTACTCAAATTGATGACGAATCATTGCAAGAGCTGGCTGAATCCATACGCGCGCAAGGTGTCATTCAGCCAGTGATTGTACGGGAAATGGGACTGCAGCAATATGAGCTGATTGCCGGTGAACGCCGCTGGCGAGCTGCCCGTCTAGCCGAACTGGCGGAAATTCCAGTAGTCGTCAAAAGCATTTCTGACGAAGCAGCACTGGCAATGGGACTCATTGAAAACATTCAGCGCGAAAATCTCAATCCGATTGAAGAAGCACAAGGCCTGAAGCGACTGGTAGATGAATTTGGACTCACTCATGAAACAGTGGCCAAAGCTGTAGGACGCAGCCGCAGCAGCATTTCCAATAGTCTGCGCTTACTCAATCTGCCGCAACCAGTACAAGACTTAATGTACAGCAGGCAGTTAGAAATGGGTCATGCCCGTGCTTTATTGACTTTACCTGTTATCCAGCAGATTGATCTGGCTCAGAAAGCAGCCCAGAATGGCTGGTCAGTGCGCGAAGTGGAGCGCCGTTGCCAGCAAGCACAGGCCAAACCAGAAACCGCCACTCCCCATCCGGCTGAAAAAAGCAGCGAAGTTCAATCAATAGAAGCTGCACTGGAGCAACGTTTTAGCGTACCCGTGAAAGTACAAAGCCGCAACCAGCGCAGCGGCCGTATCATCTTACAATTTGATAATCCCGAAACCTTGAGTCATTTATTACAAAAAATGGGACTGGAATAAATCCTGCAATCACAGATTAATTGTGGCAAAATTGTTTAATTCAGTTATCAAATTTGGCAATGTTAAAGAAATATATAGAAAAATTAATAAATTAGCTAAAATTTATTTAACAAAATTTCACAAAATTACTTGACGATATAGTATTAGTTGATTATATTAGCGCAGCTTACCGCAGTGTTTTTTAAGGTAACAGAATGAAGTGGATCATGTTCTGGCAAACAGTCATGTTGTTTGCCGCAGTTTGTGTGTCCGCATGGTTGTGGAATTATTCTGCTATCTGGTCGGCAGTATTAGGTGGACTGAGTTACCTGATACCTACATTATTGGCGATGCTAACCATCATCGCCGCAAAAAAATTACCGGCGCTATTACCGGCAACACTATTAATGGCCGAAATCAGCAAAATTTTCATGATATGCCTAATGATGTTGCTGGTTTACGTGTGCTATTCCGCAGTTAACTGGTTTGCTTTCCTGACAGGACTTATACTGGTCAGTCAGGCTGGATTGTTCACATTTAGAAAAAGATTGTTACTATGAGCGGCACAGAGATGACTCCGGGCGAATATATCAGCCATCACTTAATCAATTACACTCAGAAATCACCAGATTACCAGATCAATATGGTTGATTTCTCCTTTCTTAATCTGGATACCCTATTTTTTTCCATACTGACTGGCATCATTGCCTCAGCTATTCTGTTTGTAGCCGCTCGTCGTATGAGAGTAGGTGTGCCTACCCGTTTTCAAGCCGCTGTCGAACTACTAATTGAATTTGTGGGCGGTATCTGCAAAGATATGGTTCACAATGAGAAATCCCGAAAAACCATTGCTCCTCTGGGCTTAACTGTATTCATGTGGATTCTCTTCATGAATATTATGGATCTGCTACCTGTAGATTTGTTGCCTTGGGCATGGCAGCATGCTACGGGTGATCATCATGCATTTCTGCGCGTTGTTCCCACTGCTGACCTGAATACCACCATGGCAATGGCGATATCTGTTTTGTTTCTGTGTATCGTTTACAATATCAAAATCAAAGGATTGGGTGGCTGGATACACGAATTATTCAGTGCACCGTTTGGTAACAAAATTTGGTTGTTCATCCCCAATTTTCTGATGAATATCATCGAATTTTTCTCCAAGACCCTGTCTCATGGTATGCGACTGTTTGGTAACATGTATGCCGGTGAAATTTTATTTATGGTGATCGCTCTAATGGGTGGTGCCTGGGGTATGTCCGGTGCTGCAGGCGTAAGCGATGTGGTTTTATTCATTCTCCAGATTGTTGCAGGTCTGGCTTGGGCCATATTCCACATTTTGGTCATTGCTTTACAGGCATATCTCTTTATGGTGCTGACCTTTGTATATTTGGGTCAGGCTCACGATTCCCATTAAGGGTAATTTATTTATTGTAGTATTCTTTTCTTTTATTTAAGGAGTGAAGTAAATGGGTGGTTTAATCGCTATCGCTTGTGGTTTGATGATTGGTATTTCTGCCATGGGTGCATCTATCGGTATCGGTATGCTGGGCGCAAAATACATGGAATCTTCTGCCCGTCAGCCAGAATTAATGAACTCATTGCTGGGTAAATTCTTCATTATCATGGGTATGATTGATGCTGCGTTCATTATTTCTCTGGGCGTATCATTCTTGTACTTCGCCAAAATCGGCGGCTGATAAACTTAGATTTGCTGGTTGTTAACTGTATTAATTAATAAACACAAATTCTAAAGGTTTAATCGTGAATATCAACGCAACCCTAATTGCACAAGTACTTGTTTTTGTCATGTTTGTGCTATTTACGATGAAATTCGTATGGCCACCCATCGTCAAAGTACTTGATGCCCGTGCCGACAAAATTGCCGAAGGTTTGGCTGCTGCCGAACGTGGAAAAAACGATTTTGCTCAGGCGGAAAAACGTGTTGCTGATATCTTGGCCGAGGGTCGCAGTCAGGTCTCCGAAATGGTGGCCAATGCGGAAAAGCGTGCCGCGCAGATTGTTGAGGATGCCAAAACTCAGGCATCCGAAGAAGCTGCCCGTATCATGGCTCAGGCAAAAGCTGATGTAGAGCAGGAAGCTAACCGGGCCCGTGAAGCACTGCGGCAGCAGGTAGCAGATTTGGTTGTAAAAGGTGCCGAATCTATCCTGCGCAGTGAAGTTAATCCTTCACGTCACGCTGATTTACTGGCGAACCTGAAACAGGAGCTGTAATCCCATGGCTGAGTTCGCAACCATAGCCAGACCTTATGCCAAGGCATTGTTTAGTCTGGCGCAAGAACAGAATCAGATTGAGTCTTGGTTGGACGAACTGAAAACACTGGCTGAAATCATACTGCAACCGAAAGTGCAGTTACTAATAGATGAGCCGGAATGCGAATACACTGAAAAGGCAAAAGAAATCCTGTCTTTAGTGGATTTTACGCCCGCAGAAGATTTGAAAAACTTCATTTTTGTGCTGGCGCAGAACAAACGCTTAACAGTTTTGCCAGAAATTTATACGTTATTCCAAGACTATGCTTTGTCCCTTAACGACATAAAAGAAGCCACCGTATACACAGCCTACCCTATTGATAAAGCGCAGTTTGCACAAGTAGTAGTGGATCTGGAAGCCCATTTCAACACACGGTTGAAAGCGCATCAGGTGGTTGCCCCAGAATTAATTGGTGGCATAAAAGTAGAAGTTGGTGACCGAGTATTGGATTTGTCGGTGCAGGGTAGATTAAACAGCCTGCATACGGCATTGATGAATTAGGAGAGTTTTCATGCAGCTTAATCCTGCTGAAATTAGCGATTTGATTAAAGCTAAAATCGCAAACCTGAACGTAGATACAGAATTACGTACCCGTGGTACCGTAATGTCTGTAACTGACGGGATTGTGCGCGTACATGGCTTGTCAGACGTGATGCAAGGTGAAATGCTCGAGTTTCCCGGCAATACATTTGGTCTCGCCATGAACCTGGAGCGCGATTCTGTAGGTGCCGTGATTCTGGGCGAATCCGAACACATTAAAGAAGGTGACGAAGTTACCTGTACTGGGCGTATTCTGGAAGTGCCAGTAGGCCGTGAGCTGGTAGGCCGCGTCGTAGATGCACTGGGTCGCCCCATTGATGGTAAGGGACCGATTAATGCTACACATACTGCTCCGGTAGAAAAAATTGCTCCGGGTGTAATTGCACGTCAATCTGTTGATCAGCCAATGCAAACCGGTCTGAAAGCCATTGATTCAATGGTGCCTATTGGCCGCGGACAGCGTGAATTAATTATCGGTGACCGCCAGACAGGTAAAACAGCCGTGGCTCTGGATGCTATTGTTAACCAGAAAGATACCGGCGTAATCTGTATTTATGTAGCCATCGGCCAGAAAGCTTCTTCCATTGCTAGCGTAGTGCGCAAACTGGAAGAACATGGAGCGATGGATCATACCATTATTGTAGCAGCTACTGCCTCTGAAGCAGCTGCGCTGCAATATATCGCTCCGTATGCTGGTTGTAGTATGGGCGAATTCTTCCGTGATAATGGTGAAGATGCCCTGATTGTCTATGATGACTTGTCCAAACAGGCCGTAGCCTATCGTCAAATTTCCCTGCTATTGCGCCGTCCACCTGGCCGCGAAGCTTATCCGGGTGACGTATTCTATCTGCACTCACGTCTGCTAGAACGTGCTTCCCGTATTAACGCACATGAAGTAGAAGAACTGACCAAAGGTGCAGTAAAAGGTAAAACCGGTTCATTAACTGCATTGCCAATTATTGAAACACAGGCTGGTGACGTGTCTGCATTTGTACCGACCAATGTAATTTCCATTACTGACGGACAGATATTCCTAGAAACCGACCTGTTTAACTCCGGTATTCGTCCGGCCATTAATGCTGGTATCTCTGTATCCCGCGTAGGTGGTGCTGCTCAGACTAAAGTTATCAAAAAACTGGGTGGTGGTATTCGTCTGGCATTGGCTCAGTATCGAGAACTTGCGGCGTTTTCTCAGTTTGCTTCTGATTTGGACGAAGCAACACGCAAACAATTGCGTCATGGTGAAGTTGTGACCGAACTGATGAAACAGAAACAGTTCAGCACGTTGAGTACAGGTGAAATGGCATTAACTCTGTGGGCAATCAATAATGGCTCATATGATGATGTTCCTGTGTCCAAGGCATTGAATTTTGAGTCAGAATTTTTGAGCTATGTGCGTACTCAGTGTCCAAATGTATTACAGGACATCGATGCCACCGGTGCATTAAGCGATGACAATGCCAAAGCATTGGACAACGCCATGAAGACCTTCAAATCGTCTTACGGCTATCAGGCGTAAACGTGTCATTGAAAGGAGTCTGAAATGGCAGTAGGAAAAGAGATTCTCACCCGAATTCGCAGTGTTCAAAATACCCAAAAGATCACTAAAGCGATGCAGATGGTGTCAACCTCTAAAATGCGGAAGACTCAGGAACGGATGCGTCAGGCGCGTCCGTATGCCGATAAAATTCGTCTGGTGATGAGCCATCTGGCACAAACCCATTCTAATCACAACGTCCCGCTGTTGCGCAGTAATAATGACAGTAAGCGAGTAGGATTTATTGTTATTACGACTGATAAAGGATTATGCGGTGGTCTGAATGCCAATATCCTCAAAGCATTCTTCAGTAAAGTGCAAGAATGCAATCAGCAGGGGCTTGAGGCCGAAGTTGTATGTCTCGGCAGTAAAGGACTGGCCGCCTGTAACCGAGTGGGTTTGAATGTCATTGCCAGTGCTGTGGGTCTAGGTGATACACCTAGAGTGGCTACATTGCTGGGTCCGTTAACGGAAATTTTTCAGCGTTATGCAGAAGGTAAACTGGATGCCATTTATCTGGTTTATGCCGGCTTTATCAATACCATGCGTCAGGAACCTCGTCTGGAAACACTGCTGCCAATCGGGCAGAATGTTCTGGATCAGGTATCTGAAAGTAAGGAATACAGCTGGGAATATGTATACGAACCCTCGCCACAACAGGTGCTGGAATTTTTAGTCCGCCGTTATTTAGAGTCTGTGGTTTATCAGGCCTTATCTGAAAATATGGCTGCCGAGCAGGCTGCGCGTATGGTAGCGATGAAAGCTGCTACCGATAATGCAAGCAATGCCATTAAAGAATTGCGTCTGGTGTATAACAAATCGCGTCAGGCAGCGATTACCACAGAGTTGTCAGAAATTGTGGCCGGTGCTGCTGCTGTTTAAGCAGTACAGGTCAAATAAACTTAGGATGCGATAATGAGCCAAGGCAAAATCGTACAAATCATTGGTGCGGTAGTGGACGTAGAATTCCCACATGATTCCATACCCAATGTGTATGACGCTCTTAAACTGGTTGATACTGATTTAACTCTTGAAGTTGAACAGTTACTGGGTGATGGTATCGTGCGTACCATCCCTATGGGTACTTCCGATGGTCTGAAACGCGGTATGGCCGTAGTTAATACCGGCGCACCGATTACTGTGCCGGTTGGTACAGCTACGTTGGGTCGGATTATGGACGTTTTGGGTCATCCGGTGGATGAAGCTGGCGAAATTCAGACCAGTACTACCCGCTCCATTCACCAGCAGGCACCGAAATTTGATGAGCTTTCCAGCTCAACTGAGTTGCTGGAAACGGGTATCAAGGTGATTGACCTGCTGTGTCCATTTGCCAAAGGCGGTAAAGTTGGCTTGTTTGGTGGTGCCGGTGTCGGTAAAACCGTTAACATGATGGAACTGATTAACAACATTGCCAAAGCACACAGTGGTTTGTCTGTGTTTGCCGGTGTAGGGGAACGTACTCGTGAAGGTAATGACTTCTATCACGAGATGAAGGACTCCAACGTACTGGATAAAGTGGCCATGGTGTATGGTCAGATGAACGAACCACCTGGTAACCGTCTGCGTGTAGCTTTAACTGGTCTGACCATGGCGGAATACTTCCGTGATGAAAAAGATGAAAACGGTAAAGGCCGTGACGTACTGCTGTTCATCGACAACATTTACCGTTACACACTGGCCGGTACTGAAGTATCAGCTTTGCTAGGACGTATGCCGTCTGCTGTGGGTTATCAGCCAACACTGGCTGAAGAAATGGGTCGTCTACAGGAGCGAATTGCTTCTACTAAAACTGGTTCAATTACTTCTATCCAAGCCGTGTATGTACCTGCAGATGACCTGACTGACCCATCTCCGGCCACAACATTTGCCCACTTGGATGCAACTGTGGTGTTAAGCCGTGATATTGCTTCTTTAGGTATTTATCCGGCAGTGGATCCGCTGGACTCTACTTCACGCCAGCTAGACCCCGCTGTAATTGGTCAGGAACATTATGACGTTGCACGTGGTGTACAGACTACTTTGCAAAAATACAAAGAGTTGAACGATATCATTGCGATTCTGGGTATGGATGAATTGTCTGATGAAGACAAACTAACCGTAAACCGCGCACGTAAGATCCAGCGCTTTTTGTCACAGCCATTCCACGTAGCAGAAGTGTTTACCGGTGCGCCGGGTAAATATGTTTCACTGCGTGATACCATTGCCGGCTTTAAAGCTATTCTGAATGGTGAGTACGATCACCTGCCTGAACAAGCTTTTTACATGGTAGGCAATATTGAAGAAGCTGCTGAAAAAGCGAAAACCCTAAACTAAGGAGCGCTTGATGAGTACCATGCAAGTGGAAGTGGTGAGTAACGAAGAAAACATCTATTCAGGTGAAGCCAGCTTTGTTGTTGTGCCGACTCTGGAAGGTGAGCTAGGTATTTACCCTCGCCATGAACCCATTATGAGCTTGGTGCGTCCTGGTGCTCTTCGTTTGACCGTACCTGACCAGAAAGAAGAAATTCTGGTAGCAGTATCAGGCGGTGTTCTGGAAGTACAGCCGAATAAGCTTACGCTTTTGGCAGATGTGGCCGTTCGCAGTGAAGAAATGGATCAGCAGCGTGCCGAAGAAGCCAAAAAAGCAGCCGAATCTGGTATCCATGAGGCCAAGGATGATGTTTCACTGGCCAAAGCTCATGTGGCTTTAGCTGCGGCGATTGCTCAACTGAAAACTCTGGATTACCTGCGCACTCATCGAAAATAACATTGATTGATATACTCAGATGAATAATCTGATTGTAATAAAAAATGTTTTAAGCCCGAGCATTGCTCGGGCTTTTCTATTACTTAAGTTCAACCATGAGAAAATATTTCTCAGTATAATATTTTAAACTTCAAAGTATATGTCATTTACAAATTAATGATAAGAGCTGATACATCAAAAGAAATCATTGAGACCAGTAAACAAATATTTAATTGTAATAAAAATACTATAAACTTTTTAAAAGCTTATTGATACGGTATTGATCTGTAAAATGCACTATTAAATAATAAGTTAAACTAATTCAGTAATTATTGTTGATTTCTGCAGTAACAAATTAAATTGATATACAAAAAGCAAAAGCATAAAGCTTTTGCTTTCGTATTTACTACAAATATTGTATTCCAGATAATTTGATTAAGCTTGTTTAGTTGGATAGATAGTCAGCTCACTAATATTGGTCTCTTCGGGCTGCTCAATGGCAAAGTTAACAGCACGAGCAATGGCGTCAGGACTGATGCCAACCTGATTGTATAATTGAGTCATACTTTGCAGCACATTTGCATCAGAAATACTTTGTAACAGCTCTGTGTTGATCGCTGCAGGATACAAAGTAGTAGTACGGATATTGGTTTGTTCAGTGGCACTTTCCTGCCGAATAACTTCCATCAGATTACGTACAGCAAATTTAGTTGCGCCATAAACACCACAGCCCATGAAGCTTTTCAAGCCAGCAATTGAAGAGGTAGTGATGATATGGCCAGATTTCTGTTTCGTGAAAATAGGCATGACCGCAGCAATTCCATTTAGCACGCCCTTCAGATTAATATCAATCATATTATTCCAGTCGTTTGTCTGAAGAGCACTGATAGGGGAGTTAGGCATAATACCGGCGTTATTAAATATCACATCTACCCCCTGAAAATGTTTTAGAGCCAGCTCAACCAATGCATGCATCTCTTCCGGCTGGCGCACATCTGTAACTTGATAAACGGCTTCACCGCCAGACTGAGTAATCTGCTGTTGTAGTTGTTGAAGCTGTGATTCACGGCGCGCAGCAAGTACGACTTTTGCTCCGTTTTGAGCTAGTAAGCGTGCAGTTGCTGCGCCAATACCTGATGATGCACCGGTTATGATGACTACTTTATTTTGAACAGCCATGTTTTACTCCTTTGATTAGTTCCGTTTAGTGCCCAAACACTGATTGCTGTTTTGTTAAGATTAAATGACAAGTGTATAAATATTAGCTGGAAAATTAGCTATAGTGTCTAAGCTTATGTTTGACCAGGGAAAAATCCAAAATTATCAAACACCTGAATACATTTGTTGTTTAGCGCAAATTACTTTTCATTGTCTTGATAAATTTGCTTGGCTAGATTAAATGCAGACCAAGCCTTCGGCCAGCCCACATAAAAGGACAGATGAGTAATAATTTCAACAATTTCATCTTTGGTGATGCCATTTTGTCTGCCAATATTCAGATGGGCACTTAATTGCTCGAAATTACCGGCACTGATTAATGCTGCAATAGTAATCATGCTGCGCTGATGTGCTGGCAATTGTTGTTCTCGTGACCAAACTTCACCAAATAAAACATCATCATTAAAATGAGCAAACTGAGGTGCAAATTCGCCTAAAAGTTCATGACCTGCTGTCTGTTTTTTCATTGCCGTACTCCTCTAGATTAAAAATTACAGAGCGTTGTAATCGCTGCTTGCTACGGGTTCCAGCCATTCGCTTTGACCTTTGGTAATGGCCACATGACTGAACCAACTATCTTTCGTTGCTCCATGCCAATGTTTGACTCCCGCATGAATAACCACTACATCGCCAGGATTAAGTAATTGTGCCGGTTTGCCTGCTTCTTGATACCAACCCTGACCGGCAGTAGCAAGTAAAATTTGATAGCCATTTAAATGTTTGTGCCAATGGTTGTGGCAGCCGGGCTCGAAAGTAACATTGCTAACGTCTACATCAACATTTCCATCAATAGCAGCCAGATTAGCTAAATAGCTCTGACCAATAAAATATTGAGCATAATTGATATTTTCTTCACCTAGTGGAAAGATTTGTTTAAATGATGAATTCATGATTTTTATCTTGAAATGTTTTGATGATTAAGTATAAAACTTCAAGTTCACTTTAATTCAAGTATTTTTTATTGAGCAAATATTTTATGGATTAATCACCATTTTTAAACTAAACATATTAGTAGGCGACAGCACATTTCAATGTGTTGATGTACTTCCAATTTCTAAGATGTTTTTATATTGTCTAAGCGTATTTTTAATAATTGCGTAGATTTACCCCACAGCTGATAGCTGCATGCCCCTACAATGTGACCGTCTTCATCAGTAAGTTCTTCTGGTGCACCGTTGACATCGGTGTGGTAGTACAGCACTTTTTGTTTTGTATTGAGAATTTTTATCGATGCTTACCAAAAACTTGGAAAACTAAATCTATATAGATATTTATTTTATAGAGAAATTTTGGACTATTTTCTTTTATTAATCTTAGGAGTCTACATTTAGTAAGTCGTTTTAAAATTATCGTTACAGTTTATTAATTTAGTTATTTATATGAAATATATTCACATTCTATTTCGTTGAAATCATAATCTATTCGAATTTGAAATGATAAGTTGTGGGGAATAATTCTTATTTCGTCAGAAATTAATTTATCAAAATCATATTCTTTAGCAATCTCATTCATGACAATATATGCTCCACAATACTTCCATTCTGTATCAATCAATAAATAAAAAAATTGATTATTCATTTTCGATTGAATAAAAGCAATGACTTCTTTATAAGAGCAATTATATTTTTTTTTACTCCAAAAAATTTTTTTGCAATTAATTTTGTCAATCAAATTATCAGTTTCTTCTAAACTAAGAAAATTGTTAATAACAACGTCTTTATTTGTAAATTTGCTAATTTTGCTAAAATAACTGTCTTTATATATTTTTCTTTGTGCCTTTCTATATAATATTTCACGTTTATTATGAAGTAATTGGCGCTTATTTTCAGAAAATTTCATTTACATTTTTCCTTTACTATTACATATATTACTTGATTTCAAATAGTATGCTTTACCTTTTCCATTACGCAATTGAGGTCTTTTATACCTATTATGTATAGGTTCTCCTCTATCATTCATTTTAACCTGTCCTGCTTCCCAGTGCGGTTTATCTGGATGGCTTATATCCATCGTTTGTTCTTGGACAGAAGATATTGTCATTCCACCACCTATTCTTTTGGATGTCATATAACTATATTCTCGTCCTGATTTATTTTTTGATTGGCTAATTGGTTGCTGACTTGTGGGAATACCTACTTGCCTCATAGCATCACGTCGCGCTGCACGCGATGAATTAAAAGGGTTATCTTCGGTACCTATTTGTTTTCCGTTCCAACCCCACGGATCAATCCACATCAACCCATTAGGCGCATACTGATACAAATTAAACCCACCCAGCAACCCAATCGGGTCCGGCTGCGTGAATCTGCCTATATCAGGGTCATAGTACCTGAAAGTATTGTAATGTAAGCCCGTTTCTCTGTCTAAATACTGCC
>NZ_JAFNPH010000018.1:0-1179 GCF_026535865.1 Snodgrassella sp. B3800 | reverse complement strand
CTCCTAACCGACTAACATATAAATTAGCATAATTTTAGGATAATGCAAACAAAAACATACACAAAAATTAACTAATGTAATGAAATATTAACTCTAAATGGATTATTATGTTTTAATATATATGCTATCTACCAAATATAATTAGCGTAAAATAGCAAGCAAACCGGAATTTCTCTTAAAAAATGGCAAATTGGCTGAATGAGGTTATATCAGTTATGCATGTATTGTTCCAAAAATAATTTCTGCAGTCAGTGGTGTAAAGGGTATGCATCTTTTAGATTTATACCTTGCCAGCCTGCTTTTTAATTAATTTGCCATCATTAGTCACCACCCAGCTATCCAGTATGGTAGCGATATTTTTTTCGATGTTGCCATAACTTGAGATAGGTACGGTCGTAACTCATACTGACATTTATCGGAAAATGACTAACAATAAAATCATGGTGACAAGATTTTACCTGACCAACAATGTCACATAGGATAAGGGTTTTAATGTTATTATTTGCATCCCGATAGATATACAGATCACGTCCTGCAATATTATCTGTCCATGGCTGATTGGTACTGGGGTCTATACCGTTATTGGCTTGATAATAGGTTAAGCCAAATACCTTATTTTTTTGTTTAGCGTATTCAAAATTCCAGCTTTCTTTCTTTGATTCAAGAATATTATTAAACCATTGATTGAAGGTCTTAGGCTGCTTTGGGCTATATATGTTATAAACAATCGTATAACCCCACGGAAAAGGCTGGCCTATACGAATCAAAGTTTTGTTATCATGCATATAATCAATATCAGTTTGTTCTTTCCTGCTTAAAACTGCGCCATCGGTAAGGCGATATACAAATCCAAAACTTTCGATTGGTAGCTGATAAGTAATAGGTGGGCGCTTATATTTTCTGGCTTTTCTGCTGGCATCAAAATCTCCGGGATCCCCGACATAGCGTACCCAAGTAGATACCACACCCCCGGGAATGCTGACTGGTTTACCGCCCAGATTACCAATGGAATCATAGCGGCCAAATCGATCCTGATTAATGAAAGGTACCGGCTGCTGTTTGGCTTTGTCTTTATCCTTATCAGAACAGCCAGACAGCAAAAGCAGGCCAGTTAAACAGACAGCTTTAGCATACGATATCAATAAATTTCTCATACTGATGTCTCCTAACCGACTAACA
>NZ_JAFNPH010000017.1:0-1415 GCF_026535865.1 Snodgrassella sp. B3800 | reverse complement strand
ATCTTTACGGTCATACTCTGTTGGCGTAATCGTGATCACATTATTCGCCAATTTAATTATCACACAGGCAGTCTCTTTTTCCAGCATTCTAAAATTTTTATAGCCAGCAAAGCTCAGAAAGGCCTTGGAATATGAATCGTGATCTTTTGCCCATTCTTTAAGGTCAATAAACTTAGTGGTATTGGTTATCGTTAATACAAGTTCACCTAGCAATACCGGTATCAGCTCTTCTGAAATACGCGCCCTGACGTGAGAATGGACAAACCCAGGACTGTAATTCTCATAAAAAAATCCTTGTATAATAAAAGAATTATCAGGTAATATATACAAATTACATCTTTTTGTTTTCGGTTCCTTGTCCTTAGATGCTAATGCTTTAAAAATTTTTAACATTTACTATCCTTTGACCTGAAAACGAAATACTGTATTTGCCCAAGTATAGCTACTGACACCATGTGCTGTATATCAATTTATTTTGAATAATTAAAAATCGAATCCATCTACTTTATATCCCTTTTATTTACGCAAAAAATCCTCAGAAATATGAAATTTCTGAGGATTTTATAATTAAGGTAACCTAACTACTGGCTATTGTATTGCTGTTAAGAGGCTAAATGCTCATAGTTACTGCGTTTGAGCAACGGAATTAAATGCTGATAAATACTCTCTGCGTCAGGAGAGCACGTTACCTCTTTATTGACAAGGAATCCAAATCCACCTCTACCGTAAAGGCCATATTCTGTTGGCGTAATTGTGATCACATTATTCTCCAATTCAATAAAGACATAAGCAGCCTCTTTTTCCAACCTTCTATAGTTTTTATAGCCAGCAAAGCTCAAAAAGGCCTTGGTATATGAATCGTGATCTTTTACCCATTCTTTAAGGTCAATAAACTTAGTGGTATTGGTTATCGTTAATACAAGTTCACCTAACAATACAGGTATCAGCTCTTCTGAAATACGCACTATATCACGAGAGTTCACAAAACCAGGACTGTGATTCTCATAAGAATAGCCTTGTATAATTACAGAGTTATCAGGTAATACGTATAAACTACATCCCTTTCTTTTCGGTTCCTTATGCTTAGATGCTAATGCTTTAAAAATTTTTAACATTTATCAATCCTGTGACCTGAAGGCGAAATGCTGTATTTGCCCAAATATAGCTACTGACACCATGTGCTGTATACCAAATTATTTAGAACGATTAAAAATCGAATCCATTAATTTATATCTTTTTTTAATCAAGGTAACTTGAATACTAGCTATTGTATTGCTGTTAAGAGGCTAAATGCTCATAGTTACTGCGTTTGAGCAACGGAATTAAATGCTCATAAATACTCTCTGCATCGGGAGAGCACGTTACCTCTTTATCGACAAGGTGTGAAAATCCGCCATCTTTACGGTCATACTCTG
>NZ_JAFNPH010000002.1:0-323378 GCF_026535865.1 Snodgrassella sp. B3800 | reverse complement strand
CTTCGGCCTCGGTCGGTAAGCCGGCTTTTTTGTAGCCGACTTTGATGAGGTTGTCGGCGGGGTCGTACTGGTAGGCGGTGTTGCCGTCGGGGGTGTGTTTGCCAATCAGTCGGCCGATGGCGTCGCGTGTGAAGCGGTGGGTGATTTCGGCGGGGCTGCCGGCAGCGAAGTGAACGGCGCTGACGTTATCCAGCTGATCGTAGGTCAGTTTTTGTTTACGTCCGTCCAGATCGGTCTGTTCGGTTAGGCGGTCGCCGGCGTCGTAGGTGAATTGGTAATGCTCGCCGTTTTCGTTGGTTAATGTAGTCAGCCGGCTATAGGTGTCGTAGTGAAAGCGGATGCTGCGTCCGGCGCTATCGGTGCGTCGGTGCACCAGTCCGCGGGGGTTCCGATGGTAGCGGGTGGTGTGGCCGGCGGGGTCGGTATAGGTCAGTAATTGTCCTGCTGCATTGACGCTGAAGTGTTCTTGGCGGCCATCGGGCAAGGTGGCGCTGATAAGGTCGCCGGCGGCATTGTATTGGTAGCGGCTGCTGTTGCCGATGGCGTTGGTGATGTCGGTCAGGTTGCCATGGCGGTCATAGCCAAGCTGGGTCAGGGAGCCGGAGCAGTCGGTGTGTTGGATAAGCTGGCCGTTTGGGTTCCAGCGCAGGTATTTGTGCCCACCTCTGGCATCGGTGATTCTGGTTATTTGGCCGTGCTGGTCGTATTGGTAGTGGGTACGTTGTTTTAAGGGGTCGATGACGGTCAGCAGGTTGCCGCGTTCATCATAGTAGTAGCGCCAGGTGCTGCCGTCGGGGTCGACGCTGATGGTGGGTAAGGCCCAGTGGGGTAACCACTGGGTCTGGGTGGTGCGTCCCAGTGGGTCGGTTTCGGCAGTTTCGCGTCCTTGTTCGTCATAGCTGTAGTGCCATTGTCCACCCTGGGCGTCGGTGACGCTGATGAGTTGTTGGTTGTCATTCCATTCAAATGCGGTGGTGTGACCAAGGGGGTCGATGTAGCGGGTGATTTGGTAGACTTCGTTCCAGTAATGCTGGCTGATGCGTCCCAGGCTGTCTTTGACGGTGGTGAGGCGTTGCTCAATATCGTAGTGAAAGTGATAGTCTTCCTGTCGCTGGCCATCTGCTTCGGTCCAGTGATGGGTGACGCGCCAGGCGGTTTCGGCGGCATCGGCAAAGTAATCCCACTGGTAGTGGCAGTGCAGGCCGGTGGGCAGGCGGTGGTAGATGAGGCGTCGGCCGGTGTCGTAGGCGAAGGTGCGGGTGTGCCGCTGTTCGGCATCGATGACGTGTTGCAGGTCGCCCTGTGCGGTGTATTGGTATTGTGCCAGTACCCGGCTGTGGCCATTGGCCAGTTGTTGTTTGATGGAGGTGACGCGTTGTGGGTGCTGGGGATGCTGATAGTGCAGGGAGAGACGGGTGCTGCGGTCGTTGTCGGTGATTTCGATGATGCGGCTGTGGCTGTCGCGGTAAAGAAGGAGGCGGTTGTCGTTGCGGTCTTGAAGTGCGGTGAGGTAGAGGCGGTGGGGTTGGTTGGGGTCGGGCTCGAAGAGGCGGTAGAGGCCGTCGTCGTCTTCGATAACCCAGCGGTTGTGCTGGCCACGGCGGATGGTTAGGTTTTCGTTGATGCCGCGTATGCCTTCGCCGGGTTGCAGGGGGTCGATTTCGAGACGGCGCCCTTGTTCGTTGATATAGACGGCGGCACAGGAGCCATCGGGCTGGGGGGAGATTTCGATTTCGACTTCGAAGCTGACGCTCCATCCGGCGCCAAACATGTTGTGGGAGCGGGTGTCGACGCTGCTGTAGAAGCGTTGCCATTGGAGGGGCAGATGGGCGGGAAGGGTGAAGTCGAGCTCTTCGGTGTCAAAGAGGAGTTTGGCGCCGGTGGGAAGGTGGACGGGATGGCCGATCCTTGTGGCTGCCGTAATTTTAGAAGATAGATAGCCGACGGCAACCGAAGTAGTGGCAAAGCAAAAAAATTTGTTACAAATTTTTTTAGGGTTGAGGAGTATTGTAAAAATGCTAGCCGCTAGGGCAACGGGATGTTTGCCGCTTCTGATTTCACGGACGACGATGGGTTCGCCACCGATGCGTACGTTGTTGGATACTTTGACGCCGCCGGCATGGTCGTCGGTGACTTTGGCTTCGCAGGTGCTGCGGTCGTTGCTGCGTACGGCCGGCTGGCTGTTGATGTAGACTTTGCTGGAGCCTTCGGCTAGATATTCATCTGTGCCGGGCAGATGCGGATGTTTGCAGCAGAGTATTTTGTCGTCATCTCTGGGTTTTGCTCTGGGATCAGGTGAGGCTACGGTAGGCCTGTATAGTTGCATGGGAAGGTTTTCAGCAAACTCTACAAAGTCATTTAGTGCATTTGAAGCAATATCGATAAAGCTTTCGGGCTGCTGTGGTTCTTCGCTGCTGTCACTTAGTTCAATGCTTTGATCTATGGCACCTGCGGCGCGGGCGGAAGCTTTGCCATTGGTGCGGGTATTGGGCGATCCGGTTTTGATTTTGCCATCTTCAGCCAAGGGAAATAAATTACTGACCTCTTCAGATAAATCTGATATGACGTCATTAAGTCCAGAAGCTGCGACAGCGATACCAACAAGTGTAGACACTATAAAACCACCGGGAATAAGACCTATTGCTCCATAGCACGCAAGTTCTACTGCTGCGCCGGCTATGTCAGCCCATATTGAAGTATGTAAAAGGATGTCTCCTTCTCGGGCGGCCCAGTAGGTGTCTGCCATGTGTAAACCCCTTTAAAATCTTTTAATTCGTTGTTTGATAGTGCTAATTTTCTAGATTTTTAGCGATATTATCTAAGTATGAGGTTGTGGTTATCTTCTTTGTTTGGGTTGAATCATGTAATTTAATGTTAGGTTGGTTTAAGTTATATGATTTTTATGTGAATTATGTCATTAATTTGATTGTTATGCACTTAATAATTTGAATTGAGTAGATTTTGATTGGTATGGATATTGATAATAGGTTGTGAGAAAGCTGGGGAGATATTCTTGAGGGTAACGGTTTTGAGAGTTGGGTTTTGGCTGGCTAAACAGGGGTAAGTTGATAGATGTATGTAAATGTTAGCATTGTTTAATTTAGACTTTTTTGTGTTTTTTTGTTTTAAATTGGTATTAAAGTTCAATTTTTTTCTGTTTTTGCTTGTTTCGTGTCAATAAATCCGTTTGGCTTAGATGTTTTAATCCGGTGTTTTGTGGGCTGCTGGGAAGGCGCAAGGCGGACTGGGTATTTGCGACTGATTATGGGTAGCTGATTGGATTACTGTTGATTGGGATGGTGAGAACGGATGGGTGTTAAGGTTCCAGAGCTGGTGTGTCCGGCTGGTAATCTGCCGGCGTTGAAGATGGCGATAGATCATGGCGCGGATACGGTCTATATGGGGCTGAAGGATGCAACCAATGCGCGAAATTTTGCTGGTCTAAATTTTGACTCTAAGTCTGCGGTAGAGGGAATTACATATGCGCACCGGCGTGGGCGTAAGGTGTTGATGGCGATAAATACCTATGCACAGGCAGGAGAAGTAAGAAAATGGCAGCAGGCGGTGGATACGGCTGCCGAAATTGGCGTGGATGCGGTGATTCTGGCGGACTTTGGATTGCTGAATTATGCACACAAGACGCATCCACAACTGGCGCTGCATATGTCTGTGCAGGGTTCGGCAACTAATTATGAAGCAATTAATCTGGCCCAAGAGCTGTTTGGTATCCGGCGGGTAGTGTTGCCGAGAGTGCTGACACTGCCGCAGGTGGAGCAAGTGATTAAGCATACTTCAGTAGAAATTGAGGTATTTGGCTTTGGCAGTTTATGTGTGATGGTGGAGGGGCGCTGCTTACTGTCTAGTTATGTGACGGGTGAATCTCCAAATACGTTTGGGGTGTGCTCACCGGCAAAATATGTGCGCTGGGAGCAGCAGGCAGCAAGAATGAACGCACGCTTAAATAATATTCTAATTGATCAGTATGCAGCAGACGAGCCAGCTGGTTATCCGACTTTGTGCAAAGGGCGTTTTCAGGTAAATGATGAAACTTATTATGCATTGGAAGAGCCGACAAGCCTGAATGTGCTGGAGATTTTACCGCAGTTGTTGGCCATGGGTGTGGCGGCGATTAAGGTGGAGGGACGGCAGCGCAGTCCGGCATATACGGCGCAGGTAACGAAGGTATTGCGGCAGGCGCTTGATTTGGCGGTACAGTGTCCTGAATCGTTTACGGTGCAGCCGCAGTGGCAGCAGGCGTTGGCTAAGGTTTCTGAAGGACAGCAGGTGACGCTTGGAGCGTATAACCGGCCGTGGAAGTGATGAAGGGGTGTGAGTGATGCAACGGGATAAGCTGGCTTTGTCTCTAGGGCCGATTTTGTTTTTTTGGCACAAGCAGCAGATTGTGGAATTTTATCAGCAGCTGATTGGTGAACCGCTAGCCACGGTTTATATGGGTGAAACGGTATGCTCGCGCCGGCAGGAGTTGAAAGTAGCAGACTGGATTGATTTGGCGCGCGATGTGGCGGCTGGTGGCTGTGAAGTGGTGCTGTCTTCACAGGTGCTTTTGGAAAGTGAGTCTGATTTAAAACGTTTGCGTAAGTTGGTGGAGCAGGAAGATTTCTGTGTAGAGGCTAATGACCTTGCTGCTGTACGGTTGTTGCATGCTAAAGGAATTCCTTTTGTCGCCGGACAGGCATTGAATATTTATAACGAGCAAACGCTGGCGTTGATGCAGTCGCTTGGCGCTAAACGCTGGGTGGCTTCAATTGAGTTGTCAGCCGGTCGGCTGGAGCAGATGATTGCGGCGGTACCGGATGTAAACTGTGAGGTATTTGGCTGGGGGAGAATGCCGCTGGCCTATTCTTCTCGCTGTTTTACGGCGCGCCATTACAATCTGAAAAAGGATAGTTGTGAATTTAAATGCTTGGAGCATGCAGACGGTTTACCATTGCTCACGCGTGAGCAGCAGGCTTTTTTGACGATTAATGGTATACAGACGATGTCTGCTGGTTGTCATTCTTTACTGGCACAATATCAGCAATTGCAGGCAATCGGGGTAAACCGTTTTAGGCTTTCTCCACAAGCACAACATATGGTGGATACGATACGGCTACATCAGCAGGTGATGGCTGGTGTACTAGAAACAGAAACGGCTTTGTCTGAGCTCAAAGGGTATGCCGGTGGTACGCTGGTAGATGGCTACTGGCAGGGTAAGGCAGGAATGAATCAATGCAAAGAGGTGATGTATGCAAATACCTGACAGAGTAATGCCGGGATTGCTGAAAAATGTGGTGGAAAGGCTGCCGGCTAAACCGCCGGCATGGTTGCTGGTACAGACGTTGAATCAGCTGCTAAAAAGAGAAATTTTGCTGGCTGATATGTCATTGCTAGCCGGACGTTTATTTCGGGTTGAGGTGGCTGACTTGGGATTAAATCTATTTTTCAGTGCTTCGGAGCAGCGGTTTATGGTCTCGGATGTTAGTACTGACGTGGATTTGTGTCTGAGCGCAAATACTACTGATTTTATGAAGATGTTGTTACGGCAGGAAGACCCGGATACGCTGTTTTTTAATCGCCGGTTAAAAATTGAGGGTGACACGGAGCTTGGGCTGATTGTTAAGAATTTGCTTGATAGTATAGATTGGTCGACTATTCCGATGATGAAATCATTGGTAAAGCAATGAGTTTGTTTTATTGATGTAATGAAGATAATTCTGTGGCCGGTATCATGTCGATACCGGCTTTGTGGTTTTAAAGCAGATTGTTAGTTCGCCGGACGACGGCAGGCTATCATGTAGTTGACGTCTAGGTTTTCGGTAAGATGGTAGTGTTTGGTTAGCGGATTATATGTGAAACCGCTACTGCCCAGCCATTCGAGACCAGCCTGCCGGCACAGACGCGCCAGCTCGGCCGGTGTGATGAATTTGTGGTGATCATGGGTGCCGCGGGGCATCAGTTGTAAAATGTATTCGGCGGCAATGATGGCTTGCAAATAGGATTTTGTGTTGCGATTGATGGTGGAGAAACAAACAACTCCGCCGGGTTCCGTCAGTTCGGCACAAGCTCTGACTACGCTGCCAGGATCAGGAACGTGTTCCAGCATTTCCATACAGGTAACGGCACCAAAGCTGGCCGGCATTTCTGCGGCTAAATCTTCTACACTGACTTTACGGTAGCTTACATTGCTGATTTGCTCCTGCATGGCATGCAACTGGGCTATTTTGAGCGATTTTCCGGCTAAATCGATGCCAGTCACGCCGCTGGCGCCTGCTTTGGCCATGGCTTCGCTTAGAATACCGCCTCCACAGCCTACATCCAGAATTTTTTTGCCGGCCAGTCGAGCATAGCGGTCGATAAATTCGAGACGTAAGGGATTAATGTCGTGCAATGGTTTGAATTCACTGTTTTTATCCCACCATTTGTGCGCGAGCTGGCTGAATTTGTCAATTTCGCTAGCATCAACGTTGGCCGGGGCAGCCGGAAAATGAGTATGTTCCTGAGTTGGGGTATTCATGATTATTTTTCCTTGGTTGCGGTGGTTTTAGCCCACAAGGCAATGATATTGTTTTTTTCACGCGGGCGTGCTCCCGACCAGATTTCGTGCCATGGTTGCGGAGGTTCGGCTTTGGGGTCGCGGGTCACTAAACGGTATTCACACTCAGGATTGTCTGCCTGCAAAGGTATCCAGCTATATTGCTGCCAGGCAATGCGGGTACTGAAATTGTCGTGATTGATACTGATGCAGGCATGCCGATCGCTGAATGCCTGTAACTGCTGTTTGCTCAGGCTGTTTTCCATCTGCTGAACCACTGGCCGTGCCGATTTGGCCGCATCCAGCCAAGGCAAAAACAGGGTCAATAGCAGTGACCATACTAATAAAACTCCGGCTGCCCAGTTGGTTACTGCTTGTCGGCCACGGATATGCTGGCGGGTAATGGCCCATAGCCAAAGTGGTGTCAACACGCAAGCGACAATCAAGGGAAAGTAATTGACATCGTAGCGGTAATAGGGACTGAAATAAACGGCACGGGCAGCCAGTTTGGCCGGCCAGCCATAATTCATGGCGATGAAGCCAAGCCAGAGGAAAAGTGCCAGAAAACCAAAAGCCATGATGCCAAACCAGTTGAGGAAGGCGATGGCTCCGCGACGCAGTGCATCCAGCTGGGCGGCTCCGAGTAAGGCCATAGGTGGCAGCACGATTACCAATAAATCCTGATATTGCAGCGGCAGCAAGGCAAAAACTGGTAGGCATAGACTTAGCCATACGATAGCAAGCACGCCCCAGCGCTGTTTTTTTAACTTGCCGCGCGTAGCAGTCCAGATGGCCAGAGGCCATGCAGGAAAGGCAAACCAAAGCAAATTTTTTAAATAGTATCCAAGCGAGAAGTGTACTTCTTGATGTTGAAAACCACCAAAAGGGGCGAGAGCATGATACTGCCACCACAGATTAAAAATATTGGCAGCGGTCTGATGCAGAGCAAGTGGCCAAACTATCATTAGAGGTAGGGCACAGAGCAGGGATATCAGTAAAACTAGATAATAGCGACGGCGACGCCACTGAGGGTAAAAAAGCAAGCTGAACGCTACCAGCATCAGCAGTAATGGCCACAATAGGCTGCCGGTCAGAGACAGTACAGCCCAGCCACCGCCCAGCATCATGCAGGCCATCATGATGCGACGATCTGACAGGGAAAAACCATACCAGCACATGGCAGAACCAAGAAATAGGATAATGCTGTCGTTGATAAAATGAGCTGGTATTAGAATGCCGGTACAGCCGAGTAATATGAGAATGGTGATGCGTCCGTAGCCACGGCCAAGAAACTGGCGTCCGGAACCGCCGATGCAGGCAAACGTACACACAATCAAAATGACATTGGTTAGACGCGTGGCTTCAAAGGCGTCCATTTGGTTGGGGCTAAATAAATGTTGGCATAGGGCAGACAACCAAATGTAGAATGGGGAGGCTTCCCAGTTTATTTCGCCAAAAATAGTAGGAACTGCCCAGTGTGCCTTGTGCCACTGGCTGGCGGTGGTGAACAGATAAGGTTCACCTGGTGTCCATAAATCATGATGCAATACCCCCGGCCACAGCCACACGAATACCAGTAACAACCAAAGCCATGAACGCTTTTTATTCATGCTTTGTGAGCTGGGTTTGCTGGGTGTATAGGTGAGCATAGGTGATTAACAGCTGTTTAGGGTGTGATATAGGCTTTATGTTAGCGGAAAATGCAGTAGGCAGCCAGATGAGGCTGCCTGTGGCTACGATGATTAGGGCGAAAATTAATCCTAATCAAGGTGTTTGCTTAGATTCACCTGTGTCAGTGGCACTTTGCGGGTACGGTAGCGAAGTTTGTGATACAGGTAAAAGGCAGCAAATACTGGGAGACCCATATAGGTAATAGCAAAACGCTGCCATTTGAAATCACCATGTAGTAATAATTGGCTGTCTTGTCCGATAATCACCAGAATACACAGTAATAGCGCCAGAATGGGGCCAAATGGAAACCATTTAGCGCGATAAACCAGTGAATTGATGTCGTTACCCTGCTGCACAAAGGCGCGGCGGAAACGGTAGTGACTGATGGCTATGCCTAGCCAGGCAATAAAACCGGTCAGACCAGAAGCGGCTACGATGTACTCGTAGGCACCTTCGTCCACACTTTCCAGCAAAAAAATTGCCAATACGACAATGGCTGTAGCCAGTAAAGCCAATACGGGCACGCCGCGCTGGTTGACTGCTGAAAAGCGCCGGTGTGCCATGCCGTCTTTACCCATAGCGTACAGCATTCGGGTAGAAGCATACAGGCCAGAATTACCGGCAGACAGGATGGAAGTGAGAATAACGGTATTCATCACGGCAGCGGCAAAAGCCAGCCCAGCGCGCTCAAACACAAGTGTAAACGGTGATTTGGCAACCTGATCCACGTCAGCACCGAGTAAGGCATCACTGTTATAAGGAATCAGCAGGCCAATTACTAACATGGCTAGAATATAGAAAATCAAAATACGCCAAAACACTTGTTTGATGGCTTTGGGAATGCTTTCCTGCGGGTTTTCTGATTCGCCGGCGGTAATGCCGATGAGCTCGGTGCCCTGAAATGAAAATCCGGCAATCAAGAATACACCGAGTACGGTAAAGAAACCACCCGACCAGCCATGTCCGAGTATCGGTGCATCGCCAATGGTGAAGTTGCTCAGGCCGACATATTGACCGCCAAGAATGCCGAAGATGGTCAGCACGCCAACGCCGAGAAACACGATTACTGTGACTACTTTAATCAGAGCAAACCAGTATTCAGATTCACCATAGGCGCGTACAGACAGTATATTGAGCAGAAACACCAGAGCAAAGAACAGCAAACTCCAGCTCCATGCCGGCATAAAGCGCAATGGTTCCCAGTAGGTAATCACCAATGAGGCAATGGAGATGTCTGCAGCAACGGTAATCACCCAGTTAAACCAGTAATTCCAGCCCAGTGCAAAACCCAGCGACGGATCAACAAAGCGGGCTGCATAAGTGGAGAATGAACCGGAAGTAGGCAGGTAAGTGGCCATTTCGCCTAGTGAGGTCATGAGAAAATACACCATAATTCCGATGGCCATGTACGCCAGTAAGGCGCCACCAGGGCCGGCATCGTGAATCGCACTGCCACTGGCCATAAACAAGCCTGTACCAATACTGCCGCCAATGGCAATCATTGACAGATGGCGGGTTTTCAGATGGCGTTTAACTTGGTTGGGAGAGGAATTGGCGTCTGTCATTCTGATAATGTGTAACTATATGCGCCGGTATGTTGTAATTGAGCAGAACTGCACTACCTTGCGGCCAACTTCAGGCGCGCACCGGAGGTACGGTGTGACATACCGGAATGGATTGTCTATTTTAGGGTTTAATAGCGTATGCCGGATATTTTTATCCTTTTTGCATACTGGGTTTTGTTGCAAAAGTCTTTATTATAACAAATTGTATGCATTACTGGCATGAGAATTCAGAGGTAACGCTCTCCATGATAATATTTACCATTATTCAGCATAATTATATTTTCGGGCCAGCGCAGTGCAGCCAGATGCATCTGGCTGTCTGTCACAGCAATGGCTTTTTTGCGTTCCCGCCAGCGTGCACCAATGGAAAAATCCACGCAAAATACCTGACGTTGCTGCCCCAGCCAGTGTGTTGGAGGCTCCTGAAATAGTTCTTTGCGGTGTTCGGCTATGCCGGTGCCATACCAGCTGCGCCAGTAATGGCCGATTATTACCGCCACAGGGTCGGTATACTGCTGCCACCACGGTTTACGTACTGTGAAGCGCCAGCGGCCGTTGATATAAAAAGGCTGTTGTGTGATGGCCTGAATGCCGCTGGTGAGCGCACGTATTGGATTGTGACAGCTGCGTAGTAGATCATAATGGGCTGTACCTGCTTGAAACGTCATCGGATAGTGCTCATTTTCCAAGTCTTTATTTAATTGCCGCTGCTCCTGCTGGTATGGTTCGTACCATTGCGTATTTCGGAAATCATCTAAAAAGCGGTCTTCCCAGTAATGATATTGTTTTACCAGTGAAGTTTCACTGCATTCTAGTAATTTATCAATACTTTCCGGCAACCACGCAGCGTGAACGATGCGCAAATCGTCCCGTTGCAGAATTAATGGCCATTGTGCGATGGTTTCCTGTAATTGCCTGCGTTGGGCAGCGGGATAATGCTGCCATGGCGCGAACCGTGCTTCATCCTGTGGCCGATTATCAAAATACCAGCCAGCTCCGTCTTTAGGATCGTTAATTAATAAATTGAGTTCATGATTACCGATGATGGTAAATGCGTTTTCAGAGGCGGCGGCCTGTATCACCCAGTCAAGAACAGCAGGGCTGTTTGGCCCACGGTCGCACAAATCGCCAACAAACACGAGTTTACGTCCGTGTTGATGGCGACCGTAATCATCGTAGCCAAGAAAGTGTAATAACTGCTGTAAAGCTTCCCACTCGCCATGAACATCACCAATCACGTCCAGCGCGGTGTTGGGTAAGGGGCGGATAAAGGTACTTAAGTCAGAATACTTCATTTTAATGGCCTGTGTTAACAGACCTGACTGCTGTCTGTGCGAATATTTATTATTTTAAAAACAATATTTAATCAACTAAATCCAATTAACATAGCACAAAATATTCAAGTATGCCAATTCCCCGCTATAAATGTCCTTTTATGTATGATTAATGTCAGTAAAAGTGTATGGAAATGATTTGGCTATAAATATTCAATAATTAAGGAGCTGACTAAAAATTAGATATTTACCGTTAGATTATTTACTAAGCAGATATCCAGAAACGAAAACTTATCCGCCAGCATCGGCTGTTTGTTTTGTACTTAAAAAATTAATAAATTCAATGTATTATTTTCAATAATAGCTACTTAGGTGTTCTAGAAAACTCCATTAAACGTTTATATTTGTTTCCAATGCCATGAGTACCTTAAACTGACCATTGGCTGGGAGGCCTTTCGCTTACTCATTGCTATTACCAGTCTGCTATTTTCCGTTTGTGTCCCTGTTTGATGTTTAGAAACATTCTGGGCAATTCAGACAAAATATTTATTGTTAATAAAGTATTAAGGCATATCGTGCTCTAACATCTGGCAATAACGTATTCTGCAATATGCATATATTTATTTGTGTTTTCTGGAAATGAGTCGATGAAGATATGGGCATGTTTAATAGCAATTGTAAGATAGTGTGTTGGCCGCTATTCGCATGTGGACAAGGTAACGGTTATTTGTGTTGGCATTTAATGTCTCTATATAACCCATTATCCGTGATGTGTTCGGATTGTCGTTATTATTGCTGAAATTAAAATATTAATTTCAATTGTTTATTTTGAGTAGTATTGGTTGTTAGTGTGATTGATTGCTTTTGCTGGTAAATGATTTTGCCAAGCTGCTTGATTTCAGCTAAAATCTGGCCTCTTTAGTATATTTGCACCTATAGCTCAGTTGGAAGAGTGTCGGTTTCCGAAGCCGGAGGTCACAGGTTCGATCCCTGTTGGGTGCACCAAGTTAGCATTTAAGGGTTTCAGGATGGCTGAAACCCTTAAATTTTGATATCTGTACATTTGTTTAAAACAAAATTTCAAACAAAATATAAGTTTTAATCACGCAGTGTTTAGACAGTGCTACATGAAAAACTGTACTGTATTGTAATTAATGCGCTGGTAAGGGTTGTAAGGATTCAGGTTTGATTGTGGCTGTGTATCAGTAGGGAGCGGCCTACATAGCGTCTAGTTTGAATCATTCGTAATATTATGATTAAGGCTGATGCGGAACGTGGCTATTTGTACTGTTGCTAGATTTTTTTCTAATCAGTTCTGAAATTTTTACTATCTGTAAGCAAAATTTGATCTTGATATTTTTTGCTAAATTGAGTGTACAACTGGTACCACCTATTATGATTATTACAGCGGTGGTTATTTTACATAAATCTTTCAAGGCAATTGCTGCTATCGATACGATACTTACGCTGGCTGGCGTGTTGTTAATAGATAGCAAGCTGAAATTAAGGCAACAATAATTATTGTGCTGTATAGATAATTGTTGCTCAATTAAAGCGTGCCTTTTTTGAAAGCCAATGATTTCGAGGCTACGAATCTGAAATTAGTAGGTGGGTATACTGCTGTCTACTTCTCGTGACCATGCATCGATGCCGCCCTTGAGATTATAAAGATTTTCGAAGCCGGTATCCTGTAAATACAATGCTACTTGCATGCTGCGCATGCCATGATGGCAGTAAATTACGATTGGTTTATCGTCCGGTAATTCGTTTTGGCGCAAGGGAATCATATTCATCGGAATATGGAGATACCCAGGAATAGCTGCATACTGGACTTCGTTGTCTTCGCGTACGTCAAGGAGGACAAAATCTTTTTTTTGCTGCTGCCATTGCTGCAATTGTGCTGCATTTATTGTCTGAATGGTCATATTAATAAATTGATTCTGTGTGATGTGTATGGATATTAATCTAATTTGATAATGTGGCTGTATGCCTGCTGGCATTTGCTTTGTTAGCCGGATCAAATGATACCTGTGTTTGTCTGAATATGCCAATGCAGCACAGCTGGCAGTAGCTCAGACTATTGGCTAGCTTAATTGTAGTGGCAGTATCGAAGAGGCTGGATTTTTGCGTGAATTCTGTCTCGTTGTATGATGATTGGGCGCTTACTTAGGCTGCCATTTGCCATCATTGCCTTTATGATAAACCTTTTCGACAGCAGCCCATGCTACTCGGAACGCAATGGTTTCTGCATCGTTATTATCGCGGCGTTTTTTCGGATCCTGATATTCTGCTATGGCGTGATTAAATGCTTCTTTGAATATGTCTTGCGCATGTTCCGGTAAAGCGTGCCGGACTGATGCAGGTAGATCACTGCGGTGCTGATAAGGCATGATATTGCTCCCGATTTTGTTTCTATAGCCTAGTAAATCGCAATAAGTGGCTTAATGCAATCAGTTTTTCTAATTATGTTTTTGTTTTAACTAGGTTTTAATTTTTTATTACTTAAAAAGCGAAGATGACGGGCAGATGGATGGACCGGATGCGGCCGATGCCAATATGCAAGAGAAGTTAAACATGTTGTTTGGTGTATGTATGCATACTGATTGGACTGTTGATTTGCTGGCTGAAAGCTAAGTGCTAGATATGGCGTAGAAGTTAATATACTGCGATATTTGAATTTGAGAATGCACAGGCAGCACCGTTGCCGTAATGGCTACAAGTGCTGCTTTTTAAGAAGCGATAGAGTCAGAATCTGAATTGATTGGGTGTCGGTGTTTCCAGACTGTGTAATGCAGGTGCTACGGTTTCGAACAGTACGGTTTCTTTAAGCTGTTTGTTCTGGCGCTCAAACAGAATGGCACGCATTACTGGCGCTTCACCAATAATGGCTACCATGCGGCCATCTTCAGCCAGTTGCTCAAGTAGTGTGGTAGGCAGGGTAGGCAGGGAGCCGCCTACGTAAATGGCACTGAATGGAGCGCCAGGTAGCTTGTCTGCTAATCCGTCGCAGGTTTTGTAGCTGATATTGGTGTAGTCAAGGTCACTGAGAACGAACTGAGCACGCTGCTGTTGTTCGGCATCTATATCTACAGAGATGACTTTGCCGGCCATTTTTGCCAGTATGGCCGTGGCGTAGCCAGAACCGGTACCTATTTCTACTACGGTATCGGTGAGGTTGAGTTGTAATGCCTGAATCATGCGTGCGACTACTTTGGGCTCAAGCATTTTGCCACCGTTGGCCAGTCCGAGTGCCTGATCTGTATAGGCTACTTCCTGTTGCTGTGGCAGAACAAAGCGTTCACGCGGAATATCGGATAATACATCTAGTAAGTCGAAATTTAATACGTCCCATGGACGGATTTGCTGCTCAACCATGTTATAGCGGGCGGTATTGAAATCCATGTCTGCTCCGAAAGGCTGATTACCCGCGCGGCGGGTGGGTAATTAAGTAGGTTTGTATTATAAAAACATTGTTATGTGATGTTGGATTGGGTACACCACATGAATTTGACTCAGAAAGATTATAAAACTATTTACGTTGTGACAATAGGGCAAAGGCAGTTGCGGTGTAGACGAATATCTACGAGCAGGCTCATTGTGATTGGGTAAGGTTATGTCGACATGTCGAAAAAGCACAGGTGGTAGTGTTTTGTCAGATAAATGATGCGTGATGCTGCAACGTTTAGCTTTGGAGCCGGAAGAGATCTATTGTTTATCTTCTGCAGTGCGGCTCTGCACAGGGGGTAATCGGTAGGTTTTGACTTATTATATTAATAGGACGCAAGTAGTGGTTTTCCGTTACAATGCCGCCGTTTGCAAGCTCTTTTAGTTTGCAGTATGTGTGATAAATACTCTATATACTGTTTTGTTCAGTGTTGGCCAATCTATAGTCAGTAAGGAAAAAATATGTGGCAGCAGAAATGGATAATCGGCAATTGGAAGATGAATGGCAGTCAGTCGGCAAGCCGGCAACTGCTACAAGCATTGCTGAAACCAGTAGATGTAGCTGCGGCTTATGTTTACTGTGGTGTGGCGGTGCCGAATGTTTATCTTGCCGGAGTGAATGAATTCACGCGTGATACATCGCTGGCGGTAGGGGCACAAGATGTGAGCCGTTTTGCTGCAAACGGTGCTTTTACTGGAGAAGTTAGTGCGCAAATGCTGGCAGATGTGGGTGCGCAGTTTGTGCTGATCGGACACTCTGAGCGGCGGCAGTATTTTCACGAAGATAATCAAGAATTGCTGATTAAGCTGCAAAACAGCATGGCAGCAGGCCTGCTGCCGGTGCTGTGTGTGGGGGAAACACTGGCTGAACGTGAACAAGGACAGGAGCAGGTAGTAGTAAGTGCACAGCTTAATGTGCTCGCCAGTCTGGGGATGAGAGAAGTGGTGGTGGCTTATGAGCCAGTATGGGCAATTGGTACCGGCAAAGTGCCGTCTGTAACGCAGATCGTTGCGATGCATCAGCTGATTTATCAGCAAATCTTGTCTTTGTGTGGTGAAGATGTTAAAATCCGCGTCCTTTATGGCGGTAGTGTCAACGCTGGCAACGCGGCTGAAATTCTGGCTGTGCCACATGTTGATGGTGCGCTGGTTGGCGGAGCCTCGTTGCAGGCTGACAGTTTTGCCGCTATTATTCAGGCTGCATATGCGCCTGCTTGATAAAAGTTGATATCATGGAAGCATTCAAAACCCTTATTTTAATCGTGAATATTTTCGCGGCGCTGAGTGTTATTGTGCTGGTGCTAATGCAGCAGGGCAAAGGTGCGGATGCGGGCGCAGCATTTGGTTCCGGTAGTGCTCAGGGTGTATTTGGTGCTGCGGGCAATGCAAATTTTCTCAGCCGCAGCACAGCGATTGCCGCCACTATATTTTTTATTACTTGCTTGGCTTTAGGCTATATTTCCACGCACCGCCACAGCGGTCTGGATTTTAGTAATGTGAAGCAGCAGCAAGTAGTGGTACCGGCCAAGCCAGCAGCTGCCAGTGCACCGGCGGTACCGGTGAAACCGGCACAGAAGCCGCTGATACCGGAATAGGAATTTTTTTACAGTTACATGCCGACATGGTGAAATTGGTAGACACGCCATCTTGAGGGGGTGGTGACCTCAGGTCGTACGAGTTCGATTCTCGTTGTCGGCACCATACTAGAAACATACAATACACAACAAGCATATTTAGGTATGCAAGTTAGCAAAATAATATTGCTGATATGTATTGTTGATTTCAATTGGATGATAGGGCAGCCTATAGGGGCTGCCCTTTTTATTTATGGCGAATATATCTGAACGTGATTGGGTAGGATGAGTTGATTAATTATGTTTATACAGAGGTATCAGACTGTAAAGATTGTCTGTCTGTCCACCTGTTTGGAATGAACCTTAGTTTATGGAAAAATCCTGATGACCAATACTGATCCTTTTGCCTATTTAGAAGACTTAAACGATGAGCGCACTCTGGCATTGATTCAGCAGGCGGATGCAGCGACTCAGGCTGAGTTTGCAACAGATGCTGAGTATGAAGCAGTACGTGATGATATGGTGACAATACTGCGTGATGAGCAGCAAATACCGTTTTGTCAGGAACATCGTGCACGCATGTATCATTTTTATCAATCGGCTGAATTTCCGAAAGGTGTGTATCGGGTATGTTCTGCTGCCAGTTATCGTGCTGGTTTGCCTGAATGGAAAATTTTGTTTTCTGTGGCCGATTTTGATGAACTGCTTGGAGATGATGTGTATTTGCAGGGTGTAGCACATTATGTGCAGGCCCCCGAGCATGTGCTTATCAGTCTGAGTGCCGGCGGTGCTGATGCAGCCTATACCATTGAGTTTAATTTAAACGAAGGCAAAGTGGTTGAGGGAGGTTTTCATTTTCCTCTGAGTAAAAGCATCATTAGCTGGCGTGATACAGAAAGTGTATGGATATGTCCAGCATGGGATGAGCGGCAGCTGACTCAGGCTGGCTATCCACGGCAGGTATGGCTGATGCAACGCGGGCAAACCTTTGCGCAGGCGCAGCCAGTGCTAGAAATGCCAGCTGATGGCATGATGGTGAATGCATGGCGTTATTTAGATAGTCAGGGCGCACCGATTGATTTAATTGAGGCGGCAAGCGGCTTTTATCACAAGCAATATTATCAAGTTATGGCGGATTTAAGTGCCAAACCGCTGGGACTGCCTGATGATTGTGAACTGATGGGCTATCTATACGGGCAGTTGCTGGTGCAGTTGCGCAGTGGCTGGCAGCGTGCGAACCGAAGTTATCCGGCCGGTAGTCTGGTTGCAGTGAAATTACATAAAGGTGAGCTGGGTGCTGCTGAAGTGATTTTTCAGCCTAAGGCCACTCAGGCAATTGAAAGCATTGAAACCACACGGCGGTTTGTATTGGTGTCGATACTAGATAATGTAAGCTGTCGTTTGCTGGCGTGGCAATTTAGTAGCAATGGCTGGCAGGAAGTTTCATTGCCCAATTTGCCGGATGGTGCGCTTGAAATTACAGACCAGCCTTGGGGCGGCGATGTGGTCTATCTGGCAATCAGTAGTTTTTTGGATCCTTTGACACTGTATACGCTTGATGTAAATTTGGGAGAGTTGTGTGTGATGCGGCGACAGCCGCAGCAGTTTGATGAGGCAGGGATGCAGGTGAAGCAGTTCAGTGCTGCTGCATCTGATGGGACGTTTATTCCTTATTTTCATGTTGGTAAACATATGAATAAGGAAATGCCCACTATTGTTTATGTTTATGGTGGCTTTGGTATGCCTCAGCTACCCTATTATCTAGGTAGTATTGGTCGGTACTGGTTGGCAAAAGGTTATGCATTTGTACTGGCAAATATTCGTGGTGGTGGTGAATTTGGACCTCAATGGCATGAGGCAGCCCGCGGTATTCATAAGCGTGTCAGTGTAGATGATTTATTGGCAGTACTAGATGATTTGTATTCTCATGGGCGAGCCAGTGCGATGCATACAGCAATTCAGGGCGGTAGTAATGGCGGGCTTGTGGTGGCCGCTGCATTTTGCCGCCAACCGCAGTGTATGGGGGCGATGGTGTGCGAGATGCCGCTTACGGATATGTTGCGCTATCCTTATCTTTCAGCCGGTTCTTCATGGGTAGATGAGTATGGTGATCCTGTTGATTCAGTTGAAAAAAATGCATTGCTTCAACTTTCGCCCTATCATAATTTGGGCAAATTGCAACACTACCCACCTGCTTTAATTACGACTAATCTTCATGATGACCGTGTACATCCGGCCCATGCACTGAAGTTTTTTGCACGTTTGCGGTCGCTCAGACAGCCTGTATGGCTGGCTGTACCCGATACAGGTGGGCATGCAGGGGGTGTGACTCAGGAAAATACCGCAACAGAATTGGCGCTGATTATGAATTTTTTATATAAAACGATTGCTGGCGATGATTCAATCTAAATCTAATAACTTGTGGCAAAAAAACAGGCTGTGCTAATATGGCTGCCGCTTGTCGTGTAATCTGCGCAGGGTGATAAGTAAAAATGCGCTGAAAATCGCTGAAAACCATAGAAAATACGGCAAAAAACAATTTGAATGGTAAACTCTATTTTTATTAGGTACAATAATATCAACAACTAAAAAGTTGATTAATTCAATTAACCCTGTCCGTATCGCAGCGGGCAAAGAAAAGAAAGATCAGTCAATGGATAACAATATCGAACAACGCGTGAAAAAAATTGTTGCAGAACAATTAGGCGTGAGCGAAGCTGAAGTAAAAAACGAATCTTCATTTCAGGAAGATTTGGGTGCTGACTCACTGGACACCGTTGAATTGGTAATGGCTCTGGAAGAAGCATTCGGTTGCGAAATTCCTGATGAAGAAGCTGAAAAAATCACTACTGTGCAACAAGCTATCGACTTTGTTGGCGCACACCTGAATTAATTCCGTGTAGTGTTGGTCAAATTCAAATTCCTCTGTCGAACTAAGGTGCCAAGTATCGCCTGATTCGGTAGAGGTTTTTTTCTTACGAGCAAATTATGAGTAAAAAACGAGTAGTCATTACCGGCCTGGGTCAAGTATCTCCTGTGGGTAATGATATCACCACAGCATGGCAGAATTTACTTGCAGGTAAAAGCGGCATTGGCACGATTACCCATTTTGATGCTTCGTCTTTAGTTTGCCAGATTGCTGGTGAAGTTAAGAATTTTGATGTAACGCAGTACATCAGTGCGAAAGAGGCACGCCGGATGGATTCTTTCATCCATTATGGTGTGGCTGCTGCTCTTCAGGCGATAGCCGATGCAGGGCTGGATGATATTCCGGGTTTGGATAAAACCAGAGTAGGGGTAAATATTGGTGCGGGTATCGGTGGTTTGCCGGCAATTGAAGCTACTGCACGTACTGTAGTGGAGCAGGGTGCCCGTAAAATCAATCCATTTTTCATTCCTAGCTCACTGATTAATCTGATATCTGGCCATGTTACGATTTTAAAAGGTTATCAGGGACCAAGCTATGGTATGGTTTCTGCCTGCACTACTGGTGCGCACAGTATCGGTGATTCTGCACGCCTGATTAAGTATGGCGATGCGGATATTATGATTGCTGGCGGTGCCGAAGGTGCCATCTGTGAGTTGGGTGTGGGTGGTTTTGCTGCCATGAAAGCACTATCTACTCGCAATGATGATCCGGCCACAGCCTCCAGACCATGGGACAAGGATCGTGATGGTTTTGTGATGGGTGAAGGTGCTGGTGTAATGGTGCTGGAAGAGTATGAACATGCCCGTAAGCGCGGCGCCACGATTTATGCTGAGCTGGTTGGATTTGGTATGAGCTCCGATGCATATCATATTACTGCTCCGAATACTGAGGGTCCGGCTCTGGGGGTGACGCGTGCTCTGAAAGATGGTGGCCTGAATCCAGAAGATATTGATTATGTAAATGCGCATGGTACCTCCACCCCGCTGGGTGATGTGAATGAAACCAACGCATTAAAATTGGCTTTAGGCGAACAGGCCAGAAAGCTAGTGGTGAATTCTACTAAATCGATGACCGGCCATCTGTTGGGCGGTGCTGGTGGTGTGGAAGCCGTTTACACTGTAATGGCTATTCACACGCAGAAATCTCCGCCTACGATTAATATCTTTGAGCAGGATATTGAGGCAGGCTGTGATTTGGATTATTGTGCTAATGAAGCACGGGATTTGCCGATTCGTGCAGCTATTTCCAATTCATTCGGTTTTGGCGGTACCAATGGGTCGCTGGCGTTTAAGCGTTTTGAAGATTAAGCGCTTTTGAAGTCCGCAATGTACACACAGGTTGTCTGATTAACAGGCAGCCTGTGTTTTTATATTAGCCGACCGACGGTAATCTGGGTAGCTGCAGAATAATGTCGGCTACGGTAAAGAATTTGCGCGACAATCAGATAAATTTGCTGATATTCAATGTGGATTACCAGTTTTTGCTATAGATGTTGCAGCTTGAGCTTGGTTTTTTGGATACAATATGCTGCCTGTTGCAGCCTTAATCCAGATATTTCAGTGATTATTGATGTGCAGCAGTGCTCTAAACTGGCCAGGGTTTGGCGGAAGTTTGTTATAGGGAATATTTGTCATGAATATTGGTGTACTGGGTGCGGGAGCGTGGGGTACTGCGCTGGCCATTCATTTTGCCCTACATTCGCATAAAGTATGGCTATGGACCCATAATATACAGCATGTGCAGCAATTACAGCAGCAGCGGCAGAATCAGCGTTATCTACCGGGTTTTGATTTACCGGAAAATTTAGCTGCTGTGGCAGAGCTGGCCTCAGCCGAGTTAATTATTATTGCTACGCCGGTGGCAGCTTTACGGCAAAGTGCGCAGAAGCTGGTGGATGCTGGCTTGAGTGATGTGCCCATTATTGCAGCTTGCAAAGGATTCGAGCAGCAAACCGGTTTACTGCCGCAGCAGGTGCTGGCGGAGGTGATGCCTAAGAATCCATGTATCGGTGTTTTATCCGGCCCGAGTTTTGCTCAGGAGCTGGCACAGCAGCTGCCCTGTGCGGTAACACTGGCATCAGAAAATTTTGTTTGGATTCAGGCGCTGGCGGCGAGTTTGAATAATACCGTTTTGCGTTTGTATGCCAATGCAGATGTGATTGGGGCGGCCGTTGGTGGTGCGGTAAAGAATGTCATGGCGATTGCAACAGGTATTGCTGACGGATTGAACTATGGTATTAATGCGCGTGTTGCGTTAATGACGCGCGGTATGGCGGAGATATCCCGTCTGAATCAGGCGCTGGGTGGTCAGGCTGCGACGTTGATGGGGCTATCGGGTATGGGAGATTTGATTCTGACCTGTACCGGCTCGCTGTCGCGCAATCGCAGAGTAGGGTTGCTGCTGGCAGAGGGTAAATCACTGCCGGAAGCGCTTACTGAACTTGGACATGTGGCGGAAGGTGTATATACTGTCGAGGAAGTTTGCCGACAGGCTGCTTCGCTCGGGGTGGATATGCCAGTAGCCTGTATTCTCAAGCAATTGTTTGATGGTTGCATAGAAGTTCAGGAAATGGCTGAAATATTAATGGAACGTGCACCGAAGGCGGAATAATAATCAAATTCAATAATGAATAACAATTTAAAGTGGCAGCATGGAAATTCAGGCATTCATGCTGTGTATTCTGAGGATGGAAGCGGGTAGGGAATGGAAAATCAATTAGAACAACTGGAAGATTGCATTAAGCGGCTGGTAATACATTTTAATTCTCTTCTGGCTGAAAAGCAGCAGCTGACACAGCAACTGTCATCGGTAAAAGAAGAAATGCAGCAGCAGAATGAAAAATTTCAGACTGAACGTGAACGGATACGAAACCAGCACGAGCAGGAAAAATTACACTTGCAGGAAAGCATGCAGACAACGATTGATGGATTAATTGCTGAAAAAAACCGTTATACTTCGGTAATTAAGGCATCCAGTGATGAATTACAGCAATTGCTGAAACGCTTGCCTAAGGCGCAGGAGGAATCCTAATGGATGAAATTCAACAGGTTCGTGTGGAAATTCTTGGTCGTCCTTTTAATATCGGTACGCCCAAAAGTGAGCATGAAACATTGATGCAGGCGGTAAAAATGCTCAATGAAAAGATTGCTGCGATTCAAAGTTCCGGACGAATTGTTGAAACAGATAAAATCGTGATTATGGCTGCGCTGAATTTAGCTCATGATTTACTCAAGCTTACGGTACATGGTAATTTGGAAATCGGTGATTTTGAGCGTAAAATGCAGGATATGATTCAGCTGTGTGAAAGTACCCTCACTCTTGTGGTAAAATAACTTTTTCTTCCCCTGCTGTGTTCGCAAGGACATATATTCCTTTGAACCAATAATTCGCTTTTTTGGCGGTTGGGTAATGGTGGGCGTGAGCATTCTGTGTGAATGAACCCGAAGCCATTCGATACTGCCAGCCTTGTCCTCAAGGTTCAAGCGGATAGCGTCCAAAACGGCACATGTGGGGGAAACCCATTTGAACAGGCTGTCTGATATTTCAGGCAGCCTGTTTTCAGTTATTGCCAAATGTGTATCGCTAAATCACATTGTTCAGGATTAATCTTTCGCGTTTGATCGGGTGGAATACCAGTCATAGCTGCATATGAAAAGTTGTTATTTGCGATAAAAATCTGCTTTTTTATAATAAAATTCATTATTTACTGCTATTTTCATTTTTTTTGAAAATATATTGGTCTGACTGGGTTAAGTATGAGTACGTCAATCCGCGCTAAGATGTTTCGCTGTTTCAGAAGTACGTTTTTCAATCTTTTTTGAGATTGCGCTATTATCATTGTCTTCATACCGGCGATAGGATGTGGCAAATCAGGTAGAATTATGGTGGCTGTGTTCCGTCCTGAAACCGGCTGTTTTAGCTGAAGCTTTATCACCTTGTTTCACATTTGTTGTCGCTTTCTCTGTGAACGGTGAGTGTTTAATTCAATTCTCTTAAGCCAGACAATTAATGTACTGGCGTGAAAAGTGCTATGTCTGACAATTTTCCTTATATTCCACTGCGGCTACATACCGAATTTTCTATTGAAGATGGCATTGTTCGGATTAAAGAAGCGGTAAAACGTGCCAGTGAGCTCGGTTTGCCGGCACTCGGTATCAGTGATCTGATGAATGTGTTCGGCATGGTGAAATTTTACAAGGCCTGCCGCAATGCGGGTATTAAGCCCATTATGGCAGTGGATGTGCGGGTGGAAAATCCAGAGCAGCCGGATAAACCTTTTCGTCTGATGCTGGTGGTAAAGAATCATGGTGGTTATCTGCGTTTGAATCAGTTATTGACTGATGCTTATGTAGGGGAAGACCGCAATCCGAATCAGCCTGTTATCCGCCAGCAATGGCTGGCTGATGGAGATAATAGTGGTCTGATCTGTCTGTCTGGGGCGCAGTATGGTGAAATCGGTCAGGCTCTGCTGTCGCAGAAGCCGGAGCTGGCTGCACAGGTGTGTGCTAAATATCAGCAATGGTTTGGAGAACGTTTTTATCTGGAAGTACAGCGTTTGCCTGAACGGCCGGAATGGGAAGCAGTGGTGGCCGGTAGCGTTGCGCTGGCTGCTACACATCAGATACCGGTGGTGGCGACGCATCCGGTGCAGTTTATGGATGCAGCAGACTTTCAGGCACATGAAGCCCGTGTATGTATTGCCAGCGGCTATGTTTTAGCCGATAAACGGCGTCCGCATGATTTTGTTCCGAGTCAGTATTTTGTGACGCCTGAGGAAATGGCTGAGCGGTTTGCCGATATTCCGGAAGCGCTGACTAATACCGTAGCAATTGCACAAAGTTGTAATTTGACGCTGACGCTGGGCGAGCACTATCTGCCGTTGTTTCCGACACCACAAGGAATGACACTGGATGATTTGCTGGTGCAGCTTAGTAATAAAGGGTTGCGTGAGCGTATGGCGTTTCTGTATCCGGATGAGGCTGAGCGGGCTCAGAAAATGCCGGAATATCAGCAGCGGCTGGATTATGAGCTGGGTATTATTATTCAGATGCAGTTTCCAGGCTATTTTCTGATTGTGCAGGACTTTATTAATTGGGCTAAACAGAATGGTTGTCCGGTAGGACCGGGGCGTGGTTCGGGTGCGGGCTCACTGGTGGCGTATTCGCTGAAGATTACTGATTTGGATCCGCTGCGCTATAACTTGCTGTTTGAACGCTTTCTGAATCCGGAGCGGGTATCGATGCCTGACTTCGATATCGACTTTTGTCAGGAAAACCGTGGGCGTGTGATTCAGTATGTCCGGCACAAATATGGTGTGCCTGCGGTTAGCCAGATTGTGACTTTTGGTACGATGTCGTCCAAATCGGTGGTACGCGATGTGGGAAGGGTATTGGATTTGCCGTTTGGTTTGTGTGACCGTTTATCCAAGCTAATACCTGTGGAGGCCAATAAGCCGTTAAGTTTAACTAAGGCGATGGAAGCAGAACCTCAGATACAGCAGCTATTACGCGAAGAAGAGGCTGAGGAGCTGATGACGCTGGCGTTAAAACTGGAAGATTTGACCCGTGGGTTGGGTATGCATGCCGGTGGGGTGTTGATGGCACCGGGTAAAATTGCCGACTTCTGCCCGATTTATCAGGCCAGTGGTGAAGATGCATCGCCGGTTTCCATGTTTGATAAGGATGATGTAGAGCAGATAGGGCTGGTGAAATTCGACTTTCTTGGGTTGCGGAATTTAACCATTATTGAAATGACGCAGAAATTTATTCTGGAGACGACCGGCCAGAAAGTTGATGTTAATCATATTCCATTAGATGATGCGGCTACTTACGCCAGCATTTTTGCTAAGGGTAATACCACCGCTGTTTTCCAGTTTGAGTCGGTGGGCATGAAAAAAATGCTGATAACCGCACGTCCGACTAAATTTGAGGAAATTATTGCTTTTGTGGCCTTGTATCGGCCGGGGCCGATGGATCTGATTCCGGACTTTATCCGGCGTATGCACGGTGAAGAAAAAGTGGAATATTTGCATCCAAATCTGGAACCGGTGCTTAATTCTACCTACGGTGTAATGGTGTATCAGGAACAGGTGATGCAGGCGGCGCAGGTCTGCGGGGGGTATACACTAGGTGGCGCCGATTTATTGCGGCGAGCTATGGGTAAGAAAAAGGTTGAGGAAATGGTGAAGCATCGTGCCATTTTTGAAGCCGGAGCCGCGGAAAAGGGCATTGATAAGCATACTGCCAACGAAATTTTCAATTATATGGAAAAATTCGCTGGTTATGGTTTCAATAAATCTCATGCGGCCGCTTATGCGCTGGTGTCGTATCAGACGGCATGGCTGAAATGCCATTATCTGGCGGAATATCTGGCTGGTACGATGTCCAGTGAGTTGACCAATACTGACCAGCTAAAAATCTTTGTCGATGATGGCATTGAAAATGGTATTACCTTTTTGCCGCCCAGTATTAATCAGTCTTTTTATCGGTTTACTCCTAACAATCAAAAACAGATACGCTATGCATTGGGTGCGATTAAGGGCACTGGTGAGGGTGCAGTAGAAGCGATTGTGCGAGCACGTGAAACAGGCGGGCCATTTACAGACCTATTTGATTTTTGTCAGCGGGTTGACCGCCAGCATATCAACCGTCGCACTATTGAAGCGCTGGTGCGTGCCGGTGCCTTTGATGAACTGAATCCGAATCGGGCTCAGTTGCTGGCCAATATAGGATTGGCTATGGAAAATGCTGAACAGGTGGCAGCCAATGCCAATCAGGGTGGGCTGTTTGATCTGGTGGAGGATGCGATAGAACCCTTGCAAATGGAAGAAGTGGAGCCATGGTCTCTGGCTGTGAAGCTGGCAGAAGAAAAACAGGCCATGGGCTTTTATTTTTCTGGTCACCCTTTCGAGCCTTATGCTGATAAGGTGCGTGCACTGGTGGGTACTAAGCTCTCTGCGTTAAAACCATCCAATAATAAACAGAAGGTAGCCGGATTTGTTACCGGTGTACGCTATATTATGGGAAAACGTGGTAAGTTTGCTGTGGTGCAGCTGGAAGACGGCACTGATAAGCAGGAGGTGGTGGTAGCAGGGCAGGCCTTGGAAGAATACGGCGCCAGTCTCAAAGCGGATCAGGTGCTGATAATGGAATGTAAGGTAGCGGTAGATGAATACAATGGCGGTGATGGTTTGCGTATCACTGCAGATGATGCATTTACTTTGGCTCAGGCCAGTGCGCGTTATGCGCGCAGTCTGCAATTATATATTGCTGCTGATGCGCCAATTCAAAAGCTAGCTGATTTGCTAAAGACTTATTGCGGAGAACAGGCGCATGTACCGCTAAAATTCTGCTGCCGCCACCAACATGCTTATGGCGAGCTACGCGCAGATAAAAGCTGGCTGATTAGGCCAGAAGCTGTTTTGTTTGATAGCTTGTATTCTTTACTAGGGGATGAAGCGGTACATGTAAGCTTTTAAATAGGATTTTATTGCTTTTTCATGTAATTTACGTAAGTTAGAAATATTTAATTCATAAGATAATGATCAAATCTTATGTTTAAGTTTTAAATGTGATTGATTTCTCTAATTTTATTCACAATGCTAATGAAATTTATTGAAGATATTTTTAACTATCTACTGTATTTAAATTTATTGAGTATTGCGATTGAATTTATCTGCTTCTATTCTGGCCGCTCTACCTCCGTTGCCACAGTTTCACGCTGATTGGTCAGTGTATATGCTGCTTTGTGATAATGGTGCGTATTACTGTGGAATCTCAAACCGGCCTTTGCTGCGCTGGCTGGCGCATTGTTCGGGGAAAGGGGCAAAGTATACGCGTATGCATACTCCAGTGCAGATGCGGCTGGTGTGCGTGGATATAAATAAAGCCGCGGCAGCCAGATGTGAATTTCGGCTTAAGCGGCTAAAGGTGGCAGAAAAAAGTGCATTGTGGCAATTGTTGCCCGATTTTCAGACACGAATTTAATTTCTGTGCAATTAATTCGTTGCTGATATCTTATAGCAATGCGTCAAATCCCGGATCGGATGAGGCCGGAATTTTGTTAACTGGAATATTTTTTTCCGGAGCTGGATGTACTTTTTCTGGTACTGTGGGGGTGGGATTTAACGGGGTTATGTCTTGTTTGGATGTATCATCCATATCCTCATCCACTTCTACGTTGCTGCTTTCTGGAGCAATTTCCTGTTTAGGTTGTGAGTTTATAGTGTTGATGTGTTTTAGTTCAACCAGCTCACCCTTACCACTAGTCCACTGTAACGAGCTGAGCGCACCGCTGACTTTAGTTTTGCCGGCAGTACATGTGAGACAGATTAATGTGTTGGCCGGTTTAATCAGGGCAGCAGCTAGACGCTTTTGGTCTACCTGTTGCTGATGCTGATTTGCCCAAGAACTAATACTCTGATTAAGTAGTTTTTTGTTTAGATTGCGTTTGTTATAGGGGTCTCGGTAAACCGCAATCCAAATATCGTTCTGCTCGTCGATGTTTACTGAAACTTGCTGATAGATTACCGCTGCATCTGCACCGCTTTGAACAGTTGCAGCAAAATCCAATGCGTTGGGGCTTTGCAGCCGAACACAGCCATGACTTCGTACGCCGGGTACACTGCTGGGTACATTTGTACCATGAATGCCTAGACCGAGTCTGGGTTCACCAAGACGGACAAATACCGGACCAAGCGGATTTTTGGGGCCGGGCGGCACTGATTTCTGTACCGCTTTTCCACTGGCCGCCATTTCTTTTTGAATACTACGTGGTACGCTCCAAGTGGGATTGGCCACTTTAGCACCAATTTTGTATTCACCTAGCGGTGTTTGTGTGCTCGCTTTACCGACAGTTATGGGATAGGTTTTGATTAACTTGCCATCTTGAAACAAAAACAGCCGTAGCTGCGGAATATTCAGTATGACCTGCTGCCCCTTACTAGGTACGGCATAATCTGGCATGGGGATGGCAGCATATGCACTAGCAGATATGATGGAAGTGGTGAGTGCATAAAGTATAGGTTTCAACATTATTCTGAAAATCCGGTATGGCAATATGAATATAATCATAACGTAATTTGTCTGTGATGTGAGAAAATATACACAATTAAGATTATTTGCGGTCTTTTTCTGGCTTGAGGGTTCAGTTTGGAACAACAGTTGACAGCACATATTATTGACTGGAATCAGGAAGGGCGCGGTGTTGCCCGTGTAAACGGTAAGGCTGTATTTATTGAAGATGCTTTACCGGGTGAGGTGGTGCAGTGGCAGTCGGTACGGGAAAAAAAGTCCTACACTGAGGGCAAAATCAGCAAGCTGCTGCGCGTTGCTGCTGCGCGTGTACAGCCACCTTGTGTGTACTATGGACGGTGCGGTGGCTGTAACAGCCAGCATATTGAGTTTACAACTCAGGTAGCTCTGAAACAACGTGCGTGGATGAATCAGATGCGGCGTTTAGGAAAGGTGCAACCAGACGAGCTGATGGCACCAATATATGGACTGCCATGGCGTTATCGTGAACGGGTACGTTTGCGCGCTGTGTATCAGGCTGGGCGTCTGAAACTGGGCTTTCAGGCCAGACACAGCCATCATATTGTAGATATTGATGAATGTATGGTGTTGTCGGAAGTGTTGTCAGAAGCATTAAAGCCGATTAAAACATTATTGCAAAGCTGGCCGGAGCATAGTGTGGCCGGTGTGATGCTGCATCAGGGCAATGAGGTAAATGCTCTTACATTGCAGGCTTCTGCCATAAACCATAATCAGCGCAAACAGATTGATTCTTTGTTGCTGCAATTGCAGCAACAAACCGGAAAGCTATGGCAATGGTGGTTACAAACAGGCCGAACCACGGCGTTGCAGACCGCTAAGCACATGTACAAACTAAGCTATCATCTCCCTGAATTTCAGGTAGTGATTCCTTACCAGCCTGAAGATTTTACTCAGGTTAATCAGCTGACTAACGCTTTAATGGTAGAGCGTGCCATACAATGGCTACAACCGCAAGCCGGGGAAAGAATTATAGATTGGTTCTGCGGATTGGGTAATTTCAGTTTACCGATTGCGCGGATGCAGGCTGAAGTAGTGGGTGTGGAAGGGATGGCTGCCATGTGCCGACGTGCCACTGCCAATGCCCAATATAATGGCCTAAAACATTTAGCCCATTTTCAGCAGGCTGATCTCTTTGCAATGAATGGGCAACGTTTACGTAAGTTTGGATATGCGCATAAATGGCTGCTCGACCCGCCGCGGGCAGGTGCTCAAGCTTTGATATTGGCTTTAAATGAGCTTGAAGAACGGTTTCTGCCTAAGCGGATTGTGTATGTGTCCTGTGATCCGGCTACGCTGGCACGTGATGCTGGTTTACTGGTTAAACGTGGTTACCAGTACCGTGCCGGCGGCATTATGAATTTATTTGCACAAACAGCACATCTTGAATCTATGGCAGTGTTTGACAGATGAGTGTAGCTTAAGCTTTGGATAGGAATTAGGGAGGGGATATTGGGTAAGAACATGCCTGAATATGTTTAATTGTTTCTTTAAAAGAAAAAATATATTTACTCTGCGGGATTTGTCCGTAGGTATATTCAGGCTACTATTAATTTGTTAGCCAAATGGACAAAGGAAATAAATGATGAGCCGATTTACCCGTATTTTGATGGCCACATTGCTGGGTATAAGTGTCCCAGCAATGGCTGCAACTTATAAACTTGATCCCTTGCATACCAACGCACGATTCACTTTAGATCATTTTGCCACTTCCAGCAATGTAGGGGGATTTTATAATCTAGAGGGTGAGTTGCAATATGACGCGAAAGCTAAAACCGGTGCAGTAGATATTACTCTTCCACTGGCTAAGCTGGATACAGGCCGCAGTGAATTTACTCAACATCTGCAAAGTAAAGCTTTTTTTAATGCGGCACAATATCCGTCACTGCGATTTGTTTCGCAGAACTGGATTTTCGATAAAAATGGAAAAGTAAGGGCTTTGCGCGGCCAATTAACAATGGTAGGGCAAACACACCCTGAAGTTTTGCGTGCTACTAAATTCAATTGTTATAAAAGCCCGATGACACAATCTCAAGTTTGTGGCGGTGATTTTGAAGCTGTTATTGATCGTACTCAATGGGGAATTAATGAGTATGTGCAGGTTATGCCGGCAAGTCGTTATGTTAAGCTGAATATTCAAGTAGAAGCGGCGAAACAATAATCTTCTATTATCCTAGCTACGGATTACCTTGTTTGAGTTTGGGTAATCCGTTTCTCTATATATTGGTTTAGGTTAAAGCGGTATTTTTATTTTTGCCAGAATTAAGATTGTTATTTGATTATTTGTCTTATTGTTTTTATACTGAGTTTGTTTTAAGTGTAAGCATAGCAAGCCGGCATAATGTAATTACAAGATATTTTGAGAAACAGTGTATTAAATCTATGCTTATTTGATTTTAGTAACAAACCAGTACCAAATGCAATCAGTTTTGTGGTTAAGAGGAGTGTGAAAGTTTTATGTGGTGTATCAAAAAATTAGATGAACTTTCGTCACAAGATTTTTATCGCATTGCTCGATTGCGTATTGACACTTTTGTGGTAGAGCAGCAGCGGATATATCAAGAGCTGGATGACTGGGATGTGTTGGCCAAACATGTTTACTATAAACGAGACGGGCAAATTCTGGCTTATGCCAGAATGTATTTAGCTGGTGTGCATTTTACATTCAGTCGCTTTGTCACCCGCTCGGATTTTCGTGGTACCGGCTTAGGAGACCAGCTGATTAAACTGATCCTGCATTATGCACAGAGTCACTATTCGGATTATCCGATTAAAATTGAGTCGAGCCGTCAGGTTCTTAAATTTTATCAACAACATGGTTTTAAAATTCAAGGTGCGCCGTATATTACGGATGGTATTCCTTTTGTAGATATGCTATATCAGCCAGAATGATTTTCTAGTAAGTTTTCTCGCGTTTTAGGTGAGCTGAATATAAAAAACCGGTACTAAAGTACCGGTTTTTTATATTCAGGCTATTAATTGTTTAGACTAATGCCATTGTTTTTCAGAATTTGATTGATTTGTTGGGATACTTTTTCCTGTTTGGCCTGATTGCGAAGCTGCTCTTTAATCTGGTCAAATGCGGGAGCATCAGGTGCCTGACGCGTACCAGCTAGTTTCAACAGGATGTAATGCCCGTCAATCGTGATCACATTAGGTGAAATCTGACCGTTTTTCAGTTGTGAGGCCAGTTGGGCAAATTCAGGAGGCAGTTGCTGTGGGTTCATCCAATTGCTTTGTGGTGCTTCTGGGTTTACCTGTTTAAGCAAAGTTTCGTAAGCCAGTCCTTTTTTCAGTTTGCTTAAACCTTCTTCGGCTGCTTGTTCGCTTGGAAAAACAATGGGCAGTAGGTTGATTTCCTGACTCACCTGTTGATATTGCCGGCGCAAATCACTGTCGCTTACTTCAATACTGGCAGCCAAATGGTCTACATACTGGGCTGCATAAAATTGAGCCTGCATGTTTTGCCAAGCGGCCTGTGTGTCTGGTTGTTTATCCAAACCGGCCTTAAGGGCTTCTGCTTTCAATATATCGGCCGTTTGCAGGCGCAACGTGATTTCTTTCTGAATCTCTGCTTTATTCGGCGCTGGTGCACCCGGCTGTGCCTGCATCTGACGCTCATACTGTTTTAGCATGACATTAATGCGTTGTGAATCAATTTTGGGTGCATCGGCAAAAGCGAGCCCAGCGGCCATGATACTGAAGCCGGCCAGCCAGGTAATGCTTTTTTTCATATCGTATATTCCTTGTTATCTGATCCGTTTATTAAAGTCGGAAAAAATAATTATTTGATATTTGCATTCTTGTACAGCTGGTCAATCGCCTGAGCCAGAGTGGCACTTTGCAGACGGCGTGACAGGATTGGTTCCATTTCTTTCTGGGTTGGCAGTTTTAGGTTGCGTTTGTCGTTTACGTAGAATACAGCGTAAATGTTGCCGTTACCCTGTACCGGAGCAGGGGTGTACTGACCTTTTTTCAAATCTTTAATGGCGTTATAAACGGGTGTAGCACTGTCTTGAAGGTCTTTCATGGCAACATAGCCTTTTGGAATACCTCCGTTTTCACGGCCAGCCGGATCAATTGTGAACTCTTTGGCTACGGTCGCAAAGCTTTTTTTCTCTTTTAGTTTAGCTATGGCTTTATTGGCCGTGTCTGCATCACGTGTGATAATTTCACCTAACTGAACTTCCTGAGTGCCGCTGTAATATTTCACCATGTCGTTATAGGCATTGCGCACATCTTCAGGTTTTACAGGGTTATTTTTGGCAACGCTGGCCAGATAAGCCTGAGTCAGCAGATTATCTTTAAAGAAAGCCCATTCTTCTTTGAAACCAGGCTTTTTATCATCGCCCAGACGTTTAGCTTCTGCTTCTGCCTGATTCAATGCATTCAAATATTCTGGATCTTTATCAAGATTCTGCTTTTTGGCGGCCTGAATCAGTAAGGTACGAGTCACCAGACGGCCAGTGATGCTCTTGCGTAATTCGGGTGTATCCTGAATCTGGTTCTGGCTTTCCTGAACCAATACGGCTACCTGATTATCGACCTCTTTACTGTCGATTTTGGTTCCGTTTACGGTCGCAACCGTCTGGGCAGTAGCAATACCGGTTAGTCCCAGTAAAATGGCAGCAGCAATTAATTGTTTTTTCATGGTTAACTCTCTCATTTAAGTGGATAGAAATAGATTATTGCTTGGTTAAATATTCGCTGTTTGTACATGCCATGATGCTGAGGGCATGGATGGTATTAGCCTTGAATAAATCTTTCAGTAGCTGATGAACTTTCCGCTGACGAGCCAGACGCGATAAACCGTTGAATGCATCGCTGACCACCAGCAAACGATAATGTCCCCCGCCATGATGACCTTTATGCCCTGCATGCAGATGGCTGTCGTCAATCAGTTCGAGTTGTACCGGATTCAGTGACTGCAGGCACATACAGATGGCTGTTTGGATGTCAGTCATCAGGCAAAACTTTTTTAAAAGGCCGAATCAGTATTTCTTCATAGACGCCTGCATCCACATAAGGATCTTGTTCCGCCCATGCCTGTGCTTCATCTAAAGATTCAAAATCGGCAATGACCAGACTGCCAGAAAAATGGCTGTCATCATCTGGCAGAGGATTAGGACCGGCCAAAACCAAACGGTTTTGTGCTTGTAGCTCTTGCAATCGAGCCAGATGTCTGGGTCTGGCCTTGATACGTGCTTCATGACTATTGTCGGCATCAGTGGCCATCAGCATAAACAGCATTACAACTCATCCTTTTTAATGTATCGGCTAATATATACCGTCTGTCCGATGGTAAACAGAACTAAAATGGTGGTACTGCCAAAAAGTTTGAAATTAACCCATTGTGCTTCGGTAAAGCAATAAGCAACCCACAAGTTGAGTGTACCCAGTGCCAGTAGAAATATTACCCAAGCATAAGTAAGTTTACGCCATGCCGGAGCTGGCAGGCTAATTTCTTTGCCAATTGTGCTTTTTAGCACGTTTTTTCCGCATAGATGTGAAATCAACAGGCCTATAGCCATTACCCAAAAAAGGATTGTTGGCTTCCACATTATGAAGTGCGGGTTTTTTAATATTATGGTTGCGCCACCCAGTATTACAACCAAAAGCAGGCTTACCCACTGCATGGTTTGCAAACGCCGGTATTTAATTAAACACCATGCGGCCTGAATCAAGCCGGCTGCGATAGCCACTTCGGTGGCCAGAATAATATTTTTGGTTAAGGCATAGGTAGCAAAGAAGAGAATAACTACCAGAAATTCGAATACTGCTTTCATTATTCAGGACTGTATATCTTTTTTCAGGTTTGTTGTTGTAGGGTATGAAATAATCTCCATGATACCCTGAGTTTTTACACTTGGCACCTGTTAAAGCAAGGTATTAAACAAAATTTAACCATTGTTGTATATTGGTTTAGTGTTTTTTGGATGATGTTTCGTCTGAAAATATCCACAGTTATGCATGTTATAAGAGCAAAATAGGTCAAGGTGATTTGGCATTAAATGGTCGCAAAAGCTATTATAGCGTGAGATAATATAAAAACAGGTTTAGTGAACGTTAAACACCAGTTGCATTTTAAGTACTTGCAGAAATTTTCAAATGAATAGGCACGAGCCTGATGGCAATGGTGCATTACCGGTGAGGGTACGGGATTGAAGAACGCATATAATTTAAAAATCATCGCACTGTCTTTATGTTTTTCGGCCAGTGCACCTGCATGGGCAGGACTTGGCAGCCTGCAGGTTAACTCTGCTTTGGGAGAGCCATTTTCAGGTAGCGTGGTTGTAACTGGTGATGAAGCCAGAGCCGCTTTAAAGGGTCGGCCGACAATTTCAGGCGCACCGCTACAGGTGCGGGTGACACCGCAAGGGCAGAATGCAGTGATTCATTTGCGATCCAGTAAGCCAATTAGTGATCCGATGATGTCTTTTAGCCTCGTCTCAGGTAGTCAGGGTAGGCAATATACAGCATTACTTGATCCGCCGGAAAATGGGCATGGCTCCTCTGCTTCTGCTCGAAATGGCAGTAAACATCATAAGCAGGCACACTCTGTCAGAAACAAATCCGCTGCACGGGCTACTGCAGCTTTGCAAAACAGGCTTGCTTCAGACAATGCGGTGGTGAAATATAATGTAGACAATAATGAAACACTGATGGATGTTGCACGTAAGGTACGGCCGCAGAATATGACAGTAGAGCAGACAATGCATGCTCTGCTTGTGGCTAATCCACAGGCATTTCGTAATGGTAATCCGGATTTGATGTATCGGAATATCAGTCTGAATATTCCTTCTACTACCCAGCTGTATAAATTATCTAAAGTAAAAATTAAAACGGTTCAACAGCCGGTGACTGCACAGAGTAAATCACCTGTATCTGTTGCGCCAGATGCTAAGGCTGCTGAAAATACTGCAGCCGCTACTCCAACCAAATCTGATGTATCTGCAAACAAAATTCAGAAGGCTGCTGCTTCAGAATCTATAGCTCCAACTAAGCCAGAAGTAGCTAAAACGCAAGATGCAGGTAAAACTGAAGCCGTTGCTGCCTCCGCATCTGCGCCAGCCGCTTCTGCTGCTTCTGTAGTGAAAGCGAAACCAGTGCAGCCTAAGGTCAATCCAACTCCAGCACCTGTACAGCCTGTAGAACCTACACCAGAAGAATCGTTGTTGCCATCCTGGTGGCCTTATGCTTTGGTTGGTCTCGCTGGTGTGCTGCTGATTGCCGCATTTATATGGCAGAGACGTAAAAAACGCGATGCTGAGGAAGCTGAGGAATATTATTCATCTGATGATGAAGACGATGATGATGTGGTATTCAATGATGAACCACCGAAACTTCAACAGTCAGAACCGGTATCGCCAGTTGCAACTAATCAGGCATCTACTGCAGTGGCAGCCTCATCAGCGTCAGCCGATGCAGATGATTGGTCGTGGCTAAATGATGAGTCTTCTGACAGCTCCGAGAAAGCTGACGCGCCGGCTGACAATGTTTCCGAATCTGCCGTTGTTACTACTCAGCTTCCCGAATCAAAACCAGAGGCTGCTGCAAACAAGCCTGAAGAAGATGATATTGACTGGCTGAATTTTAATTTCACCGATGATACGCCAGCTGCTCCTGCAGATACAACAGCCCCATCAGTAGCAGAGATGGATAATGGCGACGATTTATCTTGGCTGGATCAAATTGATGAAACTGAACAGCCGGAAGTGCTGACTTCTAAAGAATCTCCTGTAATTGAGCCGGAAAAAGAAGAAGCAGACAGCGCGGATTTTGAATGGGTGGTGGCTGATGATGCTAGTAAAGATGAGCATGAATCAGCTGCGCATTCTGATGCAGTGATGGAAGAGCAAACAGCCACAGATACTGATGATTTGCCATCATTAGATATGAATTTCAGCCCAGAGGAGGAGCCTGCTGTTGTTGAGCCGGAATCTAAACCGGCGACAGCTGAAGTGGATACACTTAATGCTCTGGCTGATTTGCAATGGGACGAGGACTTTAAGTTTGATGAAGAGTCCAAAAACGAATCTGCTGCTGTGGCAGAGGATACATCCTCTACAATTGATCAGGCTTTGTCATCTCAGGATCAACATGAGTTTGTTGCTGAAGATGAAGCGATTTCAAATGATATTGATTGGGATGCATTAAGTATCAGTGATGAGCATGAGGATTCACAAGCTGCTCCATCTACTTCAGCACAACCGACTGATGCTGATGTGGTGGATGTTTCGTCTATGGACTTTACGCTGGATGATAATCAGGCAGAATCCACAGCTAATGAAAGTAGCGCTACTCCTTCTTCTGCCCCAATTTCTTCTTTTGCAACTGGCAACGGTGCACAGGATTGGCTAGAACAGTCGGCCGAAGAGGAAGAAGAAACTGATAAGCCATTGACACCTGAACAGCAGGCGATTCCGTTACAGGCCAAGCTGGAGCTGGCTAAGATGTATCTGGAGATGGATGATGCGGTGACTGCACGCCAGACTTTACGAGAATTGGTTGATGAAGCTAATGGCGCAGTGCTGGCGGAAGCTCAGAATCTGTTACAACAGCTAGGTGGCTAATCTGTACAGAACATGCTAAATGCAGTTCATATTTGGTAAAGACTGAATCCTGTATCAGGATTCAGTCTTTTTATTTCGAGTTTGTATCTAGATTTGATTTATATGACGATATTTTGGAAGTAGTAAAAATGCTGTATTTAGATAGATTATATGCGGCAGGTGTTGAAAAATGTATTTGCAAAATCTTTGGTATGTTATCCAACTGCTATTGTCTGTAAACAGCTTTTTGCTAAGTCTGGTAACAAAAACGGATACTATCATCAATCAGCATCTGTCTAATGATTTGGATGAGTGTGCCGGCCGCTAAATTGTTTGTCTTACCTGTTTATTTGGTAAGCTACTCGTTATAAATATGAACGCAAATGATGGCTATGCGATAATAATGCCATATAACAGTGTGTATTAGTGTGGATTTGGAAAAGTAATGGTAGGTATTGTGGGAAAGCGTCCAGAAAATATGCAGGATGATATTGGCTATAAGCAGCGCTGGGCATTAACAATTGCTTATGATGGTACGGCTTTCCATGGCTGGCAGAAACAGCCAGACGGACTATATACCATTCAGTCGGTGTTGGAAAAAGCAATAAGCTCTGTAGCGGCGGAAGAAATAGAGGTGGTGGTGGCAGGGCGCACTGATGCCGGTGTGCATGCTACCGGTCAGATTGTACACTTCGACACGCATGCCAGACGAAGTGCAGAGGCATGGCTGCGTGGAAGCAATACGGCAATGGATAAGAATATCCGGATTCTTAAAGCCCAGATGGTTGCTGCTGAATTTCATGCACGGTTTGATGCTTGCGGACGGCGTTACCGTTATATGCTTGAATCCAGTCGTGTCCGAATGCCGCAGCTGCGTGGCCGCGTCGGCTGGACTCATTATCCTCTCAATATGGAATTGATGCGTGAAGCAGCTGCATTGCTGGTTGGTGAACACGATTTTTCCAGCTTTCGCTCCAGTGACTGTCAGGCTAAATCACCAGTAAAAACTTTGTATGCACTGAGACTCAGTGGTAGTCCTGAATTGATGGCAATAGATTTCCATGGCAGTGCATTTGTCCATAATATGGTGCGTAATATTGTAGGTGCGCTGGTGTATGTGGGAGCGGGTAAGCTAAGTGTGTCTGGATTTGCACAATTGCTGGCGGCAAAAAGCCGGCAACTGGCTCCGCCAACATTTATGCCGGACGGGCTGTACCTTACCGGTGTTGATTATCCCGCTCAATGGGATGTGGATACGCAGCCATTGCCGCTATGGCTGTGGCCGGATCTTGATTAGTTTAGGTGAGCACTAGCTGGCAGTTAAAAAAGGTGAAATATGAATATTCGTACGAAGATTTGTGGCATGACGCGGGTTGAAGATGCACAGTTTGCTGCACAATTAGGGGTAGATGCCATTGGGTTGATATTTTTTGCTGGCAGTAAGCGCTGTGTCACGATTGCGCAGGCTCAGACGATAGTGCGTGCAATAGCACCTTTTGTTACGGTGGTTGGGCTGTTTGTGAATGCACGGGCTGCTGAGATAGAGGATGTACTGGCGAAGGTGTCGCTGGATGTGCTCCAGTTTCATGGTGATGAAAATGCGGAATTCTGTCGCCAATTCCAGCGTCCATATATTAAGGCTGTACGGGTACAAAACAGGGCTGATATTGAAACGGCTGCTGCTGTGTATACGGACGCACGTGCTTTATTGTTTGATGCTGCGGTCAGTGGACAATATGGCGGTACTGGGCAGAGTTTTGATTGGCAAATTTTGCCGTCTACGTTGGTACGGCCATGGGTGCTTTCCGGTGGTTTGAAACCGGAAAATATTGTCTCTGCAATCAGACAAAGTAATGCACTGGCCATTGATGTGTGCAGTGGTGTGGAGCAGTCACCCGGTGTCAAGGATAAGCAAAAGATGCAGGATCTGATGTCTGCAATTAGTACTTTTTCTACTTGGAGTGTTGATTCTAGGTGCTAATAATACCTTTGTTTGTACGGTATGATAATATTATTTTTATAAAACAATTAGTTATTTAAATAAATTTTGCGAACGTGGAATTTTTATTTTGGGCTTTAAAGATTTCCAAATCTGTGCTGATTTTGACTTTTACTAGCGATGGTATTAAGGAGTTTCGGTTAAATTAGCTGAAATGGATGATGCTTTAAAGCTGAATTTTTCTATCAGACTAAAATAAAACGAATGTTTTCTTTTAATAGAACGATATTTACCTGTCTGTCTGAGTATTGTGTTTTATTTCAGATTTTGATGGAAAATTTCAATGTAATAAGCTCGTTGTTATGTGTGAATGGTATGGTACAAGATTTTCAAAGTGGTTCTGATGTCTAGATACGAAAAGTAATTTACTAAAAATATGATTTTATCGTGTCGCTACAATCAATTTATCTAACGATGGTTTTTCATTATTCATCATAATTGAATAAACGAACATTCTTATATGACGTTTTTTTCTGATACTGCGAAACAGGTTATTCAGAACACAAGTCTGCATCGGCGTCATTTTGGTAATTATTTATGTTTGTTTTTTTTATACCCGAAATTGCGACATAGACAGATGAAAGCAAAGTTTTGAGTGCAATTATTCTGTAGGTTAGACGGTTTACAGGATAATGTATTTAAAAAATGTTAATATGGCCGAATAGTTTTATTCTCTAGGTATTTAGTCGCTCAATGGAAAAAAATATGGAAAATTATCATTATCCGGATGAACAGGGATTTTATGGTGAGCATGGCGGGCTGTTTGTATCAGAGACACTGATTACGGCTCTAACTGAGTTAAAACAGGCTTATTATGCAGCGAAGGCTGATCCGGCGTTCTGGGCACAATACCATGAAGATTTGAAATATTATGTGGGACGACCTAGTCCTGTGTACTATGCCCGCCGCCTAACTGCCCATCTGGGTGGGGCACAGATTTATTTGAAGCGGGAAGACCTGAATCATACCGGTGCGCACAAAATCAACAATACGATTGGTCAGGCTTTACTGGCACAGCGCATGGGTAAAAAGCGAGTGATTGCCGAAACCGGCGCTGGCCAGCATGGCGTGGCGTCAGCGACAGTGGCAGCACGATTCGGCATGGAATGCACAGTGTTTATGGGCACAGAGGATATTCAGCGTCAGGCACCGAATGTGTACCGGATGAAACTTTTAGGTGCAAAGGTGGTAGGTGTGGATTCAGGTTCATGCACGCTGAAAGATGCCATGAATGAGGCTTTACGTGAGTGGGTGGCACGGGTAGATGATACTTATTATATTATTGGTACTTCTGCCGGTCCGATGCCCTACCCAGAAATGGTACGCGATTTTCAGTGCGTGATTGGCAATGAGGCCAAGCAGCAGATGCAAGAGGCAATCGGGCGACAGCCGGATGTAGCTGTAGCCTGTGTTGGTGGTGGTTCGAATGCGATCGGGCTATTTTATCCTTATATTAATGTCCCTGAAACGCGTCTGGTGGGAGTAGAGGCCGGTGGTCTGGGTCTGACTGGACATCAGCATGCTGCGCCCATCAGCTCACATAGTCCGGTAGGGGTTTTACACGGTTTCCGCAGTTATTTGATGCAGGATGAAAACGGGCAGGTGGTTTCCACGCATTCAGTTTCTGCCGGTCTGGATTATCCAGGAATCGGTCCTGAACACAGCTTGCTGCATGATATTGGTCGTGTTCAGTATGAAGCTATGGGTGACGAGGCAGCGATGGAAGCGTTCCATCTGCTCTGTCACCAAGAGGGAATCATACCAGCGCTGGAATCTAGCCACGCTCTGGCATGGGCTGTGGCCAATGCACCGAAAATGAGTCCGGATGAAGTGATTCTGGTGAATCTTTCCGGCCGCGGTGATAAGGATATCAATACGGTTGCCCGTTTGGATGGTATCAGCCTGTGATTATGCAGGCCACTGTGCTGTAATTATTTGAATATTGTTTGTGGTGTATGAATAATCGTATCAGGCTGTCTTCTGTACAGATTTTTGTGATGGCGTTGGCCATCGGTCTGGCGGTAGCTAGTAATTATTTTGTTTTTCCGCTGATTGAGGTCATGGCTCGCTATTTTGGGCTGGATGTGGACAGTAGCGGAATGCTGATTACACTCACACAGTTGGCCTATGCGCTGGGTCTGATGTTTCTGGTGCCTTTGGGTGATTTGCTGGATAACAAAAAACTAATAGTTTCTCTGTACGGTGTAGTCAGTATTAGTGCACTACTCATTGCACTGGCGCCGAATATATATTTATTTGTAGCCGGACTGTTGCTGGTGGGTGCTTTTTGTACGGTTGCGCAGATACTGATGCCGCTAGCAGCCAGCCTAACTGATCCTGAGCAGCGCGGGCGTGTAATTGGTACGTTGATGAGCGGTTTGTTGCTGGGGATTCTGCTGTCGCGCACTTTTTCCGGTTTGGTGGCTCATTGGTGGGGCTGGCGCATGGTGTATGTATTGGGCGCGGTCATGCTGATGTTGATGACGCTGACTTTGCAATGGAAGTTACCGCATGTACACCGTGAGCGCAGCCGATCTTTTGGCTATTGGCAGACACTAGTATCGGTGTGGTCTTTGTTGTGGCGTACGCCGTTATTGCGTCAGCGTGGTGTGCTGGGGGCGCTGGATTTTTGTCTATTTTCTGTGTTGTGGACGCCGCTGACGCTGTTGCTCAGTAACGCTCCGTATCATTTCAGTTTAAGTACGATTGGTTTGTTCGGACTGTTTGGTGCGCTGGGTATATTCGGTTCCAATGTCGGAGGCTGGGCAGCTGATAAAGGCCGCAGTTATGCAATGACTGTGGTGTGTGCGCTGCTGTTTCTCTTCAGCTGGGTACTGCTGTATGCCGGTGGCCACTATCTGTGGGCGCTGATTGGCGGGGTAATACTGCTGGATTTTGCTATTCAGGCTTTGCATATCTGCAATCAGTCGTTAATTTATCGTTCTGATCCGGCGCTGAAAGGCCGTATTGCATCGGGCTATATGAGTATGTATTTTATCGGCGGTGTACTTGGTTCGCTGGCTTCCGCTATGGCTTATGCACATGTCGGCTGGAATGGAGTGGCAATGCTTGGGAGCGGAATTGCTTTTTTAATTCTGCTGTGTGCGCTTTTGTTTAAATGTGAGCAAATGTCTTAAGGCTGTTTGCGCTCTTCTGATTTGAAATCGTTATTGTGAATAGGATTGAGTATGTCTAGTCATGCTGTGATGACAGTAATTGGTAAGGACCGTATTGGTATTGTTGCTGAAGTTGCCACTTTGCTGGCAGAACATCAGGTAAGCATTATGAATATTAGCCAGCAGCTTATGGATGATTATTTCACTATGATTATTCTGCTGGATACGGAGCGATGCACAATGCCGCGTTTGCAGTTCAGTGAATTTCTGGACAGTGAAGGTGAAAAGCGGGGTTTGCATATCCGTGTGCAGGACGAAGCTCTGTTTAATGCTATGCATCGGATTTAGGAGTTGTCTATGTCGTTTTCTATTCAGAATAATGAAATTCTGGAAACGGTGCGTATGGTCTCTGACCAGCATTTTGATGTGCGTACCATTACCATTGGTATTGATCTGCATGATTGTATTGATACAGATATTAACCGCCTCAATGAAAAGATTTTTAACAAGATTACGCGGGTGGGAAAAAATTTGGTGCAGACGGCAACAGAACTTTCTGCCAAATATGGTGTGCCTATTGTAAATCAACGCATTGCGGTCACACCGATTGCACAGATTGGTGCTGCCACTGGTGCGGATTCCTATGTATCAATTGCGCAGACGCTGGATAAGGCTGCCAAAGCCATTGGTATTTCATTTATTGGTGGTTTTTCCGCTCTGGTACATAAGGGTATGAGTCCGGCCGATGAGGTATTGATTCGTTCTATTCCTAAGGCAATGGCCTGTACTGATGTGGTGTGTAGCTCGGTAAATATCGGTTCTACACGTGCCGGTATTAATATGGATGCCGTTAGGTTAATGGGCGAAACCATCCGTCAGACTGCTGAAATCACGCCAGAGGGCTTTGGCTGTGCCAAACTCGTTGTGTTTTGTAATGCTGTGGAGGATAACCCATTTATGGCCGGTGCTTTTCATGGTGCCGGCGAGGCGGATTGCGTGATTAATGTGGGCGTGTCCGGACCGGGTGTGGTTTGTGCGGCATTACAGAATACGCAGGGACTTTCTCTGACCGAAGTGGCCGAGCTGGTGAAGAAAACTGCGTTTAAAATTACTCGCGTAGGTGAGTTAATTGGGCACGAAGCCAGCAAAATGCTCGGTATTCCATTTGGTATTCTGGATTTATCACTGGCGCCTACTCCGGCAGTGGGTGATAGTGTGGCACGCATTTTGGAAGCAATGGGGTTGAGTGTATGCGGTACCCACGGTACCACAGCCGCACTGGCCTTACTTAATGATGCCGTGAAAAAAGGCGGTATGATGGCATCTAGTGCTGTAGGCGGTCTGAGTGGTGCATTTATACCGGTATCGGAAGATGAAGGTATGATAGCCGCTGTAGAAGCAGGTGTATTGACACTGGATAAGCTGGAAGCGATGACCGCAGTGTGTTCGGTAGGTCTGGATATGATTGCGGTACCGGGCGATACACCGGCGAGTACGCTTGCCGGTATTATTGCTGATGAAGCGGCAATCGGACTAATTAATAGTAAAACCACGGCAGTGCGGGTGATTCCTGTTAGCGGTAAAGATGTTGGTGATTACGTAGAGTTTGGAGGTCTGCTGGGACGGGCGCCGGTGATGCCGGTAAAATCCGGTTCCTGCGAGGTGTTTATCAATCGCGGCGGTCGCGTGCCGGCACCAGTGCAGTCGATGAAAAATTAAAGGATGTGCCGTGGTGCATGCTATGATTAAGTTGAGATTATCTGTACAGCGGGTATTGCAGTCTAGCAGGAATCCCGCTGTTGCTAGAGGCAGCTAGAATAGATGTCCGTCTGGTGTCACAGCAGCATTGGCACACTCCGAAAAGGGTAGATAAGAAAAATGAGTAGAATTCAACAGACGTTTGAGCAGTTGCATGGTCGTACTGCTCTGGTATCGTATATTACCTGTGGCGATCCTGATCCGGTTGCTACAGTAAAGCTAATGCAGACGCTGGTTGCCAATGGTACGGATATTATTGAGCTAGGCGTACCTTTCTCCGACCCGATGGCAGATGGGCCGGTTATTCAAGCCGCATCAGAACGGGCTTTGCGTCAGCATGTGTCACTGACAGATGTATTGGCAGTGGTGGCACGGTTCAGACAGGATAATCAGACTACACCGGTGGTATTAATGGGCTACCTGAATCCAGTCTTTCATATAGGCTATGCATCGTTTGCCCGTGCGGCTGCTCAGGCTGGTGTAGATGGTGTGTTGACTGTAGATTGTCCGGCAGAGGCAATTGATGATTTGCATGAACAGCTGAAATTACACGGACTGGATTGTATTTTTCTGATTGCCCCGACTACAACTGATGAACGGATTAAACTGATTGGCAGTAAGGCCAGTGGTTTTGTTTATTATGTGTCACTAAAAGGTGTGACTGGTTCATCACAGTTGGATACAACTGAAGTTTCGCGTAAAATTGATCATTTACGCCAGTTTATTAAGGTGCCTGTTGGTGTGGGTTTCGGTATCCGCGATGCTGACAGTGCCCGCCGTATCGGTGCAGTAGCTGATGCAGTGATTGTGGGCAGCCGCTTTGTACAGACGATTGCTGAGCATGCAGGCCATGAAGCTGAGGCGCTCGCACCGGTAGTGGCCGAGCTGAGACAGGCGCTGGAATAATCTGCGTGCAATCCTAATTCTGCCGCCCGTGAGAAGTATGCGGACGGTAATAACCAGGAATGAAAGTATGAGTTGGTTAGATAAAATCCTGCCACCCAAGATTAAAAAAGATCCTGTGGCCAAATCCGGCGGTATTCCTGAAGGTTTATGGCAAAAATGTCCGTCTTGTGCGGCGACTTTGTATGCCACGGATTTGAAGAAAAACATGGAAGTGTGCCCAAAGTGCGGCTACCATAATCCGGTTTCAGCGCGTGAGCGTATTCACTTGATGCTGGATGAAGGTAAACAGTATGAAATTGGTGCTGATATTAAACCGATTGATATTCTTAAGTTCCGAGACAGCAAAAAATATACAGACCGTCTGAGTACTGCTCGCAAACTGACGCAAGAGGATGATGCGCTGGTGGTGAAGCGTGGCACTATGAATGGCGTACCGGTTGTAATAGCTGCTTTTGAATTCAATTTCATCGGCGGGTCTATGGGCTCAGTTGTGGGTGAACGTTTTGTGCGTGGTGTGCGTGAAGCGGTAAAACATAACTGTACTTTTATCTGTGTGGCTGCTTCTGGCGGGGCACGGATGCAAGAAGGCTTGAATTCGCTAATGCAGATGGCCAAAACCTGTGCTTCTCTGCATCTGCTGACGGATAAATCGCTGCCGTTTATTTCGGTATTGACCAATCCTACTATGGGTGGTGTTTCTGCGAGCTTTGCCTTTATCGGTGATGTGGTACTGGCGGAACCGAATGCACTGATTGGCTTTGCCGGTCCGCGTGTGATTGAACAGACAGTGCGTGAGACTTTACCGGAGGGATTCCAGCGGGCAGAGTTTCTGCTGGATAAGGGTGCCATTGACCAGATTGTCGACCGGCGAGAAATGAAAGAACGTATTGTGCGCCTGATTCAACTGTTACGTTCACAGCCTAGTGCTAATGCAGCCTGAGCGACGGAACTTAATATAAGAATATTAATTTAATACCCGGTCAGAAAGTAATTTTCGGCCGGGTATTTGTTTCAGACATAGGTTATTTATGTTTCACATGAACTGATTTCCCGAATATGTCAATAATAATATCTGATCTGTCACTGGGAAAAGGTACCACAGTTAAGCGGTTCAGATTGCATTTTTTCCAGTTTTTCATAGATATAACTGTATTTTGATGCAAATTCGACTTGTCATTTTATACATCTATACAAAATGAAGATTGATTATCCATTAGAAATTAATTGTCATTAAAACTTTATCTTTGTTTGATATTAAAAAATTAGGTTTTTTTCTAACTTTTCTTTAATCAAATGAAAAAAAGAATTGGCTGCATCTTAAGAGTCTATACCTTGATTATGCCTATTGATATATAATCAATAAGCCCATGAATATAATAATAAAATGGCAAAGGAGTATTTGTATTAAGGCAATGACATAATCTACAGCAACTACGCCGTAATAAATTTCGCATTTCAAGATTAGTTTTAACAAGAATTTTTTATAAACATACTTCAAATCCAAGAAACTATTTGGAATCAACCCCATATCTTATGAGGTATTAACAAAATTCTTTTTTCTTATTTCTTTATTCAATTTGCTCAATATTTTATTGATGTAAAAAATTTTATTTTTTCTTATAAAATCCCAGTAAATATTTTCTTAATGGGATTTATTCTAAATTATTGATCTTCATTTACTAACACAATATTTTTATGGTCTTCTTTCAGATTTTTGAGTCTGTTTACTCATGTTTGAATCTGCTCAGCATGACGAACTGAAAACCATCTGGAATCCCAAAGCCTGTGTGTGAAATTACTGTTGCCGCCCAGTGAATTTCTTTTGAAATCTCACGACAATCTTGGATCAATGGCGGTGTCCATATATCAGACAGCTTTTTACTGTTTTCTAACTGTCTCTATTCTGTAATTGTGCCAGTAATATTGGTACATGGCTGTGGGTAATATCTTTAACAGCGGTTAGCAGCCATAATTGCTGGTGCTGCTTATGCAGTTGTTGTAGCTTCTGCAAGTCTTGTTGCTGTTGTGGCTGCTTCAGTTCCTGCTGGTAGCGTAAGCAAAATTCACCATAGCGGGTATCGGGCTGCTGATGTAGCCACTGTCGCAGCTGGCTGGAAGGTGCAACGGTTTTTAGCCATAAAACATTGTTCATTCTGGTTTTGCTGATACCACGCGGCCACAGGCGGTCAATCAATACAGCTGGCTGTTGTTGCTGATAGGTGTAAACCCGCTCAATGTTATACATGGTTGCTGAAAGAGAAGCTAAATTTAATTAATAATAGATATAATAGCTTGTTTTGACAAGATGATGTGCTAGCTTTGATTAGAGTAAGATCTGAGTGTGCTCACTGCTCTTTTCAGACTGTTTTGCTGAATAAATGGATACTACTTTTTCAAAACAGAATAAAAAAGCAGCCGTTTACGGCTGCTTTTGCGTGTGACCAGTTTTTATTTCTGATTTTTGATTAATTCCTGCTCCAGTTCATTTTTACGCATTAGGCCGGAAATGGTTTTGCCGTTCGGAAATACCATGGTGGGGGTACCATCAAAACCAAATTTATTGCCTAATTTCATGGTGTCTTCTACGGGGTTGCTGCAATTGGCTACGCTGGCTGGTTCCTTGCCATGACGCATCCATTCTGTCCAGGCGGTGGTGCGTTCTTTCTGACACCATATTTGTACTGCTTTTTTCTGTGCGCCTGGATGTAGATCGGGTACCGGCATGAGGAATGTATAAACTGTGAGGTTATCAATCTGGGCGATTTCTTCTTCCAGTTTTTTACAGAAAGGGCAATCTGGGTCGGAGAATACTGCCATTACCCGTGTGCCGTTGCCACGTACTTCTTTGATTGCTTTATCCAGTGGTAACTGGTCAAAATCTATTTTTGATAAATCACTCATACGTTGCTCCGTCAGATTCTGATGGTGTTTGAGATCAATCAGATTACCCAGCATGATGTAATCGGCATTTTCATCAGTATAGATAATCTGATTACCGGTGATTACCACTTCATATATACCTTTAAATGGAGTGGTATAGATACTCTGAACGTTTAACTCTGAGCTTTTAAATGCTTTTTGCATGTTTTTGGACAGATTATCGCTAATTTTTTTATTGGTTGCGTCATCTACTGCCGCACCAACTGCAGCAGCTTTATTGGCTGATGCTGAGTCACTGATACCGGATTTGGCACTGGCGGTTTTGTCTATATTATGAACGGGAGTACCGTCGCAAGAAGCGAGGACAGGTATGGCCAGTAAAGGAACAAGCCATTGCCATAAGCGGATTTTGTTTATCATAAATGTCTGAGAATGAGTTAATAAGGGGTTATTGATAATCTGTGGCCATTATGCCCAGCCTGAGAAGTATGTGTCAGTATGAGCGTGAAAAATGCTGCTATTTTGTTGCTAAAACAGGCTTAAATCATACGGCAAGTAAATCTGTTTGGCTGCTAGAAAAATGATTCTGAGTTTAGGGTTTTCTGCATTTTTCACTGGTTCTGACTGATTGTGAGTATAAAACAATCCTGACCGTGTTGTAATACTGTTTTGAGGCTAAAACGTATGGCGCGTCTTCTTGCTTCATGCCACAATACTCTTTCGTTAATCAATGTGAACCATTGCCATGAATCCGATTTTGGCTTTCGATATTGAAACCGTGCCTGATGTGGCCGGTATCCGGGTACTTCATCATTTGCCGGCGGAAGTAAGTGATGCCGATGTGGTGGAGTTTGCTTTGCAGCAGCGAAGGGCAAAAACTGGCGGTAATGATTTTATGCAGCTGCATTTGCAGCAGGTAGTAGCCATTTCATGCTGTATGCGCTGGGGGGCAGAAAAAATTCATGTTGGTAGTATTGGCACGCCAGAAGATAGTGAAGAAACGCTGATTGCACGTTTTTTTGAGTTGATTGAAACACATACGCCGCAATTGGTGAGTTGGAATGGTGGTGGATTTGATTTACCGGTGTTGCATTATCGTGCGCTAATTTATGGTATCAGTGCCGCCCGTTACTGGGATATGGGGGAAGGGGATTTTGGTGACAGCCGAGATTTCAAATGGAACAACTATATCAGCCGCTATCATGCACGTCATTGTGATTTGATGGATTTGCTTTCTCTCTATCAAGCGCGAGCCTGTGTTCCGTTGGATGATATGGCTAAGCTGTGTGGTTTTCCAGGTAAGCTGGGGATGGATGGTAGTAAGGTCTGGGCTGCATATCAGCAGGGAGAATTAACCCAGATTCGGCAGTACTGTGAGACAGATGCCGCTAATACTTATTTAATGTATCTGCGTTTTAATCTGTTGCGTGGTTTTCTGAATGCCGATGAATACGAACAGGAAATCCGTGGTCTGAAGGTTTACCTGAAAGGATTGCAGGCGCCGCACTGGCAGGAATTTCTGGATGCATGGGGACGGCCACTCTGATGATGAAAGCTGATAAGCCGGACACGGTAATGATGTTGTGGATAGAATGATTGCTGAGATAAGTATGCATAGGCTGGTGCTGATTGGGGTAGGGCTGATAGGTGGTTCGCTGGCACTGGATTTAAAACGGGCGGCACGGGTGGAAGAGGTGGTTGGCATTGATATTGATGCTGACAATCTGACGCGGGCTTTAGAGCGACGTGTAATTGATTGTGCCTACGAATGCATTAATGCAGAAAGTATGGCTGATGCCGATATGGTACTCATCGCTACGCCAGTTAATACTTTGCCGATTATCTGTCGCCAGCTTGCGCCATTTTTGCCAGATAGATGTATTGTCACTGATGTGGGCAGTACTAAGCAGCTGGCATTGCAGGCTTTTGCTGCTGAGTTGCCACAGCATTATGAGCGCTGTGTGGCGGCACATCCGATTGCTGGTTCCGACCGTCATGGGGCGCTGGCGGCACAGTTTGGCTTGTTTGCTGCAAAAAAATGTATTATCTGTGCTCATGAGCAGCAGGATAAAACGGCTTTGCAGGCTGTGGAAGCAATGTGGCAAGCGGTGCAGGCGCAAATTTATCATCTGGATGCAGCCAGACATGATGCGATTTTTGCTGCTGTAAGCCATTTGCCGCATATGCTGGCTTATGCCTATGTGCATCAGCTGGCGGAAGCAGCTAATGCGGATGAGCTGTTACAATTTGCTGGTAGCGGTTTTCGGGATTTCACTCGAATTGCTGCCAGTCATCCGCAGATATGGACGGATATTTGTTTGGCGAACCGACAGGTGCTGGCTGGTCTGCTTGAGAAACAACAGCAGGAGCTGGCATATTTGAAGCAATGCCTGCAAGATGGTGATGCGCAGAAGCTCACGGCTTTTTTTGCAAAGGCTCAGAAAATCCGTGAAAGCTGGCAAAATGAGCAAATTCAGGCTACAGCAGGTGTGCCGGCAGGCAGATAATACCTTGGTATAGCTAAGTGATAGTAAGATAAAGTCTTTTTTGATATTTTTTCAGCACAAGTTAGATGCAGTTAATGAATTTTGCGGTATTTTTAATTAAAATAACCTTATTTTGTCGAATTAATACAAAATATGACTTGCTATGCAGGCGTAGTTGAGGCATAATTCGCTTCGTTAAATCAGCTCCTAGTTGGTTTAACAGTTTCTCCTCTATTTCTCCTTTGTAGACTTGGCGCACACTTAACCGTGTGCGCATTTTTTTATCTGTTTTTTATTATGCTAACGGAATTTTTATAAGTCATATTCGACTCGCCTCTTAGCTGTATTTTGTTTGTTACTAAAGAGGTGCATTCCGGATATTTGGTTTTAAATAGCGAAGTGTTGTCGGAAAGCCAGAAAAATATACGCCTAAGCTTTTGTTGGTATATGAATGCTGTTAGGATAGTTGTTTTATATTTAGACTCAGGGGAAGATTATGTCTGGTGAAAGTAATTTGCATGTTTTGCTCCAATCGGCAGCGCCGCAGCATAATGCGGGCAAATATGTGTTCTGTACCGTAAAGCAGCCGGTGGCTGAATTGCTGTCTGCTGCTGTGGCTACTGTGCAGGAAAGTGAGGGAACTACGCTGATTCTGCCTCAGGCTGTGGCTGATGAGCATCAGCTAAGCTATGACTATGTTGCCGGCTGGATTACCTTGAAGGTGCATTCATCTCTGTCTGCTGTAGGACTTACCGCCGCTTTTTCTCGCGCTCTGGCACAGCAGAATATCAGCTGTAATGTTGTGGCCGGCTATTATCATGATCATATTTTTGTTGCAGAAACTGATGTAGCACCGGCTTTGGATATTCTCAATCATTTGGACAAAGCATAATAATAATATATGACCGGCTTAAATCATGATTTTGCGTTGGCAAAAATCATGATTTGACTATATTTCGATTTTGTTAATTTGTTAACATAGGTCGGGTTTATCAATATTTTTAGTTGCTTGAAAATAGTTATATGGATTGCTTAATTTCATTCTCAATTTCAAGGCTTTGTCTCGGCCTTAGTACAATTTCATTCTGATTTACATACTATTTGATAAAAATTAGGTCTGCTATGTGCTGAAGCTTCTAAATCTATATGTTCGATATTTGAAAGCATGTTTTACCAGCAAAAATAAAGTAGTGTGCAGTGTGATGGAGATGTTCTGAATATTTAAAAAAAGTATTGCTGCGAATGGTTGTTACTGGCTTGAGGATGAAAAAAAAGGGCGGAAAATTTAATTTCCGCCCTTTTTTCTGAAGATATTAATTAAAGATTATTCGGAAAATTGGCTGGCAGTTCGCTGGCAGGACAGTTAATGATGCTTTCATCATTTTCACCACAATCACGGATGAAGGTAATGGTGGCAAATTCATCAATTACTTCCGTAGGATAGGCCGGACCAGCTTCTCGGTAAGCTTCCATTTGTGGAATATGCTCATTCTGGAAGCAAACGGTTTTTTCCGGATTGTTGATTACCCAACGTGGGAAAAAGATGGTGCCGTGGAAGATTTTGTCGGCCAGGTTGACGCTCAGGCTGACGTCGGTACCGGTTGGTTCGGTCCATGAGATTTTGTATACATTTTCAGCCAACCGTACTAGATAGACTTTTTGACTTTTTACCCAACGATTGCCCACTATGCCACTGTGAATGCGGTAATCGATTGTGGTGGCATTTTTCACGTATATTTCGTAGTTCCAACCATTATCATAGGTGTAAACCAAATGTTTTCCTAGAATATTGCTCAGATCGTTTTTATCAAATACAGACATTTTTTTCCTTTCAATTAAAAGATATTTTGATTAAATGGATAAGTGAAGTTTAAACAGGTATGGACCAGATGAATAACGTTATTTTTGAGATAAAATGTTCTAAAATTTCGATTGATTCGCGATGAAAACAACACTGGAACAATGGCAGCTTTTACAGGCTGTGGTGAGCTATGGCAGTTTTGCCCGTGCTGCGGAAGCCTTTAACCGTAGCCAGTCTTCCCTGAGCTACCAGTTGACGTTAATGCAGGAACGGCTGGGTGTAACGTTGCTGACTATTGTTGGCCGCAAGGCAGAGCTGACAGCGTCTGGTCAGCAGCTACTGGCACAGGCCTTGCCTCTGTTGCAGGGGTTTGAGAAGCTGGAAAACCGTTCCCGTGCGCTGCAACGCGGTGAGCGGGCACGGCTAGATTTGGTGGTGGACAGTATTTTTCCTAAAACGCGTCTGTTTACAGTTTTACGCCGTTTTCAACAGGTTTATCCCTCTACCCAAATTCATCTGACTGAAGTGCTACGAAGTGAAAGCTGTGCTGTGCTTCAACAGCAACAGGCGGATGTCTACATCATCACGCCGAGCGCAGAAATGATACGTCAGGGAAAGTTATTGCTGGAGGTGAACTTTGTAGCTGTGGCGCAGCGTGAGCATCCGCTGCTGACTTTGCCGGCACCACTGGGTCAGGATGTGCTGGTTCGCTATCCGTTGATTGAGATTGTTAGCCGCGAACAGCAGCAGCTACCCTACCGGCAAGTAAGTGCAGCAGAAAACTGGACGTTTACCACAATTGAAACGGCTATTGAGGCTGTAACTCAGGGTGTAGGCTATGGCTGGCTGCCGGAAGATCGGATTCAGGTGCAGTTGGCCAGTGGGGAATTACAGGTCTTACCATTAAAATATGGTGCACGGCGTGCTACGCCGGTATATTTGTTTTTGAATCAGGATGAGGCTCAGCTGGACAATGAAACAGCGTTATTGGTCAGTCTGATTCAGGATAAAGTATGAATGCCGACCGATTATTCAGTCTTAGAATAGCTAGTGCTGTGATTTTATTCTAGGTGTAGTAGTTGTTCTTCTTTTACTTCCTCCATTACCACATAGCTGCGGCTTTCGGCTGCCGCAGGTAGCTGGAGCAATATATTGCCCAGCATATTGCGGTAGGCGTGCATATTGGGCAATCTCACTTTAATTAGGTAATCGTATTCGCCAGATATGAGATGGCATTCCAGTACTTGCGGAATGGTCAAAACTTCTCGCCGGAAATCCTCGAAGATGTTGCCGGATTTAGAACGCAGTTTGATTTCGACAAATACCAGCAGGCTTTGATTCAGGGCACGTGGATTCAGACGAGCGTGATAGCCCGTAATGATGTTTTCACGTTCCAGCCGCCGTACTCGTTCGGTAACCGGAGTGGTAGACAATCCTACTTTATCGGCCAGTTCGGTCATGGTGGTGCGGGCATTTTTTTGCAGTAAGGACAAAATCTTCATGTCCACTTTATCAATCTGGTGCATGATTAATTTGTAGTTTGAATGTGATAAATTATTAAAATACACCTTTTTTTGGTAAAAATAAAGTGAAATTCACTATCATTCTTTGTTTACACTAGGAGAAGTTACTAAACAGTTTATTTTCAGGATTCTGCCATTAAACAGCCGCGATATTCCGGTTTGATTTTCAGGGAGCTAATGTAATGAAAGTTCTGATTATGGGGGCAGGTATTGTTGGGGTAAGCACTGCCTGGTATTTAGCCAAGGCCGGTCATGAGGTAACAGTGCTGGAGCGAGCTGATCAAGCAGCAATGGAAACCAGTTTTGCTAATGCCGGCCAGTTATCCTATGGCTATACCACGCCGTGGGCTGCACCAAGTATACCAGCCAAAATAAGTAAGTGGTTGTTTAAAGAACATTCCCCGCTGCTGATCAGGCCTGATGGCAGTCTGTTTCAGCTACGCTGGCTGTGGCAGATGTATCGCAATTGCAATGCGCAAAGCTATGCGACCAATAAAGAACGTATGGTTCGTATTTCAGAATATAGCCGAGAAATGTTGCGGCAGCTGGAAGCTGAAGAGAATATTCAGTACGAAGGACGCCGGCAGGGTACGTTGCAGATTTTCCGTACCGAAAAAGAAGTGATTGATTCGCGTTCGGATATTGCTGTTTTACAGGATTTTGGTGTGCCGTTGCAGATACTAAACAGCGTGACGGAATGTACGCAGTATGAACCGGCATTGGCTCATATGGCCGGCAGGTTAGCTGGTGCTCTGTATTTGCCTCAAGACGGTACTGGAGACTGTCATTTATTCACCACCCGTCTGGCTGAGAAATGTGAGGCGCTGGGGGTAAAATTTCTGTATCGGCATGCGATTACTGATATCCGGCAGGATAAGTGTTCGATTAAAGGGGTAGAGGCAAATGGTCAGTGGTTTAATGCGGACCATTATGTTTGTGCTTTGGGAAGTTTCAGCCGCAGTATGATGCGTAAACTGGGAATAAATTTGCCTGTTTATCCGGTAAAAGGTTATTCACTGACAATTCCTATCATTGATAAGGATAAAGCTCCTGTTTCTACGGTGATTGATGAAACCTATAAGGTGGCTGTGACACGTTTTGATGAACGCATCCGTGCTGGTGGAATGGCTGAATTATCGGGTTATCGTATTCATTTAAATCCGGCTCGCAAGGTGGTGTTAGATTTAGTGGTGAATGATCTGTTTCCTGGCAGTTGCCATACATCGGAAGCTTTTTTCTGGAGCGGCCTGCGGCCGATGACGCCGGATAGTACGCCGATTATCGGTGCCAGCCGGTTTGTGAATCTGTCGCTGAATACCGGCCACGGTACGCTGGGTTGGACGATGGGGCTGGGTTCGGGAAAAGTTTTGGCAGATATCATTAGCGGAGTGAAGCCGGAAATTGAAACTGGTGATTTGTCGTTAGCTCGATATGTGTAGATATGTCAGATAGTTCGGTCTGGTTAACAGTCTGTGGCATACACAGGATGTAAAAAGTTTTATCATTACGGTTAATATATTATTAATCTGACAGGCTCCAATTTTCCGGCCGGAAAATGTAGGTTATCCTGTTGAAAAGGTTTGTATATGGCTGACGATAAAATTTTGTTGCTGGAAGTTGCACCTGTTGGCAGGATAATCGAATTCAATCCTCAGACGGGAGCACACCAGATTCTGGCTGATGAGCTGCATGATTTTCCAGATGGAATTGCTGTTGATATCCACCATCAACGATTGTTTTATTCTAGTATGGGTCGAATAAAAGAACCGGATTCTCTGGAATTTTTTCAGGCCGATGGAATGATTGCTGAAGTTTCGCTCGATGGACAGCAGCGGCATGAGCTGGTTGGACATGGTTTGTTTGTTACCGGCAAGCAACTGGTGTTTGATGAAGATGAGGGTCAGCTTTACTGGTGTGACCGTGAGGGAATGCGTGTCTGCCGCTATGATTTGCGAAGCGGAAAAACGGATGTACTGGTACAAACTGGGTTATATCCGCGAGATGCGCATGATTATGCGCGTCATTGTGTGGGCATTGCATTGGATAAGCAGCATAATTATTTTTACTGGACACAGAAAGGGCGGCCGAAAGGCGGAGAAGGTCGCATTCTGCGAGCCCATCTGCAGCCGGAAGCTGAATTTGATGCTGCGACCCGCTGCGATATTGAGACGGTACTGGATAATCTGCCCGAACCTATTGATCTGGAAATAGACCATGTCAACCAGATGCTGTACTGGACGGACAGAGGTCTCGATGCTGCTGGGGGAAATAGCCTGAATTGTGCAGCCATCTGTGCAGACGGGCTGAGAGACCATCAGGTATTGGCTACCGGTTTACAGGAAGGAATCGGGCTGGCTGCGGATTTTGTCCATTCGCTAATCTATATTACCGATTTGGGTGGTAATCTGTGGCGTTATGATATACAGCAGCGCGGGCCTTTGTGTAAACTGGCACAGTTTGGTCCGCTTACCGGCATTGCTTTACTGAAACAATAATATGACAGACATCAATACAGGGGATCAATAATGCGTCCGTTAGTTGCGCATATTCGTTTAAATCATTTGCGTGATAATTTTCTGGCTCTGAAACAGATGCATGGCGGCGGCAGAATGCTGGCTGTGGTGAAGGCCAATGCCTATGGCCATGGGGCGGTACGTTGTGCACAGGCGCTGGCTGATGTGGCCGATGGTTTTGCAGTGGCTTGCATCAACGAGGCGGTAGAGTTGCGTAATGCGGGTATAGAAATACCTATTGTTATGCTGGAAGGTGTTTTTGCGCAGGAAGAATATGCACTGGTTGATCAATATCGATTGTGGCCGGTAGTGGGTAATTTATGGCAGCTGGAATCATTGTTGGCGCACAACTGGCAAAAACCGGTAACGGTATGGCTGAAAATGGATTCGGGCATGCATCGTACTGGTTTTTTTCCGCATGATTATGCACCGGCCTATCAGGCACTGGCTCAAAGTGATAAGGTAGCTGAAGTGGTTAAAATGACTCATTTTGCCTGTGCTGATGAACCTATGAAAACCATGACTGCAGAACAAATTCACACGTTCGAGATGGTATGTGCCGATTTGCCTGGAGATGTCAGTTTGGCCAATTCTGCCGCGATTATGGCGTATCCGCAAACCCAATGCGGCTGGGGACGTGCTGGTTTGGCGCTGTACGGAATTTCGCCGATGGGTGGAACTGACAGCCGCTTTAAGCCGGTGATGCGGCTGGTAAGTAAAGTATTTGGTGAGCGTGTTTTGCAGATGGGAGAGCCAATCGGCTATGGTGCCAGCTTTGTGACTTCACGTTCAACCCGCGTCGGGTTGGTGGCTTGCGGCTATGCTGACGGTTATCCGCGTCGTGCGGCAACGGGTACACCTGTGGCCATAGATGGAGCACGTAGCTGTGTTTTGGGGCGAGTTTCTATGGATATGATGACAGTACAGCTGGATGACCACCGCCAGTCTCTTGGCAGCGAAGTTGAATTATGGGGGGATGTGGTGAATGTCAATGAGGTGGCTGCTGCTGCCGGCACTATTTCCTATGAGCTGCTGTGTAATGTTAAACGGGCTGAAATGGTATATGAATAAGATGACATGGTTTGTCAATTTTTAAGTAAATGTTTGGCAAGACAGAAAATTTGGTTTATAAAGATGTAATATGTTTTCAGGCAGCTGTGCAAGCTGCCTGAAGTTATTTTTTATTGAGTTTATGATAATGGAAATAGAAACACTGAAACTGGCCAAGGCATTGATTGCACAGCCGTCTGTCACACCAGATGATCATGGCTGCCAGCCTCTGCTGATGAGCAGGCTCAGCGCACTTGGTTTTAACATTGAAACCATGCGTTTTGGAGAGACCGATAATTTTTATGCGCGATGGGGCAATCAGGGGCCGCTGATATGCTTTGCCGGACACACCGATGTGGTACCGGCCGGTGATGAAAGCCGCTGGAACTCGCCTCCATTTACGCCGACAGAGCGTGAAGGCAAATTATTTGGCCGCGGAGCTGCTGATATGAAAAGCAGTGTCGCGGCTTTTATTACTGCCTGCGAACGCTTACTACTGCAACAGCCGGATTTGCCACTGCGTTTGGCTATGCTGATTACTTCAGATGAAGAGGGTGACGGACACGATGGCACCAAACGTGTGGTCGAAACCCTGAAACAGCGTGGTGAACTGATTGATTATTGCATTGTTGGTGAGCCTACTGCTGTAGATACACTGGGGGACATGATTAAAAACGGCCGGCGTGGCTCCTTATCTGGCACATTACGGGTGCACGGCCGGCAGGGACATGTGGCTTATCCGCATCTGGCCGCCAACCCTGTCCATTTAGCAGCGGCAGCACTGGCTGAACTCACTGCCATGCACTGGGATGATGGTAATACCTATTTTCCTCCTACCGGTTTTCAGATTTCCAATATACATGCCGGTACTGGTGCCACCAATGTGATTCCAGGCGAGCTTACTGTGCAGTTTAACTTCCGTTTTTCCACTGAATCCAGTGCCGAAAATCTACGTCAGCGTGTACACACTATCTTAGATAAGCATAATTTACACTATGATATAGACTGGACATTGTCCGGACAGCCTTTTCTAACGACTGCCGGTCGTTTAACCGACGTAGCGCAGAAAGCCATCAAGTCTGTTTGCGGTGTAGATGCCGAGCTGTCTACCACGGGCGGTACTTCTGATGGCCGTTTCATTAAAAACATAGCTCGGGAACTCATTGAGCTAGGGCCGGTTAATGCGACCATTCATCAGATTGATGAGTGCGTGGATATTACTGCGCTGGCACAGTTATCGGCAATATATGAAAACATGCTTCAGCAGCTGGCTTGGCCTGATGCCTGCCTACATAAATAAGGAGAAAATAATGAGTACGGTGAACCAGAAACATTTTTTAAAACTGCTGGACTATACGCCAGCTGAAATTCACAATCTGCTCGACCTAGCGGCGAGACTGAAAACCGAAAAGAAAATCGGTGTGGAACAACCCCGTCTAAGCGGTAAAAACATTGCTCTGATTTTTGAGAAAACTTCTACCCGTACCCGTTGTGCCTTTGAAGTGGCAGCACACGATCAGGGAGCACATGTAACTTATCTGGACAGTAGCGGCAGTCAGATTGGTCATAAGGAAAGCATTCGTGATACCGCACGTGTTCTTGGTCGCATGTATGATGCGATTGAATACCGAGGTTATGGTCAGGAGATTGTCGAGCAGCTGGCAGAATTTGCCGGTGTGCCGGTGATTAACGGATTAACCAATGAATTCCATCCGACACAGATGTTGGCTGATTTGCTGACTATGAAGGAAAACTGTAAAAAATCTCTAAACCAGATTGCTTATACCTATGTGGGTGATGCGCGTTACAACATGGGTAATTCTTTGCTGGTAGCCGGTGCCAAAATGGGAATGGATGTACGCATCGGCGCACCACGTGCTTTCTGGCCAAACGATGATTTAGTCAGTCAGTGTCGTAGTATAGCTGAGCAGACTGGAGCGCGGATAACTTTAACCGAAGATGCAGCCGCCGCAGTCGATCAAACCGATTTTATCCACACTGATGTCTGGGTATCGATGGGTGAGGCCAAAGAAGTGTGGCGGGAACGGATAGAGCAGCTAAAGTCTTATCGCGTAGATTCACAGTTACTGGCTGCTAGTCACAATCCCAATGTTAGATTCATGCACTGTTTGCCCGCTATTCACAATCGTGATACCGGCATAGGTCAGTGGCTCTTTGAAGAGTTTGCTCTGGATGGTGCTGAAGTGAGTGAGGATGTATTTGAAAGTAATGCATCTATCGTATTTGAGCAGGCAGAAAATCGTATGCACACCATCAAAGCTGTACTGGTGGCATTACTGAGTACCTGAAAGGTTTAGCCTGCTGTCAACGGAGAGAATGGTTATGAAAGCAACCTCCAATCAGTTATTAATCAATCCGCATCATTTGGCTTTTTTATTGTCAGTGATGGTGGCCATTATGCCATTTTCTACAGATATTTATTTGTCTTCTGTGCCGGAAATGGCTTCTTCTCTGCATGCACCTATCGATCAGATTGAACGCAGTTTGGCCAGCTTTATGTTTGGCGTGGCACTGGGACAACTATTTGGGGGAGCAATATCCGATATTAAAGGACGTAAGGTCATTGCCATGATTGGCCTGAGCGTTTACCTGCTTTCAGCCATTGCCATTGTATTCATTGATTCAGCAGATGAGCTGCTGTTTTGGCGCTGGATTCAGGCCATTGGTGGCGGCATGGCTACGGTTACTGTTGGCGCAACCGTGCGTGATTTTTTCCATGGAAATGAAGCAGCAAAAATGTTTGCCACCATTGGTATCATTACCCTTGCTGCTCCGTTAGCTGCACCGATGCTGGGTACGGCGCTGGCGGCATTAGGTGGGTGGCGTGTTATTTTTATCTTTCTGCTGGTTTATGCTCTAATTGTGCTGCTATGCGTGTGGCGCTTTATGCCGCAGGTCAAAATGGATATTCAGCCGTTAGATAGTCAGGTATTTCATAAGATAAAACAGAATTTTTCAATGGTTTTCCATGAGCGCGAGGCATTGGGGTTCATGTTTTTTCAGACTGCTGCGTTTGCGGCAATGTTTGTTTTTCTCACCGAATCGTCTTTCTTATACATGAATATCTACGGCCTGAGTCCGCATGAGTATTCATGGGCATTCGGTGCTAATGTGATTACCATGATGCTCTTTAATCGGATCACAGCTTACCGTCTGCGTACGACGCCGGCACGCAATATTCTGCTTAGTGGTGTGCTGCTACAACTAGGCTGTAATTTACTGCTGACCATCGTGGTGTGGAGCATGAACCGGCCACCATTTTTTCTGCTATTGGGTCTGATTATGTTTTCCATCGGTTCACAGGGTTTAATTGGTTCCAATACTCAGGCTTGTTTTATGAGCTATTTCCGTAAAATCGGTGGCAGTGCCAATGCTGTACTCGGAACCATGCAATTTTTGATCGCCGCTACTGTTGGCTGGCTGACTACCTTGCTGCATAATGGTTCGACTCATGTGATGCCCACCATGATGCTGATTTCTACTAGTTGCGGTGCCATTTTACTATGGGCTCTGTCGCGCACTGCGTGGCAGAAAAAGCACCGTTGATTATGGGCAGCCGCAGCAGGCTGCCTTTTTCATGTTTTTCTGAACAACAATTAAAACACTACTAATTATGTCTGATAACGATAAACTCAAACCACATCGCGATGCCATAGACCAGATAGACAGCGAAATTTTGCGCTTACTGAACCAGCGTGCCAGCCACGCTCAGGCTATCGGTACTTTAAAAGGAGAAGGAATCGTCTATCGTCCTGAACGCGAAGCAATTGTTTTGCGCCGTATACAGGAGCAGAATCCTGGACCACTATCCAGTCAGGCGGTTGCCCGTTTACAGCGAGCCATTATGAGTGAATGTTTGGCGCTGGAACGACCTTTGACCATTGCTTATCTTGGTCCGCAGGGTACCTTTACCCAGCTAGCAGCGATCAAACACTTTGGTCAGGCCGCGCAGACACAGCCATGCACTTCAATAGACGAAGGATTTCGTCTGGTAGAGGCACAACAAGCCGATTATGTTGTCACGCCAATTGAAAATTCGACCGAAGGTTCCGTCGGGCGCAGCCTAGATTTGTTGGTAACCACTCCATTAAAAGCTTGTGGTGAAGTTAATCTACGCATTCATCATCAATTATTGCGTATCATCGATTCCACAGAAAACATTACTAAAGTTTATGCGCATGCGCAGGCACTGGCACAGTGCCGAAGCTGGTTGGATAAAAATCTGCCCGAGCAAACAGCTCGCATTGCGGTTGCCAGTAATGCCGAAGCAGCACGGCTGGCTGCTGCTGACAGTAGCGCTGCCGCCATTGCTTCTCTAATGGCAGCAGACCATTACCAGTTGCGGATACTGGCTCAGAATATCGAAGACGAACCCAACAATACAACCCGTTTTCTCGTACTTGGGCGCAATGTCACCACTAGCAGTGGGCGCGATAAAACCTCATTGATTGTAGCTGCACCCAACAAAGCAGGTGCCGTACATGATTTGCTCCAGCCTTTTGCAGACCATCATGTATCCATGACCAAACTTGAAAGCCGCCCCAGTCGTGGTGGATTATGGGAATATGTTTTCTTTATTGATATTGAGGGCCATCAGCAAGATGCTGATGTAGCCGCCGCATTGACTGCCTTACAGCAACGTTCAGCATTCCTAAAAATAATCGGTTCTTATCCGCAGGCAGTAATATGAATGTAAAGCTAATAATTGATACTAACTGATAATATTCGCCTCTGACTTGGAGACAAAACAAGCATGAAAAATATCGTTGTCTATTGTGGTTCCAATCTGGGACAGAATAAAGCCTATTTCGATGCAGCCCAGCAACTGGGCAAAGAAATGGCACAACAAGGCTATCGTCTAGTTTACGGAGGTGGCAATATCGGTCTGATGGGTACCATCGCTTCATCTGTGCTCGACCATGGCGGAGAAGCCATAGGCGTAATTCCTGGCTTTTTGAAAAATCTTGAAGGCGCACATCCGGGGCTAAGCGAACTGTATGAAACTTCTAATATGACAGAGCGCAAAAACAAAATGATAGAACTGGCTGATGCCTTCATTGCCATGCCCGGTGGACTGGGTACCTATGAAGAATTATTTGAAGTCTTATCACAGGCACAGCTCAAGCTGCATCCGCATCCAGTAGGAATTCTGAATGTAGCCGGTTTTTTTGATCCATTGATTCAAATGTTGCAAAACACAGTTGCCGCTGGTTTCATGCCGCCAGAAAACATGGATTTACTGTGTAAAGCCACAACACCTGCAGCGTTATTAGATCAGTTACGCCACTGGCAGCCACGTGATGCGGTGAAATGGGTGACTCCGCAATGGGCGCAGCAGATAAGAGATACATTATGCTGACTTTGGCAGTACTGAATCACCTTATTCAGCAAAATGTTGAACTGAAAGCCAGCTGGCAGCAATACCAGCAACGGGTAGTAGCACTGGTGCTACCAATGCTGACACTCAAAGGTCGCATCGATGCTCAGGGTTTCTGGCAAGAAGACAACGCTGAAGCTGAAACTATCATTACCATTGCTTCCACTGCTTTGACTAAAATGCTTATTGGCCAACAACCGGGAGTTGGTGATGTTGCCATTACTGGCGACCATGCATTGGGCATGGCCATTCTGCCGTTGATACAGGCATTACAGTATGACTGGCGTGATGATTTGGCGCGGCTCTTTGGCGATGCCATCGGCGGGAAAGCAGCGCTGGAGCTGGAAAATCTATATCAGCAGGGGCGTGGCATCAGTCAGAGTATTGCAGCACAGATTGCTGACTATGCGCAGGAGAGTGATGCAGTGGTTGTGAGCAAAGTTCAGTTGCAGCAGTTTGCCGCACAGATTGAAATGCTGCGCGACGATACTGCTCGCCTTGCAGCCCGCATCAGCCTTTTGCAACAACAGGCGAAATAATATCCATTTAACCGCCAGTGGTCATTACTGTTGCAGCAAAAAGGCTCTGGTATAATTTCAGCAGTTTTTAGTGAATTTCAACGATACAGCAAATCATGACACAACAACGCAAAATACTGGTTACCTCAGCTTTGCCGTACGCCAATGGCAACATACATCTGGGACATATGGTAGAACACATCCAGACCGATATCTGGGTACGTTTTCAAAAAGCACGTGGCCACGAATGTTATTACGTCTGCGCCGATGATACTCACGGCACTCCGGTAATGTTGGCGGCACAAAAGCAAGGCATCTCGCCAGAAGAAATGATTACCAGAGTACGGGAAGACCATCTGGCTGACTTTAGTGGTTTCGGCATTGGCTACGATAACTATTACAGCACCCATTCTCCAGAAAACGAAGCTTTATCACGCAGCATCTATCTGGCCTTAAAAGCCAATGGCAAAATTGAAAGCCGTACGATTGAACAACTATTCGATCCAGAAAAAAATCTTTTTCTGCCAGACCGCTTTGTAAAGGGCGAATGTCCAAAATGCCATGCAAAAGATCAATATGGTGATAATTGTGAAGTCTGCGGCACGACCTATAGCCCAACTGAGCTAATTAAGCCGTATTCAGCAATTTCCGGTGCGACACCGGTACTGAAAGAGTCAGAACACTTCTTCTTCAAACTTGGCGAGTGTGCTGATTATCTGAAGCAATGGACTTCCGGCAGTACTCAGCTGGCAGATGGCCGCATGCAACCGCACCTACAGGCAGAAGCCCTGAATAAAATGAAAGAGTGGTTGGATGATGACAATCTGAGTGATTGGGACATTAGTCGGGATGCTCCTTATTTCGGTTTTGAAATTCCGGATGCACCGGGCAAATATTTTTATGTATGGCTGGATGCCCCAATTGGCTATATGGCTTCCTTTAAAAATCTGTGTAATCGTATTGGCGTTGATTTTGAGCAATGGTTCCAACCTAATACCGATACCGAAATGTATCATTTCATTGGCAAAGACATTCTCTATTTCCATGCACTATTTTGGCCGGCTACATTGAAATATGCCAATCTGCGCGCACCAACCGGTGTGTTTGCTCATGGTTTTCTTACCGTTGACGGGCAGAAAATGTCCAAGTCTCGTGGTACATTCATCACTGCACGTTCTTATCTAGAACAACGCTTGAATCCAGAATGGCTGCGTTATTATTTTGCTGCCAAACTCAACAGCAAAATTGAAGATCTGGATTTAAATCTGAATGATTTTATTGCCCGCGTGAACAGCGATTTAGTCGGCAAATATGTCAATATTGCCGCCCGCGCAGCTGGTTTCATCAGCAAGCGTTTTCAAGGTAAATTAACAGACGTCAGCACCAGCTCATTACTGCCGCAGTTGCAGGCACAGAGTGAAACCATTGCCGCAAGCTATGAAGCACGCGAATATGCACGCGCTCTGCGTGAAATCATGGCACTGGCTGATGTGGTGAATGAATATGTCGATGCCAACAAACCATGGGAACTGGCACGGCAAGAAGGGCAGGAAGCACGGTTACAGCAGGTATGTAGCGAGCTGATTAATGCTTTCCGTATCCTAACAGTGTATCTGTCACCTGTATTACCGCAACTGGCCACTGAAGCGGCAGCCTTTCTTAATGTGGCTCCGTTAAACTGGTCTGATAGTACTTCTGTATTACCTGCCGGACACAGCATTAATACCTATCAGCATCTCATGCAGCGTGTTGAACAAAAACAGATAGATGACCTAATTGCCGCCAATCGTCAGAATATCCAGCCGACAGCAGAGGTTCCGGCAGCCTCGTATGAACCCGTGGCTGCCACCGCTTCATTTGACGACTTCATGAAAATTGATATGCGCGTCGCCAAAGTAATGAGCTGTGAAAAAGTGGAAGGTAGCAGCAAATTACTGAAATTTCAGGTAGACCTTGGTTTTGAACAACGCACCATCTTTTCTGGTATCGCGGCCAGCTATCCAGAGCCGGAAAAACTGGTCGGCCGCATGGTTATTGTGGTGGCCAATTTCGCAGCTCGTAAAATGGCCAAATTCGGTATGTCAGAAGGCATGATTACTTCTGCCGCCGGAAATGGCAAATTGTTTTTACTGGATGTGGATAGTGGTGCCCAACCCGGTATGAAAGTCGGTTGATTTAAGCTATAAAAAAAGACCCGTTTAATTTAACGGGTCTTTTTTTATTGGATGTATTAGTATAAGTGACGAAATACTTATTCCATCACTTATTACCTACTATTGTCTGACATGAGCCGTGATGCTCCGAAAGAGCTATTTGTTCAATACCTCATGTAGGCGTTCTGAATCCAAACTTTTTTCCCAGCGAGCCACCACAATCGTGGCACAGGCGTTTCCTACTAGATTAGTTAGGGCGCGGCATTCAGACATAAAGCGGTCAATACCTAGAATAAGCGCCATGCCTTCTACCGGTACAGATGGTACAACAGATAATGTAGCAGCTAGTGTAATAAAGCCAGCGCCAGTCACCCCCGCTGCGCCCTTAGAGCTGAGCATGGCTACAAGCAGCAGTAGAACCTGCTGTTCCAGAGTAAGATCAATATTACATGCCTGTGCAATAAACAGCGCAGCCATTGTCATATAAATATTGGTACCATCAAGATTAAAGGAATAGCCCGTTGGTACCACCAGCCCCACGATTGATTTCTGACAGCCGGCTTTTTCCATTTTCTGCATCAGTGTAGGTAAAGCCGCTTCGGAAGAACTAGTACCCAGTACCAGCAGCAGTTCTTCTTTAATGTATTTCACGAGTTTGATAATCGAAAAACCGTTGTAACGTGCTACTGCACCCAACACAATCAGAATAAACAACACCGAAGAAATATAGAAAGTCAGAATCAGATAGAGCAGATTACCAATCGAACTAATACCGTATTTACCGATAGTAAACGCCATGGCACCAAACGCACCTATTGGAGCCGCACGCATCAGAATAGACACCATTTTGAAAACCGGAGCCGATAAATCCTGAAAGATATTAATCAGCGGACGGGCTTTTTCACCAATCAATGCCAGTGAAATACCAAACAGAATGGCAATAAACAGAGTTTGCAGAATATTGCCATTAGTAAGCGGACTCATCGCTGTAGTTGGAATGATGTCCATCAGAAAACCAGTCAGGCTGGATTCATGTGATTTCTGTACATATTCATGTACTTTTGCACTTTGTAAAGAACTCGGGTCAATATTCAGACCATGACCTGGCTGAGCAATATTGGCCACAATCAAACCGATAGCCAGAGCCAGCGTAGAAAAGGTCAGAAAATAAACCATGGCCTTGCCGGCCACTCGTCCCATGGTTTTCATATTGGTCATCTCAGCGATGCCGGTTACCACAGTAAGGAAAATAACCGGTGAGATGATCATCTTAACTAACTTGATAAAAGCATCTCCCAACGGCTTCATGCTTTCGCCAACACTGGGGAAAAAATTGCCAAGTAAAATACCAATAATAATGGCAATTATTACCTGTACATAAAGAACCTGATACCACCGCTGTTTTTTCGGTGGCGGATTCATTTCCTCAATTTCGAGTGGTAACATACTGATCTTTCGATGGTTTGTGTTTAAAAACTACAGAGTATAGAATTTATTATGAGCCATAAGAGACATAATTTGTTGATTATAAAGCCAACATAACTTAACAGAAAAGCATTATTAATTACTAAATGACAGTTATATGCTACTCAAATAGAATGGGTGATAAATAGTAATTTAAAAACAATAATTTGAAAAAATTTATTACCATACAGCATAATATAATTTACTTTGGTATAGATAGAAGGATTAATTATTCACAATAAAAGTACAATAGCATATATTGTAGTGTATATAAAAAACCGTCTGTACACTGGTACAGACGGTTTTAGAAATCTGGTCGGAGTGAAAGGATTCGAACCTTCGACCCCCTCGTCCCGAACGAGGTGCGCTACCGGGCTGCGCTACACTCCGAAATAAGTTGTGCATTATAGGCAGCGATATGTACCTTGACAAGGGTAGTGAAGAAATAATTTGATAAAAAATGTCTATCAGCTATCAGCCCGCATACAACACAAACAAACAGGGTCTTTTTTTCAGCACTGGCAAGGTTTTCATGCTGCGCCACTTAGCAATATTCTGACTAATAATAGTTTGAGTAGGCAGCGTTAAATCCGCGGCAATACACAGACGAGTTTGAGGATGCAGGCTGGCAATAGCATCAGCAAGCAAAGCATCGTTACGGTAAGGCGTTTCAATAAAAAGCTGAGTTTCATTTTCCTGCCGTGAACGGTTTTCCAAAACGCGCAACCGTTCAATCCGCGCATTTTTTTCAGCCGGCAGATAACCTTTAAACGCAAAACACTGACCATTTGCTCCTGAAGCCATCAGTGCCAGCATAATACTGGAAGGGCCTACTAGCGGTATGACCGTAAAACCAGCCTGATGAGCCAGTGCAACCAGTTGTGCGCCCGGATCGGCCACAGCTGGACAGCCGGCCTCACTAAGTAAGCCCATACTACGCCCAGCCTGTAAAGGCTCCAATAAAGCAGCAATATCGCGTTCTAGGGTGTGTTCATTTAAAGTACGCAGATTCAGCTCCCGAATCGGCGTATGTACACCAAACGCTTTTAAATGTGCCCGTGCAGTTTTTTCTGCTTCAACCACAAAATCAGTCAAATCAACAATATATTCCCGTTCATGTGCCAGCAGGCAAGGCGTATCTGCTGTACCCAATGGTGTAGGAATCAGATAAAGCACCGGATTACTCATAGAACTTTAATTCCTTCTGCCAGCAAAAAATCCACCAGACGAAAAATTGGTAAACCAATCAATGCATTTGGGTCAGTGGTTTCAATCTGTTTAATCAACAGTGCTCCCAGTCCTTCGCTTTTTGCCGCTCCTGCACAGTACACCGCATCTGCTTCCAGTGTTAAATAATGATTAATTTGTGTATCAGTCAGTGCGCGCATTTGTACGCGAGTTTCATCAATATGCTGATGCTGACGCTTTTCAGCTACATTCAGCAGAGTTAGCGCACTATAAAATATCACTTCCTGACCACTTAAATATTTCAGCATCTGTTGTGCTTTTGCCACGGTCAGAGGTTTGCCTAATTGCTGTTCACGGCACCAAGCTACCTGATCGCAGCCGATAATCAGTGCTTCCGGATAAAGCTCAGCCAGTGACTGTGCTTTACCTCCAGCCAGACGCAATGCAGTCTGTGGTGCGGTTTCTGCCGCAAGTGGTGTTTCTTCAAAATCAGGTTTAACCGCTTCAAATGGGATATTCAGCTGCCTAAGCTGCTGCTGTCGAAAACATGAACTTGAAGCCAGAATCAGCTTTTTCTCATTCGGCATAAGTGCGAACTCATTGACATGATAAAGCTTAAATTATATCATCCGCCGTTTATGTTAGACCCTATTTTGATTGATACGGCGACGTTCACACGTGAACAGCAACAACTCAGCGGTCAATTGCAGCTTCAAGCACTGGATCGGCGGGTCTGGTCACATGAACTTTTAGCACAACGCGATGGCGTTATCCAGTATAAAGTCAGCGGAGGTATTGACCGTTGGCAGCGTCCTTTTATCGATATCAGTATAGAAGGTGAACTAAAACTGGTGTGTCAGCGCTGTTTACAGGCTGTTTCCTGGACGCTGAATGACCAGTCGCGTGTGGTGCTGTTTGCCAGCGAACAGCTATTGGACGAGGCCATGGCCGCTGATGAAACACTCGAAGGCGTGGTATGGAGTGCAGAATATAATCTGACTGCGCTTCTGGAAGACCAGATTTTAATGGCCATTCCGGTAGCTCCGCGACATGAAGACTGTGATCACACTCTGGCAACCAAAACCAATCAAGACGCTGGCAATCCATTTGCCAAACTGGCAGGACTGAAAAGCGGCCACTAACGAATTTACCTAATTTTCCAGGAGCTTTAACATGGCAGTACAACAGAACAAAAAATCACCTTCAAAACGTGGTATGCACCGTTCCCATGACGGACTGACCGCTGTACAGGTGTCTACTGACACCGCTACCGGCGAAGTACATCTGCGTCACCACATTTCCCCAAACGGTATGTACCGTGGACGCAAGGTAATTAAAGCCAAAGGTGAATAACTCACATCTGTGATTATTCAGAGCGTATGAAAGCCAGACATTGCTTGTGCAATCACTGGCTTTTTTGTATCCATAATTAGCAGGATATATTTTCCAGCTAAAATAATACTTTCACTTTACCAGCAGCCATCAGCGGCCTGCTGTATATTGACTCGAGTTTCCCATGAAAAAAATCTGGTATAACTACGAAGACATACATCGAGCCATCAAGCAATTGGCCGAAAAAATTCAGAAATCAGGACAATCATTCGATGCAATGATTGCTATTGGCGGCGGCGGATTCATTCCGGCACGTATCTTACGTAGCTTTCTGAATATTCCTGTTTATACCGTTACATTGTCTTATTACGATATCAATGACCGTCCAACTGACTGTCCGCAGAAAATTCAATGGACAAATGGCTTTGACGAGAAAATGAAAGACAAGAAACTGCTGATTGTTGACGAAGTAGACGACAGTCGAGCCACGCTCGAATACTGTGTTCGTGAATTACAGCATGAAGGATTTCAGCAGCTTGGTGTAGCCGTGCTGCATGAAAAACGCAAACCCAAAAAAGGGGTGTTGCCAGCAGATTTACCTTTTTACAGTGCCATTCAGGTTGATGACTGGTGGATTAACTATCCATGGGATGCCCTTGATATTGATGAGCATTATGAAAATGTAGCTGCGCAGACAACTCCTGAGGCATAGGTTATGACCTTAAAAACCATCGCAGTAGATGCAATGGGTGGTGACTTCGGATTGGATGTGACCATTCCCGGAGCGCTGACATTTTTACAGCAGCAGACTGATGCAGCCCTGATTCTGGTCGGAGATGAAACCAAAATCAGAAATGCTTTGATCAAAGCCAATGCTTCACTGGAGCGGATTACAATCTGTCCGGCCAGTGAAGTCGTCGGTATGGATGAAGAGCCAACTTCAGCACTTAAGAATAAAAAAGATTCTTCCATGCGTGTGGCCATCAACCAGATTAAAGAAGGGCAGGCGCAGGCTGCTGTGTCAGCCGGTAATACCGGCGCTCTGATGGCAACTGCGCGCTTTGTCCTGAAAACCATTGCCGGTATTGACCGGCCGGCAATAGCTAAGTTTTTACCTGGCCGCAACAACCACATGACACTGGTGCTGGATTTGGGCGCCAACGTTGATTGTAGCAGTGCTCAGCTTTTACAGTTTGCCATTGTAGGTAGCCAGCAAGTAGCCGCTCTTTCGCCTGAAAACACTCGACCGCGGGTGGGATTGCTCAATGTGGGCACAGAAGATATCAAGGGTAATGCCACGGTAAAGGAAACGCACCAGCTAATACAGCGCAGCGATTTGAATTTTGTTGGCAATGTAGAAGGCAACGCTATTTTTACATCTGAGGTGGATGTGCTGGTTGTCGATGGCTTTACCGGCAATGCCATGCTTAAAAGCATTGAAGGTGCGGTTAAATTTGTTGGTACAGTCGTTAAGGAAGAATTCACTCGGAGCATATACAACAAACTGGCTGCGTTGATTGCTTTACCTACCCTCAAAGGATTTAAACGCCGCCTCGACCCGCGCCGCTTTAACGGTGCTATTTTTCTGGGTCTGCGTGGCGTGGTAATCAAAAGCCATGGTGGTACCGATGCTATTGGTTTCTGTTTTGCCTTGCAGGAAGCTTACAAAGCCATTAAAGCAGATTCAATCACCAAAATTCAGGCTGGTGTGGCGCAGCAGCTGGCTGCACTGGAAGAATAATCACTCTGTGACAAAGGCAGACAAGTTAAATGACTTTGTTTAAAATGTGGCCTTTGTTGTAAATAAAGACTATGCCATGCTAAATGCTCATATTCTGGGTACAGGCAGTTATCTGCCTGCACGCCGGCTGACTAATGATGACCTGAGCAAAATCGTCGATACTTCTGATGAATGGATTGCTACCCGAACAGGAATTAAAGCGCGCCATATTGCCGCAGAAAATGAACAGACCAGTGATTTGGCCGTTGCTGCAGCCAAAGCAGCGTTGGCCGATGCAGCCATAAGTGCAAAAGACATTGATCTGATTATCGTGGCTACTTCTACACCGGATATGACATTTCCGGCTACCGCTTGTATCGTACAAAACAAACTTGGTATTGCCGGCTGTCCGGCATTTGATGTTCAGGCAGTTTGTGCCGGATTCATGTATGCCATGGCTACAGCCAACGCTTATATCAGAAGTGGAATGGCGAAGCGCGCACTGGTAATCGGAGCCGAAACATTTAGCCGGCTGCTGGACTGGAATGACCGGCGCACTTGTGTTCTGTTTGGTGACGGTGCCGGTGCAGTGATTCTTGGTGCTTCCGAACAGGAAGGTGGTATCATTAGTACCAAATTACAGGCAGACGGCAGTTATAGCCAAATTCTGCAAACACCGGGAAAGATTGCTGCCGGTTCTATAGAAGGTTCGCCATATCTCTACATGGATGGACAGGCAGTTTATAAATTCGCAGTTAAAGCACTGGCCAATGTGGCTAGAGAAGTGATCGAAGAATCCAATCTGCAACCAGCTGATATAGACTGGATTATTCCGCATCAGGCTAATCTGCGTATTATCGAATCCACAGCACGCCATCTGGGAGTGCCTATGGATAAAGTAATTGTTACGCTGTCAGAGCAGGGTAATACTTCAGCAGCATCTATCCCACTGGCTCTTGATGAAGGTATTAGAAGCGGACGAATCCGCCATGGCCAGACATTGCTGCTTGAAGGAATAGGAGGCGGATTCGCCTGGGGAGCCATTACCCTGAAATACTAACCTTGTTTTTCAGAGTCGGATTATGCTACCTCAAACTGCATTAGCAAGTATGTATCCAGTTGTCATGTCTCCCAGCCATGATGGCCGTTACTTCGGCAATTATGTGCAATCGTTACTGGCTTTAGTGGATACACATAGTCGTGCCGGTTTTCCCCTTCAGGTATTCATGCATCAGGGTGAAAGCCTGATTACACGAGCCCGTAATAACTGTGTTGCTGAGTTTATGGCTCATTCCGAATGGACGCATCTGTGCTGGATAGATACGGACATCGGATTTTCAACCGAAGCATTTCAGCGCCTGCTTCTGTCTGATCGTGATATTGTTGCCGGTGTGTATCCGCTCAAGCGGGAATCTTGGCCGCCTGATGGTATTGATGCGCATATGACCCAGCAGCAGTTTAATGCTGCTTATACACGCTATACCATTAATATCACTCGCGAAGATGAGAATCGTGAAGTGCATGTAGAGGTTGATGACGAAGGGTTTATTGAATTACCAGAAGCACCGACAGGTTTTATGGTGATAAAACGTCAGGTTTTTACCCGTCTGATGGAAGCTTATCCCGAGCTGCAATATCAGCCTGATTCGCTTGGTGTAGCCAATCAGGGCTATCACTACCGTTTTTACGATTGTTTGGTTGATCCGCAGACCAAACGTTACTTATCTGAGGATTTCAGTTTTTGCCGTTTATGGAATCAGCTAGGCGGCAAAGTCTACATAGATGCGCAATCTAATCTCACTCATATGGGCAATAAAATCTATAAAGGGCCGTTTACCCAGACTCTAGAAGCCAATCTGGCTTATGCAATAGGTGCACCGGCTGGAGCAAAAATGTATCTGCATCATAATCAGCCTCTGCAAGCCAACCTACCGCCACATTTATAATTAATCAGAAGTCAGTTTTATTCATATCAAGGAAAACAATGAGTATTGCTTTTTTCTTTCCCGGTCAGGGGTCTCAAAGTCTCAATATGATGGCCGGTTTCAATGACATGCCTGTGGTTAAAGAAACATTTGACCAAGCCTCAGCAGTGCTTGAGCAGGATTTATGGGCGCTGATGAATGGCGAAGATACTGCTGCTCTGAATGAAACCATCAATACCCAGCCACTGATGCTGACAGCAGGTATCGCTACATGGCGTGTTTATCAGCAGCTGCATGGCCAAAATCCTGTTATGCTAGCTGGCCATAGTCTGGGTGAGTATACAGCTTTGGTTGCAGCCAGTAGTCTGGCCTTTGAAGATGCTGTAAAACTGGTGCGCCTGCGTGCCGTGCTGATGCAGGAAGCTGTACCGAACGGTGAAGGTGCAATGGCCGCTATACTAGGACTGGATGATGATGAAGTACGGCAAGTATGTCTGCAGGCACAGACCGAACTGTCCGGATCTGTTGTCGAAGCAGTGAACTTTAACTCGCCCGGACAGGTAGTGATTGCCGGTAGCACTGAAGCAATTAACCGCGCTTGTGAACTGGCTAAAGCAGCTGGCGCTAAACGTGCTTTGCCATTACCGGTTTCTGTACCATCACATTGCAGTCTTATGAAACCTGCTGCGGCTAAACTTGCTACCGCGTTGGCACAAACAGAAATCAAAACGCCAAAAATTCGAGTATTACATAATGTGGATGTGGCTGTGCATAGTGAGCCGGAAGCAATCAGGCAGGCATTGGTGCAACAGTTGTATTCACCGGTACGCTGGACAGAAACCGTGAGCAAACTGGTCACAGAGGGTATTACTGAATTTGCAGAATGTGGTCCGGGTAAAGTACTGGCCGGTCTGGCTAAGCGTATAGATAAAAGTGCCAGCTGTACTGCATTTACGACTGTTGAGACCATTGAAAATTTTATTACTGCACATGCAGCTAGCTGAAAGAAAAAATAATGAATCAGGATTTAACAGGAAAAGTCGCACTGGTAACTGGAGCTACTCGTGGCATTGGAGCGGCAATTGCCCGCTTTTTGGCAGAAAAAGGTGCAAAAGTCATTGGTACTGCCACATCTGCTTCAGGAGTAGCCAGTATTAATCAAGCACTGTCTAAATTCGGTGGAGAAGGGCGTGAATTACGCATCGCTGAAGAAAACAGTATTGAAAATCTGATAGCAGATATCGAAAGTAATATCGGCAATATCGCCATACTGGTAAATAATGCCGGTATAACTCGTGACAACCTTATGATGCGCATGAAAGAAACCGAATGGGATGAAATCATGCAGGTCAATCTCAAATCTGCTTTCCGTGCCAGTAAAGCTGTCACTCGCAGCATGATGAAAGCCCGCTGGGGACGTATTATCAATGTGACTTCAGTAATCGGTTTCACCGGCAATGCCGGTCAGACAAACTATGCGGCGGCCAAAGCTGGTTTGGTCGGATTTAGTAAATCATTGGCACGGGAAGTCGGTTCGCGTGGTATTACCGTAAACTGTGTGGCTCCAGGCTTTATTGAAACCGATATGACACAGGCACTGCCACAGGAACAACGAGATTCCTTTGTCGCACAAACTGCATTACATCATTTCGGTACTGTTGAAGATGTTGCTGCAGCGGTATTGTTTCTTGCTAGTGAAGAAGCACGCTACATCACAGGACAAACTATACATGTCAATGGAGGCATGCTGATGCCATAATCGCTGATTATAGTGATTGAAAAGCCATTTTGTACATTCTGTATAAAATGGCTTTTATTTTAAAAAATTGATTAAATTGAAAAATCTTCTTCAAAAGGTGAATAAAGCGCAGACTCAATCAGTGAGCGAGTAAGCCGCGGTGCATACAGAGTCAGAAACTCGTAGCCAAAGCCTCGAAGATAAACATCATGTCTGAGAATAATCTGTGAAAATGAAGGCTCAAATAGATGTTCGGCACTCAGTATCTGTAGTCCTTGATCCTGTAAGCTGTCAAAAGCCATACTGGCGATCAGTCCAATACCCAATCCTTGTTTAACATAGGTTTTGATTACATCGGTATCAGCCGAAGCCAATGCTACTTTAGGTATATTACAGCCTTCCTGAGTAAAAGCGCGGGCAATTTTAGATTGTTCACTAAACGCAATATCATAGGTAATCAAAGGATATGCAGCAATGTCTTCTAGCCGTAATGGTCGGTTGAGACTCAGCAGCGCATGATTATCTGGAACAATTACACTGCGATTCCATGCTTCACAACTTAGTTTACGAAGTTCAGGGTGTTCAACTTCCATTTCCATACCGATGGCAAAATCCACTTCGCCATCCAATACCATATGGCTAATAGCTTTCGGACTAGCAGTATGAATACTCAGCTGTACCTGAGGATAGCGTTCAACAAACGCCGCTACAACTTTTGGTAATGCATAACGTGCCAAAGTATGAGTGGTGGCAATCGTAAGAAAACCAATATTTTGGTCAGCAAATTCAGTACCGATGCGTTTGATATTTTGTACTTCACGCAATACCCGCTCGGCGGTTTCCAGTACAATTTTGCCCGGAGCTGTTACCGCCACCATGCGTTTACCATGGCGGATAAACAGTGGCACGCCCAGTTCTTCTTCCAGCATGCGAATCTGTTTTGAAATCCCTGGCTGGGAAGTAAACAGTACTTCTGCTGCTTCCGATACATTCAGATTCTGACGATATACTTCTACCGCATAGCGCAACTGTTGCAGCTTCATATTGTTTCTGCCCCTTTAAGTTTGGCATTATTTACTGTCGCTCAAATACAACAAAAAAGCTTCTTTATCTGCATCATAACTCAATTTACCCATTCTGACATGAGACACTTTTATTGCTGGCTTAACAATTTCTCAGCTTAATCCGTTTGCTGCGGCCTATCAGGCAGGCTATGGCTTCCTTGTTGTTTTAATGCAACTTAATTAGCGTAATGGTGTGAATTTGGTTGTAAATAAGTGACACAAAGTTGTTTTTTAGGCATGATGCACAGTTAGGAAGCGGGTCGTCTAGCAGCTTAGCCTTGGTAGTTTGCATATTGACAGTTTATGCTGCGGTTTTTTATAGTATAGACCTGATTTACCAAGCTACCCGCCCGGTTTGAGCGGCCTGTAAATGGTATTTGTGTATTGATCAGGCTTATTTCTGGCTGAATCAACACATAACAAATTTTTTGATGAGGGAATAACATGACCAAACAGCTAAAATTGAGCGCATTGATTGTTGCTATGGCTGCTTCAACTGCCGCTTTTGCCAATGGTGTTGTACCGGGTGCCGACTGGACCGGTGAACCTGCTGGTGCTTACAATGGCTATACTACCAGTTCTGCTCCTGAAAAAGGTACTGGCGAAATTCTTGTCACTCGTGAAAATGGTGCTGATGGCACCCCTGAGTGCGTGAAAAACCGTTTCAACGACGATAAAGATCCTACTCTGGGTAACAACTGTGGTCACCCTGTAGTTCAGGCTGCTCCAGAAGCACCGAAATTTGTTGATGAAACTGTTTCTTTATCAGCTAACTTCTTGTTTGGCTTTGATAAATTTACACTTCGTCCAGAAGCTATTGATACTCTGAATCAATTGGCTACCCGTCTGGCTGACAGCAGCGTACAGGTTGTACGTGTTGAAGGTCACACAGACTTTAAAGGTTCTGAAGCTTACAACAAAACTCTGTCTGATCGTCGTGCTCATGCTGTTGCTGAATATCTGGTTTCTAAGGGTGTTCCTGCTGAGAAAATCTCTGCTGTTGGCTTGGGTAAATCCGAAGCTCGTATGACCGAATCTTGTCAGGCTGAAGTAGCTAAACTGGGTAAAAAAGTTTCAGCTGCTAAGAAACGTGCTGCTTTGATCGAATGTATCGCACCTGACCGTCGTGTAGACGTTAAAATCCGCACCATGGTAGCTAAAAAAGTTAAATAATTTTAGCTTCTTTGGTAACAAAAAACCCTGCTATGAGCAGGGTTTTTTGTTTGAGTTTGAACTATGCAATAATGTTCTAACGATAAAAAAATGATCTGTTCAACCATCTTTTGAGAAAAATCTTATTGGAACTAATGCTTGCAGTGAATCAAAATATTTATGTAAATATATGTTATTATGAAAAGGGAAATAATCAGTATTTACTAAGAATTGATAGATTTTAATTGTATTGTTTAAAAGTATTATTCAGATTGGCTTTGATCAAGCATAAATATTGGGGAAGTAGCATTGATAAGTAATGCTTCAGGAACAATTCTGCGCATCATAATGGCAAATTTAAAACAAAAACTATATGTAATCTGTTCTAGACTCAAACAATCAAAATTGCTGTTTTTATGTATTTGCTGTTGTGTGCTGGCGGCGTGTGCGGCACAGTTTCAGCGAGTTCCTGATGCAACAGGAGATAAAAAACATGTAGCAGTAAAGTTTCAGCGCCAAAATACGGCTCCACAAACTGGCATAGTTCTAGTGCAGCCAATGGATTTGCAAGTGGGTGATATTTTATTTTCCGCCGATTCCAGTTTTAATTCGCGCGTACTACGTCTATTTGGTAATACATCGATTAGTCATGCCTTTCTATACTTGGGAGAGGGTGAAATTGCCGAAGCTGTTGGCAGTGGTGTGCATATTATGTCACTTGCAGAAAGTGTGGATGAAAGCCCCTTACTGGTGGTTTATCGCCATCCGCAATTAACCGAGTTGCAGGCAGAAAAAATTCGTGCTTTTGCTCAGGCTGAAGCGGGTAGTAAATACAATTATCTAGGTATTGCCAAACAGACCCCATATACTATTACTCGCAAAGTATGTGAGCTGCCCGTTATACCTCGTGCCTTTCGCCATTTATGCTTGAATACCATGGCAGTGGTGCAGGTCACCCCTTTTTCTTCTGACCGCTATTTCTGCTCCCAATTTGTGGTAGCAGCGTATCGTTATGCTGGGCTGCCGCTAACCAATACGCCTGCTGAATGGGTAGCGCCTGCAGATTTACTTCATATGCGTAGTGGTGATATACCTTCTGTCGTACCAATTTATCCTTTGCATTATGTTGGCCATTTACGCTGTAAAACATCATTATGGCAACGCACTTGTACCCTAGCGGATATCTAAAAATTTATGCTGTTATGGTTAATCCAGAAAACAATGGGCTGTTCTGAACCCATCTAAAGATGAAAGATACTGCGGTTGTAAATAATTTATCAGCAATGGTGTATCTTTGTTGATTAGCATACTCAAATTGTATTTTTGAAATAAATATAATATTTTTGCTTAATCAAGGCTGATTAAGTAGAGTAGAAAATAAATAAAAGAATGGGTCTGGTATTTACTGCACAAAAATCAAATTTTATTGCATTAATTTGGTTGCTTTATTTTGTGATTAATCAATGCTCAGACACAGAATTGAAACGGAATGGTTTCAGCCAGTGTGGCGGGCGCAAATAAAAAATGTAACACCCTTCTTCCATTGGTCTGGATTGCTTTAGAAGATGAATGTAAGATAAGTGGACGCATGATTACCGCATCTCCTTTCACTACTGTACATTCCTGCTCACCTATTTGGTCGCGAATCCGAGGCAAATCTGCTTCTGCTATTTTTCCATCACGGTGTGTACCTGCAACCACTTTCAGTGGCCCATGCTCATGTAAGCAATCGTCAATATGTACCCTCACTGCGACCAATTGTTCCATATATTGTATGGGCGGTTGTACAAACAGCATATTCTGTTTGTGAGACCAGCCGCTAAACCCTTCTGCGGATAAGTAGTGTCTGACAGGAATGCTTAAATCCTGATGTAAAGCCACCAACCAGTTTTTTTCAGCCGTTTTTTTAAAATATGTACATTGTATGGCTACAGTATTTATTGGCAGCAAATGCGCAAGCTGAGCATTCATTTTTAATGTTTCAGCTAGCTGCTGGCACCACGGCTGGGTGAGTAATTCCCGGCTTCCAGCATTAGTTAATTTAAATTGTATTAGTTGCTGTTCGATTTGAGATAGCTGGTCTTCTGTAATCAGCCCTTCGATGATGGTAAAGCCATGGCGACTAAAATTATCTGTTTTATTCATTAATCAACTCATCATTATGTATTTATACAAATAATATAACGATTCATACGGTAATGATACATATCTATCATTATTGATAATGCTTCGTTCTGAAGCGTAATTTTCTCTTTATCTCTCTAATGTAAGTCTATAAGCTTATGAAGTGCTGCAAGCTTGATTTTAAATATTTACTCACAGAAATTGATCGTCTTAATGTATTAAAAACAAAATTTTTATATCTTCAAATTATGTTGGTTAAGATATTAGGTTCTATCTTGGTGCAAATGATTGCAGGTAAAAATAAAACCGGATAGTGAACCAACACTATCCGGTTTAAAGCTTAATAAATATTACAACGTGTCTTTTTTATCGGTTAATTGCGGCAGCAATGCATCTTGATTAACTGATAACAACCCACTTTGTGTATAAATACCGAGTTTATTGCGTGTATCGATAATATCCAGATTGCGCATAGTGAGCTGGCCGATACGGTCGGCAGGAGAAAAAGCGGCATTATCAACTTTTTCCATGCTAAGCCGTTCTGGCTGGTAGGTAAGGTTCGGAGATTCGGTATTGAGTATGGAATAATCGTTGCCGCGACGTAGTTCCAATGTCACTTCACCAGTAATGGCTTTGGCTACCCAACGCTGAGCTGTTTCGCGCAGCATAAGTGCTTGTGAATCAAACCAGCGCCCTTGATACAGTAATCTGCCTAAACGCAGACCATTAATACGATATTGTTCGATGGTGTCTTCGTTGTGAATACCCGTCAGCAGGCGTTCATAGGCAATGTGCAGCAAAGCCATTGCCGGTGCCTCGTAGATGCCGCGTGATTTGGCTTCTATGATGCGGTTTTCAATCTGGTCGGTCATACCGAGACCATGGCGCCCACCAATACGATTGGCCTCCATAATCAGTGCTACAGGATCATTGAACTCAATTCCATTCAATGCCACTGGTACGCCTTCTGCGAAACGAACACTTACTTCTTCAGGTTTAATTGTTATCTGTTCATCCCAGAATGCTACGCCCATAATGGGCTGCACAATTTTCATGCTGCTGTTGAGCATTTCCAGATCTTTGGCTTCATGGGTTGCGCCCAGCATGTTGGAATCAGTGGAGTAGGCTTTTTCTACAGACATTTTGTAGTTGAAGCCCTGAGCTATGAGAAATTCAGACATTTCATGTCGTCCGCCCAGCTCGTCTATAAACTGTTGATCTAGCCACGGTTTATAAATGCGTAAAGCAGGATTGGTTAACAGTCCGTAGCGATAGAAACGTTCTATATCATTGCCTTTGTAGGTTGAACCGTCTCCCCAGATATGCACTTCATCTTCTTTCATGGCCGCTACCAGCATGGTACCGGTCACGGCACGCCCTAATGGTGTGGTGTTGAAATACGGCATACCGCCGGTGTGAACATGAAAGGCACCGCTTTGAATAGCGGCGATTCCTTCATGTGCCAGCTGTGTGCGGCAATCAATCAGGCGAGCCTTTTCTGCACCATATTCTAGTGCCTTTTTAGGAATGGCATCATAATCATCTTCGTCCGGCTGTCCTAGATTGGCTGTATAGGCGTAAGGTAATGCGCCTTTCAGTTTCATCCACAGCAAAGCTGTAGAAGTATCCAGCCCGCCGGAAAAAGCGATACCGACTTTCTCGCCAACGGGCAGGTGTTGCAAAATGGTGCTGTGATTACTCATATTGACTCCCTTGAGTGATGTGCTTACTGAAGCTGTAGAATTATTGCCATATCAGCAAGGCGTGGTTGCGTTTGCCGCGGCGTACAATGGTGTAGCGGCCGAAACGTTTGTCGCTGTCACTGAAAATATAGTCAGCAGTGTTGATTTTTTGTCCGTTTACCATTACCGCTCCTTGGCTGATGAAGCCGCGTGCTTCATTGTTGGATTTGGCCAGTTCTGTTGTGGTTAATGCCTGTACGATATTGATGGATTCACTGATTGTATAAGTGGGCAAACCGTCCAGAGATAATTGCTGAAAATCGCTTTCTGTAAGCGCACTTTGGTCTTCGGCAAATAAGTTTGTTGAAATTCGCTCCGCTGCTGCCAGCGCTTCTTCCCCGTGAATCAGTCTTGTCATTTCTTCAGCCAGAATGCGCTGAGCTTCCGGTTTGGTACCGCTGGCCTTATCTTGAGCTTCAATGGATTCTATTTCGGCCACACTGAGGAAAGTAAAGTATTTGAGGAATTTGTAGACATCGGCATCAGCAACTTTCAGCCAAAACTGGTAGAACTGATAAGGAGAGGTTTTTTCTGCGCTGAGCCATACTGCGCCACCTTCAGTTTTACCGAATTTGGTACCGTCGGCTTTGGTAACGAGAGGTAGGGTTAATCCGTAAACGGTAGCTTGATGCAGACGACGTGACAGATCGATACCGCCTGTTATATTACCCCACTGGTCTGAACCGCCAATTTGTAATACGGCACCATGACGGCGATGCAATTCAGCAAAATCATAGCCTTGAAGCAAGGTATAGGCAAATTCCGTAAATGAAATACCGACATCATCACGGCTTAAACGCTGTTTCACTGATTCTTTATTCAGCATAGCATTCACAGAAAAGTGCTTGCCGATGTCGCGCAGAAAATCCAGACAGTTCATGCTGCCAAACCAGTCAAAATTATTGGCCATGATTGCCGCATTGTTGCCATCGAAACTGAGAAATGGTTCTAACTGGGCACGGATTTTGGCTACCCATTCCTGTACCGTTTCCAGTGTATTAAGTGAACGTTCTTGTGCTTTGAAGCTGGGGTCGCCAATCATGCCTGTGGCACCGCCTACAAGGGCGATAGGGGTATGTCCGGCAAGTTGAAAACGGCGCAGAACCAAGATAGGTAATAGATGGCCGATATGCAGGCTGTCTGCAGTGGGATCGAATCCGCAATATAAGGTGATTTTTTGCTGGTTTAATAAGTTATCAAGCGCTTCTGCGTCAGTGGTCTGAGCAATCAGGCCACGTTGCTGTAAATCGTATACAACACTGGTCATGGTAAAAATTTATACTTTCAAATAAAAGTTGTCCGAAACAGAAAAATGCTGGTTATCTGAAATTCGAAATGGCATATATCTTTAATCGAATATGCCCAGTTTGGCCAGACAGCCTGTTTTCTGATTAGCTGATTAATAATGATGCATTATTTTACACGATTTGTTTGCCAGTGCATTTGTGCCTACAATAAATTGATTATTCTTCAGTTGAGTATGATTGATAAAAGTATATTTCATTATTGTTGCTAGCGAGACATGTTAAAACAGCTAATGTCTATCTGATGGAACCGCATTTTAGCTGGTCGAAAAAACAGCCCTGACGGGCTGTTCGTGAATGGTTATGAATTCAGGTCAGACGTTGAACAAGAAATGGATAACATCGCCGTCATTGACGATATATTCTTTACCTTCGGCACGCATTTTACCGGCTTCTTTGGCTTTAGCTTCGCCGCCACAGGCAATAAAATCATCATAGGCAATGACCTGTGCACGAATAAATCCGCGTTCAAAATCTGTATGGATTACACCGGCTGCCTGCGGTGCTGTATCGCCTTTATGGATTGTCCACGCTCTAACTTCCTGAACGCCGGCGGTGAAATAAGTTTGCAGGCCAAGTAATTCATAGCCGGCGCGGATCAGGCGGTTTAATCCTGGTTCTTTTAATCCCATTTCAGCTAAAAATTCTACTTTATCAGCCTCATCCAAATCTGCTATTTCGCTTTCCATGGCCGCACATAAAACTACGACTGGTGCATTTTCTTCAGTGGCCAGTTGTTGCAGGCGCTGTAGATGGGGATTGTTTTCGAAGCCATCTTCGGCCACATTGGCCACATACATGGCTGGCTTAACCGTGAGCAGGCACAGAGGTTTAATCAGAGCTAATTCATCTTGATCCAGACCGGCTGCGCGTACTGGTTTGCCTTCTAGCAAGTGTTGCTGCAAACGTTCAAGGACGGCTACCAGTTTCTGTGCTTCTTTATCACCGGATTTAGCACGTTTGCTTTCGCGAACAATAGTTTTTTCCACACTGGCCAGATCTGCCAGTGCCAGTTCCGTACCAATCACTTCTATGTCAGAAATCGGGTCAACCTTACCGGCAACATGCACAATATTGTCGTCGTCAAAGCAGCGCACTACGTTCACAATGGCGTCGGTTTCGCGAATATTGGCCAGAAACTGATTACCCAGCCCTTCACCTTTGCTGGCTCCAGCTACCAGTCCGGCAATATCAACAAATTCTACAATAGCCGGCTGAGTCCGTTTCGGATTCACAATTTTGGACAGTTCAGCCATACGATCGTCCGGAACTTCAACGATGCCGACATTCGGTTCGATGGTACAGAAAGGATAGTTAGCAGCTTCAATGCCAGACTGGGTAAGGGCGTTAAACAGGGTGGATTTGCCTACATTGGGCAGACCCACAATGCCACATTTCAAACTCATGATATTCCTTGAAATAGCAGAATATAAAAATGGCTGAATTGTAACATAAAGCTTTGCTGCACTTATGCGGCACTGACCAGAATGGCAATGTCTGCTAAAACAAACAAAGCAAGAACTTTTCAGGTATAAGAAAATTTAAGCCTTTAAGCTAAATAAAATTATTTTTTAAAACAATAATTTGATAGTTTTTGCTTAAATGATGCTTGCGTGCGCAAAAAAATATCGTATAATTGCGTCTCTCTTAAAACGAGATACGGCGAATTAGCTCAGTCGGTTAGAGCAGAGGAATCATAATCCTTGTGTCCGGGGTTCGAATCCCTGATTCGCCACCATATTAATCGCAAACTCTATACAGTGTTTGCGTTTTTTTATGCTTTGCTTTTATTATACTAAATAAATATTTAAGGCTTAAATTTATCTAAATAAACCAGCTTTTATCATATACATTCATAAAATGAAAAAAGCTGATTTGATCTGGACTAACTGACATTTCCTCTCAATATATTTAATATTGACTATTCAAGTTCACTAAAGTGATTTAAGGAGGATCCTATAAATTTTTTTATATGAAATTCAAGTACCATCAAGGCAAAAACTAATCTAAGCCCATATTTTTTCGGATAATTATTATCGTCTAAGCAGAACAAGGCCTAGTAAACTGAAAATTAAATCCGCTGATCCATTTCCTGTGCTGGACTCTCATGATTATCGGTTTTGCTAATAACCCGTGCAGGTACGCCAACAACGGTAGAGTATTCAGGTACATCGTTGACTACCACGCTGCCAGCACCGACTTTGGCACAGGTATGTACGCGAATATTGCCTAATACTGATGCATTGGCTCCTATCATTACCCCATCACTGATTTTCGGATGCCGGTCACCGCTTTCTTTACCGGAACCACCTAGTGTGACGCCATGTAGCAAGGAAATGTTATTCCCGAGCACAGCCGTTTCACCAATTACCACTCCGGTTCCATGGTCAATCATAATGCCATAGCCCATTGATGCTGCGGGATGGATATCCACTCCTAGTACTTCTGAAGCTCGGTTTTGCAGGAAATAGGCAAGGGTGTGGCGGTTTTGCTGCCAGAGCCAATGATTTATCCGATGTGTTTGAATGGCATGAAAACCTTTGTAATATAGTAAGGGTAATGAATAGGTGTCGCAGGCTGGATCGCGCTCATAATAGGCTACGATATCCGCCAATGCTGCATGAATAATGGCCGAATCCTGCTGTAAGGCTTCCAAATATATTTCGAACAATGCACGCGCATCCATCACCGCACTGGACATTTTGGTGGACAGATGAAAAGCGAGCATGCGGGCAAAGTTTTTATGTCGCAATACGCTCAGATGCAGAAAGCTAGCCAAAATTGGTTCGTTGCGTACTGCATGTTCAGTTTCTCGACGAATAGTTTGCCACAGGGTTTCTGCCTGTTCAGCGTCAGGTAAGTTCATACTTCTCATTTCTCGTTTGCAGATTAATTCTATTGCAGAACAATATCATATTGTTCCTGATTATATGTGGTCTCTACAGCTAGCGTAATCGGTTGGCCGATGAATTTACTTAAGCATTGTAATGACTGTGCTTCTTCATCTAGAAACAGATCAATTACACTTGGAGCGGCCAGTATACGTATCTCCTGTGCATTCACGCGTCGGGATTCCCTTATAATTTCCCTCTGAATTTCATAGCAAATAGTTTGTGCGGTTTTAAGGCGGCCGCGCCCTTGACAGGTAGGACAAGGTTCACACAGGATTTGTGCCAGATTTTCACGCGTGCGCTTACGTGTAAGTTCTACCAGTCCCAGACTGGTAAAACCATTCAGAGTGACACGGGTGCGGTCGTACGCCAGTGCTTGTGCTAGCTCAGTGAGAATTTCCTGCTGATGTGCTTCATCAGCCATGTCAATGAAGTCTATGATAATGATGCCACCTAGATTGCGCAATCTCAGTTCGCGTGCGATAACATGGCAGGCTTCAAGATTGGTTTTGAAGATAGTTTCTTCAAAATTGCGTGCACCGACAAATCCGCCGGTATTTACGTCAATAGTGGTCATGGCTTCGGTAGGCTCAATAATGATATAACCACCAAAGTTAAGGTTAACGCGTGGCTGCAAAGCCTGTGTGATTCTTGCTTCAATATTGTAAGCTTCAAACAAGGGGCTATCATTCTGGAATAATTGCAGTTTATCCAGTGCACCTTGAGAATAATTGGTAGCAAATTCACACATCAACTCATAATTGACTCTCGAGTCAACAATTATTTTATCAATATTGTCGCTGTACATGTCACGTAGTACACGCAGTGACAAAGGCAGATCCTGATATAACAATGTTTCGGGCGCACTGGTTTTAGCCAGTTGCTGAATATTTTGCCAGCGTTTGGTTAAATAATTGATATCAGACTGCAATTCTGCATCAGTAGCGTTTTCTGCACTAGTACGGATAATGTAGCCATGACCGGCACCATCTGGTAACAAATTTTCCAAACGTTCTCTTAATTGATTACGTTCTTCTTCATCCTCAATGCGCTGTGAAATACCGATATGCTGATCCTGAGGTAGGTGTACAAGAAAACGTCCAGCTAATGATATCTGTGTGGACAGGCGTGCTCCTTTGGTGTTGATAGGGTCTTTGATAACCTGTACCACTATATTCTGACCTTCATGTAACATATGTTCGATGCGTAAAGGTTGTTCAGGTTTCTGGCGCTGTTCCAGTACATCGACAATATGCAGAAAAGCTGCTCGCTCAAGGCCAATGTCAATAAAAGCACTTTGCATGCCAGGTAATACGCGGCGCACAATTCCTTTATAAATATTACCAACCAGGCCATGACCACAGTTGCGCTCAATGTGAATTTCACACAAGCTGCTTTCTTCCATAACGGCTACACGGGTTTCTTTCGGAGTAATATTTACCAATACCGCTTCAGCCGGCCGCTGGATATCCTTCGGCAGCGATATGTCGCTGTTATGCATGATAGGGCTTTCAATTTAATCAAATCACTTTGTACAGTCCTGATAATTGTCTACAGGACTGTGCAAAGTAATCTGGGCGAATACTTGCTTATGACTAATATCATAGCGCAGCACAAGCGTCATGCCAAACGCAGCTGCATAAAGATAGCTATCAGCAAATTCAATGCACGAAAACGACATAATTCTGTAATGGGGCAGAGCAGGTTTTCGTGATCATGCTTTACCAACATGTAAAACAAGAATACAAATTGAAGCGAAATAGATAATATTAATCTGTTGGGTCTCTAATTTAGCTTACTGCACGCACGAATACATTCATTGATGAGCTTGGGGCCACGAAATATCAGGCCGGAATACAGCTGTATTGCAGTGGCACCAAGGCTGATTTTTTCAGCTGCATCGGCGCCAGTGTTAATTCCGCCTACACCGATAAGAGGAATCTTCCCTTCAAGCAGCGCAGATAGGTGGCGTAATACCTGATTACTTTGTGGTTGCACTGGACGACCGGATAATCCTCCAGTTTCTTGTGCATATCGATGCTTACCCAGCATCGTTTTATCTATAGTGGTATTTGTGGCAATAATGCCGTCAATCTGGGTGGCTAATGCTACATCTGCTAATGCAGTAATTTGGTCTTCAATCAGGTCTGGTGCAATTTTAACAGCAATAGGGACATAACGACTGTGACGCGTTGCTAGCTGCGCCTGCCGGTTTTTTAAATGATTCAGGAGTCTGTCCAATTCGCTGGCACTTTGCAGACTGCGTAAATTGCGTGTATTGGGAGATGAGATATTTACAGTTATATAACTAGCATAAGGATAGGCTTTTTCAAGACAGATTAGATAATCATCAGTGGCTTTGTCTATGGGAGTGGCAGCATTTTTTCCAATGTTAATTCCTAGTATGCCACGATATTGGCTGTTTACAATGTTATCAATCAGGGTATCGATACCATAGTTATTAAAGCCCATGCGATTAATGATAGCCTGATGTTCTGGTAACCGGAATAAACGAGGTTTGGGGTTGCCTGCCTGTGGTAGCGGTGTAACGGTGCCAACTTCGATAAAGCCAAAACCCAACATTGACAGTGCATCAATATACTCACCATTTTTATCCAGACCAGCCGCTAATCCTACCGGATTGGGTAAAGTCAAACCCATTAAGTCTATTAAATTGCTGTCTGTTCCGGTGCTTTGATTGTTATTGGCAGAAGCTTGTCCGTCTCTCAGCAAAAAACCGCAGTGATAACGATGTAGCAGCTGTAAACATTTCAATGACAGATAATGGGTCTTTTCTGGATCCAGTCGGAATAACAAAGATTTTATAAGCGAATACATGATATTGATGCTGGATAAGGTGGAGAAATATTATAACCAACAACTCTATCAATTCGAGTGGAAAACAATTAAATTCAGTATGTGTTGGTGAAATAAATCATTTAATTAGGTATATTTCAAGTTAGCTGGCTGGTGATACAAAGCGCATGTTTGAAAAAGAAATTGCCTATTGTATTAATCAGGATACGCTTAAAAAATTGCCCGTTTATGTTTATCAATAGTTGTGGCGAACATAAACGGGCATAATTTATTTACAAAAGATTTGCTATTATATCTAATGGCATTTACCAAGGCTGATCAGTCATGCCGCGGATGTTTTGCAGCATAGTGCTGCCAATACTTTTGCTAAAACGTTTTTCCCAGCTGGTTTCAGCAGTGTAATCTACTAAATCAGGTGCACCGATTACATCACGTGCGACAGTATAAACATTGCCAAAATCGTCTATCAGTCCCACTTTTTTGGCTTCTTCTCCAGTATACGCACGGCCACTGAAGATATCTGGGTTTTCAGCAATTTTCAAACGTTTGCCTCTTCCCTGTTGTACAGCCTGAATAAACTGTTCATGGATGCTGCTCAACATCTGTTGCCAAATTTGTGCCTGTTCCGGTGTTTCGGGAACAAAAGGGTCACCCATATCTTTATTACTGCCGGCAATTTTAACTCGGCGTTTAATGCCCAGTTTATCAATCAATCCCGTAAAATCAAAACTGCTGCCAATTACTCCAATACTGCCGACCAAACTAGCCGGGTCTGCATAGATTTTATCTGCGGCACTGGCAATGTAGTAACAACCAGAAGCACACATATCCTCAGTTACAACATATAATGGTATGCTGGCATGTTTGGCTTTAAAATATCGAATTTCTTCATATGCGATGCTGGAAATAACCGGGGAGCCGCCGGGGCTATTAGCACGAATAATAATTCCTTTGACATTTTTGTTTTTATACACTTCTTTCAGGCTTTTACGTAATAAATCGGCCTGATTATTGTCACTGCTGATGGTGCCTTCCAAATTAATAACCGCTGTATGGGCACCGGTTGGTTTGCTGCTGCCAGAAGAAGCAATAATTATCAAGATAAAAATCAGAAGCCATAGAAGACGCCAGAACCAGCGCCAGATTCGATTACGCCGCTGCTCACGATATACTTCAAGCAATAGTTTTTCTAGTAAATTGCGTTCCCAGCTGCTGCCCTCAGGCGTTGAACCAGCTGGTTCTGATCCTTTAATATTGATTTTCATCTGTTTATTCTCAGGTTTTGGTGCTGATGTATGTGTAGTTAAATGATTAGGCTAAGCCGTTTCATTCACTATTATCCAATCATTTAAATCAGTTATAAGTAAAATTATAGCCGAATTTTATTTTTTTAGTATGCTTTTGTCGTGTTTGGATTGCAGGCTAAACTTTATCCTGCTATCGCCGTACATTATAATAGTCTTGCAAACAGCGTGTCAGCACAGTTAAATTTGGAACCGCCGCTTAAAAAAGGCAATATAAATTAAAGCAAGATACTACTGTGGCAGAAAAAAATGGATTCAGTATATTAAATTTATATATCTATCTTTGATAAGAATCTTGCTTTAAATGCCGATGAAGTTTGATATAAGGAAAGCAGTAAATATTTTTTTCGACCTTATGAATTTTTTGATTCGAATATTGCCTGTTGTCTATACTCATAATCATTTTGGAAAATCATGTCCAGATTCTTTTTTAACAATCGTAAACAATTAATTGATGAAGCCATTGAAGGTTTGGTGATTTCTGCACCACATGGCAATCTTGTCAAGCTGGATACTGATCCGGCTATCAGAATAGTGGCTCGCAATGACTGGGATAAAAGCCGTGTAGCTGTAATTTCCGGCGGTGGTTCGGGACATGAACCGGCTCATGCTGGGTTTGTGGGCAAAGGTATGTTAACGGCGGCTGTATGCGGTGATTTGTTTGCTTCCCCGAGTGTTGATGCTGTGTTTAACGCCATTGTAGCTGTCACTGGTGAACAGGGTTGTTTGCTGATTGTGAAAAATTATACTGGGGACAGATTAAATTTTGGACTGGCAGCAGAAAAAGCCAAAAGCCATGGCTTGAAAGTGGAAATGGTCATTGTGGCTGACGATATTTCCCTGCCGGAAAATCGCCAGCCACGCGGTGTGGCAGGCACGGTGCTCGTTCACAAAATTGCAGGCTATGCTGCTGAGGAAGGAAAGTCACTAGCACAGGTTCGCGCATTGGCTCAACAGGCTTGTGATAATCTTTGGAGTCTGGGTCTGGCCATGCAAACCTGTCATCTGCCAGACTATATGGAAGAAACACGGATCAAAGACGGGCAGGTAGAGCTTGGATTAGGTATACATGGTGAACCCGGTGCGTCGGTGGTTAATACTCAAAACAGCAAAATTCTTATCGATAATTTGGTGAAGTCTTTACAGCATTCGGCTGGTAAGGGGCGTTTTGCCGTTTTGATCAATAATCTCGGTGGAGTGTCATCTCTGGAAATGGCTTTGCTAACACGTGAAGTAGCACATTCCTCAATCAGTGGGCAGACTGATTGGCTGATTGGTCCTGCTTCGATGGTTACATCGCTGGATATGAAAGGTTTCTCCCTTTCTATACTCAGATTAAATGATTATTTTGTTCAGGCACTGAATGCTCCGGTAGAAACACAAGGATGGCAGAAGCCGGTTGCTTTAAAACCTTTAAAAAAGCTTGCCTGCCAGCCCGTATTAAAGCAGTCTGAATACAAGCCATCTGAAAATGCGTTGGCTGCTGCTTGTATTACAGCTATAACAGATAAACTGATTGGACTGGAAAGTCGACTTAATGCATTGGATGCTAAAGTAGGTGATGGTGATACAGGTACCACTTTTGCGCATGGTGCTCATGCTATAGCACAGCAGCTGACACAGCAGCAGTTACCACTTAACGATTTGTCCCAGTTATTACTGTGTATCGGTGAGCGACTTGCAATAGTCATGGGGGGGTCAAGCGGGGTGCTGATGTCGATTTTCTTCACTGCTGCCGGACAGCATTTACAAAAGGGAAATACGCTGATAGAAGCATTGTTAAACGGGCTGACACAGATGAAACATTATGGCGGTGCCGATTTAGGTGACCGTACTTTGATTGATGCTTTACAGCCGGCTTTGCAAAGCTGGCAACAACATGGTATTAAGGCTTCGGTACAGGCTGCTAGAGAGGGTGCTGATAAAACCGCAGATATGCATAAAGCCGGAGCTGGGCGTTCATCTTATGTTAACAAACAGAATCTAGTCAGTGTACCTGATCCGGGTGCAGTGGCTGTGGCTGAGGTGTTTACTGTATTGACTGAATTGGATAATAAATAGTCGAACTATATATATTTAACCGCGAAAAATTTTCAACCAATAAAAATTACTTATTATTCAGATAATATATAACAGTATTTATATTATAAGTTTAATACAAATCGTTATCCTCGTGAACGTCATATATGTGATTGATTTGCAAGAATGGAAAAAGAGATGAAAGCAGTTATCCCAGTTGCTGGTTTAGGAACTCGAATGTTGCCGGCTACAAAAGCCATCCCTAAAGAAATGCTAACGGTGGCAGACAAACCGTTAATTCAGTATATCGTAAAGGAGTGTGCACAAGCAGGAATTAAGCAAATTGTGCTGGTTAACCATGCTTCTAAAACCGCAATTGAAAATCATTTCGATACTGCGTTTGAGTTGGAAACGCAGTTACAGAACAAGGGTAAAACTGCGTTGCTGGCAGAAACCCGTGCCGTGCTGCCTCCTGATGTTCAAATTATTCAGGTACGACAAAGTGAAGCAAAAGGACTGGGTCATGCTATGCTGTGTGCGCGTTCTGTGATTGGTAACGAACCGTTTGCCGTCTTACTGCCGGATGTGCTCATAGATGAAAGTGCCTGCAATCTGGCAACAGATAATCTGGCAGCGATGGTAAAGCATTTCAGAGACACACAACGTAGCCAGATTATGGTTGAGCGCGTGCCGATGAGTGAAGTAAATAAGTACGGTATAGTGGATTGTCATCAGCAACAGGTCGAGGAGGGATGTAGTATAGCTATGACAGCCATTATTGAAAAACCTGCGCTGGAAGAGGCTCCATCTGATATGGCTGTCGTGGGCCGCTACGTGCTTTCTGCCAGTATCTGGCCGCTACTGGAAAAAACATTGCCTGGGGCTGGTGGTGAAATTCAGCTGACTGATGCTATAGCTGCATTAATGCAGCAGGAAGCAGTAGATGCATTTGTTATACAGGGCTATTCACATGACTGCGGCGATAAGCTTGGTTATATGAAAACATTTATAGAATACAGCCTGCGACATGACAAATGCGGTGCTCAGCTTAAAAATTGGTTACAACAGCAAACATTTTAAAAACCGAAATCGGTTTAAATGTGGGCGGATAATCCTAATCTGGAGCAGATGGTAAGCTAAGCAAAAACTGTTGTAACTCATCTGGTAAAGGGGCGATAAGGTGTAATATATCGCCACTGACCGGATGAGGAAGTGTTAATTCAGATGCATGTAAAAACATTCTTTTCAACCCTGCTTTTTGCAGGCGTTTGTTTATTTGATAATCTCCATAGCGCTCATCACCAGCAATCGGACACTGTTGCGATTGCATATGTACACGTATTTGATGAGTGCGACCTGTTTTCAACGTAGCTTCCATTAAAGTAAGAGATTTAATTCCTGTAGCGTATAGCTGCTGTCCTGCAAACCTTTGCAGTACACGAAACAGAGTATGTGCACGCTGACCTTCCTGATTATTGCCGGTAACACGTACCATTTTTTCACCCTGAGCCCCAGTGTATTTTATAAGAGGGAGTTTTACATGTTGTACTTTTTCTGGCCAAAATCCGACTGAAAGTGCCTGATAGACCTTGTGTGGATGGTTTTGTCTGATTGATTCGTGCAACTTAACCAAAGCACTGCGTTTTTTCGCAATCATAAGCAATCCGCTAGTGTCTTTATCCAGCCGGTGTACCAGTTCCAGATAACGTGCATCAGGACGGGCACGGCGCAGCTGCTCAATAACACCAAAACTAACGCCGCTACCACCATGAACCGCGACGCCGGATGGTTTGTTTATAACCAGCAAAACATCGTCTTCATAAATGATTTCAAATTCATGTGCTGGAATTGCTAAATAATCAGGGCAAGCCATTCTGTCGGCAACACGAATGGGTGGTAAACGGATTTCATCGTTAACGGCAATTCGGTCAGTTCCTTTGCAGCGTTTTTTGTTCAAACGAACCTCACCACTGCGGATGATGCGCTGTATATGACTCTTTGGCACACCTTTTAATTCCCGTATCAAATAATTATCTAGTCGCTGTCCAGCACTTTCGGCACCGACAGATAAAAACTGCACTGAATCTTTGCTTAAAACCGTCATATTGCTTATAATCCGTAAGCTTTTATAAATAAATAAAAGTCATCAGTTGTTTTCGCCGTAAGTATTCACGGCAAGCAAGACTGAACCATAAAAAGGCGCATTTGGCCCGGAGCTGAAAAACGCATGTAATCGTTTTTTGGCTGCAAACAATGAAATGTTAACGTATTTACTGGAAAAACGCACTGTTGCAGGCGTATTTCCCCATGTTGCTGACCAGCCCTCGGCAGCAAGGGTTAGTGATTAAGTTTGACTCCATCAGGTGGCAAGCCACGGCTTCAGACGTCATCGGGCAGGACAAAACCGGATAACGCAGCCGCTACTGAGCCCAAGCACCTGGCTGAATAACAGAAGACTGGCTCCCCCGATTAAGTGCTTGGATTGTTTGTAAAATTATCCAGTACATGCTGTTCAGAAAGCATAATGATACTGAATAGTCAAAACGCTCTTTATACCTTCTTTATGATGAAAGCCTGCTTAATTTGCCGTATATAAAACAATCTGGCAAGGCTACGGGTGTCAAATACTAATTACAACGCCTCGTCAGTGCACATAACGAGGTATTCATGAAACGAATGTTATTCAATGCCACGCAGGCAGAAGAATTGCGCGTGGCTATTGTAGATGGACAAAGTCTACTTGATCTTGACATCGAAACACTGGGTAAGGAACAGCGTAAAGGCAATATCTACAAAGGTATCATTACTCGCATTGAACCTTCACTGGAGGCTTGTTTCGTTGACTATGGCACAGATCGCCATGGTTTTTTACCATTCAAGGAAATATCGCGCAGCTATTTTCAGAATTATGAAGGTGGACGGGCTCGTATACAGGATGTCTTGTCCGAAGGCGTAGAAGTCATTGTACAAGTGGAAAAGGATGAGCGAGGGAACAAAGGTGCAGCGCTAACCACTTTTATTAGCCTGGCCGGACGCTATCTGGTATTGATGCCCAATAATCCTCGAGGTGGTGGTGTGTCACGCCGAATTGAAGGTGAAGATCGGCAGGAACTCAAGCAGGCTATGAGTGAGCTGGATACCCCGCGTGGTATGAGTCTGATTGCACGTACTGCCGGTATTGGTCGCAGTACAGAAGAATTGCAATGGGATTTAAATTATCTGGTACAGCTATGGCGAGCCATTGAGCAGGCCGCACAACAGCACAACAAACCTTATCTGCTGTTTATGGAAAGCTCACTACTTATTCGTGCCATACGCGATTACTTCCAGCCTGATATTGGAGAAATACTGATTGATTCGCAGGAAGTATATGATCAGATCCGTGAGTTCATGTCCTATGTGATGCCGGCATATATTAGTCGCTTACGTCATTATACTGACCATACTCCGCTTTTTTCTCGTTTTCAGATAGAACAGCAGATTGAGTCTGCTTTTTCCCGTGAAGTTGCCCTCCCGTCCGGTGGTGCCATCGTCATTGATCATACTGAAGCGTTAGTCTCCATTGATGTAAACTCTGCCCGAGCCACCCGTGGAGCAGATATAGAAGACACAGCATTCAAAACTAATATGGAGGCAGCCGAAGAAGTTGCCCGTCAGATGCGCGTACGTGATCTTGGCGGATTAGTTGTGATTGACTTCATAGACATGGAAAATAGTAAAAACCAGCGTGATGTTGAAACCACCTTGCGCGAAGCCTTGAAAAAAGATCGTGCACGGGTACAGATGGCTAAGTTGTCGCGTTTTGGTTTAATGGAATTATCGCGACAACGTCTGAAGCCTTCTCTTGGTGAAAGTAGCCATACCATTTGCCCGCGCTGTGCCGGTACTGGTTCCATTCGTAGTATTGAATCAACAGCATTACATATTCTCCGCATCATTCAGGAAGAATCAATGAAAGATAACACTGCCGAAGTACGCGTACAGGTACCGGTAGATGTGGCTACTTTTCTCTTAAATGAAAAGCGTGCTGAGTTATTCGGATTGGAAGAGCGGCTGGATGTATGCGTGTTACTGATTCCGAATATTCATCTCGAAAACCCGCATTACAGTGTTATACGTGTTCGTACTGATAACATAGAAGAAAATACAGTTCCCAGTTACCATCAAGTGCAGGAACCTGAAAACATTGGTGAACTACCATTTTCAATTGGACAGAACAAACCTGTTAGACCTGAAGCAGCAGTGAAAGGGATACATCATACCCAGCCGGCTCCGGTTATTGAGAAGGTAGTTGTAGAAAAAGATACTGCACCGGGTATGTGGAAAAAACTTTCAGGATGGCTGGGTAATCTTTTCAGTGCAAAACCAGCCGTTCCAGTTTCGCCAAGTGCTTCTCATGCTGAAAGAACTATTAAATCCAGACAGCAGAAAAATCAGCCACACGAACGCCGACAGTCGCGCACTAGCCGTCTCTCTAAAAATGCCGAAATAGCTAAAAAAAGCGAGCATTATTCTGAAAATAAAACACAAGCAACTCACATAGCGGCAGTTCGTACTGCAAATGAGCAGCGTAATCGTCGTGAAGAAAAACGTTCTGACAAATATGATTTATCTCAGACGGAAACGTCATCCGAAATCAGTCAGGAAAGCAGTAGTATCAGGCATGAGCAAAATAATTCTCGCCGTCGTCGTCAGCGTACTTCTGGCAAAAATGAAGTTCCAGCCCAGCAAGTAAATAATGTTGAAATAATTGACGAAACTCAGACAACTGATCCCTTGATTATTACCTTGTCGGGCGGAGAGGCAAAAAATGAACGCCATAAATCACGACATGATAAAAACAGCCGGCGACAGAATGGTAAGAAAAAACGCAGCTACATCATTTCAGCACGTAAAATCAGCCGCAATATTGATATCCATGCTATAGCTGCGCAAGTGCAGCAGACTACTGAGCACGTACTTCATCCTGAAAATATTGGAAATCAAGCTGCTGATTGCTCAGTTCAGTCAGCTCATCCGTATATAGATGACAATATCTTGGTACAGCAGGCAGTAGCACAAGCTAAGAATGTGATTACTCATGTTCTGGCTCAGATGGAGTCAGTTCAGTATTCTGCGACCTCTGATAAACCGGTAAAATTAGGCACAGCATCTACCGTACAAACTAAACAGCCAGAAGCCGATCAGTTGATTGTAAGCATCCCTGAAACAGCAGAAATAGAATTGTCTCAAATTGCCGAATTGGGTGGGCTTATACTGGTTGAAACCAGTACAAATATTATTGTCTCCGATAATAGTGAAAGTTCCACTCAATCTAAATTACGACGCAAAGATAGATTACAGAGTCAACCAGACGCAGTGCAAGGTACACCTGTCAAACTGGAACAGATTGAAACTAGAATATAGATTTGTTTATCTTGAACTTGATAATCTTAATTCTGCTCGTTTAATAAGACTTAGCGAAACGGGCAGAATTTCGGCGTGTCTTTATGGGTTGACGATTTTGGTAGTTAAAAGTATGGTGAAAACTACCTAGTGATAAAATCAGTAGCAAAATACATAAGATTTGTCTGATTCATAACATGCCAACTGCCCAATATGATTATTTATTTCAATTAATGTGTTGAAAAACTACAACACTTTAAAAAAGAATAATAAATTATTTTAATGTATTATTATCAAAATAAATATATGATTTTATTGAATTATATAGTGGATTAACTGTTATTTGTCGCGGTACAGGTTGCTAAAAGTGTTGTGTGTTTGCAAATGAATTTGTTTTTTTGCAACTAAAGCATTATATTGACAGCCATGAAATCGCTAACGCGGCGATTAATGCAAAACTTTAAAAGCTCTTCATTAGGTTTTTGAAGTTTGTTTTTTCGACATAGAAAAGGAATACAGCAATGAAAAAAACCCTGATTGCTTTGGCTTTGACCACTTTGCCGGTTGCCGCTATGGCTGAGGTTGTTTTGTATGGCCAAATGAAAGCAGGCTATGAAGTTTCTTCTACTAAATCTAGCGGTGAATCACGTGGCCCATACCAGAATGGTATTGGTGACTATGGTTCACGTATCGGCTTCAAAGGTTCTGAAGACCTTGGCCATGGCTTGAAAGCTATCTGGCAGGTAGAATCCCGTATTCATTTGGGTAATAGTGATGGCGGTTCTGATGGCTGGGCTAACCGTGACTCTTTCATAGGTCTGCAAACTGATTTCGGTACTATCCGTGCTGGTCGTATCAGCAATGCCATTAACGCTAATATGGACGTTGTAGATGCTTGGGAATATAACAATGAAGCATTAGGTCTGGGTAAATTCACCCGTACCGATGCCCGTTATGTTGGTGTCGCCTATGATTCTCCAGAATGGGCTGGTTTCAGCTTCAACGTTTTGTACTCTCCACGTGACAACGTGAATGGTGGCGATCGTAACGCAGAATACGAGCGTGGTATCGGTTCTGGTGACAAATACAGTGCTGGTTTGAACTACCACAACTCTGGTTTCTATGCTAAATACGGTTTTGACTACCTGAAAAACTCTGCTGTTAAATTAGATGGTTTGAAATCAGACCTGAAAGATGGTCAGGTTCACCGTGTTGAAGGTGGCTACGATGCTAACAACTTGTTTGTTGGTGTTGGCTATCAGTACACCAAAAATACCAGTTCTTACTTCCGTGGTTTGAATGATCTGAGTATCGTTAACCCAACTACTAAAGAAAAACTTGATGTTGGTGATCACAAACTGACTGAAGACAATCAGGGTCAGGAAGCCGCTCTGACTGTTGGCTACCACTTTGGTAACATTTTCCCGAAAATCTCTTATGCTCATGGCTGGGATGTAAAAGTTAATGGTACTAAAGAGAAAAACACTAAATACGATCAGGTTGTGTTAGGTGCTGACTATGACTTCTCTAAACGCACTACCGCTAATGTACAGGCTGGTTGGTTGCGTGAAGGTAACGGCGAAGGCTTAGGTAAAGACAAAACTACTGCCTTTGGTGTTGGCTTGAAACACACTTTCTAATTGGTTGTTAATACATACTGATTAGTATTTAAAATTAATCCCCGACAGTAGAACACTTAAAAACTGTTCTTAGTCGGGGATTAATTTATATAAAATTTATTTATTAAATCTATCAGTCAGAATATCTATTGTAGAGCATAGTAGATCGAATAGTTTCTTTATTCATTAGTAGTTGTTATATTCATCAAGTAATATAAGAATAAATATTGATTAGAATTTTGAAAATAGAAAAGCCTATCCACACTTAAAGGCTGTACTGTAACATCAATATAAAATCATTAGTACAATAAGAAAGTGTCTATGTATATTTAATGATTTTTCATGTAAATCATTCATCTGAATGGTCATTATCTTCTGTACTGGGATATTTAATTTTTATATTGTCAATTAAAGAGAATATATTTCTTCCTCAATCAATTTTACTTACTAATATGTAATAAAAATTGCAATCTACAAATTTATGTTGAATAGTTAATCATCAGCAACGATTTATAAATAAGAATTTTCTGATAAGCACTTTGTAGTTTTAATATATGCCTAGGTATCAGCTAAAGATTCAATATTGCTTATCAAAAACCGTAATAAAAGTGTTGTAACTGACTTTTCTAAATAAAAATTTTCAAATATCTAAAAATATACTTCAGATGGTGATTAGTGTGAACATAATGCATGAATCAGTGCATCTAAATATCAATTCAAAGGTTATTACGACTATTTAAAAACATTTCTGATATTTATTTATACGTATTTTACTTAATCAGTTACCAGTAGAATTTTCTCATGCTCGAAATCAAATCTGAAGGTTTGCTTTTTTAATATCCGACCTTTATATTCCGCACACTCGTCATTTTGACGATTGATCTAAAACTTCAAAAGTGCTTCATTTGGTTTTTGAGGTTTGTATTATTGACGTTGAAACTAGGAATACAGTAATGAAAAAAACCCTGATTGCTTTAGCTTTAACTACATTACCGGTTGCTGCTATGGCAGAGGTTATTTTGTACGGCCAAATGAAAGCAGGCTATGAAACTTCTTCCACTAAAACCAGCGGAGAAAGCCGTGGTCCATACCAGAATGGTATTGCTGACTATGGTTCAAGAATTGGCTTTAAAGGCTCTGATGATTTAGGTAACGGTCTGAAAGCTATTTGGCAGGTAGAATCTGCTATTCATTTGGGTAACAATGATGGTAAAGCTGATGGTTGGGCTAACCGTGACTCTTTCATCGGATTGCAAGGGGATTTCGGTACGGTCCGAGCTGGTCGCATCAGTAATGCCATGAAGGCCAATATGGATGCAGTGGATCCTTGGGAATACAACAACCAGGTTTTAGGTTTGGGTAAATTTACCCGTACTGGAGCACGTTATGTAGGTATTGCTTACAATTCTCCAGAGTTTGCTGGCTTCAAATTAAGCGCTTTATATTCTCCACGCGATAACGTTAATGGCGGCGATCGCAATGCGGAATACGATCATGGTATTGGCTCCGGCGATAAATATAGTGTTGGAGTGAATTATCAGAATGCTGGTTATTTTGCAAAATATGGTTTTGATTACCTGAAAAACTCTGCTGTTAAAGTAGATGGTCTAAAAAAAGATATGAAAGATGGACAGGTACACCGTATTGAAGGCGGTTACGATGCTAACAACTTATTTGTTGGTGTGGGCTATCAATACACCAAAAATACCAGCTCTTACTTCCGTGGCCTGAACAATCTGAGTATCGTAGATCCGGCTACAAAAGAAAAAGTTGATGTTGGTGACCATCGCTTGACTATGGACAATCAGGGTCAGGAAGCTGCTCTGACAGTAGGCTACTACTTTGGTAATATTTTCCCGAAAATTTCCTATGTCCATGGCTGGGATGTAAAAATCAACGGTACCAAAGAGAAAAATACCAAATACGATCAGGTTGTACTTGGTGCTGACTATGCATTCTCTAAAAGTACAACCGCTAACGTACAAGCAGGCTGGTTGCGCGAAGGTAACGGCGAAAGTAATGGTAAAGACAAAACTACCGCCTTTGGTGTAGGCTTAAAACACACATTCTAATCCAGGTTTAGAATCTGAATTTAGAAGAAAAAACCCGCTGATGCGGGTTTTTTCTTACTTACTTATTTACTTATATTGAAAAAAATTTGAATCAATCAATTATTCAAGTTAAACATTTTATATAGGTTGCATACACCTGCTTAGCGAAAAATAAATCAGTCTTGTTTACTGTGCCGATGTTTAATATAAAGATAAACAGCCAGAACTATTGCAGCTATCAACAGAGCAACAACTAAAGCAATTACGGTATATTGCTCAAGCTGTGTAAACAACCACTGTGCAGATTGTCCGAATACATAGCCAAAACTCACAATTATAGTTGCCCAGATCAATGCGCCCAGTAAATTAAGCAGAATAAAGCGACGGAAAGGTACTTTGCTCATACCAATGGCTATGGGACCAGCGATCCGCAGTCCATACATAAAACGTACCCCTATAATAATCAATGAACTATGTTTACAAAGAAGTCGGTCAGTTTTCCGTACCATTGGATCCAATTTAGGAAAATGTTGTATTAGACGCGTACCATAATAGCGACCAAGAAAAAAACACAACTGGTCTCCCAGCATACCACCACCGGCAGCACATAATATAGAAGGTAAAAATAGCAGATAACCCTTATGCACAAAAAAGCCAGCCAAGGTCAAAATGGTTTCACCTTCAAGAATACTGCCAATAAAGATGGCCATATAGCCATAATGACTAAGTAATTGTTCAACATTCATCTGGTCAATACCAGCTAAAGATAATCAAATTGTAAACATAAGATTGTATGAATCATTCATGCAATCCTTTTTGCTAGAACCAGACAAATTTTACACACCATATTGCTGTCTGTATTCAGTCACCGGCTGATGAAAACTAGCCAAAGCTGAATCATTTTCCAATAGACGAAGCAAATCATCCAGAGTAGCGATAGCCAACACTGGAATCTGATATTGCTGCTGTACTTCCTGAACAGCAGATTGCATACCTTGGCCTTTTTCCATTCGGTCCAGTGCAATGGCTACTCCGGCAGCAGTTGCCCTTTCACGCTGAATAATTGTTACCGACTCACGAACCGAAGTACCAGCTGAAATGACATCATCAATAATCAGTACGCGCCCCTGTAAAGGTGCACCAACTAATACACCACCTTCACCATGATCTTTGGCTTCTTTACGGTTATATGCGTAAGGTACATTACGTCCTCGTTCTGCCAGCATCATCGCTGTTGCCGCAGCCAGAATAATGCCTTTATAGGCTGGTCCGAACAGCATATCAAATTCAATTTTGCTTTCCAGAATAGAACGAGCATAAAACCGTGCCAGATGCAAAATACTATAGCCATCATTAAAGAGACCGGCATTGAAAAAATAGGGCGTTTGTCTGCCCGCTTTAGTAGTAAACTGGCCAAATTTTAAAACCTTCTGTTGCAAGGCAAAATGCAGAAAATCCTGACGAAAATCAGACATGACTATCCTTAATGATAAAATGGAATACAAAAACTTAAGCATTAAATTTTATCATCAAACGAAAGGACATGCGGATGCGCATCATCTCTGCCAACGTTAATGGAATACGTTCTGCAACCAGTAAAGGTTTTATTGATTATCTTGCTCTGGCTCAGGCAGATATCGTGTGTGTACAGGAACTAAAGGCGCAGGAAGCTGATATGACAGAAGAGATGAAGCATCCACTGGGCATGCATGGGGCGTGGCATACCGCTCTTAAACGAGGTTACAGTGGTGTGGCTATATATAGTAAACAGCAGCCGGATGCTATTCAAATTGGATTAGGTTGGGAGGATTTTGACAAAGAAGGCCGATACGTGCGTGCAGATTTTGGTCAATTGACAGTTATTTCATTATATATGCCTTCTGGCAGTAGTTCAGAAGAGCGACAGCAGGCTAAGTTTTGTTTTATGGATAAATTTCTGCCAATACTGCGAGACTTGCAGACATCACAACGAGATATTCTGATTTGCGGTGACTGGAATATAGCTCATCAAAATATTGATATAAAAAACTGGCGGGGTAATCTGAAGAATTCAGGTTTCTTGCCGGAAGAGCGCCAGTGGCTAAGTCAAGTAATCAATGAACTGGGCTGGGTCGATATCTGGCGCACCTTGTATCCGGAAATACCCGGTTACACATGGTGGAGCAATAGAGGGCAGGCTTATGCAAAAGATGTAGGATGGCGTATAGACTATCATTTGGCCACCCCAAATCTGGCAGCCTGTGCGCAGCAAGCAAGCATCTACAAAGATGTTAAGTTTTCTGATCATGCTCCTCTGATTGTGGATTACGCCTATCCATAGTATTAGCATAATAGAATACGAAAAGTTGAGTTATTTGTAGAGTAAAATGTATGTGGCTGGAAAAAGAAAATTGGTTTGGTCTCAGTGCATCGTTATCTAATGTCTCAATAATTGGAACATTAACCCACATATAGAAATTGAATACTGCCTTTATTGAACCGGCTTTGCTGACTATTCATATTAATTTCAAAAAATTAGCAAAATTATCACACATTAGGGTATGAAAATTCGACAGTTAATTTTGGCTGATTTTGAGTACGTATGGTTACAGCCGGTTTTATATTTGCCAAAATTTTAGCTTGGCAAAAATCTTTTATTCTGAACCAAATCAATTCAATTAAATATATTAATACAACAGTGCTGTTTAAATATGAAATCTGCTATCAGAAACCGGCTAAATTTCTTTCAAAATATTTTCTTAAATTACACTCAATAGTTATTCAGCTAATCCATCAGCTTTTACACATGAATACATCCCACGTTTTATGAATGCAAAAATTAAATGTATATTATTTCCAGTGGTTTGCATTAAAGACAATGTCTATTTAGAACGAAAGGGTTGACGAAGTGCGCAACGCCACCTATAATTCGCTCTTCCTTTCCCTGATAGCTCAGTCGGTAGAGCGACGGACTGTTAATCCGCAGGTCCCAGGTTCGAGCCCTGGTCGGGGAGCCAAAGGGTCGTTAGCTCAGTCGGTAGAGCAGCGGACTTTTAATCCGTTGGTCGAGCGTTCGAATCGCTCACGACCCACCAAATTACTGCCAACATATTTAATGTTGGCTTTTTTGTTTTCAAATTCTATTTATTATTTATTCTGTCTAATGTATATCAATAATTATGCTGTGATCAGTTGCCAGTAATTCGGCAAATATTCATATTTTTTAAAGAAGAGTACTTATGAATATTGTATAAAGTTATCTGATTTCGTTAGGGCAAAAAAATTTACTTTGATTTCTGGCCATTGTCTTCGGAAGATATTTTCGATTGTATTGATTGATTTAAATAATTATATAGTTAATTTTAATTGGTTTTAAATATGTGGGTTTAATTGACCTAACACGTAAAAATTATTGTTTTATAATAAAAATTACACATTAAATATAATTATTTCATTGTTCAGCTATTCTTAAAATATATTGGAATAAGTAATGTTTGAATGTACTCAATGCATCGGAATAATAAAAATATTGGGTTGATTTTTGATAAAAAGCATTTAATTGAAATTTATCGTATTACTACTGAGAGAAATAAATTTTATTTTTATGTATTAACTTTATCATTTATCATAGTTATTTAGATCTATGTTTACAAAATAAGCAAATAGATAGGTTTGTTCTAATAAATTTTTAAGTTTATTTAAAGAATAATATTTAATTTATAATTATATTAAGTGTATTCTTATTATTCAGGTAGCTAAGAAGCTACCTGAATTTTTATTGCATTTATAAATTTTATAATTTATTTAACATTTAAAAAACACAAGTATTTAAGTTCTTTTATACCTTTGGTGACTGTATTTAAAATAAGTCCAGAAAAGAAAGTAATAATACCTACAATTCCAATTCCTATAGATGTTATTAATGTAGGAAATCTTGGAACTAAACCAGTATTATAGTAATTAATTAAAATTGGAGTGAATAATATAAGCGATATTATTATGAATATCATTGAAATAAAACCGAATAATAATAATGGCCTTTCATGTTTACATAATTTGATGATCAGCATTAAGATGCGCATACCGTCTTTGTAGGTATTTAATTTACTCGTAGAGCCTTCTGGTCTTCCTTTATAAGGAGCTTCAATATGTCCAATAGCTACATTCAATTGGAGAGCATGTATGGCTATTTCAGTTTCAATTGCAAAGCCTTTTTCATTTGCAGGAAATGACTTTACAAATCGCTTAGAAAAAATTTTATATCCTGATAGCATATCATGAACTCGATTGCCAAATAATATTTTTACTGCTCCCGTGATTACTTTATTACCAAGTTTATGACCTGACCTATAAGCATTATTTTCAGTTTCTATTCTAATAGCATTAACTAAATCATAGTTGTTTTGTATAGCTAATTCCAACATTTTTGGCGCTATTTGGGCATCATATGTATCATCACCGTCAACCATGATATAGTAGTCCGCATCAATATCTACGAACATTTTTCTGATTACAGCTCCTTTTCCTTGAATATATTCTTCTTTAACCAAGGCTCCAGTATTTTTTGCAATTTCTTTTGTCCCATCATATGAATTGTTATCATAAACATAAATAGTTGAGTTGGGGACGGCCTTACGAAAATCATTTATAACTTTTTCAATAGTAATGGCTTCGTTATAACATGGTATTAAGACTGCCACATTCATTTCTTTGTATCCTTTATTTTATAAGTATAAAAATATATTATTGCTGCTATGCCTAAATACTGTGATGGTAATAAATATCTTAAGTCACTGGCAACACCAATAAACAAATACATTCCTATATAAAAAATACCGGAAAAGCAAAGACAATTAATCAATTTATAGTGTTGTGAATTAAAATCAAAATTTTTCTTAAATGTTTTTATAAATAATATGATTAAGACTAATAGCCATGGAAGACCACTAAGCGTATAGGAGAATAAGCTATTTTTATTCAAAAATATTTTTTTATAAATGGATTCAAATTTTTGGGATTTAGGTTCATAAGTTTTTTCGTTATCTTTGCTAGCATCGTAAAAGCCCAAATCTAAACCATATCCATATGAATTATGGTTTGTGAGAAATATTATAAAATGACTGATACGATGCTTAATATAATAATATGGATGTTTCTTAATAGAAGCTATCCATTGTTTTGTCAGTAACTCATTGACAGATTTTATATTATTACCACTATTTAATTTGTTGAGAAGAAAACTACATTTTCCCCATCCTGCATAGTTATCCCATAATTCTGACGAATAACATTTTCCCAGTACCATATCTTTCTCATGATCTGAAAGACCAATAGGAAAGTAATTTATTTTGCTAAAATGAGATATGCCTGAAATATCAAATACTTTTAGGGATATTATTGGATAATTTTTATGTGCTTTAAGTATTGTATGGTTTATTGGACTTTGAACTAAAACTAATAAAATAGATAATAAAACAGAATAACATATGATTTTTTTATTCCAATTGGAAAAAGCTAAATACATTATTATTGGAGCAGTTATGAAAGCTGCATTTGCCCTAAAAAGAGAGGTGAAGATTAACAAAAGTATTAATATAATTCTAAATATTATATTTTTATGCTTTAGATATATTGGTAATAGTCCACTAATCAATAATATTAATGTTGCAAGAAAAAAGTCTTTATAAACCCAGCCAAAATAACTAAAAAATAAAGGTGAAAAATATAAAATTAAATAAAGTAGTACAACGTACCTTTTTTTTAAGTTTGATAATAATAATACCAGTGAAAGACTATTGATAATAATTAATATAGCATATAAAGAATACTTAGTACCTGTTGTAATTAACAGAATGCGCCATATATGGCTTAATATTGGAGGGTGCCAATCTTCATAGTTATTGGTCAACGCTTGATAATATTGATTATATGTGTCGCCATATATTATGCCTGGATAAACTAAATAGATAGATAATGGTATTAAAAATATGGATATAATTAATAGATGTAAATTATATTTGTTCAAATCCTGTTTTCCTTATTATCTTAGTGTTACTAAAATAATTAAATACTAATTGCCAATAAATAATAGATTAAGTTAAAAATTAATATATGTCCATATATATAAAACAATACATTATATAATTATACATATTTATTAGTTTCATCACTTATACTTAATAGTATTGTTATAATTTTCTCTTATTTTAGAAATATATTAGTTTATTCCTTTTAATTTCAGTTATCAAAATTAAATCATCATACAATAGTTGCACCTAAAGTGTTTTGAAAATGTTTTAATGCCCACTCATGACCGATAGAATCGAAGCTGGCAACGGCACTCTGATGTATGACTATTTTATAGTTCAGATTATAGGCATCTACGGCGGTATGTAGCACACAGATATCGGTGCATACACCGGTTAAATGTATTTCGGTAATATTTCTTTCGCGCAAGCGTATATCCAGATCGGTGCCGCTGAAAGCGGAATAATGGCGTTTATTCAGCCAGTATACTTGTGGGTTGGTTTGATTTTGTCTGTATAGTTGTTTGAGTACGCCATACAATTCTTGCCCCTGAGTACCGATGACATTATGTGGTGGGAAAAGTTTGTTTTCAGGGTGATAATTATCATCTGCTTTGTGTGCATCTATGGCAAATACTACGAAATCTCCCTGTTCCATAAAGGTTTTGGTTAAATTCACCATCGCGTTTTCAATTGATTGTCCGGCTTTTCCGGTTGTAAGCGCGCCGTCTGTTGCGATAAAGTCATTGGTGTAATCGATTGAAATCAGTGCTTTCATATATGATGTTTAAATTGTGGTTATTGATGATATCTCATAAGATCAAATAATAACTCTTCTGATTTTTTACAAGCAATAATATTAAATACTCTTCTGCTTAGAAGAAGTCTGTAGAAAATAGACTCATTTTATAAGCTTTTGTGACTGTTTCAATATCTTTTAATGTAGGAATTAAGACGGTCTGTTGGCTTCTGTTATTAAGTGAGGGTATTTAAATTTTATTAATACTGTTTAGCTATGGCTGTTCACTCTCTCGTTAAGTACTCCTTCTATTTGTCACACATCAGGGCAAAATACCGAACTGGAAATTTTGGTGTGTAAATAGTTGTAGAAAATGCTTCTTGGTTCATGTTTTATGCGTTTGTCTTGCCAAGTAAACCGGATATTGTTTTCTGATCCGGAAAAACTGTGATTTTACGTACCTGAATGTTTTTGGTATTAGTATGTTGTACTTATTCTTCTTTTTCTTAATGAATCAAGATTTCTGGACTAGAAAATTGAGATGAATATTTAACGGAATAAAGAAATTTGGAAATTTTTTAGAATGCGGGATGGTGGATTCTGATGCTCAGGGAGTGTGAAACAAAAAATAGAAGGTTCCAGATTAGCCAAATTTAAAAGGCATTTATTGCACAGATTTCCCAGTTATAGAATTTGTTTAAATAAATTATTGCTGTATTGCTAGATAAGCTGATATTTAGTTATTTTTATATAAAAATTTACTATGGTTTAATTCGTGTGTATTTTTAACTGGTGATTACAGCTAAGTCAGTTATCTGAGTGGTGTAGCAGGGGCTAAGTTGGGCACGGGTCATGAGCCAGTGGTTGGATTGCAGTTCGCTACCCAGTTGGATGCTATTGCGGCCGTAGTGGTTGGTGATGTTGTCCCATGCGACCATCAGTTCGGGGCGGTGGTTGTGTTGGCTGGGGCAGAGTAAATCCAGTTGTTGGAAGTGATGTGTTGGTTCGATGCCGCCCAGTTCGATGCCGCATTTTTTGTATTCGTAGCCGGGGCGGTAGATGCGGCGCAGTAAATTCTGGGCGATGCGATTCAGGGTGATGCTGTCGGCGCTGGCATGTGGCAGTTTGATGAATTGGTAGCCATTGTATTGGGGCAGGTCGTGGCGGAAGCGGTTGGTGTAGATAAATACGCCGATGATATGTGCCTGACTATGCTGTTCGCGCAGTTTGGCGGCGCCAGCGGTGATGTGGTGGCTGATGGCTGCTTGCAGACCTTCGAGGCTGGTGACCATTCTGCCGAAGCTGCGGCTGCGTACGATGTTCTGGCGGTTGGCTTCTTCAATGATAAGTTCGCTACAGGGGATACCCTGCATTTCGCGCTGGGTACGTTCGAGTACAACGCCAAACTGTTTGCGCAGGGTGGGAGTGTGGGCGTTGATGAAGTCAAGGGCGGTGTGGATACCCTGTGCGGCTAGTTTGTGGCCGATTCGGCGGCCAATACCCCAGATTTCGGTGACGGGTTCGCTGGCAAGGGCACGTTTCTGGATGTTGTGACTCCAGTCTGTCCAGACGACAACGCCGTTGAAATGGTGGCGGTGGCGTTTGGCTAGGTGGTTACAGAATTTGGCCAGTGTTCGGGTGGGGGCAATGCCGACGCAGGTGGGTATGCCAACCCATTGCTGGATGCGGTTGCGGATGTTGTGTCCAATCTGGTGCAGGTTGCTTAGTCCTTGCAGGTCGGCAAAGCATTCGTCGATGGAGTAGATTTCGATGGCGGGCACAAGGGAAGCGATGGTGCTCATCATGCGCCGTGATAGGTCGGCATACAGTTCGTAGTTGGATGAAAAAACGGTTAGTTTGCCTTGTTGTATGAGATGCTGAATCTGAAAGTAGGGTACGCCCATTTTGATGCCTATGTCTTTGGCTTCGTTGGAACGTGAGATGACGCAGCCGTCGTTGTTACTGAGTACGATGATGGGCTGTTGTCTGAGCTCGGGGCGGTAAACTCTTTCGCAGGAGCAATAGAAGTTATTGCCGTCAATCAGGGCAAACATGGGAGGGGTTCAGGGTTTGCAGGCGGTGTTTGTGTTGCTGGATGATCTGGTAGACGTCGCGATCCAGCTGGCCTTGTGGTTGGCTGAGGATGGTGTGCAGTTCGTCGCTATTGCTGGCGCTACCCAGATAAATCCAGTGATGGAAGATGTGGTATTTCTGTTTTTCTTTGACATAGGCGTAGTGATTAAATGGCCAAGCGGCCAGTTTGATTTTTTGTAAGGCCAATGCCAGTTTGAGGTTGTGCATGTCGGCGCTGATTTTGTGGACACAGGCGCCGCTGCACTGGTGTAGCTGGTGGCGGAAACAGGGGCGGTTGCTGCTGCCTTTTTCGATACCGAGGGTTTGCAGGCACAGGTCGGTGCTGCTGATGGTGCTGTTGATGGTTTTCTGGGCATCGCTTTTACTGTGAAACAGGCCGTAGTAGCGCTGCTGCTGGTTAAGTAGAACATGGCGCATGGGGACGATACTCAAGGTGTCGTAGCCGTGCGCATTGGTGTCGACCCTGAAGCTAAACAGGTCTTTCTGGCGGCGCAGGCGGCGGTTAAGGATGGGTTGACGCTGTTTGATTTGTGCTGATTCGGTTAGCAAGGCATCCAGTTCGCCGCTACAGGGGATGATGTCTATTTTTCTGGCCTGTTGTGACAGGCTCATTTCTTTGCTGTTGTGCACATCCTGGTTGAAGTGGCTCAGCAGGCGGGTTTTGACTTGTTTGCTTTTGCCGATATACAGGGGCAGGTCGTTGTCGCCGTATATGAGGTATACGCCGTAATCGTCGCGGATGTTTTTCAGGATGTCGCTGTGGAGGTGGGTGGGCAGACTGGGGCGCTGCATGATGGTTTTGCAGGCCTGTTGCAGGGTGTCGGCTGAAAAGTTGTGTTTGAGTTGCTGCCAGAAGTCGTAGATGGCACGGGCATCGGCAAAGGCACGGTGACGGTTGTGCATGTCGATTTTGTGGCGGGCGATGATTTTGTCTAGGCCGTGATGTTTGTGTTCGGGATAGAGCAGGCGTGACAGTTTGACGGTACACAGTTGCTGCGGATTAAAGGTGTGGCCGAGTCGTTTGAAGGCGGCTTTAATGAAGCCGTAATCAAAGCGTACGTTGTGGGCAACGAAGATGCGATCTTTGAAGATGGTGGCAAGCTGGCTGGCAATTTCGTTATTAAAGTATGGTGCCTGTTCTACCATTTGGTTGCTGATGCCGGTGAGCGCTTGAATAAAAGGTGGAATGCTGGTGCCGGGGTTAAGCAGGGTATGGAAGAGCTGCTGTTGGCCGGCTTCAGTATAGACGACAGCGATTTCGGTTATGCGGTCGCTGGTGGTGCGACCACCGGTGGTTTCGATGTCGACAAAGGCTAGTTGTTGGTCTGAGTACATGGTTTATGGGTTAGCGGACGTGTTTGATGACATAGGTGACGACGCCGACGATGGCGAGGGTGTCTCCTTCGCTGAATTTGAAGTTAGGATAGGATTGACTGTTGTTTTCGGAATGCAGTTCGACGTTGCCGTTGTCGAGTCTGTGTAGGCGTTTGATGGTGAATTCGTTACCTAAATCGGCCATGACGATGTCGCGGTGTCTGGGGGGCAGGGAGCGGTCGATGATAAGCAGGTCGTTGCGGCTGATGCCGGCGTCGTGCATGGAATCTCCGCCGCAGCGTACGGCAATGGTGGCGGCCTGATTTTTGATCAGGTATTGGTTGAAATCCAGATAGTCGCTGATGTATGGCTCTGCTGGACTAGGGAAACCAGCAGGAATGGTTTCTGTGGCCAGCGGGATGTTGAGCTGGCTGAGGTCGCTGGCTATTTTCCAGCAGTCGAGTGGTAGATGTTGTGCTGGTTGTAATGGACTGTCAGCCAGCTGATCAATCAGGTGCTCTACTGTTGGTATTAGGCTGACGGGGATGCGTTTGACTATTTTTGGTCCGGCAATTCTGGCTTTGCGTCCAGCGCCGGTTCTGCTACCACCATGTGTGTTGGATTTTGCTGTTGTATCAACCACTAATATGCTCATCTTGATTAAGTTATTTAATCAAGAATGGTAGGGTTGTGATTTTTCTGCGTCAATTGTATCTGGCTGTAGCCTGCTGATAATGATTTGTTTTTATGTGGGTTATGCGGTTGGATATTACTTCTGTTGATGTAAGCTAACCGGTTTTGTGATTTTTTGATTATTCTGAATCATTGTTATTAATTGCAGGTGAATGGGTGAGATCGTTGCGCAGTCAATATGCGTTTGGATAATTTTAGGTGGGTAAGTATAGCTGCGAGTTGTCTAGTTTGGTGGCTGAGGTATAGAGGCCGGTCGGGAAGAATTGACAGAGGTTGATGGGATAATGCTATCTGAGGCGGTTTCATCAGCAATCCGGTCGAGGGTAGTGGTAGCTTCAAGGTGAGCGTTTTGTACATCGGAGGCGGTGATGGCTGCGGCTTCACTGGCGCTGCGATAATTTTCATGGTGTGAGCAGGCAGCCAGACTGGTAATGGCGAAAATAGGTAGTAAAGGCAGTATTTTCATGATGAATATAGATATTGTGTGGATTAATCTGGATTGGTAAGTGGAGTGCAGCCGCATTGGTTGAGTAGCTGGGTGGTTTCATAAACGGGTAAGCCCATGATACCGGTAAAGCTACCGCTGATATGCTGAACCAGCATTCCGCCCAGCCCCTGGATGCCATAGGCTCCGGCTTTGTCCAGTGGTTCACCGCTGGCAATGTAAGCAGTAATCTGTTCATCCTGTAAGGGTGCAAAGTGTACAGTGCTGGTTTGCAGGCTGTGCAGGGTTTGGTTGTGCCAGTAGATGGAAACGGCGGTATGTACCTGATGCTGGCAGCCTGAAAGTAGTTTGAGCATGCGTGCCGCATCGTCGGTGTTGACTGGTTTGCCCAGAATGAGGTTATTCAGGCTAACGGTGGTGTCGGCGCTGATCAGCGGAAATTCCGGTGGCTGTTGCTGTGTCTGGTGCCATGTACTGAGTGCTGCGCTGTTTTTCATACGTGCCATGCGCTGCACATATTTAGTGGCGTTTTCGTCTGGGTAGGGCGTTTCATCAATCTCTGCGGGCAACCGCAATACATGGTAGCCAAGATTGGTGAGGATTTCATACCGACGGGGGCTGCCGGAAGCAAGGTAGACGGTAGGCGGGTTCATTGATAAGGAATGGTGTGTTGGGTGTGTATGTTATCGGTTGATTGTGGTTATTTTAGCATTGCCTTACGCAAAATGGTTTTTTTCTCTGGATATCGGTGCGGCTGGATTTTGGTCTAGATCCAGTTACGAGCAGCGGGCTGGTTTTGTCTGGTTAGAGGTTTACATCAACGATAAACCGACCTCTGATTTTGCCTTTAATGATGTCTTGAGCGGTTTCAGGGCACTCATTCAGGCTGATAGTGTGGGCAATGTGCTGTAGTTGCTGTGTATTCAGATGTTTGGCCAGAAAATCCCATGCTGCTATGCGTTGAGAGTAAGGTGCCATAACGCTGTCGATACCGGCTAGAGTAATGCCTCTAAGTATGAAAGGGGCTACTGTGGCCGGTAAATCCATGCCCTGAGCCAGACCGCATGCGGTTACGATACCGCCATATTGAGTCTGGGCACAGATGTTAGCCAAGCTGTGTGAACCGAGTACATCTATAGCAGCTGCCCATTGTTGTTTTTGTAATGGTTTTTCTGCACTGGCTAGTGTTTTACTGTCAATGAAGTGGTGTACGCCTAATTGTTGCAGGTAATCGGTGTTACTGATTTTGCTGGTAGCAGCGGTGAGGGTATAGCCTAATTGAGCCAGTAACATAATGGCAACGGAACCGACACCTCCTGTGGCGCCGGTAATAAGAATGTTGCCATGTTCTGGAGTAATGCCATGTTTGATGATGCGTTGAACACAAAGGGCGGCTGTATATCCGGCCGTACCGATCATCATGGCTTGCTGGGTGCTTAAGCCGGCTGGTAAGGGGATAAGCCAGTCTGATTTAAGATAGGCATACTGACTCAGACAGCCCCAATGGGTTTCGCCACAGCCCGAGCCGTTTAAGATGACGCGATCTCCAGCTTTAAAGTGCTCGCTGCTGCTGCGAATAATGGTACCGGCACCGTCTATGCCGGGTACCATTGGCCATTGCCTTACTATGGGGCCGCTATTAGTGATGGCCAGAGCATCTTTATAGTTCAGACTAGAAAACTGAATTTGTATCAGGGTATCGCCTGTTTGTTGTAGCAGATTTTCTTCTCTGATTTGTTGGATGCTACAGGAAAAATCGTTTTCAGTTTTTTCTAAGAATATGGCCTTGGATAACATGACATTATGCCTTTTAGGGGGGTAACTAGACGAACGGTCTAATTTTGATTATAGGCTGGTTGTCAGTAATGAGCAATTGGTTAATTGGTCAATGCGGTTGGTTTGGTTAAAGCGAAAAAGACGTGTTGAAGTAGCTAATGTGGCTGGCAGCTGGGGTGCGTTAGGCGGATTTGATTAAATTGAAAAACTGTTGGGTAAATGTGTCTAGTGGTGTGGCATTTTTCAGCAGTTTGGCTCGGCTGACTGCTCCTTCCCAACCTAGCCAAAAGAAACACGCCAGTTGGTTGCAGTCTGTTTGCTGGTTTATTTCATGTTGCTGCTGGGCCAACCGTAAGCAGCTGGCGATGAGGTGCTGCCAGTTGTGTAAAATATTGCTGAGTAAAGCGGGGTAATCCGGCGGAAGCAAGCATTCGTCCTGCATTAGTTCGCCAACTAGGCAGCCGCGGTTGAAATGGTATTCAGACATGCTGTTTCTGGCATCTGTACAGAATGCCTTGATTCTGGTTAGTGCAGAAGAAATGTTTTCGTTGAGTAAATGCTGTTGTAGTTTTTTTGTGAAAAAACTGTTGTAGTAATCGAGTATGGCATAGCCAAATTCTTCTTTGCTTTTGAAATAATAATAAAAAGAGCCTTTGGGGACGCCTACTTTTTTAAGTATGCTTTCAATATTTGCACTGTTGTAGCCGTATGTGGTCATGGCTTCCACGCCGCTGCGGATAAGCGCAATTTTGGTATTACGGCCTTTACGGGATAACGTTGGCGTTGTAGCTGGTTCTGTCATCGTACTATTGTGTTGTTCTGAATTTTGGTATGGCCTATTTCAGGCAGATTGAAGAGCTGTTACTTTCCCTGTTTACTGACGGCTTTACGACAAAGCCAGTCCAGCCACGTGATAGGAAAAATTTTTTTTAAATACCAGAAAAGATGTGCCGGTACGGTAACCGGATAGCGAGCTTTAGGTTTGTGGGCATTCAGGGCGCGCGCGCAAACGCTGGCACATTGTTCAGCCGTTAATGTAAAGGGAGCGACGCTGCTTGTGGCTTGCAAGCGGTTGAGTTGAGCCTGATAGGCAGCACGATGAACGCTGTTCTCTACATCAATGTACTGTTTGAATTTAACCAGCGCATTGGGTCGAAAACGTGTGGCTATAGGTCCGGGTTCGAGAAGACTGATATAAATACCGCTCGCATGAGTTTCCAAGCGTAGAGTATCGCATAGTCCTTCCAGTGCAAATTTAGAGCTGTTGTAGGCACTACGCCACGGCATGGCAGCATATCCAAGTATGCTGGAATTAACGAGTATACGGCCGTATTGCTGACGCCGAAATATTTTCATGGCGGCATTGATGCATTGCCATGTACCGAATACATTGGTATTAAACTGTTCATGCAAAGCTGTGCGGCTGATGTCCTCAGCGGCACCAGTTTGTCCGTAGCCGGCATTGCAAAATAGCGCATCCAGATGGCCGAATTCACTCAGTACTGTATCAAAAGCGGTTTGTATTTGTTCATCACTGGTAATATCCAGCTGGAGGCAGTGAAAACCTTCTGCACGTAAACGTGCAACATCTTCAGCGCTACGGCAACTGGTATAAACTCGCCAGTTGTCTTGGCGTAATAATTTGGCGGTGGCGTAGCCAATGCCACTGGAGCAGCCGGTAATCAGAATGTTTTTTTGCATGTGATGACCTTATCGGAGTTCGTTTTCCGCAGCGGCTTCGTAGGCATCGACAATTTTCTGTACCAATGGATGGCGTACGACATCTTCACTGGTGAATACATGAAAATAAATACCGTCAATGTTGCTGAGCTTTTCACGGGCATCTTTCAGGCCGCTTTTGATATTTTTAGGTAAATCAATTTGGCTGGTATCACCGGTTATAGCAGCCTTGGCACCAAATCCAATACGGGTAAGAAACATTTTCATCTGTTCCGGTGTGGTGTTTTGTGCTTCGTCCAGAATGATGTAAGCTCCGTTTAGTGTACGCCCGCGCATATAAGCGAGAGGAGCAATTTCAATCAAGCCTTTTTCAAGTAGTTTAGTGACGCGGTCAAAGCCCATTAGGTCGTAAAGAGCATCATATAAGGGGCGCAGATAGGGATCGACTTTCTGTGTCAGATCACCGGGCAGAAAACCGAGCTTTTCACCTGCTTCTACGGCAGGCCGTACCAGTACAATTCGTTCTACTTGATGTTTTTCGATGGCATCGACAGCTGCTGCTACTGCCAGATAGGTTTTACCGGTACCTGCAGGACCTAATCCGAATACTACATCGTGTTTTAATAAGGCCTGTATGTAGCCGTTCTGCCGCGGGGTACGGCCGCCAATGTTACCGCGGCGAGTACGCAGGGTCCAAGTTTTGGGTTCTTGATGATTGGTTTCAGGCTGGGTGGTGGTTTTGGCCTCTACAGCAGCCAGCTGGATATCGCTGTCATTTAGGTCGCGTTGGCGTGCAATCGTGGCTAGACTCTCCAGTGCGTTGATTCCTTGTGTAATTTGAGTGCCGGTTAAAGTGAAATGGTCAAAGCGGCGGGTAATTTCCAGATTCAGTGCTTTGCCCAGACTGGCAATATGTTGATCCAGAACGCCACACAGGCGTTGCAAGGCAGTGTTATCTATGGGTTCGAGCTGGTAATGGCTGGTTTGACTCATGGTTAGACTTAATGCAATTGAACAATTTTTAATATGTAGTCAAGCTGGTCGAAAGCAAGGGTGACTTGATGATAATAATATTTGCTGTTACAGGGGCTGAATTGTTGATTGGCTATTTAAAAATGGCTGATTGACCTTGCCTGCGGGCAGGACTTGGTATAGATTGTGGCGGTAAATAGAGGGATGCTGCTGGCAATATACGCCCGCAAGCTTATCAATGATTCTGCGGATGGAAAATTGCATGCGAACTGCGAAGATTACACGGAATACCAGTGAAACGAAAATTCAGATAAGTTTAAATCTTGATGGTACTGGTGTAGGCAGGTTTGATACGGGAGTGCCTTTTCTGGAGCATATGCTTGATCAGATTGCCCGTCATGGTTTAATTGATTTGGATATCCGCTGTCGCGGTGATGTGCACATTGATGACCATCATACTGTTGAAGATATTGGTATTGCTCTGGGGCAGGCACTGAAGCAGGCGTTAGGCGATAAATGTGGAATTGCCCGCTATGGATACAGTTATGTGCCGCTGGATGAATCGCTAAGCCGTGTCGTGGTTGATTTATCGGGACGACCGGGACTGGTGTATAACGTTGAATTTACCCGTGCGTTAATTGGACGCTTTGATGTTGATTTGTTTAGTGAATTTTTTCATGGACTGGTCAATCATGCAATGATCACGCTGCATATTGATAATTTGCGTGGTGTGAATGCGCATCATCAGGCTGAAACAATTTTCAAAGCGTTTGGTCGTGCTCTGCGTATGGCTGTAGCTGCGGATGAGCGTATGGCTGGAGTAATGCCTTCTACTAAGGGTACTTTGACTGCATAAATATTAGTTTGATTTCAATAATCCGTTAATGAGTGTACATTAGCGGATTATTTTTTAATCCTGCTTATGTGATTTATTGCTTTGAAAGAACAGATAAGGTGTTATTGTAAACATCGTTATAAGTATAATAATGTTTTTATTCAATTTGTTGTGCAAATAAAATTTTTTATAATTAACATTTATGAATATTCTTTTATTTGTGTATTTTTTTGTTTTTTTGTGATAGTGTGTATCTGTCGGGTCTGATGGTTGTTTTAGTAATTTTTTTTATTGCCAGTCTGACAGGTTCGGATATGGATAAGCTGATTGGAATATGTAATGACCTTGATTTAGAGCAAGGTAGACAAATGAATGATGATGTAATGGTAATTGATGTAAGGCCTATCCAATATTGGCAGCACAACGATGCTGAGAATATGAAGTATGAAACTCAGGCTAGTTTTCAGCCTGATTTTGAATCTGAATATTATTTAGACAAATTAATGCAGGTCGATTTGCAAACTGATCAGTCTCATGATGCTATAACTAAGATAGTGAGAGTGTGGCAACATGCTGATCTGTTTCCGCATTTGAATGTGGTCGATAATCTGACATTGATGCAAATGAAAGTATTGCATCTGGATCGTTTAGAAGCGCATAGTAAAGCATTAAATTATCTGTCTCAGGTGGGTTTATATCGTCAGGCATTGAAATTTCCGGCAGATTTATCCGCTGGTGAACAGTTTCTAGTAGCGGTGGCGCGCAGTTTATGTGTGCGGCCACAAGTCATTTTGTTGAATAAAGCGATGCAGCAGCATGCTGAAGCAGACAGGGATGTTGATTTGCAGACAGTGATGAAAGCATTGCTGATGGATGGACTGGTTTTAGCCAGTGAGCTGGATGTGAAAGAATTGGCTTGTCGACAAGATAATAATGTAGAAAGTAATGTGGAAGCCGAACCTATGGAGATGCTAAAGGAAGAAAGTGGTTTCTTTCCACTTTGGAATTTTAGCTACGTATAATGAGAATGGTTTGGTTTCAGATTTTCAGTTAACTTGGTTTAAGGTATGATAACGGGCTGTTTATTTGCATACAGCCCGTTATTTTTAACCAAATTCCGGATTACCTTGCTTAAAGTTAATACAGTAAATTTTGATAAAGATGTGAAAATGAAAGTAGCTATTGTCAATTATGGTATGGGTAATCTGCATTCGGTGCTGAAATCAGTTCAGGCGGCTGGTCAGTTACAGCAGATTAAGGCTGAAATTATGCTGACGTCTGAACCGGATGAGGTTTATGCAGCAGACAAAATAATTTTTCCCGGACAGGGTGCCATGCCAGATTGTATGGCAGCTTTGCTGAAAAGCGGTTTGGCAGAAGCATTAATGGATGGATTGCAGCGTAAACCGTTTTTCGGTATCTGTGTTGGTGCGCAGCTACTGTTTGAACACAGCGAAGAAGGTAATACATCCGGCTTGGGCTGGTTTCCTGGTTGTGTTAAGCGGTTTCAATCCATTGTAGCTGTGAATAATCGTCCGCTGAAAATACCGCATATGGGCTGGAACCGTGTTCATCAGACTCAGCAGCACCCTTTATTTGCCGGTATATCGCAGAATGAATGGTTTTATTTTGTACATAGCTATTATTTGGCGCCGCAGGAATCATCTCTGGTATTGGGTATGTCAGATTATGGTGAAGATTTTGCCTGTATCGTGGGCAGAGATAATGTATTTGCCACACAGTTTCATACAGAGAAAAGCCATGTGGCGGGTTTGCAGTTGCTAAATAATTTTTTAAAGTGGGATGGTACGCAGTAGTGTCCTTAAAGTATCTGTTTTCAACTCGTCTAGATTATGTGAATTTAATATGTTATTGATTCCTGCAATTGATTTAAAGGGCGGACAGTGTGTGCGCTTACAACAAGGCCTGATGGAGCGGGCCACCGTATTTTCTGATGATCCTGCACAGATGGCTTTGAGCTGGTGTGCCCAAGGAGCTCGCCGCTTGCATCTGGTGGATTTGGATGGGGCGTTTGCCGGAAAACCAGAAAACATGACCGCAATCAAAGATATACTGAAACAGGTGGCAGATAATGTGCCGGTGCAGCTTGGAGGTGGAATTCGTGATTTGCATACAATAGAACGCTATTTGCAGCTGGGTTTGAGCTACGTCATTATTGGTACTGCTGCGGTAAACAACCCGCAATTTGTGCGTCAGGCTTGTGCTGCCTTTCCCGGGCAAATTATTGTTGGAATTGATGCAAAAAATGGGATGGTGGCAACAGACGGCTGGGCGAAGATAACAGATTTTCAGGTAACAGAGCTGGCCAAACGTTTTGCTGATGATGGTGTAAATAGTATTATTTATACGGATATCGGCCGTGATGGCATGATGAGCGGGGTCAACATTGATGCCACAGTCAAATTGGCTCAACAGACATCTATACCCATTATTGCTTCTGGTGGGGTAACTGATTTGGCGGATGTGGAAGCCCTGTGTGCTGTCGCAAAGGATGGCATTGCTGGAGCCATTGTTGGGCGTGCTATTTATGAAGGTACGCTCGATTTGGCAACAGCACAGAAAATAGCGGATCAGTACGAACACTAGTTCTCATTTTATGTGCATCAAAATATCTGCATTCAGTTTTATGCTGTAGCTGTAAAGTATCTGTATATTTTGATCAGAGTTGCTAGGTGATAGATAAGCTGAATATTTTATTTAACAATAACCTTACAGTACTTATGGAGACCGAGTAATGATTAATATATTAAGTTCCCTGATTTTGGCATTGTGGTTGGTTCTTAGCATGAATCGGTCAAGGCAGATTTTTTTTGAAACCAGCATTTATATCATTGCGATGATAGGGATTAACTGTATTATGCAACATGCATGGCCGGATGTGAATAGTGCATGGCTTTTAGGCTGGATTGTGCAATGGTTTTTTGTCTTTATCGCAATTTGGCTGTTTGATATTGTTGCACTGGGTACCATCAGTGCGCTTATTTATTCGATTGTAGTCGGCGTTATCTATTACTATTTACAATTAAATATTCCTGCTCTGGTTGAGCACTGGATAAAATAATTACCATATAGTTTAGCTGAGAAAGATGGCATTATGGCTTTAGCCAAACGCATTATTCCGTGTCTGGATGTGGACAATGGGCGTGTTGTGAAAGGGATTAATTTTATCTCCCTGCGCGATGCCGGTAATCCAGTGGAAATTGCCCAGCGCTATAATGATGAGGGGGCGGATGAACTTACTTTTCTTGATATCACTGCTAGCTCAGATAATCGCGATACGATTTTGCATGTTATCGAAGCGGTAGCTAGTAAGGTATTTATTCCGCTGACTGTAGGAGGTGGTGTGCGCAGTGTTGAAGATATCCGCCGCCTTCTGAATGCCGGTGCAGATAAGGTTTCAATTAACACAGCCGCTGTCAGCAATCCAGACCTTGTTAATGAGGCCAGTGCTTTTTTTGGCAATCAGGCAATTGTTGTGGCCGTGGATGCTAAAGCAGTGGATGCTGAAAATTCACGCTGGGAAGTTTTTACCCATGGTGGCAGGCGTCAAACGGGACTTGATGCAGTGGAATGGGCGAAAAATATGGCCATGCGTGGAGCAGGGGAAATTTTGCTAACCAGCATGGATAGAGATGGAACTAAAGCTGGTTTCAATATACCACTTATCCAATCGGTAAGTAATGCTGTCAGTGTGCCAGTAATCGCTTCGGGCGGTGTTGGCAATATTGAGCATCTGATTGAAGGTGTGCAGATGGGGTATGCTGATGCGGTACTTGCAGCAAGCATTTTTCATTTTGGTGAAGTACGGATTCATGACGCTAAATTAGCCATGCAGCAGGCTGGTATTGAAATGCGTATTTAATTTGTCTATATATAGGTTGAATGTCTGTTAGAAAATAAGGACAATAGTTGTGATCAATACGCTTTTGGATGCGGTAAAGTGGAATGATAAAGGATTGGTCTGCGCTGTGGTTCAGGACAGGCGCACTTTGCGCGTGCTGATGGTGGCATGGATGAATGCCGAAGCGTTGAGACAGACTGTTGCTACTGGTTTTGCACATTATTACAGCCGCTCACGACAGAGGCAGTGGATGAAAGGTGAAGAGTCTGGGCATACGCAAAAGGTATATGAGCTGCGTTTGGATTGTGACGGTGACGCGCTAGTTTTGCTGGTTGAACAGCAGGGTGGTATTGCCTGCCACACCGGACATGCTAGCTGTTTTTACCGCATTTATCGGAATAATGACTGGATAAGTACCGATCCTGTTATTAAATCAGAAAATGAAATATATACCCAGTCTGAGTGCGCTCAGAAACATAAATAAAATAAAGAGAACATGATGACAACTAAGCCGGTTGCAGCAGATGTAGCCATGATTTTAACTAAATTAGCTGATGTGCTGGATTCCAGACGCGGGGCTTCGCCACAGACTTCTTATGTAGCTCAGTTATTACAAAGTGGTGAAGATAAAATTTTGAAGAAAGTTATCGAGGAAGCAGGCGAGGTGCTGATGGCTTCCAAGGACGGTGACAAGCATCATTTGATTAAGGAAGTAGCTGATGTCTGGTTTCATACTATGGTATTGCTGACCTATCATCAGATTCGCGTAGAAGAAGTTTTACAGGAGTTACAACAGCGACAGCATGTGTCTGGATTGGCTGAAAAAGCCAGTCGTCAGCCGCAGTAATTGCAACCAAATTTCTTAATATGCGCTGCTGTCTTCATACGGCGGGCGCATGTTTTTTAAGTAGTTGAGGTAAAGGAAAAGCATCATGGGTAGTTTTTCAATTTGGCACTGGGCAGTGGTATTGCTGATTGTAGTACTGATTTTCGGTACCAAAAAGTTACGTAATATTGGTAAAGATCTGGGCGGTGCTGTACATGATTTTAAACAGGGTCTGAATGAAAGTGATCGTGAAACACAGAAAAAAGATGATGTAATCGAACATAATAAAGACGATAGTAAAGTTTAGAAGGTATTTATGTTTGGTTTGGGTTTTGGAGAGATTCTGCTGATTGCGGTAGTGGCTCTGGTGGTTCTGGGGCCGGAACGTCTACCTAAGGTGGCACGCAGTGCTGGTCTCTGGGTGGGGCGTATTCAGAATTTCATCAATAATGTTAAAACCGAACTAAGCGAGCAGACTGGGGTAGCAGAATTTAGACAAGCACGTGACAGTATTGAGGCCGCTGCGCGGTCATTTGAGCTTGATGTTAATAATAATGTACGTAGTATACGTGGTGAGGTAGATGCATTAAAACGTCAGATCGCTACTGATGAAGCAGCAGAGACCGAAACCAAGATGAACCTTTCCGAGCCACTGCACTACAGTGGTACCAATTTGTCTGATGCTCCGCTGGTGCATCGGGTTTCGCTGCATCGGCAGGCGATACAACGCCGGCGCGATATGCGTCCCCGACATCGTATTACGCCTAGATTGCGTATACGCCGGCACGGATAAATGAGCAGAGTAATAGTAATGCCGGTAGATGAAAATACTGAATTGACACTGATAGATCACCTGTTGGAATTACGTCGCCGTGTGATGTGGATTCTGGCTATTCTATTGTTATTCTTTGCGATTATGGTGCCTTTTGCACAGAAAATATATACTTTTGTTGCAGAACCTTTGATGGTGAATCTGCCAGCTGGACAGCATATGATAGCAACCGAAGTGATTGCGCCATTTTTTGTACCTTTGAAGGTGACAATGATGGCTGCTTTTTTACTAACATTGCCACATACGTTATATCAAGTCTGGGCCTTTATAGCTCCTGGCCTTTATCGTCATGAAAAACGTTTGATACTGCCTCTATTAATTGCCAGTGTCTTTTTGTTTATTCTGGGAATGGCATTTGCCTATTATCTGGTTTTCCCAGTTATTTTCCGTTTTCTGACTGGTATTACACCTGTTGGGGTAAGCATGGCTACCGATATCGACAAATATCTGTCTTTTATATTAGGTATGTTTGTGGCATTTGGAGTAACATTTGAAGTTCCGGTACTGGTAATTCTGTTAAACAGAATAGGGGTAGTATCTGTGCTTCAGTTGAAAAAAGCTCGCCCTTATGTTGTGGTTGGTGCATTTGTCGTGGCGGCAGTGGTTACACCGCCAGATATTCTGTCACAAACGCTACTTGCGATCCCTTTAATTTTTCTTTATGAAATCGGGATTTTGGTTTGTCGTTGTGTTGGCAGTGATAAGAAAAAGTCCTCTTTATCATATCCGGCACAAAGACAATAAATTAATTTTTATACTGAAATAAACAGGCTGCCTGAACATTTTCAGGCAGCCTGTTTATAAATAAATTCAAGACAGTTAACGACGTTGTTCGATGGAGAATTGTATGGATCAGTCGCCAATTGATTCGTGTTCGAATATTTACCGCTCAGCTACATGGGTCTGGTGGTTGGGAATGTTGTCGCTGTGCATTGTGCCGTTTATGTCTAGCTGGCGCGTAGGTACCCTGTCTAGTTTTTATCTGGAAACAGGAACATTATTTTTTGTGCTTTGTCTTGCTGGGCTGACGGTATTGACTCGCAGAACCAAATTTTCATTGCCCAACAGTAGTATTGTACTGTTGGTGTTGGCACTATTGCTTGTGATACAAGCACGAGTAATGAATCTTACATATACTAGTCAGTCCGACCTGACCGCATTAGTTTTTGTGGTAATGGCTATACTTGCTTGGGCGGCGCGTGGATGGGTTATTCGCATCGGCCAGACTCAGGCTGTTACGATTTTGGCTATGGCGTTGGTACTGGGGGTGCTATTACAGTCTCTAGTATGTTTAATGCAGTTTGTGGGTGTAAATAGCTGGATTCCGGGAATATTGCGTGGACCAGGAAATCATTATATTTATGGTCAGCTAGCTCAGCGCAATCATCTAGGACATTACCTGATGTGGGGCGTGCTGGCTTTGTGTTTTTTGTGGCAGCAGCGACGCCTGCCGAAATGGGTGGTGTGGCCATTGCTATTTTGGTTTACCGGTGTAATGGGGCTGATTGGTTCTCGTACGATTATTCTGTATGTGCTGGTTATCGGGTTATCACTGTTTTTCTGGCGTTGGCGTGCGGGTTCTGCTGCTAATCGTTTTTTAATGAAACTGGCTATTGCCATTGGCTTGGTATTGCTGTTTCAACTGGTATTGAGCCCACTGTTTGATTTTTTTCTTCATATTAGTTTTCAGTCTGGTACTGCTCGGCTGGAGCAGGGTGGGTTTGCTCAGTCAGGGCGCCATATGGAGTGGCATAAGGCATGGTTAATTTTTAAAAGTGCCCCATGGTTTGGTTATGGTTGGGGTAGCTATGCCTATCAGGGATTTGCAATTGCAGATGTGTATCCGAATGGTTTCCGCCAATATGAAAACACGGTGCTATTTACACACTGCCACAATCTGGTGTTACAGCTATTGGCAGAAACCGGTATTACTGGTCTGTTAATTGTGTTGGCTTGTTTTGCTTTGGTGATCTGGCCACATCTACGCAAGGGATTTAATCCGGCTTCAATTGTTTTAGTAAGTATGATATTGGTTTCTTTATGCCACAGTATGTTGGAATATCCGCTTTGGTATAGCTATTTTCTTGCTATATTTGTTCTATTTATGGCATTGACACCGATTACGAGCGCTCAATTAACAAAATCCTGTCGGCCTGTTTCTAAGTTCTCCAATCAGGCTGGAGCGATTCTGGCTTTAATCGCCATGTTGATGATGATCTGGCAAATGCTGCTGTATCAACAATTTTTAAAAGTTCGTGCTAATGGTCAGATAGCGCAGGCTGAGCAAATGAGCAGATTGCATAATTTGCGTAAGCATATGTACTTTATGCGTTATTATGTTGACATGGCTGTTATCGAAAAACTGAATGTTACTGATTCTTTTTTACCATTATGGGGTAAACAAGCGGCATTGTTGGCGGGAAGATATCGACCTTACAGCAACACATTTATACGTGGACTTTACCTTGAGCAGGCACAGCAAAAAACGGCTGCTCATGACTGGTTTACAGAGGTAAGTCATTACTATCCCGGAATGATTCCTAGTTTTATAAGCAGAATCAGAAATCAACCATATTCCGTCGCAGCAATACAACAAATGCAGCAGGATTGCCTGAAATATCAGCAGCAAAGTGCGCTGAAAATGAATTGTATGTAGTGTTCAGACAGATATTTAACATTGTGGTTTTTAATGAAAAAGTGAGCAAAAGCCTTGCTATTGTAAAGATAATTCCAACCTACATGTTAAGATATCAAGTGTAAATATAGTAAATACGTCTGTAGTCAATACAGAATGTGCACTTCCATTTAGGAGGATGATATGAATCGTGTGTTATTAATAGATGACGATAATTTGTTGACAGAGTTACTCACTGAATATTTGACAGCTGAAGGGCTGGAAGTGAGTCGTGTTGCCGATGGCGAAGCAGGTGTGAAAGAAATTTTAACCGGTCAGTACGATGTGGTGGTATTGGATTCCATGATGCCGAAAATGAACGGTTTGGATGTGCTTAAAACGGTACGTGTACAAAGTAAGATTCCAATTATTATGTTGACTGCCAAAGGCGATGATATTGATCGAATTATAGGTCTGGAAATGGGTGCAGACGATTATGTACCAAAACCCTGCCAGCCTCGCGAATTATTGGCTCGAATCAATGCCATTTTACGTCGTACACACCAGAGTCAAGACAATGATCAGAATGGAATTCCTAACAGTATTTCAGCCAGTGGGGTGGTGCTGTATCCGGCCAAACGTCAGGTTACCATTGATGAAGAACCACTAGAGCTGACCAGCACAGAATTCAATCTGCTTGAAGTACTAATGCGCCACGCAGGACAAGTGGTAAGTAAGGAAACTTTGTCTTTGGAAGCGCTGGATCGAAAACTGGCCAAATTTGACCGCAGTATTGATGTACATATTTCTAGTATCCGGCATAAGCTGGGCAATGCTAGTCTGATTCAGACTGTACGTGGTCTGGGTTATCTGTTTGTTAAAAACTGAACCAGAATACAGGCTGTTGTTAAACAGCCTGTTTTAAATTATGAAACTGTTTCCCCGTATATTTGCTACATTCTGCGCAGTGATTGTTTGTGCGATTTTTGTGGCCAGCTCTTCTTTTTGGCTGGTGCAGAATACGCTTGCTGAGACCCGCTTCAAGCAACAGCGAAATTTTGAAGAAAATTTGCTCAGCAGTACCATGAATGCCTTTCAAGCACGTGGTGATGCCGGTATTCGTGAGCAATTGTTGGAATGGGGAAACAGTCCGGGCGGTGAAAATCTTTATGTTATCACCGGTGATAACAAAAATGATATTCTTGGCCGTCCTATAGACCCTGAGGACATTGATAAGGCTCATGAGTTTGCCTTGTCGCATCCTAATTCAAAACTGGTGCAGATATCCTATAATTCTCTTGGCGAGGAATATCTGTTTATGATTCGCGGCTGGAATCATGAGCGTACCCCACGTCCGCCTAGCCCGTTTTTTATTCCCGGTTTGCCGATTGCACCGGTCTGGCACGAATTTATAATTCTCAGCTTTATTATTATTGTTGGTCTGCTTACGGCATATATTTTGGCCAATAATATTACCCAGCCAATTCGCGTGTTGTGGCGGGGTATGGATCGGCTGGCTCATGGCAATCTACAGACACGTGTGTCACATCAGCTATCAGAACGACGTGATGAACTTTATTCATTGGCAGTGCAATTTGACAATATGGCGGATAAATTGCAGAAGCTGGTGGAAAAAGAACGTCATTTGCTGCATCACGTTTCGCATGAAATGCGTTCGCCACTGGCTCGCATGCAGGCAATTATTGGCTTGATACAGGTACAGCCACAGAAGCAAGAACAGCATTTACAGCGGCTGGAAAGTGAACTTGGACGTATGGATTTGCTGGTTGGTGAACTACTCACTCTGTCTCGACTGGAAACGTCTGATTTACCTATAACGCTGGAACCGCTAGCCTTGGTGCCAGTTATCAAGCAGATTGTTGAAGACAATCAGGCGGTAGCTATGCAGCATCAGCAGACTTTATCTTGGCAGTGTGATATTCCGGATACGGCAATGGTGAAGGCAAACGAAAGCTATTTGTACCGCGCCTTTGATAATGTTGTTCGTAATGCAATAAATTACAGCCCAGATGGTAGTGAAATCAAAATTCATCTGCATGAGGGCGGTAAGCAGCAATGGCAGGTGGATATTAGTGATAATGGTCCGGGGGTTGCTGAAAACCAGCTGCCGCATATTTTTACTGCTTTTTATCGGGCGGACAGCAGTGCCAATAAGCCAGGAACGGGGCTTGGTCTGGCTCTAACCAAACATATTATCGATCGCCATCATGGTAAGATATACGCAGATAATCAACAGCCAAAAGGCCTGAGTATGCATTTTTTGCTGCCTAAATTTACGCCAAGTAGAAACCGGAATCGGCAGAAGAATAAGAGTTGAATAATAAATTACTGAAGAATCAAGCCGGATAAAGTAATAGTCTTTATCCGGTTTTCTGTCTAATTGCTCAACATTTCTGGTTGAGCTGAAGAATTCTCTGGCTTTAGTGTAAATTTGTCTTGAAGCACATCAATTACTCGTCTGCCTTGGAGGCAGGTGTTTCGGTTTCAATCGCTGGCAGGGTAGCATTCTGAGCAAACCAGCTTGCAGCAATCTGATTAACTTCCTCCATACCTTGCTTTTTTAAGCTGGAAAATAGTTGTACCGAAACCTGCTGGCGAGCAATGAATGGTTGTAACGCTTTTCTGACACAGGCTAAAGTTTTAATTTGCTCATTTTTGGATAATTTATCAGCCTTGGATAAAAGAATATGCACGGGACGATTGGTTACGGCGAAAAAATCCAGCATCTGTTTGTCTAGCTCTTTCAGAGGATGGCGTGCATCCATAATTAGAATTAGCCCAATAAGCTGAGTCCGTGTCTGTAGATAATCTCCCAGTAAACTGACCCAGTGTCTGCGTACTGCTTCTGGCACCTGAGCATAACCGTAGCCGGGTAAATCTACCATATACCCGCCGTTTGTCAGTTCGAAAAAGTTTATGTGTTGGGTACGTCCTGGCGTTTTGGAAACGTAGGCCAGACGCGTGTGGTTAGTGAGAGTATTAATGGCGCTGGATTTGCCTGCATTACTTCGGCCAACAAAAGCAATTTCTGCACGTGTGTCTGGCAGGTCTTTTAAATGATTAACAGTAGTATAGAAACGGGCGTGACGAAACAGATTCATGAGCAACAAAATATGAAAATAAGGCTGTAGCATACCATGTTTTTAAGTCTGATTCGGCTTCGAAAACAGATGTTAACGCCGGATTAATGGTGTGGTACTTGATTTTTTGTTGCATACTGCTAAACTGATAAGAAGTTTATTTTTAGGAAATGTTCAGATGAAAGACGGGGTCTCGGGCCGCAAGAGTGTGCGTGTAGACTGGTTTTCTCTGATTTTCAGGCAGCTTTGCTCGTGCAGCAGGCTGCCTGTTTCCGTTTAACGTATAGGAAAAGAAAATGGATTTTAGCTGGTTGGGAGAACCGGCCACGTGGGTGGGACTAATTACCCTGGTAATTCTGGAAATTGTTTTAGGTGTCGACAATCTGGTATTTGTGGCTATTTTGGCGAATAAAGCCAGTCCGAAACAGCGCGACCATGCTCGTATCGCCGGCCTTACTCTAGCCGTACTGATACGGATTGTGATGCTGGCACTGATGTCATTTATCATTACCCTGACGAAGCCGTTTGTGCATATCGGAGGTTTTGGTATATCGGTTAAGGACTTGATTATGTTCGGTGGTGGATTGTTTTTGCTGTACAAGGCCACCACTGAATTACATGAACGCCTTGAAGGCCATACCGCTATGGCTTCGATTACAAATGTGGCTGTCTATGCCAGTTTCTGGAGTGTGGTTTTACAAATAGTAGTACTGGACGCAGTCTTTTCACTTGATTCTGTGATTACTGCTGTCGCGATGGTACAACATATCACTGTGGCTATGATGGCTGTGATAATCGCGATGGGGATGATGATATGGGCTAGTGGTCCGCTTACCGAGTTTGTAAACCGCCATCCTACTGTGGTGATGTTATGTCTTGGTTTTTTGCTGATGATTGGCTTCAGTCTGATTGCTGAAGGTCTACATTTTGAAATTCCCAAAGGCTATTTGTATGCGGCCATTGCTTTCTCCATATTAATTGAGATTTTCAACCAGATTTCTACGCGAAATACCCGTCGTAACGATATGATCGGCCGTTCGTGGCGCTACCGTACCGCAGACAGTGTGCTGGGTATGATGGGGCTGCGTGAGAAGGAGCTGGCCAAGAATGGTACCCCAACCGAAGATGACGAGCACTTCGAAGAAAATGAGAAATCCATGATTCGGAGTGTGCTGACGCTGGCCGAGCGCCCCATCATGGGTGTGATGACGCCGCGCAGTGATATCGAGCGGCTGGATTTATCGCAAACGCGTGAGCAGCAGCATCAGCAGTTACAAGACACACCTTTTTCAAGGCTGGTGGTGGTTGGCAAAGCCGGTATTGATGAACCGTTGGGCTTTGTTAATAAAAAAGATCTTCTGAATCAGCTACTCAAAGGTGAAGCACTGAATATACAGGCCGCACTGCGTCAACCACTGGTTTTACCAGACAGCAGTACTGTGCTGGATGCCATGGAATTGTTCCGCTCACGCAGTGCCGATATTGCGCTCGTGGTGGATGAATTTGGTGCCGTACTCGGACTTGTGAGCATGAAGGATTTAATGGAAACCATTGCCGGTGATTTTCCAGAAGAGTATGAGCGTGCTGATGCGCCAAGTATTCAGCAAAATGCTGACAAAAGTGTCACGGTAGATGGCAGCCTTGAATATGCAATACTGGCTCAGCATCTGCATTTGCCAACTTTGCCGGAAGATGCCGAATATCACACAGTAGCCGGACTGATAATGGAAGAAATGCAGGATATTCCGGATGTGGGGGATACCATTGATTATGCCGGTTATCGTTTTGAGGTTTTAAGTAAGGACGGACATCGGCTGGAAAGAGTACGCATCAGCAAAATTGAACTTCCTGAATCAGAATAATCTGAATTTATCAGAATATAAAAAAAGCCTGCTAGTACAGCAGGCTTTTTTCATTTCGTACTTGCTTATTTAATCTGGCTGCCAATTACGCCGCCCAATGCAGCACCACCTAAGGTGGCACCTGTGTCTTTACCCATCAGGTTACCAGCTATACCACCCACTACTGCACCTTCGGCAGTGTGACGCTGAGCCGGAGTCATATCTGCACAGGCAGAAAGAGATGCTGCTACTGCGGCTATTACAGCTAATGTCTTCATTTTGGATTTCATATATATGCCTCTTTGTAAGAAAATAGATTTATCGTGTGTATTAACTCTTCATTATATTGCTATATTGCTGGCGAATGTATAGAAAGTCAACAATATATTATTACTGTGTTAATTATATCAGTGAGAAGACAGTCTGGTGGAAAAACTGCATTATTAAAAATAATGCAGTTTTCTGATATAGAAAGAGTGGCGTCCAGTTAGTCTGTTTCTTTAATAGTGTCAGCCACGATTTCTGGTGTCTCACGGGAAGGCTGCTTTTTCTCCTTATATTTAATCACGGCGCGATCTAGTTTATCCATAAGACAGTCAATAGCTGCATACATATCATTGTCTACACAATCAATATGAATGTCCTTGCCAGAAAGATGTAAATTGATTTCTGCTTTTTTCTGAACTTTTAATACTGAAAATGTAACGGTGGCACTGATTACCTGATCCGCATGGCGGCTAATGCGTTCTAGCTTGTTTAGTGTGTAATCCTTTAAAGCAGGGGTTACATCCAGATTCTGTCCAACAAATTTAAGATTCATAGCCTGACTCCTTTTAATAAAAGGTTTTAGTGAAGACCAAACAAACTTTAAAGAAGGTAAACAGTTAATTAGTAATTCTTAAACTTTACTTTACGTTGGTGCGCCGGCGGAATTTTCAAGGCCTCACGATATTTTGCCACTGTACGCCGCGCCAGTTTAATTCCTTGCTTGGCTAGCTGGCTGACCAGATAGGCGTCAGAATAGGGATGCTTTGCATCTTCTTCGTTTATCATGCTTTGCAGCAAAGACTTAATTGCTGTTTGGCTGTTGCCTGCACCATCATCCGTAGCGGCTACAGATTGGCTGAAAAAATACCGCAGAGGAAAAACACCCTGAGAGCAAGTAAGGTATTTCTGATTAATGGCGCGGGAAATGGTACTTTCTGCAAGCTCAAGTGTCTGTGCCGTTTCCTTAATGGTTAACGGAACCAAAGCCAGCGAACCGAAACTGAAAAAATCCTGCTGTTGCTGCACAATCCATTCTCCCAGACGTTGCAGGGTGTTTTTGCGCATCTGCAGACTATGTAGACAAGTTTGAGCTTCCTGCCACTTGTTTTTACACATGGTATCAATTTCTGGATGCGGCTGTTGTAACAAATTTTCCGCAGCTGGCTCAATCCGCAATTGAGGAAACGCATTACGCAGAATACGAATCTGCCAGCAGCCATTGTTATCAGCAAATACTTCCATATCTGGGCGTATTGCGAGAATACCGTGGCCATCTGGTAAACCATAACAGGGGAAAGGGTTGAGGCAGCTAATCAGTTTGCAGGCTGCTTCGAGTGTGGCGGTAGAAAACTGTGGTAGTTGCCGGCATAGCTGTTTGAATTGATGGGTACTTAGCCATTGTCCGAAATAGTCGCGGATTAATAACCGTGCACAGTTTTGAATGTTTTTTTTATTTGCATCGTGGGAGTCTGGCAGGTTATCCACCTGCAATAGTAGTGATTCCTGCAAATTACGTGCGCCCACACCGGCTGGTTCAAACTGTTGCAGAATAGAAAGAGCATGAGCAAGCTCGGTTTCATCCAGCCGCCATTCCAGTGGTGAATTTTCTACAAGGTCAGTTAGACTGCAATCCAGATATCCCTGTTCATTTAAATTATCAATCAAAAAATAAACTTGTGCTGCTGTGTCTACATCTAAATCAAATTCGCATACCTGCCGGCGCAGCAGCGTATACATATCGGGTTCATCCGCCAGCGTTTCCCAGATATCGCTTTCATTTTGTATAAAGCCATGTTGAGGAGGCTGTACATATTGAGTCTGAGGGCTAATATCTTCAGCTGAATTTTCAATTTCTTCCAGAAAAGGGTTATCAGCCAACCAGCCTGATACCAGTTCCTGTAATTCCAGTGCAGATAATTGCAACACCTGTAAAGATTGTTGCAGTCTGGGGCTAAGACGATTGGTAAGATTGAGTTTGAGTTGAGCGGCAGGCTTTTGCATACGCACCTAATACTCGAAATGCTCACCTAAATAAACAGCGCGTACCTGCTCATTATTAACCAGCTTCTCCGGTACGCCGGAAGCCAGAACGCTACCCTGATTGATAATATAAGCTCGGTCACAGATACGTAGTGTTTCACGTACATTGTGGTCGGTAATCAGGGTGCCGATACCGCGTTGTTTCAGGAAAGAAATCAGATTCTGAATATCTATCAGTGCAATTGGGTCTACTCCGGCGAATGGTTCATCCAGCAGAATAAAGCGCGGATTCATCGCCAACACCCGTGCAATCTCTGCACGGCGGCGTTCACCACCAGACAGCGAAAGAGCAGTATTATTACGTAAATGTTCTATGTGCAGGTCTGCCAGTAGTAATTCCAGCTGTTCTGCACGTTTTTCCGGCGGATAGCTGATTTCCAGAATTGCATTGATATTCTGTGCTACCGTCATTTTACGGAAAATCGAAGCTTCCTGCGGCAGATAACCCAGACCCAAACGGGCGCGCTCGTAAATCGGCCGATGTGTTATATCCTGACCATCCAGCGTGATGCAGCCACCATCAGCTGCAATCAGTCCCACAATCATATAGAAGCTAGTGGTTTTACCGGCACCATTTGGTCCCAGTAAGCCGATTACCTCACCACTGTTTACTTCCAAAGCAACATCGTTGACTACTTGTCGCTGTTTAAAACTTTTTTTCAGGCCGCTGACACAGAGCTGGCTTTGCGGCGCAGTAGGAGTTTCATTCATGGGATTGGCTTATTTCTTTTTCTGTTGCGGTTGGATAATCACGTGTACACGCCCTTTAGGCGCGCTTTTCACCGTATAAACCTCAGTATTGGTGTTATAAACAATCACAGCACCACGAGCCATATCTCCCCCGCGGTTTACCTGAGCGTTGCCTGTAATAGTAACAATGCCACTCTGGCTTTCGTAATGGACATTATCGCCGTGACCAAATACCATGCCATCTTTTTCCAGCTGCTGACCAAAAGTTGCCGGTTTGCCGTCTGCAATGATGGTTTGGTTGCCGGCATTATCTTTGTGGGCGGTAACACGGGCAGCATTCATATACATCGTGCCCTGACGCATCTTAACATTACCAGTGAATACCGTTGTCTGATTCTGTTTGTCCAGAGAGCCCTGATCAGCCTCAATCTGTATTGGTTGTTGCCGGTCACTGTCCAGAGCCCAGAGGGGCATGCTGCCAGTCAGCAGCATCATGGCTGCTAGAACTTTACCACTAATGTGAATGCGGATCATAAATAATAGCCCTTACACGCGCGGGAAGATTTAAAAAACCACGCTGTTTGTCATATTCAAAACCTTGTGATGTCCCACTCGACATACCATACCGGTACGCAACCGGCGCATCAGTTTTAATTACCTGAGTCTGAGTATCTACATGTAAAATACTTGTTTGCAGTTGTCCTTCCGGTTCATCACCCACTTGGTGTTTGAGCCAGTTTACTTGACCAAGCAAATCTACTTTACGGCTGTCGGTGTAATATTGGCCGCTCTTGGCTTGAATCCGGTACAACTCAGTACCATTTTTGTACAGACTCATATCGGGATTATCGATATAAATCACCGTCTGCTGAGGAAACTGCCGTGCAGCAGAGGCTTGGATGGATTCACTCAGCTGGCCGTTATCATCAAATCTTTCACCGTGAATAGTATTGATAACGTATTTCGGTTCTTTCGGATTGAGCGGGATTTCCACTGTCTTAACTTCAGTAATGCGGTCAAGCCAGAAACTTACACCGCCAAGCGCCACTGCCAGAATCAGTGGAAACGCCCAGTTACCGCGGCTGCGAAGCACGCTCATGCCAGATACCCCGCCATTTCCGCTGCCATAAACCCTTGTGCATCCAGCAGTAAATCACATACTTCACGTACTGCCCCAGCACCGCCGGCAGCCTCAGTGACATAGTCAGCATGCTGTAATACCAGTGCATGTGCATTTGGCACAGCCACAGCCAAACCACAGTGCTTCATCACCGGTAAATCCACCACATCATCTCCAATGTAGGCACATTGCTGTTCTGAAAGTTGCAGTTGTTCCAGCAGTTGCTGATAACAACTGCGTTTATCAGAAATTCCTTTAAAGTAATGTTTAATACCCAGTTGCTGGACACGAATGCCAACCGAGGCGGCATCGCGTCCGGTTATAATAGCGGTCTGAATTCCGTGCCGGTGCAGCATTTTCAGCCCATGCCCGTCTAGAGTATGGAATGCTTTGATTTCTTCTCCGTTATCTCTGATAAAGATACGGCCATCAGTGAGTACACCGTCTACATCCATAATAAACAGCCTGATCTGCTTTGCAGCCTGTAATCGTGCAGTAGCCGACATCATTGCATTCATCAACATACCCTTAATATCACTCCTCAACGCGCCTAAACAATACGCGCCTGCAATAAATCATGCATATTCAGCGCGCCTACAGGATGATTCAGTTTATCAATCACCACCAAACCATTAACTTTGTTTGTCTGCATGGTTTTTAAAGCTTCCGTCGCTAGCCGATCCGCCGTAATGGTTTTTGGTGCGTGGCCCATCACATCGGCCATCACCCAGTCTTGCAATTGCTGATTGCTTTGAAACAGACGGCGTAAATCGCCATCTGTAAACAAACCACTAAGTTGCCCGTTACCATCTACCACAATCAGCATACCCAAGCCTTTTTCGCTCATGGTTACGATTGCCTGTCGCAACAGAGTATTTTCCTGAACGAGCGGCATTTCCGGACCAGCATGCATCACGTCTGCCACTGTCAACAATAGCCGTTTACCCAGACTACCGGCCGGATGGCTCAGTGCAAAATCTTCCGGCGTAAACTGGCGCGCCCGTAGCAGAGCTACCGTCAAAGCGTCTCCTAATACCATTACCGCTGTTGTGCTAGACGTTGGAGCCAGCCCCAATGGACAAGCCTCCTGTGAGACATGAGCGCACACATGTATATCAGCATGTCTGGCCATACTCGAATCATTTCTGCCGGTGATGCAAATGAGCTGTACATGTTTGCGTTTGATTGCCGGTATCAAAGCTAGGATTTCTTCACTTTCACCAGAATTAGACAGTGCAATCAACACATCGCCATCTACAATCATACCCAGATCGCCATGTCCCGCCTCGGCCGGATGAACAAAATAAGCAGGCGTACCCGTAGATGCCATCGAAGCAGCAATTTTGCGCCCAATATGGCCACTTTTACCCATACCGGTGACAATCACACGGCCACGACAATCAAGTATCGTGGCCACAGCCGCAGTAAAATGCTCATCCAGACTGGCTGCAACTTCGCGTACAGCCTGTTCTTCAATAGCAAATACTTCTTTGCCCCAGTCCAAATATTTATCCTGAATGTTCATAACACCATCTGCAGCAGAAAAACGCAAACAAAGACACAACAAATTTAACCTGATTATAACCTGATAACGGTCATTTTGTTTGCATCAGGAACTTGTCAAAATAGCCAAGCCTCGTTAGAGTAAACTTCAACGTAAACGTAACTGGTTCAATCAATTGATTAACCTTAACAAAACATATCTAACAGATATTTACCACAAGGAATAAATATGGCCGTATTAGCACAAGTCAACACACTGGGACAGCAGATTTGGCTGGACAATCTTTCCAGGAGTCTGATTCAGTCGGGAGAGCTAGCACAAATGCTGGAAAGCGGTATCAGTGGCGTGACTTCCAATCCGGCCATTTTTCAGAAAGCTTTCGCGGGTGACAGCTTGTATCAAAGCGACATCGACCACCTCAAACAACAAGCGCTCACTCCAAAACAGCGCTACGAGCAGCTGGCAGTGGCTGATGTGCAGGCTGCCTGTGATGTTTGCCTGCCACTGTATGAACGTAGTCATAGCAAAGCTGGATTGGTCAGTCTGGAAGTGGCGCCCGATCTGGCCGATGATGCACAGGCCACCATTACTGAAGCCGTACTTCTCTGGCAGCAGCTTGAACGCCCCAATGTCATGATAAAAGTACCTGCTACTGATAGCGGTATACAAGCCTTACCCACACTTGTGGCACAAGGTATCAATGTCAACCTGACCCTGCTTTTCTCTAAAGCCCAGCTACAGAAAGCATGGCAGGCACATGCCGCTGGCCTGCGCCAGCGACTGGCACAGAATCTGCCTGTTAACCGTATTCAAGTAGTGGCCAGCTTCTTCTTATCACGCATTGATAGTGCACTGGATATCACTTTGCCAGCTTCCTTGCAGGGAAAAACCGCCATTGCACTGGCTAAAACCGCTTATGCCGAATGGCAGGAATTTATTCAAAGCCGTGAATTTACCGATCTGGCGGCACAGCAGGCTGCACCATTGCGATTGCTCTGGGCTTCAACCGGTACCAAAAATCCGGCTTATTCAGATGTCTGCTATATAGAGAACATTATCGGAGCAGATACCATCAATACAGTACCAGCCAATACCCTGAAAGCATTTATTGACCACGGCCGCGCAGCAGCTACCCTTACTCAGGAAGTACAACAGGCCAAAAGCGTACTGATTGAAATCGAACAACTAGGTATTAACCTCGAATCACTTGCCAGCAGACTGCAACAGGAAGGCTTGCAGCAATTTGTCGATGCCTTTGACGCTTTATTACAACCACTGGCTTAAGCATTGATTTGAAAACATAACAGGACAGATTTGTCATTGGCCAAACTGTATCTGTTATGTTTATTCCATCTTTAAATATAAATACATCTAAAAATTTATACTTATTTGATACAAAAGATGAAATCCTCACTCAGATTTATCTGAACAATACCATCCTATTGTTTATTAGTTGCAAATTAAAAAGCCACAACAGCATAGTAACCATTATGGCTTTGATAACATTAATCAAACAACTGAATATTATTCGACTAAGACAACATTAATGCAAACCAACTATATTACCCTTAGCATCAATATCAATCTGACGGTAAGCCGGTAAAGTACCCAGACCCGGCATCGTCATCACATTACCCGCATATACACGAATAAAACCTGCACCGGCTGATACCTGCAAGCGCGCAATATCAATATCAAAATCAGTAGGCACATTTTTTAGATTTGGATCAGCACTGATAGACAACGGCGTTTTCACCATGCACAAAGGCAAATGATCCAGTCCGAGTTGGCGGATTTCCGCCATATTCTGTTGGGCCAGCTCCGACAGATTTGCTTGCCGTGCTCCATATTTCTTCGCCATAGTTTGAATTTTTTCTTCTAGCGGCATACTGTCCGCGTAGGGCAGGGTAACTGTATTATTCTGTGCACATGCCGCCACCACGTGGCGGGCTAAAGCTTGCGTACCCGCTCCACCCTGAGTAAACGCTTCACTGATTTCACAGGCACTGGCACCTTGTTCCAGTGCATACTGGCGCACATATTCTAGCTCTTCTTCATGGTCATAAGGGAAACGATTAATCGCCACAATCACCGGCAGACCATAGCTTTTCGCATTGCGGATATGCCAGCCCAGATTGGCACTGCCTTCTGCCAAAAGCGCCACATTGCATTGGCTAACTTCATTCGGCAAAGGCTGACCCGGCTTAATATTAAAGCGCCCACTATTGGATTTCAGACTGCGTACTGTGGCTACCAGCACCACACAGGATGGGGCCACACCGGTCTGACGATATTTGATATTAAAGAATTTCTCCATACCCATATCCGAACCAAACCCTGCCTCAGTAACCACATAATCAGCAAGTTGCAATCCCACCTTATCTGCCAGTACTGAAGAATTACCATGGGCAATATTGGCAAAGGGGCCAGCATGAATCAGCACTGGTGTCTGCTCTGCCGTCTGCATCAGATTCGGATTAATAGCATCTTTCAGTAGCACCGTCATTGCACCGGCTACCTCTAATTGCTCCGCGGTAATTGGCTTGCCCTGCGTATCATAAGCCAGAATAATGCGACCAATACGCTGGCGCATATCCTGTAAATCTGTCGCCAATGCCAGAATCGCCATCAGCTCTGAAGCGGCTGAAATCTCAAACCCATCTTCGCGTTCTACACCATTGGCACCGCCACCTACACCAACCTTAATTCGCCGCAAAGCACGGTCGTTATGGTCAATCACCCTTTTCCAGACAATACGGTTTTTATCAATATTCAGTCGTGGCAGCTTAGTTTGTGCCGTAAAATCTTCGCCAAGATGTTCTTCATGATATAAACGCGCGTCCAAAGCTGCTGAAGCCAGATCATGTGCAGCGGTAATTGCGTGAATGTCACCGGTTAAATGCAGATTCAGCTTTTCCATCGGCAACACCTGTGCCTTGCCACCGCCAGCTGCACCGCCTTTTACCCCGAATACCGGTCCCAAACTAGGTTGACGGATACAGGCTATAGCTTTCTGTCCAATAAAATTTAGCCCCTGACTTAGCCCAATGGTGGTCACCGTTTTACCTTCTCCCAAAGGCGTTGGTGTAATTGCCGACACCAGTACCAGCTTGCCCTGCTTGGCTTCCGGCTGAATTACCCTCAAATCTACCTTGGCCACTTCATGGCCGTAAGGAATCAGGTATTGTTCGGGGATGCCGCAGTTGCGGGCGATTTGTATAATAGGGGGTAAGAAGGTCATATTTAATATCCAGAATATCAAGCATTAATTTATGGCAAAAGTCTGATTATTAAACATTTATATTGCTAATTTTAATAATAGACATATCCAGAAAAAACATATTTTCTAAAAGTTAATTGTAGTCATAATTTATAAAGAAAAAAACGTAAATTGTACATACAACTAGAATATATTTTACTAGTTAATTTTTAAAATAAATAATCAAGATTCATTGAAAAATTGATTTAAATTAATTTTAAGAAAGAGAAAGTTTTAATATTATTAACACAACAACTGAAAAAATTTTAGAAAGAATAGAATATAAAAGTTTTGTTTTAATCTCAGTAAACAAATATTACGAATTTAACGGGAGATAATAAGATGATTGATCAAATTTTCTTTGAACAAGGGACCAAAAATTTACTTGAAGGAGTTACTGATTTTGAATTTAAAATTCAAACAATTAAATTTAAAATAGCTGATTTGATTAATGCAAAAAATTTAAATGTTTTGATGGGTGCTGGTACGAGTTCCGGGGCAATTCCAGCTATGAAAAGAATGTTAGAATTATTAGATGGAAAAATAACTGATAAGAGTTATGTGAAATTATGGAAGAAATTAAAAAAAAATAATGCAAACTTAGAAAACATATTGGGTATTTTATATTCAGGAAGATTTTATCTTGAAGGATTAAATTCACCTCGCCCAGACATTAATTCATTAATTAAGCAAATAGAAAACTTTATATTTAATGAAATTAATGTGAATGTTCATTCAAAAAAAGATACATTAGAATTATACAAGACCTTTTATTACAAACTTGCATTTAGGAATAAAAATCAGTCTAGATTAAATATCTTTACTACTAATAATGATTTGTTTAATGAAACAGCTATATCAGAATTGAATCTTAATTATAATAATGGATTTAGTAGTGGAGTTAATTCAACGTTTAATCCTGCACGCTTTACCTATACCTTTTCAAAAAAAATAGATACGGCTTTAGAAAAATATGAGCCAATAGCAGAAATGGTTTATTTATATAAGCTTCATGGTTCAATAAATTGGGTTGAAGAAGATACAGATTCATTTTTTAAAATAAAAGAAATTAAAATTAATACTCGGAAAGTCCCTGCTAATAATGTGTTAATCTATCCTACACCTTTAAAGCAAAATAAAAGTTTGGGTTCACCTTTTGCAGATTTAATTCGTGAATTTCATGATAAATTATTAATCTCGCAAAATGTACTTATTATTATCGGCTATAGCTTTAGTGATGAACACATAAATAATGTTATTTACTCGGCATTGGCCGCAAATGCTAATTTGTCAATACTAATCTTTGGAGATTATAAAGAAAATAATATTTTATCTAAAATAAATGATCCTAGAATTTATAAAGTATATGGAGAAACGGGACAAAAAAAAATTCATTATTTTGACTATATTGTCAATAAATTATTGCCTGATTTTGAAATAAATCCAGAAAAGACTTTGATGGAGCAATTCATCGAATCTCTACAAAAAGAAAAAATTAAAAGCAAATAAGCAGGAGAAATTTAAATGATAATCGGAAAAATTGTTGCCATTGATTATAATAAATTTAAAGTGCAAATATCTGCTGAAATTACTGGAAATGTTATCAATTCATTAGGAAAAATTTATTATTTTGGTAATATTGGGAGTTATTTGAAAGTTAATAACTCTATTGGTGAAACGCTTATATGTGAAGTTGTTTCCATTTTTGATGAAGATAAATTGGATAAAAATCCATCTTTTAATTCTAATAATATTCGTTCACTTATTCTTAAACCTATTGGAACAAAAACTAATAAATCATTTTCATTAGGAGTAGGAATTTTTCCCACTTTATATAATGATGTCAGTATAGTTACTCATGAAGATTTGGAAGCAATATTAAAAAGTATTGAAGAAATCGAGTTAGAGAGTAAAGTAGATTATGCTGATGGTAAACATTTTGTCCATAATGACATTTATTTAGGAGAAAGTAAAAATTTAATTCAGTATAAGATGAACGTAAATATAACAAAGTTGTTTAACATTCATATGGCGGTTTTAGGTAATACTGGCAGTGGTAAATCTAATACTATTGCCCATATATTTCAGGAGATTTATAAAAAAACCTCATATTCTGCAAAAGGTTCGTGTGTAATTTTATTTGATGTGAATGGTGAATATAAAAATGCATTTCCTAAAACTAATTATTCTGAAATAAATATACGTTACCTTAAACCGAATCTTTATCAAGATGATAAGAATCAAGATGATAAGTTTTATTTGCCTTATTTTTTATTTAATTTAGATGAATGGTGTTCTTTTTTAATGGCTTCGGATGCTACTCAAAGACCATTTTGGTCGAAAGTATTAGATGAGTGCTATAGATTTTATTCTGCTATTACAGAAAGTCAAGAACATAATAATATTATCAGAATTTATCTTTTTCATAAAATTTACGATTTTGTTTCTAATGTACTTAAAAGAGGTCTCAATGATACTGAAACGATAAATATTATCAATAATTTGGCAATTGATTTTCTTGATATTTTGAAAGAAATTAAGTCTAATTTAGATGAATCCGATTATAATGTTATTAAAGATGCTATTGAAGAATTGAAAACAAACTGTACAGTAGACTTTGGTAACAATGATAACAAAGTTCAAAAATTTTTAGAAAAAATTCAAAAAAATTATGATTCTAAAGAAGAACAAAAAGAAGTAGAAAATATTATGAATAAACAATTCAATAAAAATATTTTTTATTCTCATAAATATTTAATTTTTGCAACTAAATTGTGTTTAAATAAAGAAAAATCAATTGGTAACAACCGAATAGGTGAATACACATCTACTTTAATTACACGATTAAATGTTTTTTTAAATGATCCAGAATGCCAGTTTATGCGGGAAGAAAACTGTGAAATTAAAGTTGAAGAAAAGTATATCGAGTGGTTGTTAGGGTCAGAAAAAAAACGAAATAATTTGATTATAATTGATACCAGTGAACTATCCAGAGATTCGCTTGAAATTTTGACATCAATTTTATGCAGAATCTTGTTTGATTTTAGAAAAAAACAAGTTGGTTCTAAACGAAGAGAAAATCCTATACATTTAATTTTAGATGAAGCACATCGGTATATAAAAAAAGATTCAAGTTATCAATTTAAGGAAAATATTTTTGAAAAAATTGCCAGAGAAGGACGAAAATACTCTCTTTACTTGTTGATTTCTTCACAGCGTCCATCCGAATTGTCACCAACAGTGCTATCTCAGTGCAGTAATTTTATTATCCATCGCATCCTGAATGAGCGAGATATAAATTATATCAATGCTATTTTGCCATATTTATCAGATGATATAAGTAGTAAAATTAAACTTTCAGCACCTGGAGAAGCTGTTGTTTTTGGTAACTGTGTTCCCATGCCGATGCATATAAAAATTCAAAAAGCAAATCCTGAGCCTAATAGCCAGAATTGTATCATCCATGAACAATGGTTTAAAAATTAATTAAATGTTTAAATTTAATTTATATTCTTCATTATTTAGTAGAGATTGTTTGTGAGGATTTTATAGAATGGTCCCGCCGACAGGAATCGAACCTGTATCGCACGCTTAGGAGGCATGTGTTCTATCCGTTGAACTACGGCGAGACTTGTACAATGAAGGGCTATAGTCAAAAGCGGCTATAGCCCGCTATTTTATGAGATTCGGGCTAAAGATGCCAATGCTAAATCGCGCATAGCTTGTGTGGTTTCATTAGCAGGTAAATCATTTAGGCAGCTTACGGCTTTATCTATCGCTTTTTTGGCTTGCGCAGTGCAATAAGCCAGCGCATCTGAATTCAGTACGTGGTCGTGGATTTTGTCGAAGTAGCTGCGGTCGGCATGTTCCAGTGCGTGGCGCACATCGGCCGCGGCAGCAGGGCTGCCTTGGTTGAGCAGGTAAATCAGGGGTAGGGTAGGTTTACCTTCGGCCAGATCATCGCCGACATTTTTGCCGATGGTGTCTACATCACCGGTGTAATCCAGTACATCATCAATAATCTGGAAGGCAGTGCCCAGATAGGTACCGTAGTTTTTTAGTGCCAATTCCTGTTTGTTGCTGGCGCCGGCCAATATGGCGCCCACTTGTGCCGCTGCCTGAAACAATTTGGCGGTTTTGTATTCAATTACTTGAATATACTGCTCTTCGGTGACGTCGATATTGCCGATATTCATCAGCTGCATCACTTCACCTTCGGCGATGATGTTGGTGGCTTCAGCCATGACTTCCAGTATACGCAGGCTGCCGGAACCTACCATCAGCTGAAAGGCGCGGGTATAGAGAAAGTCGCCTACCAGTACGGCGGCGGCATTGCCAAATAGATTGTTGGCAGTTTCACGGCCTCGGCGCAGATCGCTTTCATCTACTACATCGTCGTGCAGCAGGGTAGAAGTGTGAATAAATTCCACCATAGCAGCAAGGGAAAATAGTGGGTCTTTATCATAGCCCAGTGCCTTGCCGGCCAGAATGGTGATAATCGGCCGCAGGCGTTTGCCGCCGGCGCTAATTATATACTGGCCGATTTGGGAGATAAGAACGACTTCGGATTCGACAGCACGGTTGATGACCGCATTAACGCGGCTTAGGTCTTCGGGCAGGTGTTTTTGGAAATAGGGCAGGTTTTCAAGCATGTGTATGTGTTTCTGCAACGGATTTTGGTGGTGTGTTTTAATCAAAATGTGCTGTTTGCTACTGAGCACTATTGCTTAATATTATACTTGAAATTAATTTAGGGGATAGAAAAGTTAGATTGGGTAAATTCTGATGATTTCTTGCTTTGGGGGAATTCGGATAAATTGGGCTGAAACTAAAGCCAGCTAATGCTGTCTAGATCAATCAGGGTATGTTTATTCATTATTTTCTGAGTAGAGTTTTCATTTATCTATCTGTTTTTATAAGAATAGTAATTGGATTTGTGAGTTGTGATTACAAAATAATTTATTTCAACGCTGAATAGTTTTTGTGGCTTTGGGTGTGAGTGAGATTACATGTATCAATTTTGCTATAGGACTGTATATCTTTTGTACATGTAGTTTGAACGTATTTGTATTAGGTTTTGTTTTATGCTGGCGTGAAGGAAAGGAAGCTTTTTATTGATTTTATGTTTTGGTATTGGTTGGCTACGTGCAATATATAAATTTTTTAAATTACGGGTTGGCTGGTTGAATTTTTTATGGTTGTGTTAATCAGACAATTTTTTTGTTTCTTTAAATAAAAAGTTTACAACATATATTAAAAAATGTATTGTAATCAATGAGTTTATTTAAACTCTTTACTTTAGCCAAAGGAGTATCATTGTGAAAAAATCTGTGTTAACTGTTTTGGGTATTTTAAGTTTGAGTGTTGCTTCTTTTTCTTGTTATGCAGGTAATCCACCTGATAAGGGTGGCGTGCATATCAGCTTGTTTAAATCACCTTCTATCGCTAATCCGATTGTTAAATTACCGCCTTCAAAGTGGCTGCCATGTGATTTATTGAGAGTTAATTGGTGTGCTTTCAAAAATGGTCCGACAAAAGTTATCGACCCTCTGGAACCTCAGCCGCCTGTGGCCTATTAATTTTGTCGGTGGCATAAATTTTTAGAAATTGAAATCTTAAATACATCTTTCTTTTTGATTGGAAAGATGTATTTTTTGTTTCTTCTGTGCTTACAGCAGTTTTTCTGTAGGTATCGATAGGTTTAACGAGGGCCAACTGACGTTTCTTTTGACCATTTTGCTATGAAATTCTGAGCTAACATAGTTTGCTGTGCGGTGATTAATCAAGGCTTTAAGAATAAAAGAATTTAGTTTTACTCAATTGCTTATAATTCATTTTAAAAGCAATCTTTTTGCGGTTGCTTTTGGTGCTTGTTTATTCAGTTGGTGTTTATTTCTTTTAAATTTTAGTTAATAACGGTTGCTGGTTTTTATCACTGTTTATGATTGGTAACATTATGTATTATGGTTTACTGAAAACTGCTGCGGTAGCCATCTTCTGCGCTTATACAACGTTGTTATTGTTTTGACAGTTAATTCCGTGGTTGTTATAATCGCCAATTCCGTTTTGTGCGGAAATTTAGTTTTTGTTTTTTAATTGAATTCCTATTGGAGTTGAGTATGTACGCGGTCGTAAAAACCGGCGGTAAACAGTATAAAGTTGCCGTTGGCGAAAAATTAAAAGTAGAACAGATACCAGCAGAACTCGACAGCCAGATCGAACTGAATGAAGTTTTGATGATTGCTGACGGTGAAGCGGTGAAGGTGGGTACGCCTTTTATTGAAGGCGCTAAAGTAACCGCTAAAGTGGTTGCACATGGCCGTCACGATAAAGTACGCATTTTCAAGATGCGTCGTCGTAAACACTATCAGAAACGTCAGGGCCACCGCCAGAATTTTACCCAGATTGAAATCGTGGCGATTGCCTAATTGAGTGAAGGAATAACAGAATGGCACACAAAAAAGCAGGCGGTAGCTCCCGCAACGGTCGTGATTCAGAAGCCAAACGCTTGGGCGTTAAAGCCTTTGGTAATGAGCTGATTCCGGCTGGTTCTATTATTGTTCGTCAGCGTGGTACTCGTTTTCACGCCGGTGAAAACGTAGGTATGGGCAAAGATCACACTCTATTCGCGAAAGTGGATGGTTATGTGGAATTTGCTGTGAAAGGCGCGTTGAACCGTAAAACCGTAAGTGTGCGTCCATATACTGGCGCAGACGAGTAAGTTTTTACAGTTATTAAGCCCTGCCTGTCTGGCAGGGCTTTTTTGTTGGGACGCAGCAGGGGATTTACAGCTAGCGCTATTCTGCTGGAGTTTCGTTATAATCGTGTGACGACGCTAGCCCTGAGACATGTGGTTTTGCCCTGAGCATAAATATTGCAGACTGAGAACGTTATGAAGTTTATTGATGAAGCAAAAATTGAGGTAGTTGCCGGCCGTGGTGGCAATGGTGCAGCCAGCTTCCGGCGCGAAAAATTTGTGCCTAAAGGCGGCCCAGATGGTGGTGATGGCGGTAAAGGTGGCAGTGTTTGGGCAGTGGCAGATGAGAATATCAATACGCTGGTTGAATATCGTTTTGTTAAACGCTATCAGGCTAAAAATGGTGAAAAAGGCCATGGATCTGACCGTTATGGGCGTGGTGCCGATGATATTGAGCTAAAAATGCCGGTGGGAACGCTGATTCGTGATGCGGATACGGAGCAGGTGGTGGCTGATTTAACTCATCATGGCCAAAGAGTATGCTTAGCTAAAGGTGGTAAGGGTGGCTTAGGAAATATTCATTTCAAATCTTCAGTTAACCGTGCGCCAAAGCAGGCGACGCCGGGGGAAGAGGGTGAGGCACGCAGTTTGCTGCTGGAATTGAAAGTGCTGGCTGATGTGGGCTTGCTGGGTATGCCCAATGCGGGTAAATCTACTTTAATCAGTGCGGTTTCAGCAGCGCGTCCGAAGGTAGCCGATTATCCATTTACTACATTACATCCGAATCTGGGCGTGGTGCGTAGTGATGATAATCATAGTTTTGTGATGGCCGATATTCCAGGTTTGATTGAAGGTGCGGCAGAGGGGGCTGGTCTGGGACACCGTTTTTTGAAACATCTTTCGCGTACTGGTTTATTGCTGCACGTGGTGGATCTGGCTCCATTTGATGATGGAGTGAATCCAGCAGCCGAGGCGCTGGCGATTGTAGAAGAGCTGCGCCGTTTTGATGAAGCACTGCATGATAAGCCGCGCTGGCTGGTGCTAAATAAAATCGATATGCTGGCTGAAGATGAACGGGCAGCACGGGTGGCGCAATTTCTTGCTGATATTGGCTGGGATTATCCGCAGCCGGATGATGAGTATGAATTTGACCTGTCTGTGCCGCGGGTATTTGAAATCAGTGCTCTGGCACATCAGGGAACTCAGGAGTTAGTGCAGACTATTCAGCGGTATCTGGATACGCGGCATAAATTACAAGCAGAGCTACAGGATTCAGATAAGGCTGTTACTGAAATTATGCCATCTAATAGTTTAATCCAACCGGAATGATTCCGCCATAATTGCAAAAAGCCACCTGTTGCAGGTGGCTTTTTTATGGAATTGTTTTGTATGAAGAAAATGTATGTTTATTTTGTTTGCTTTTTAGCAGTACGGCGGCCTAGCAAGCGATATGCAAATTGAAGAATTAAAACGCTGATAAGAGCCATTACGGCTGCCATGGATATCTGTTCTATGTTGTAGCTGGTGGATTTGATGGGTGTAACGGTATGTGCCGTTGCTTGATAAATTGCAATGGTTATGCTGCGGTTAGTACGCAGGCTAGTACGTATCTGCTGATGTTGTGCCGTTTGCTCGATGATTGTGTATTTGAAGGTATCGTTGTCATTTTTTTGTTTGCTGCCTTCTGTGTTTTTGGCCAAAAAAGATGTGCCGGCCAATGGGTGCTGCTGAATATAGGAATAGGGTAAGGCTAGAAATGAACCATCTGGATTAAATGCAGCAATGGTTAAATCAGAATGCCACGGTTTGTGGTTGCTGGCAGTGCGACTATCTATTGTGGCTAGGATAAAGATATACAGAATACAGAAACCACAGAATAATATTAATTTAAGTATGCGCTGTTTCAACTGGCGCGGACGTTTCTGGGTTGTGGAAGAATGGGTTGCGGAATGAGGCTGATTATTCATGATGTGCTGTACCACTGTGGTTTATTTGGAGCTGGCCGTAAGCTTGACTGTGATCCGGATGGTGATTTTACCTAATTTCTGACTGTGCTGAAGCTGAATTTTATTTGTGGTTTGGTGAAAACCTATAGTCTGGAGCGTACAGTATTGACTATGGATTTTTGTGTTTTTTATGCTTGAATTGAATTTATTTTTTTATGGTACGGTACTTTTTGGGGTAATGGTAGCTTGCTGTTTTGGTAGTATTGAGTATAAATGGTATTTGAGTTTTCAGATGAAAATTATTATCATTAATTTTGGATAATTTTTTTAGGGCGATATATGAGTGAACAATACGATGTGGCTGAGCTTCAGGCAGCAGTCACGCGGCTACAGCAACTGGATTCTCTGGTACTGGCTACGGTAGGGCAGGATGGTGAACCGCATGCAAGTTATGCACCTTTTGCCGAGCATGATGGCTATCTGTATGTTCTGTTGTCCGGTCTGGCTTTGCATACACAGAATTTGCAACAGCAACAGCAGGCAAATGTTCTGCTAATAGAAGATGAAGCTTCTGCGCGCAATATTTTTGCACGTGCACGTATGAATTATGCTGCCGCTGTGACGACTGTTGAAAAAGATACAACTGAGGGTATTGCCGCTTTGGAGGCAATGAAGACCAAGCTGGGCAATACTGTTGATGTGCTTAGTGGGCTGCCAGATTTTATGCTGTTCCGGTTGCGGCTGGAAAAGGCACGGCTGGTAACTGGTTTTGGACGTGCTTTTGTGTTTACGCCAGGTGATGTGGCTGGTGCCGTGCAGTTAACGGAAAAGAATGCGAAAACAGTGTGATACTTTTGTACGTGGCTATTGGCCGGTAAAGAAAGATAAAATCCCGTACAATAGCTGTTTTCTGCGGATATACCGGAGCTGCGTGCATGTGGTGTTGGCCTAAACGAATATGGGTAATTATTCATACGGTATACGTATTTGGTTTGCTGGATTTGGTGCAGCCACATATTCGACCGTTATGGTTGCAAAAACTGGCACGCTGGTTTCCGCGCGGACGCCAGTACCGGCAAGAGTTGCCTGCGGTAAGATTGCGTTTGGCGCTGGAGAGTCTGGGGCCAATATTTGTAAAGTTTGGGCAGGTTTTATCAACTCGTCCGGATTTGCTACCTGCTGATTACGCGCGTGAGCTGTCATTATTGCAGGATCGAGTGCCGCCTTTTGACAGTGATGTGGCCATTAAGGTGATTGAAGCAGAACTGGGTAAGCCACTGGATGCTATTTATGCTCACTTTAATCCGCAGCCAGTTGCCAGTGCTTCTATTGCGCAGGTGCATGAGGCTAATTTGTTTGCTGCTAATGGTGGGGTAGGCCAGAAAGTGGCAGTTAAAGTATTACGTCCGAACATAGCGCCAGTAATTGATCAGGATTTAGCCCTAATGGCAGTGGGCGCACGCTGGGTAGAGTGGCTGTTTGCTGATGGCAAGCGATTGAAACCTCGAGAGGTGGTGGCAGAATTTCAAAATTATCTGCATGATGAGTTGGATCTGATGCGCGAGGCTGCTAATGCCAGTCTGCTCGGGCGCCAGTTTACTGACAGTTCGATGCTGATTATCCCTGCAGTTTATTATGATTATTGTGCCCGCCGTGTCCTAACTATTGAGTGGATGGATGGTATTCCGGTAGCGTGTTTAGACAGGTTGCGTGAAAAAAATATTGATTTACATCAGCTTGCCCGTTATGGTGTGGAAATTTTCTTTACTCAAGTTTTTGATAACGGCTTTTTTCATGCAGATATGCATCCGGGTAATATTATGGTGGCGGATGATGGTCGTTACATCGCTTTGGACTTTGGTATTGTCGGTACGCTGACTGATTACGATAAACGCTATCTGGCGATTAATTTTCTTGCTTTTTTTAATCGGGATTATCATCGTGTGGCAACAGCGCATGTGGAATCCGGTTGGGTACCGCCTGACACCAGAGTGGAAGAGCTGGAAGCAGCGGTACGTGCGGTATGTGAACCGATTTTTAATAAGCCGCTGGCTGAGATTTCTTTTGGGATGGTGCTGATGCGCTTATTTGAGACCAGCCGCCGCTTTAATGTGGAGATTCAGCCGCAACTGGTGTTACTACAAAAGACTTTACTGAATATTGAGGGCTTGGGACGGCAGCTTGATCCAGAGTTAGATTTATGGGCAACTGCTAAACCTTTTCTGACACGTTGGATGCATAATCAGATTGGTATAAAGGCTTTGTGGAAAACGCTGCGACAGGAAGCCCCGGATTGGGCACAGATGCTGCCGGCGCTACCGCGCAAGCTGAATGCGTTGGTGGATGAAAAGCGCCAGTTGGAATGGCGTGATGCTTATGTTCATCTGCTGCGCACGCAGCGGCAGCAGAACTTCTGGCTTGCAGTGATTGCGTTGGTTCTGCTGGCTGTGTTTGTGTTTAAGTGATTTGTGTGCGCCTCAATTAATTGTTGGTGCAGTTTTTATATTGTTGAGATTGTGAAATCTGCTTATAGTTATAAGACTTGATGGTGTGGATTTCAGCAAAGTATTCTGTTTGTTTTTCGCTGCGACCTGTCCGCAGTAGATTATCTGTAAAGGAGTAGCCTTGTGTCGCGTATGTATCCTTATCCTTTGATTGCAAAGGAAGGCTGGCCGTTTATTATCGGCAGTCTCGTGCTGAGCATATTAACAGTTGTCTGGTGCGGCTGGTGGTCGCTGCCATTATGGGTAATCACAGTATTTGTGGTGCAGTTTTTTCGAGATCCGGCACGTGATATTCCTGCAGATCCTGAGGATGTGCTGAGTCCGGCGGATGGACGTATTGTTGTGGTAAAAAAAACCTCTGATCCGTATCGAGGGGTGAATGCGCTGAAAATCAGTGTGTTTATGAATGTATTTAATGTTCACTCCAATCGCAGTCCGATTGATGGCAAGGTAGAACGGGTTGATTATTTCAAAGGTAGTTTTCTGAATGCGGCAGTGGATAAAGCCAGTGTGCAGAATGAGCGTAATGCGGTACTGGCGGTCACAAAGACAGGCAGGCCGGTAACTTTTGTGCAGGTGGCTGGGCTGGTAGCACGGCGTATTCTGTGTTATGTGCATGCCCATGATTTATTGCACCGTGGCGACCGTTATGGTTTTATCCGTTTTGGTTCGCGTGTGGATGTGTATCTGCCCGAAGATGCTACACCGCTGGTGGCCATCGGGGATAAGGTTCGTGCCAGCAGTACAGTATTGGCTAAGTTGCCGTTAGCGGCACCTGAGGAAGGTTCGGATGTAGCAGAAAGACAGGGTGCTGAACAAAATACGGAAGAACAGTCTGATATGGTGAAAGATGCGACTACCAAGGCTGCTGCGGCAGCACAGCATGTTTTGTCTCAGGAATGATGTTATTAATGATTATACAGGCTGTCTGTTCTTTACGGATTCAGGCAGCCTGTTGTTGTACAAACGCTAGTCTATGAAAGAATTATCTAAAGCCAGTTTATCTGCTCGACTAGAACCTGAACGAGTGCTGCTGGTGGGTGTGTTGCTGGACAAAGATTTTCCGGTTACGGCTGAGCGCCGAACCAGTCTCTTTGAAGCAGCACTAGATGAGGCGCAGGAGTTGGTACGAGCTACCGGAGCAAAACTGGTGGCTGTGGTGCCATGCAGACGCCAGCAGGCAAATGCTGCATTGTTTGTAGGTAAAGGCAAGGCAGAAGAACTGGCTCAGCAGGTATTTGAGACGGAAGCTAATCTGGTTGTCTTTAATCACGCTCTGACACCGACACAGGAACGTAATCTGGAAAGATTGCTGCAATGTCGGGTGTTAGATCGCGTTGGTCTGATTCTGGCTATTTTTGCTCGACGGGCACAAAGTCAAGAAGGGCGCCTGCAGGTTGAGCTGGCGCAGCTGGTGCATTTATCCAGCAGGCTGGTACGTGGTTACGGACATTTGCAGAGTCAGCGTGGTGGTATAGGACTGCGCGGGCCGGGGGAAACTCGTCTGGAAACAGACCGACGCCTGATTAGACAGAAAATCACGCGCTTGCGCCATGAGTTGCAGCGAGTTCGACAGCAGCGGGCTACGCAACGTAAAAGCCGGAATCAAGGAAAATTACCGCTTTTTGCGTTGGTCGGTTATACAAATGTGGGCAAGTCCAGCTTATTTAACCGTCTAAGTAAAGCGCAAGTGGTGGCAGAGGATCAGTTGTTTGCGACGCTGGATAATACGGTGCGTCGCTTGTATCTGAATGAGCAGATCAGTGTGCTTTTATCGGATACTGTTGGTTTTGTTCGCGATTTGCCACATGGTCTGGTAGCTGCATTTGCGGCAACGCTTGAGGAAACAGCTCTGGCTGATGTGCTGCTGCATGTGGTGGATGTAACGCATCCTGAGTTCGAACGCCAAATCGACGATGTAAATACTGTATTGACGGAAATTGATGCAGCAAACATACCACAATTGATTATTTATAATAAAATTGACAGACTGGCTGCAGAGCAGCGGCCGAAGGGAATAGTACGTGACATTCGCGGGCGCCCTCAGGCTGTATATATTTCGGTAAAGGATGGTAGCGGACTAACTGATTTACGTATGGCTATGATAGAACTGGCCAGTCTGAAGCATACACCACATCATGAACAGGACGGGTTGGTGAAGCCTGTCGAGGATAAAACTAAATATGACACAACAAGCTGATGTAATGAAATCTAACCGTCCAAATCGGCCGTACCGACGCCGCCTGCGTGATAATAGTATTTATCTATTGCCCAATGCGTTTACTTTAGCCGCACTGTTTGCCGCTTTTTACGCGATTACTCAGTCTATGCATGGGCATTATGAAATTGCGGCGATTGCTGTTTTTATTTCTATGCTGCTGGACGGTATGGATGGACGGGTAGCGCGTCTCACCAATAGCCAGAGTGCATTTGGAGAACAACTAGACAGTCTGGCCGATATGGTGAGTTTTGGTGTGGCTCCAGCACTTATTGCTTATAAATGGCAATTATTCCATTTTGGTAAAATTGGCTATTCGGTAGCATTTATCTATTGTGCCTGTGCTGCTTTGCGTTTGGCTTTATTTAATACATTGATAGGTAAAGTAAGCAAGAAGTGGTTTATCGGAATTCCTAGTCCGACGGCTGCTGCACTAGTAATTGGCCTGATTTGGGTAAGTCATACTTTTCAAGGACTGCCTCATTTGGACTGGTTATGTCTGATTATTACTTTGTTTGGCGGTTTATCCATGGTGGTGCAGATACCTTTTTGGTCGTTTAAAGAAATTAATGCCTATCGTAAGGTACCCTTTTTTGTAATGATTCTGGCGGTGATTGCATTGCTGGTAGTGACGTGGGAACCATCAGTGGTGCTGTTTGCCTTTTTCTTGCTTTATAGTTTGTCTGGTTATGTGATGTTTATCTGGCGCTTACTGACGAAACGCAAGATTCAGCCTGAATCGTGATAAAAAATAATTTACTAAGGGAACAACAATAAGCTGGTTTATTCGAAATAAAGGAGGATAGCTATGGCTGTTAATCTGGCCGTGCCAAATGATAGGCAGGTTCTAGCCATTGATGGTGTACAGGTCTTTGTGGGACAAGCGGGTGTTAAAAAGCCCGATCATGATGATTTAACCCTGATAGTACTGAATGGCGTCAACAGCATCGGCGCTGTTTTCACTCAAAACCGTTTCTGTGCTGCACCGGTACAAATTGCTAAGCAGCATCTGGCTACGGATACAGGAGTGCGTGCGCTGGTGATTAATACGGGTAATGCCAATGCAGGCACTGGCCGGCAGGGTTTGGCCGATGCTGAATTTATCTGTGAAAAAGTGGCTCAACAAATTGGCTGTGCAGCAGCACAAGTGCTGCCGTTTTCAACTGGCGTGATTCTAGAACCATTACCGGTAGACAGGATCGTGGCGGCACTACCTAAAGTGAAAGTTGTACACTGGCCGCAGGCAGCAGCGGCGATTATGACCACCGATACCGTTCCCAAAATGGCCAGCCGTACAGTCTCTATAGATGGACATAAGGTACATTTCACCGGTATTGCCAAAGGTTCGGGCATGATTCATCCGAACATGGCTACAATGCTGGGATTTGTGTTTACCGATGCTGATATCGCTCAGCCATTGTTGCAGCAGATGGTGGCTGAAGTAGCAAATACTTCTTTTAATGCCATAACGGTAGATGGAGATACTTCTACCAATGATAGTTTTGTGGTGGTAGCTACCGGAAAAACTGAACTTGGTCGGATCGACTCTGAAGCCAGCAAGGATTATGCTGCAATTAAAACGGTACTGGCTGATGTAGCACTGGAGCTGGCGCAGGCTATCGTACGTGATGGTGAGGGTGCATCCAAATTTATTACTATTGATGTGCGTAATGCGTTGACGGAGGCTGAAGCCCGTCAGGTGGGTTATGCAGTAGCCCGTTCACCGCTGGTAAAAACAGCCTTTTACGCCAGTGATCCTAATCTTGGTCGTATCTTGTGTGCCATTGGTTATGCCGGTATTACTGACCTTGATGTTAGCGCTATTAAAGTGTATTTAGGTGATGTATTGGTAGCCGAAAAAGGTGGGCGCGCCTCAAGCTACACTGAAGAAGCCGGACAACAAGTTATGGCACAGGACGAAATAACAGTAACAATTGATTTGGCTCGTGGTGAAGCTCAAGCGAAGATTTATACTTGTGATTTATCTAAAGAGTATGTGGCCATTAATGCGGATTACCGCAGTTAAATATAATGTATGTAATATTCTAGCCATCAAGCCGATATAACATCAGCTTGATGGCTGTTTATTTATTTTTGTACGGCAGTAATTTTGATTTCTACTTTCCATTGCGGATTGGCCAGTGCGGCCTGCACACAGGCTCGTGCCGGTGTGTGGCCAGGGACCACCCATTTATCCCACGCTTGATTCATACCTGCATAATCCTGTAAATCATTCAAGTAAATCACGGCTTCACATATATGTTGTTTGTCGCTGCCACAGGCGGCAAGGATACTGTCAATCTGTGCCAGTACGTTGGCAGTCTGGGCGGTGATGTCTGCTTCTTCATTCGTGGGTACTTGTCCGGCCAGAAATATCAGACCATTGGCAATGGTGGCTTCAGCAAGGCGGTCACCGCTCTGGTAAAATTTGATACTCATATACAGGTTCCTGATGAAGGTAAATAAATGATGTTAGCACAGTTATTTTGGTCTGAAAGGATGCGGTGTACGGATGAGTAAAAGTAAATTTCCAGTCACGCCTGCAATTCGTTTTCTGCGCGACCATCAGATACCATATGAACCAATGGAGTATGCTTACGTTGAGCATGGAGGGACAGCACAATCTGCTTTGGCGCTTAATGTGGACGAGCATGCAGTAATTAAAACCATTGTTCTGCAAAATGAGCAGAAACAGGGACTGATTGTACTGATGCATGGTGACCGGCATATTTCTACACGTCAGCTGGCACGAGAGCTCGGCATGAAACATATCGAACCGGCCAGCCCCCAACAGGCCAGTAAATGGACAGGATATCTGGTAGGTGGTACCAGTCCGTTTGGTAATAAGGCGGGTTTACCGATATATGTCGAAGAGAGTATCTATGCTTTGCCACTGATTTATATAAATGGCGGCAAACGCGGATTTCTTGTAAAAATACAGCCACAGTATTTGGCTTGTCTGCAACCACAATCGGTGCACGTGGCTACAGAAACAGAATAAATATTAATTAGTATACGGGCCAAACCGAATAATGGTCTGGCCTGTGCGTTCTACTACAAGTGAACATTTATTTCAGTTGTCCACGCTGATAAGAATCATTAAAAGGCTTGAAGTTGTGGTCGTGAAGTTTCTGAGCAGCATCAGCCAACCAGTTTGTATTGCGGAGCAATACCCTTCCCTCCATAATCAAGTCGGCCTGTTTGGTTTGCAATATATATTCTGCTAAATCCGGACTATCCAGTAAGCCCACTGTTGCCACTGGAATTCCAACTACTTGCTTCATAGCGGTAGCAAAAGGTGTTTGATAGCCGCCGTGTAAAGGTAAATCAGGAGCGTAATCCATTACGCCACCGGTAGATACATCAATTACATCAATGCCGTCACGTTCTAACCACTGGCCTATTTGCTGCCAGTCGGCAATTGTGTTTTGCTGACCACTTTGGTCGTAGTCTGATAAAGACAGACGTACCCATAGTGAACCAGAAAAATGCGCACGGATATCGGTAACAATTTCATGCAATAGATGATATCGATTGGCTAAAGAACCACCATAGTCATCGCTGCGATGATTACTCAATGGCGAAAGGAATTCACTGATAAGATAGCCATGTGCGGCATGAATTTCAATTACATCTACGCCGGCTTGCTGTGCTCGCCTAGCTGCTGCAATAAAATCAGTACGGATTTGTTTGATTTCGTCCTGAGTAATTGCCTTTGGAATTTTGGAGCTAGAATTAAAGGCAATAGCACTGGGTGCAAGTGGCTGGAGTGCGTCTTCGGCTTTGCGTCCGGCATGAGCCAGCTGTACACCAACTTTACTGCCCAGATAATGCAACGAACCCACCAAATGAGTGAATTTTTCAGTCTGCTTATCATCCCACAAACCTAAATCATGTTTGGTGATACGTCCTTCAGGCTGTACAGCAGTGGCCTCAATCATTATCAGGCCTACATTAGCAATGGCTCGTGCCCCATAATGAGCAAAATGAAACGGCGTGACAATGCCATCTTCTTTTTTAACTTCATACATGCACATTGGTGCCATAACAACGCGGTTTTTCAGCGACAATTGGCCAATGGTAATAGGGGATAACAAGATTGACATTATGTTTTCCTTTTTTTAAGTTCCTACATGAGCGTGATTTTCTGGAACTGTTTGTCTGTAGCCATATTTAGATAAGGTTAAAATCCAGTTTATAAATAGTTATAAAAATCACAGCTTATTAATTAATGTATCTTTTTTATCGGAGTTATAATTTAAATTATTGATATAAATTGAAAATTTTTCCTAATACAGTATCTTTCCAATTCGTACTGGCTAAAAATGCTTAAATTATTTATTGCTATAATTTATGGCACAGATCGCCATATCTAAAACCCAGCCAGTCAACATCAATATTTTTTCCAAAAGCAATCACTTTAAATAATTCGCCCATTTCTTGTGTATCAAGAAGGGTATGACAGGCCGCTGCTGCCTTTATATACGCTGTTTCATCCGGCAGGCCTGTTTGTGCTAAAAGTTCGGTAATACCTAGATTCAGCAGAAAAGTTGCCTGAGTGGTATAGCCAATTAAATCGAGCTTATTTTCTACCCCAGCATCGGCTATGCAGGTGAAATTAACATGTGTAGTTAGATCGGTTAGACCGGGGTAATAAAAAGGATCATGGATGGTGTGATGGCGATAATGGCCGATTAAAGTGCCTTGTCGTCGCTGCGGATGGTAATACTGCGCCGCATCGAAACCATAATCTATCCAAATCATGGCGCCGCGGTGCAGTTTCTGTGCCAGTGTGGACACAAAAGCATGTTGTTGCGGATGCAATTCAGACTGATACATTTCGCTAGTGACAGGAAATGTTTCCATTACCTGTTGCTTTATCTGCAGATTTTTAACTGGCTGAGGAGACCAGCACAAATGGTTATCCTGCCAGCTTACGCCCATTTCTTCTATTTGATTTCCCACACACTGATATATCGGTACCGGCATGGCATCTAATACCTCATTGCCGAGCAAAATGCCGTCAAACTGTGCTGGTAAACAGCTTAAATGAACAACTTTATCGGCCAAATCAGGGATATGGGTCTGAATAAATGTGCGCTGACGCTCGGCCAGCTCGGCTGATAGTTCGATGATGTAGTAATGCTTAAGTTGTCCACTATCTAATGCAGTCAATACAGAAGTAGCTAGCTGGCCAGTACCAGCTCCAAATTCGTAAATATTGCCAGCCGTTTGTGGCAATAATGCATTTAATTGCTGTGCTAGTGTATGACCAAAAAGCGGAGTCAGTATAGGAGCAGTAATAAAATCGCCATCTTGTCCAAATTTCTGTGCACCACCGGTGTAATAACCATAAGCCGGTGTGTACAGTGCCATCTGCATGTAATCAGCAAAAGAAAGCCAACCACCCTGCTGGTTGATTTTTTGCTGAATTAACGAAGTGAGTGTTGCTGAGTTAGCCGCAGCAAGTTTATCCGGGATAGGTAAATTATCCATAGGTTATATGGTGAATATGTAAACAGAAGAGCATTATAAACGCTCCCTTCAGCCTGTGCTGTCTTGCATCAATATGCTTAAACGGCACAATGGTTAGGGTTTAGAAGAATAGTTAATTAATGTATTGAATTAGATGATTTTTTCAATAAATAGTGGTTTTTCTGAGTGGCTAAAATTTGACTTGATTGCATTGACCCTGCAAGCAAAATTGACTTATAGTGTGAATAAGTGTGTAAAGGTGTGGCAAAGTGGGGGATAATCCCGAATCACTCAACTGGAGCTAATAATGTTTGGCGGCGCGTATGAATTAAGTATAGACAGCAAAGGGCGACTGGCAATACCAGCTAAGTTTCGCGACTTGCTGGCGCGTCATTTCACTCCAGTACTGGTGGCTACGCTTGAAAAGCGCACACATTTATTACTTTATCCTGAATCATCATGGCGAAGTGTAGAGGCGCAGCTTTTGCAGCTACCGGTGGCGGGTAACAGGGTATTGCAGGCTTATCAGAATTTGCTCTTGCATAATGCAGACACTATGGAACTGGATAGTGCAGGCAGAGTTTTGTTGCCGGCGCATCTGCGTCGGTTGGTGAATTTTGAGCGTGAAGTATATGTTGTAGGTCGTGCTAATCGCATCGAAGTATGGGGTAGGGCACTGTGGGAAGAACAAAATAATGCCGCATTGGATATGGATGAAGACATGCTGGCAGCAGAGCTGGGCAAGACCCAGCTGCAATTATGAATAAATCAATGAGTAATGGCGGCCACATAACAGTGCTGCTGAATGAAGCAGTTGCTGCTTTACATGTGAAACCTAACGGTGTCTATGTTGACGGAACTTTTGGCCGTGGCGGCCATTCGCGCCAGATACTGTCGCAGCTGGGAAATAATGGCAGGCTGGTGGTGTTTGACAAGGATCCACAGGCAATAGCTGTGGCGAGGCAGCTGGCACAGCAGGATAATCGGGTACAGGTAGTACATGAAGGCTTTTCAGCGTTAAACAGCTCACTGAAGCAGTTGGGTATCAACAAGATTAACGGAGCGCTGTTTGATTTGGGGATTTCATCCCCGCAAATTGATGAAGCAGAGAGAGGCTTTAGTTTTCGCTTCGATGCACCGTTGGATATGCGCATGGATACCACACGCGGGCAATCGGCTGCAGAATGGCTGGAGGTGGCTGAGGAGCAGGCGATACACGAGGTAATTAAAAATTATGGTGAAGAACGGTTTAGTCGCCAGATTGCACGGGCAATTGTGGCACAGAGAGAAGAGAAGCCAATTACCACAACCGGCCAGCTGGCGCGTCTCGTCGCACAAGTCGTCCGTACTCGTGAGCGCGCACAGGATCCGGCCACACGTACCTTCCAGGCCATTCGCATCTTTATTAACCGTGAACTGGAAGAAATAAGCGGGGTGCTGCCACAGGCAATGGAACGCCTGAATACTGGTGGCAGGCTGGCAGTGATTTCATTCCATTCACTTGAAGATAGAATTGTAAAACATTTTATGCAACAAAATAGTCGGCCAGCGCCTCTGCCACGCTGGGCTGTGCTTAAGGAAGCGGAGCGTGAACAGCCTCCGCTACGTCTGATTGGTAAAGCGCAGAAGCCTGCTGCTGCTGAAATTGCAGCTAATCCACGCGCCCGTTCGGCAGTATTGCGTGTAGCAGAACGTAGTTGATGGAAAAGATTTATGGTTGATTGGCTATGAATAAAATCAACATTATTTTGCTGGTATTAGTACTGGCTTCAGCTTTTGCTGTTGTAACAGTACAAGATCGTTCGCGCCAGTTTTTTATAGCGTTGGATAAGGCTCAAAAAGGGGAGAGTCTTTTAAATGAAGATTTCAGCCGGCTGAAATTGGCACAGGCGCGGCTATCCAATCATCAGCTGATTCAGGACGCTTCAGCACGCCAGAATCTGCATTCACCATCATTGGCCGAGACACGGATGCTGGCTGCTCCGCGGCCTGTTAAATGATGAAATAAAAGGTTACAGATTAATGGAAACGCTGCTAACCGGCAGCACTATCCAGCAGTGGAACAAACTACTATGTTAATTAAAAACGATTATAAGCCACGCATGCTGACCCGCGAAGTGCAGCAGGTAAAACCTGTGACCACGAACGGAAGAATAGTATTGGTGCTGGGTGCTCTGGCTGTGGCCTTCGCCATGCTAATCGGACGCGGTGTGTATTTACAGACTGAAAAACACGAATTTTTAAAAGAACAAGGTGACCAGAGATTTGTGCGTACTCTGCCATTGGTAGCCACACGCGGCACAATTACTGACCGTAATGGCGCGGCACTGGCTATCAGTGCGCCGGCTGATTCTTTGTATGCAGTGCCTTCAGCCATGGAGCAGATGCCGACCGATGCGCAACTACAGCAATTGTCAGCTTTGATAGATGTGCCATTGGCAACGATTAAAAGCCGTCTCAGCCGTAATAAAGACTTTATCTATCTGAAACGTCAGCTGCCACCAGAAGTTGCCGAAAAAGTTGCTGCGCTTAATATAAAAGGCCTGGCATTTCAACATGAAAGTAAGCGTCATTATCCTATGGGGCCGATTTTTTCCCATATTATTGGTTTCACTAATATTGACGGCAAAGGACAGGAAGGCTTGGAGCTGTCCCGCGAAAGTGTTCTGCACGGTGTAGACGGTGCTAAAGTGGTATTACGCGATAACAAAGGCAACATAGTTGACAGTCTAGATTCACCACGTAACCAGCCGCCCAGAAATGGTACCAATATGGTACTGTCCGTTGATCAGCGTATTCAGTCTATTGCTTATGAGTCTTTAAATAAAGCAATGCAATTCCATCAAGCTTCAGCGGGTTCGGTAGTGGTACTGGATGGTAAAACAGGGGAAATTCTTGCACTGGTAAATTCACCGGGATATGACCCTAATAACCCTGGAGCCACAGAGAGTGATGCCCGCCGTAACCGTGCGGTAACCGATATGATTGAGCCGGGTAGTGCGATGAAACCGTTTACCATTGCTAAAGGGCTGGACAGCGGTAAAATCAGACCTAGCAGCGGTTTCAATACTCTACCGTATAAAATTGGTCCGGCCACAGTGCGGGATACACATAATTACCCTTACCTAGATGTCCGCGGCATTATTCAGAAGTCGTCTAATGTAGGTACAAGTAAAATTTCTGCTATGTTTACGCCGGAAGAAATGTACAACATGTATACTTCTATCGGTTTTGGCCATCGCATGCATTCTGGTTTTCCCGGTGAAACACCAGGGGTCGTGCGTGACTGGCATAGCTGGCGCCCTATTGAGCAGGCAACCATGTCTTTTGGATACGGCATTCAGATGAGTTTGCTCCAGTTGGCACGTGCATACACCATATTTACTAATGATGGTGTACTATTGCCGGTAAGTTTTCTGAAACTGGACAAAGCACCGCAGGGTGAGCGCATCATCCAGCCGAAAACGGCGCAGGAAGTACGGCATATGATGATTGCCGTTACCCAACCAGGTGGTACCGGCCTGCAAGGTGCGATTGACGGCTATGATGTTGCAGCTAAAACTGGTACTGCACGTATGCTTGTTGATGGTCATTACTCAGATTCCAAGCACATGGCTACATTCATTGGTTTTGCACCGGCAGATAATCCGCGAGTAATCGTAGCGGTGAATATCCAGAATCCTACTGCCAATGGCTATTATGGTGGCCCGGTTTCCGGTCCGGTATTCCATGATGTGATGGTAGGTACATTGAATGTGCTTGGTGTTTCACCCACAAGACCAGTTAATACAAGTGTGCACACTGAAAAACATTAATCTTTAGACAATCTGTGTCATCACAGATTGTTTTCTATTTATAAATAAAAATATTTGAAACGGCAGTATTATGTTTTCCCTGAAAAAGCCTTTGCCTGAGTATCATTTATCGGCTGAAACACACGCGATAGTTGCAGGAAGAAACTTGCGTGCGGACAGTCGACAGGTTCAGCTAGGCGATGTGTTTGTGGCCTGTCAGGGAGAGTATTCCGATGGTCGTGATTTTATTCAGTCTGCTATCGATAATGGGGCCGAATTTGTTTTCTGGGATGATGATGGCCATTTTCAGTGGCAGGAAAGCTGGAAAGTAAAAAACGAGCCGGTAGCAAATTTACACCAGCGTGCCGGTCTGGTAGCAGCTGCCTGCTATGATAATCCGGGCAGCAAACTAGCTATTTGGGGGGTGACCGGTACCAATGGTAAAACCTCGGTATCCCAATGGCTGGCGCAGGCATCAGATATTCTGGGTAAGAAATGCGCCATTATGGGTACGGTAGGCAATGGGTATTGGCTGCAGCTACATGATACTGTCAATACTACCATGGACGCGGTAACCAATCAGACTTGGTTGCGCCGCTTTGTTCAAGAAAATGCCTCTGCAGTGGCCATGGAAGTATCCAGTCATGGCTTGGATCAAGATCGTGTAGTGGGTGTGCCTTTTACCAGCGCTGTCTTTACTAATCTAACCCGTGATCATCTTGATTATCATCATAGCATGCAGAATTACGGTGCTTGTAAAACTTCACTTTTCTACTGGCAGGGTCTAAAACACGCCATTATTAATATTGATGATGAATTCGGCTTTCAGTTATGGCAGCAATTGCATCGTGATTGTTCGCAGTTAACTGTACTGGCTTATGGTTTTCATGCACAAGCAGATATTCACATTGCTCACTTTCAGGCCTCAGCTAATGGTATGCAAGTACAATTAAGCACCCCATGGGGAGAAGGTCTTGTGCATACCCATTTACTCGGGCGTTTCAATGCACAGAATCTGGCAGCCTGTGTCGGGGTATTGTGTGCCAACGGTTTTGCTTTCGCAGATGTACTGGCGGTCTGGCCGCATATTCGGCCAGCTACCGGACGAATGGATTGCTTGATGGGCGATAAACAGCCATTAGTAGTGGTGGATTATGCACATACGCCAGATGCGTTGGAAAAGGCATTGGCTACCTTACAAGAAATTAAACCGGCAGGTTCACATTTATGGTGTGTATTCGGCTGTGGCGGCGACCGTGACGCAGGTAAAAGACCACTAATGGGAGCGGCTGCAGCAGCAGGAGCAGATTATGTGGTGGTAACCAGTGATAATCCGCGTACAGAAAATCCAGAGGCGATTATCAATGATATTTTACCGGCAGTGGCTGAACCGGCATTGGTGGAAATCGACCGTTGCAAGGCAATTGATTATGCAGTAAAGCATGCTGCCATAGGCGATATTGTACTGATTGCTGGTAAGGGGCATGAAACCTATCAGGATATCGGTGGCCACAAGCATCATTTTTCTGATTTTGAAGTAGCGCAGGCAGCCTTACAGCAGCGTGGCTGCTGAAATGCATATATTGAAATAACATGTCGAATTTAGATCTAAATTTTATTTATCAAACTTTTGGACAGGTATTACCGAGCCATAACCAGCCGGTAAATAGGGTGATTATCGATAGCCGCCTGATTCAGCAGGGTGATGTGTTTGTGGCTATTCAGGGAGAACACTTTGATGGCCATGATTTTATTGATGAAGTGCTGGCAAAAGGAGCAGCGTTGTGCATTGTCAGCTGCTCTGACTGGAAGACTAATGCACGTTGTTTAGTGGTTGCCGATACACAACAGGCTTTAGGCCAGCTGGCTCATGCATGGCGTATGGTTGTTAATCCGCAATTGCAGGTTTTCGGTGTGACTGGTTCGGCTGGCAAAACTACTGTAAAGGAAATGCTGGCTACTATTCTGCGTTGCCACGCGGGTAAAGATGCGATTTTGGCAACTGCTGGTAATTTTAATAACCACATAGGGTTGCCATTAACATTGCTGCAATTAAAACCGCAGCATCGCTACGCCGTAATTGAGATGGGCATGAATCATGCCGGCGAACTGAGTTATTTAACTGGTTTGGCGCGTCCAGATTTTGCTCTGGTTAATAATGCTTTGCGTGCTCACATTGGCTGCGGTTTTGCAGATGTGGCCGATATCGCATGTGCTAAAAGTGAAATCTACCAAGGTTTAAATGCTAATGGGATTGGCTTTGTTCCGACTGATGACGGACAGTCTGAGCTTTATATCAAAGCTTTGCATGGTAAAAGATGTGTTCGCTTTGGTACAAAGCTGGGTGATGTGCATGCTGAAAATATTGTTTTGCAGCCATTAGGCATTGCTTTTGACCTGCACAGCCTGCAAGGTGAGACTCATATAAATATACCCGTGCCCGGATTGCATATGGTACACAATGCGGTAGCAGCCTGCGCGATGGCGCTGGCTGCTGGTTTACCTTTGTCAGCTTTGCATGGACTGAATGCATTTCAAAACGCCAAAGGCCGCTTGCAGCAGAAGCACAGTTTGAATGGTGCGCTGGTTATTGATGACACTTATAATGCCAATCCTGATGCATTCAAGGCTGCGATTGATGTACTGGCAGCTTTTCCGGCACCACGGGTCATTGTTATGGGTGCCATCGGTGAGCTTGGCAATAATGCTCCTGCTTTGCATGCTGAAGTTGGTGCCTACATGCGTGAACGAGGTATTGAGGCTGCGTTTTTTATCGGTGATAACAGCCAATATGCTGCCGAAGCTTATGGCGCTAAAGAAGCGTTTTATCAGGACAGAAACCGGCTGATTGAGGATTTACGCGCCTGGGATCAGCAAACGGCGACTATTCTGGTGAAAGGTTCACGTTTTATGCACATGGAAGATGTGGTTGCGGCTTTAACGCAAGAATAAAATGCGGTAACCATTGATTGCCGGTTTGATTGTTTGATGCTTTCGTTACCGGTTTAGGTTGTCGGAACAATTATTTCCGTCAGCAGTGATTATTTGATTAACCGTCATGGCCTGAGCTGTGGCAAGGAAAAACAACCATGCTTTTGTGGTTAGCTGAACTTTTTCATTATTGGATAAGTGGTTTTCATTTATTTCAATACACTACTTTCCGTGCTGTAATGGCTGCGCTTACGTCTATGGGACTAAGTCTTGCATTTGGACCATGGATGATCCGCAAATTAACTCAACTCAAGGTCGGACAGGCCGTTCGAGATGATGGACCCAAAACCCATCTAATTAAAAGCGGTACTCCCACAATGGGCGGAACGCTGATTTTATTGGCAATTACGGTTACAACATTATTATGGGCCAATCTGGCTAATCCTTATATTTGGGTGCTGTTGCTAGTGATGCTCAGTACCGGAGCGCTGGGCTTTTATGATGACTGGAAAAAGGTCGTTTACAAAGACCCGCATGGTGTATCGGCTAAATTCAAGATGATATGGCAATCTACCGTAGCGCTAATTGCTGGAGTGGTGCTGTTTTATGCTGCGCATTTAAGTTCAACAACTACGTTTATTGTGCCGTTTTTCAAGGAAATTGCTTATCCTTTAGGTGGTATAGGCTTTGTGGTGCTGACTTACTTTGTGATTGTTGGCACATCCAATGCGGTTAATTTGACGGATGGTTTGGATGGGTTGGCGGCTTTTCCAGTAGTGCTGGTGGCTGCGGGCTTGTCTATTTTTGCCTATGTGAGTGGACATGCAGAATTTGCACATTATTTGCAGTTGCCTCATGTGCCCGGCGCCAATGAAGTCATGATATTTGGTGCAGCCATTTGTGGTTCGTGTCTGGGTTTCCTATGGTTTAATGCTTATCCAGCACAGGTATTTATGGGTGATGTCGGTGCATTGGCTCTGGGTGCCGCCTTGGGTACGATAGCGGTGATAGTGCGTCAGGAAATTGTGCTGGTGATTATGGGCGGCTTATTTGTTGTAGAAGCTTTGTCAGTGATGCTACAGGTAGGTTCATATAAATTACGGCGTAAACGTATTTTTCTGATGGCACCGATTCACCATCATTTTGAGCAGAAAGGCTGGAAAGAGACGCAGGTAGTGGTACGTTTCTGGATTATCACCATGATTTTGGTGCTGGTGGGACTTTCTTCTCTGAAAATACGATAATGGCCTTAAAATATTAGTTTCAGGCCTTGAATGTGTAACTGAAAAATAAATGTAGGACTAAGCCATGACTGACTGGCGTAATAAAAAAGTTTTGGTTGCAGGGTTGGGACGTACCGGTGTTTCAATGCTGGCATTTTTGACTCAAGCTGGCGCTAAAGTGTCCGCATATGATATGCAGCTGGATGAAGCAACGCGTCAGTCAGTTCTCAATCATTATCAGGTTGACATTCATACAGGTGAATTGGCGGCAGTGTTGAATCAGCATCATTTTGATGTGCTGGCGTTAAGCCCAGGTATAAGCCAACGTGATACAGCAATTGTTGCTTTTAAACGTGCCGGTGGGCAAGTAGTTGGCGATGTAGCTATTTTAGCTGAACTACTGGCTGGTAGCGGTAGCAAAGTAATTGCAATTACCGGATCAAATGGCAAAACCACCACTACCAGTCTGGTAGGATTTTTATGTGAAAAGTGTGGTCTGGATACCGTCGTTGCAGGCAATATAGGCACACCGGTTCTTGAAGCTTATCTAGCACGCGACGGCAAAACCGCCGATGTGTGGGTGCTGGAACTTTCCAGTTTTCAGCTGGAAACCACTCCTTGTCTCAATGCCACTGTGGCTACAGTGCTGAATGTGTCTGAAGATCATTTGAATCGCTATGATGATTTACTTGATTATGCACACAGTAAAGACCGGATTTTTCGTGGTCACGCCATGCAGGTATTGAATGCCGACGACACATTCTGTTGTGCCATGCTGCGGCACGAACATAATGTGAAATGGTTTTCTTTACAAAAAAATACCGACTACTGGCTGAATCAAGGTGCTCTCTCTGCTGGTAATGAAGCTTTACTATCCTTTGATGCACTACCTCTGCAAGGCAAACATAACGCTTCCAATGTGCTGGCTGCGTTTGCTTTATGTGAAGCCATAGGATTATCGCGAGCGCAACTGCTGCACCATGTTGGTGCTTTCAAGGGTTTGCCGCATCGGGTTGAAAAGGTGGCTGAACTCAATGGTGTCACATTTATTGATGATTCAAAGGGAACCAATGTCGGTGCAACTTGTGCGGCATTGTTTGGGCTGGATAAACCAATCGTGTTGATAGCGGGTGGACAAGGGAAGGGACAGGATTTTTCGCCGTTGCAAACAGCTTTACGTGGTAAGGCTCGGGCAGTGTTGCTTATTGGAGTAGATGCACAGCAGCTAGGGTCTGTTCTGGACGGAGAAAATTATCCGGTTGAATACTGTGATGATTTACCGCAGGCTACTCAGCGTGCCTTTGCACTGGCTAAAGCGGGTGATATCGTGCTACTAAGTCCAGCATGTGCCAGTTATGATATGTTTAAAGGATATGCCCACCGAAGTGAAGTATTTGTTGCCAGTGTGCGACAGCTGCAGGATAGCCAGGCATGATTACCGAATCACGTTTACTCGACCGTAAATTATTACGCCGCGGCGATACATTCGACCAGTCACTGCTATGGATGGTAGTGCTGATGGCCAGTTTTAGCCTGATTATGGTGTATTCGGCTTCTATTGCTTATGCCAGACATGATGGCGGCAGTACTTATTTTTATCTAGTACGTCAGGCAGTTTTTCTGCTGTGCGGCGGGCTGCTTGGTTGTATTGCCGCGCGTATTCCTCTGCGTACATGGAAAAAACTTACACCACTAGTATTACTGCTCAGTATTCTGTTGTTGATACTGGTACTGGTGATGGGGCGTGAAATTAACGGTGCCCGCCGCTGGATTAATGTGGGTATGGTCAATATTCAGCCTACAGAAGTGTTCAAGTTGGCTATTATTCTGTATCTGTCTAGTTTCTTTACCCGTCGAGCGGAAATATTAAAAGAATTTAAAAAGGTTTGGTTTGCTGGTATTCCTGTCGGTCTTGGTCTTGGGCTGATTATGCTGGAACCGGATTTTGGATCATTTGTTGTAGTATCCGTTATTGCTGTCGGCCTGCTGTTTCTGGCTGGTTTACCTTTTCGTTGGTTTATGGCGGTTGTTGGTTTCGGTTTGCTGGCCATGATTTTGCTGGTGCTGTTTGAACCTTACCGTATGGCGCGCGTGGCCGGTTTTCTTGACCCGTGGGCTGATCCGCTTGGTAAAGGCTATCAGTTGACCCATTCATTAATGGCCATCGGTCGTGGTGGCTGGTTTGGCGTCGGGCTTGGAGCCAGTTTGGAAAAACGTTTTTATTTACCAGAAGCTCATACCGATTTTATCCTCGCGGTAATTGGAGAAGAATTCGGTTTTGTTGGTATTCTGGTACTAATGTTTTGTTATATTTGGTTGGTGATCAGAGCTTTTTCAATTGGCAAGCAGGCACGTGATCTAGAGCTGTTTTATGGTTCATTTGTTGCCAAAGGTATTGGTATTTGGTTGGGTATCCAGAGCTTTTTTAATATTGGTGTCAATATTGGACTTCTACCAACTAAAGGCTTAACTTTACCTTTGCTTTCCTATGGCGGTTCTGCGGTGATGATTATTCTTATTTGCGTGGGCTTGCTATTACGAGTTGATTATGAAAACCGACGGGTCATGCGTGGTTTTAAAGTTTAATTTATCCTCAAACATAATGAGTAAAGCGGATATTCAATGAATTCAAAAACCTTTATGGTCATGGCGGGTGGTACAGGCGGGCATATATTTCCTGCACTTGCTGTTGCTCAGGAGTTGCAGGCGCAGGGACACCGTATTGTCTGGCTAGGTAGTGAAGGTGCAATGGAAACGCGTCTGGTACCGCAATACAATATTCCGTTAGAAACTCTCTCTATTAAAGGCATTCGTGGTAACGGAATAAAACGAAAATTACTGTTGCCGTTTACTTTAGTAAAAACCATTGCTGCCGCACGGAGAATTATCCTTCGGTACAATGTTGATGCAGTTATCGGTTTTGGGGGATTTGTCTCTTTTCCCGGCGGCATCGCTGCCAGATTATGCGGCTTGCCGTTGATTGTACATGAGCAAAATGCTATTGCCGGTTTATCTAATAAAGTGCTGTCTCATTTTGCCAGTCAGGTAATGTATGCATTCCCTCAGGTTTTTACCAACCAAAACGGGCTGGTGGGTAATCCTGTTCGAGCAGATATTGCAGCATTAACCCCTCCAGCACAACGCTTTGCTGGTAGGCAGGGCGTGCTGAATATTTTGGTGGTGGGCGGTAGTCTGGGAGCCGATATATTAAATAAAGTTGTGCCCCAGGCTATGGCTTTATTGCCGGAATCGCAGCGTCCGAATCTGCTGCATCAGTCTGGACGCAATAAATTAACACAGTTACAGCATCAATATGCTGAGTGTGGTGTTAAAGCAGAATGTGTGGAATTTATCACCGATATGGTTTCTGCATACCGTGAAGCTGATCTAGTGATATGCCGTGCTGGTGCACTGACTATAGCTGAACTAACCGCTGCTGGCTTAGGCGCGATTTTGGTGCCTTATCCGCATGCCGTTGACGACCATCAGACTGCTAATGCACAGTATATGGTTAAGGATGGCGCGGCCGTGCTAATGCCTCAAACTAGCCTAAATGCTCAGTCCCTGCAAACGGTACTGGCTGATTTGTCACGCGAACAATGTTTGCAGATGGCAGAGAAAGCTCGGGCATTGGCTCAGCCGGATAGTGCGGCTAAAGTCGCAGCGGCGGCAGTGGCTAGTGTGCTTTGAACAATAATTAAAGAATGGCCGGAATATGTTGTATAGCCTGAGCCGGCCGGAAAAGTAAATATAGTATGAAAGAAAATATGAAAGACCGTATCCGTCACATACATTTTGTGGGTATCGGTGGTACGGGTATGTGCGGTATTGCTGAAGTTTTACATAATGAAGGCTATCAGATTAGTGGTTCTGATTTAGCTGATAATGCCGCTACTCAACATTTGCGTGCTATCGGCGTACAGATTAGCTGTGGTCATAGTGCAGATAATATTTGTGGTGCTGATGTGGTTGTGACCTCAACCGCGGTAAAGAAAGACAATCCGGAAGTGGTGGCTGCACTGGAACAAAAAATTCCGGTTATTCCTCGTGCCATGATGTTGGCTGAAATCATGCGTTTCGGACGGGGTATTGCGATTGCCGGTACACATGGAAAAACCACAACTACAAGCCTAACTGCTTCTGTGCTCGCTGCTGCCGGACTGGATCCGACTTTCGTTATCGGCGGACGCTTAACTGCTGCCGGCAGCAATGCCAAGCTGGGTAAAGGGGAATATATTGTTGCTGAAGCTGATGAATCCGACGCATCTTTTCTATATCTGACTCCTCTATTCACAGTTGTGACCAATATAGATACTGATCACATGGATACTTATGACCATGATGTTGAAAAACTGCATCAGGCCTTTGTTGACTTTGTGCATCGAATGCCATTTTACGGCAAAGCCTTCTTATGTATTGACAGTGAACATGTGCGTCAGATATTGCCGCTGATTCAGAAACCCTTTGTTACTTACGGACTGGATGACAGTGCCGATTTATATGCTAGCAATATAGAAGCCTGCGGTGCGCAGATGCGTTTTGATGTTCATACGCGCAAAAAAGGTGTTAATCCATTCAGTGTAACGGTCAATATGCCGGGACAGCATAATGTTTTAAATGCACTTGCTGTAATCGGTGTAGCACTGGAAATCGGTGTTTCTGTTTCCGCAATACAGATTGGGCTAGAAAGCTTTGCCGGTGTTGGTCGCCGTTTTCAGCAATACGGTGATATTTCTTTGCCGGATGGCGGTAAAGCATTACTTATTGATGATTATGGACATCATCCGGTGGAAATGTCTGCTACTATTGCTGCGGCGCGTGGTGCCTATCCAGACCGCCGGCTGGTAGTGGCTTTTCAGCCGCATCGCTATACCCGAACCCGTGACCTTTTTGAAGATTTTGTACAGGTACTGACTAAAGCTGATGGCGTAGTGTTAACGGAAGTATACGCAGCAGGTGAGGATCCAATTGTGGCCGCAGACAGTAAAGCATTAATGCGAGCTATTCGGGTTTTAGGCAAAGTTGAACCGATTTATGTAGCAAACGTGGATGAAATGGCACCCACTTTATTAAATGTGTTGCAAGATGGTGATGTTTTGCTCAATATGGGTGCTGGTAGTATCAATAAAGTACCAGCCATGATTACAGAAATGGCCGCAGCTATTTAGGTATGGCAATCTATATCTTGTGCAAAAATAGTAATAATTGAAAGAAATACAGGAAATAATAAAGTAATGAATAATTTTGGTAAAGTCGCCGTACTGATGGGTGGCTTCTCCAGTGAACGTGAGGTGTCACTGGCCAGTGGCGCGGCAATTTTAACAGCGCTCAAAAGCCGATGTGTGGATGCACATGCTTTTGACCCAGCTGAGCGACCCTTGTCTGACTTGGTCAGTGAAAAGTTTAAATATGCTTTCAATATTTTGCATGGTTCCTTTGGGGAAGACGGTGTGGTGCAAGGCGCACTAGAAGCCTTGGGTATACCTTATACGGGTTGTGGCGTAGCTGCTAGTGCTATAGGTATGGACAAATTTCGCAGCCGTCTTATCTGGCAGGGTGTTGGTTTACCCTGTGTACCCTTTATTGTATTACATGACGATAGTGATTTTGCTGATGTAGAAGCAAAACTGGGTTTGCCTCTGTTTGTTAAACCGGCAGCCGAAGGCAGTAGTGTAGGTGTGATGAAAATCAGACAGACGGGTGAACTGGCTAAGGCTTATCAGGAGCTTAAACAATATCACGGTGAAATTCTGGCAGAACGTGCTATTGAGGGTGGAGAATATACCTGTGCTATTTTGGGTGAGAAGGTGTTGCCCAGTATACGTATTCTTCCGGCAACTGACTTTTATGATTATGAGGCCAAATACCACCGTGATGATACCGTTTATTTATGTCCCGCAGATCTGACACCCCCAGATGAGCAGCACATGCGGGATCTGACAGCCCGGGCATTTAAAGCTCTGGGGGGGCGCGGCTGGGGAAGAGTAGATTTTCTCCGTGATGCAGACGGAACGATTTATATTCTGGAAGTCAATACTGTGCCAGGCATGACAGGTCACAGTCTGGTGCCTAAAGCGGCACGTGAAATTGGCTTGAGTTTTGAAGATTTGTGTGTTGAAATTTTAAGTCATGCGACTTTGGGATAATGCGCAGGCCTTAAAACGGCTTTATCGCTGGTTATATGTTTGTGTATTGTTCTGTCTGCTTGGTGCAGGCGGAACGTGGCTGGTTCACTCACCTTACTTTCCGGTACGGCAAATAAAAGTGTTACAGCCGTTGAAAAATTTGCAGTCTTCCGAAATTGAAGAAATCAGTAAGCAGTATTTGCGTGGTAATATTTTTACCGTGAATGTTAGTGCTGCACAGGCGGCTTTAGCTAAACTGCCATGGGTCGCCAAAGTTCAGGTAAAGCGGATATGGCCTGATACTGTACAGCTGGAGATTAAAGAGCGGGTACCTATGGCACGTTGGAATGCTCAGCAACTGGTGGACAACGATGGACAAATATTTACTGCAACCAGTCAGCAACAGTTGCCATTATTTACTGGAACCAACAGTTCCGCTCGCTACATGACTGTACATTTGCTAACATTCGAAAGTTTGCTACAACCAACCGGCTTGCATATTCAGCAATTACAGCTGAGTGACCGTTCTGCCTGGCAGTTGAAACTGACTAATGGTATGACACTGCGACTGGGGCGGGAAAAAGTAGAGCAGCGTCTGTCGCATTTTGTCTGGGCATGGCCTCAGGTATTGCACAATCAGGCCGCTGCTATTGACTATGTGGATTTGCGCTATCCAGATGGTTTTGCAATACGTTATAAAAACAAAGCTGTATCAGCTTCTGCTGACGTTAATCTTTCAGAAGATGCTGCAACAATGGATCAGCAGGAAGCACAGTTGGATTGATCCGGACAGACCGATTGATAATTTGAATTTAAAGTGATGACCATGGTTAAAGGTAAAAAATACATCAGTGCGTTGGATATCGGCACGTCAAAAGTAATCGCCCTGATTGGTGAAGTACAGGAAGACAACCAAATCCACATTGTTGGTCTGGGACAAGCGCCGTCTCGCGGTTTGAAGGCAGGGATGGTGACCAATATCGAAACCACAGCACAGGCTATCAAGCAGGCCATGGAAGAAGCACAGATGATGGCTGATGTACCGGTAGAAAGCGTTACCACCGGCATTGCGGGCAATCATATCCGTAGTTTCAATTCGCAGGGTGTGGTAAAAATCAAGGATGGTGAAGTTAGTCAGGCCGATATCGACCGTGCGATTGAAACCGCTAAAGCAGTAAATATTCCGCCTGACCACGATATTCTGCATACAGTGGTACAGGAATTTATTATTGATAATCAGCCTGGAGTACGCGAACCAATCGGAATGAGCGGTGTGCGTCTGGATACACGCATTCACATTATCACCGGTGCAGTTACTGCCATGCAGAATATTCAGAAATGCGTCAATCGTTGCGGTTTGCAAATCAGCAAAATGATTCTTCAGCCGTTGGCGAGCGGACAAGCGGTGTTGACTGAAGATGAAAAGGATCTTGGCGTCTGTGTAATTGATATCGGCGGAGGTACCACTGATATTGCTGTTTATACCAACGGAGCTATCCGGCATACAGCTGTCATTCCAGTTGCGGGAGACTTGATTACCAAGGATTTGGCTCAGGCACTACGCACACCGCACAGTGCTGCTGAATACATCAAAATCAACCATGGCGTAGCGCTGGCTACAATGGATGGACTGGATGACATGATTGAAGTGCCCAGTGTTGGAGATCGCAATCCACGTCAGATTTCACGCCGGACATTGGCCAGTGTGATTGGTCCGCGTGTGGAAGAAATTCTGGAGCTGACATTAAACGAATTACGCCGTTCCGGCTTTCCGGAGGATGTGCTCACGTCCGGTGTGGTTTTAACTGGTGGTGCGTCATTATTACCCGGCATGGTAGAACTAGCTGAAGATGTATTCAATCTGCCGGCGCGTATTGGCGTTCCACAGGAAATGGGCGGTGTATCCGAGCGGATTCGCAACCCGCGTTATGCCACCGCAATTGGCCTATTGCAGGCAGCATGTGAAGATGACAGTAAAAATGACCTGCCTGTTGCCACTGCTGCCGAACCGAAAGAGTCATGGCTTTCCAAATTACAAGCTTGGTTTAAAAACAATTTTTAACTTATCTAACACAATAAATGACAGAACTTTTGCGCATTGTGTATAACTGTCGATATAATGATAGTTATACAAGGGTTTAAAATGATTATGCGCATGTTTTGTCAGGAGACATAAATGCAACTGGTATATGATGTTGTGGAGACAGTAGTCGGTGCTGCCGTTATCAAAGTCATTGGTATTGGCGGTGGTGGCTGTAATGCTATTAACAATATGGTTGAAAATGCGGTTGCCGGTATTGAGTTTATCAGTGCTAATACTGACGCACAGTCTTTACAAAACAGTAAAGCCTCAAAACGCATTCAACTGGGTAACAATCTAACCCGGGGTCTCGGAGCTGGCGCTGATCCAGAAATTGGTCGGAATGCAGCCATGGAAGACCGTGAAGCATTGTCAGATGCCATCCGCGGTGCCAACATGCTGTTTATCACTACTGGCATGGGTGGCGGTACTGGTACAGGCGCAGCACCTGTTGTGGCTGAGCTGGCCAAGGAAATGGGTATTCTGACCGTTGCAGTGGTGACCCGTCCGTTTGAATATGAAGGTAAGCGTATTCAAGTGGCGAACAACGGCATAGAAATTCTGAAAAATACCGTTGATTCTCTGATTGTGATTCCAAATGACAAACTGATGTCAGCATTGGGCGAAGATGTCAGCATGCGTGAAGCATTCCGTGCTGCAGATAATGTATTACGCAATGCGGTGGCTGGTATTGCTGAGGTTATTACCAATCCGGGTATCATCAATCTTGACTTTGCTGATGTGAAAAACGTGATGAGCATCATGGGTATGGCAATGATGGGTTCAGGCAGTGCTCATGGCGTTGATCGTGCCCGTATTGCTACTGAGCAGGCTATTGCCAGCCCGCTGCTTGATGACGTGACACTGGATGGTGCGCAGGGAGTGCTGGTAAACATTACTACTGCTCCAGGTTGTCTTAAAATGTCAGAATACAAAGAAATCATGAGTATGATTGATGAATATGCTCATGACGAAGCTGCGTTGAAATATGGCACTTCTGAAGATGCCAGCATGGAAGAAGGCGAAATACGCGTTACCATTATTGCTACTGGATTACAAGAACAGAAAGTTTTGCATCATCAGCAGCAAAGCAATCTGCGTGTTTTGCAAACGGTACAGGCTACTGGTACCGAAGATGCCTATCCGGATATTGGTAGCGTTGTACGCTCTGGCCGCAGTGCACGTAGTATGAATCTGGCTGCTGCTGATTTTTCTAATCAGTCCGTTCTGGATGATTTTGAAATTCCTGCTGTGATTCGTCGACAGGCAGATTAATATTTATAAAAATATTAAAGCTGTCCAGAATGAAATTCTGGACGGCTTTTTATTTTCTTAAATTCAAAGAAACGCTATTTTTGATTCTAGCTAAATAAACCGAAAAAATTTATTGCAAAAGCGTTTCAGATTGCAGACACAATTTGTAGAGTCTGATCTAAAACTACGAAACTAAGCAATAATTTATTTGTAGGGAAGTTCAAGAGTTTTAAATTATATAGTCAGAAATATGTAGGTTGGGCTGGAAACCTGAAATCCCTTACAATAGATAGCTAAATTAATCTGTTTCAGATAAAAATTAGTGAAGTCAGAATAATATGAGTGACGTAATCCAACAATCAGACCACGGTGAAGATTATCTCCTTTTAGGGCAGTATGCTGAACGTGCTTATCTAGCCTATGCTATGAGTGTGGTGAAAGGTCGGGCATTGCCGGATGTGGCAGACGGTCAAAAACCGGTACAGCGGCGCATTCTGTATGCCATGAAAGATATGGGCTTGGTACATGGCTCCAAGCCAGTGAAATCGGCACGCGTGGTGGGTGAAATTCTGGGTAAATATCATCCGCATGGTGATGCATCTGCCTATGATGCGATGGTACGCATGGCTCAGGATTTTACTTTACGCTATCCATTGATTGACGGTATCGGTAATTTCGGATCACGCGATGGCGATAGTGCTGCAGCCATGCGTTATACAGAAGCACGTTTAACTCCGATTGCTGAATTGCTGCTGTCCGAAATTGACATGGGTACGGTGGATTTCATTCCCAATTATGATGGTGCCTTTGTTGAACCTACGGTTTTGCCAGCTCGACTGCCGATGATTTTGTTGAATGGCGCTTCTGGTATTGCAGTTGGTCTGGCTACAGAAATTCCTTCACATAATCTACGTGAAGTTAGCGCGGCGGCTATAGCATTATTGAAACAACCTACTTTAGATACTGCAGCTTTAATGCAGCATCTACCTGGCCCTGATTTCGCTGGCGGCGGGCAGATTATTACTTCACCGGAGGATATTCAGGTTATTTATGCTCAGGGTAAAGGCAGTATTCGAGTACGGGCACGGTACGAAATAGAAAAACTGGCACGTGGACACTGGCGGGCAATAGTAACCGAGCTACCTCCGGGTACTTCTGCGCAAAAAATATTGGCAGAGATAGAAGAACAGACTAATCCTAAACCTAAAACCGGTAAAAAAAATCTGACTCAGGAGCAAATGAATACGCGCACACTGATGCTTTCGCTGCTGGAGAGAGTGCGAGATGAATCAGATGGACAGGCTCCGGTGCGGCTGGTGTTCGAACCGAAATCCAGTCGCATTCAGCCGGATGAATTCATGAATACATTACTGGCTCAAACCAGTCTTGAGGGAAATGTAGCGATTAATCTGGTAATGATGGGGCAGGATAATAAACCTGCGCAAAAAAATCTTGTTCAGATTCTGCGTGAGTGGCTTGATTTTCGTATTCTGACTGTTACACGACGTTTGCAGTATCGGTTAGAGCAGGTAGAAAAACGTATTCATATTTTGCAAGGCAGGCAGACTGTATTCCTGCATATAGATGAAGTTATTCGTGTTATCCGTGAATCAGATGAACCAAAACAAGAATTGATATCGGCATTCGGCTTAAGTGAGATACAGGCGGATGATATTCTGGAAATTCGTTTGCGTCAGTTGGCCAGATTGGAATGGATTAAACTAGAAACAGAATTGAATAAACTGCAGCAGGAGCGTGAGCAATTAGTTTCGTTACTGGAAAATGAAATTGCCAAGAAAAATTTGGTAATTAAGGAAATTGAGGAAGATACCAAACTTTATGGCGATAACCGCCGCACTCTGATTCAGCCGGCAGAGCGCGCTACACTTACTCAGATGACAGCCGATGAGCCGGTTACGCTGGTATTATCGAAGAAAGGCTGGCTGAAAACGCGGGTTGGGCATAATTTAGATTTGAGCCAGACCACCTTCAAAGAGGGCGATGGCCTAATGCAGGCCGTGGAAGGTCGTACGGTATGGCCGGTTATCCTGCTGGACTCGCACGGACGTGCCTACAGCGTTGACGCAGCCAGCATTCCTGGTGGTCGCGGTGATGGCGTGCCGGCCGGTTCACTAGTTGAGCTTGATCAAGGGGCGACAATCGTTGCAATGCTCACTGCCTTACCTCAGCAGCATTACCTTTTGGCCAACAGTGGTGGCTATGGTTTTGTGATTGCCTTCAAAGATTTGGTTAGCCGTACTAAAAACGGCAAAGTGGTGATGACGGTTAATGATAATGAAACATTATTGCCACCTCTGCAGGTGCCGGCCAAATCCTTGTCCGCCGGTAGCCAAACCGAGCTGATTGCTGTTTCCAGTGCAAACCGTCTTCTTGCTTTTCCTTTACTTGAACTCAAAGTGATGGCTAAAGGGCGCGGTCTGCAAATCATGAGTTTGCCGTCTGATGAGACATTAAATTACATTGTGCTGTCAGACTCACCAGAATTTACGTTGGAAACTCAAGGTAAACGAGGTGGCCGTCATCAGGAAACACTGCGTGTACAGGATATCAGTAACAGGAGAGGACACAAAGGTAAAGAATTAAGCGTTTCGGGCGCAATTCTGGCTATATACGGTACTTTGAATGATGGAAATTAAGCCGGTATGAAAACCCGTATTCATGGCTGGCCGCAATATCTGGACAGGCTTTCTGCCTTACTTAATATTGCCCGCATGAGCCTGTTGTTTTCCATCATGACTTTTTACGTCCTGACCCGAAACATGGATGAACCGGAACTAAGCGTACCAATATTCAATAAACCTGAGCTCTACAGCTGGGCGGCACTTTACGGTTTTCTGATTTTGTTTTCGATGCTGGTACCGCGTTGGCAAAATCAGCCAGACGCCCTCCCCAATGTTAATGCGGCTGTAGACATCACCATGATTGCATGGCTGATGAGTATGGCTGGAGGTGTGGACAGCGGCTTTGGTATTTTGTTGTTGCCATTTGTGGCTGCCGCTTGCTTGTTTAGCCGTGGTCGTTATCCGCTAATATATGCAGGATATGTCACCTTACTGATTGTAATCATTACTTGGTTGCAAATTAGCCGTAATGGTTTTGAAAATATCAGTATGCGGATTTGTACCATCGCGTTCATGCTGATTGCAGCTGTTTACCTTGTGGCTGGGCTGACCGCTTATGTGGCCACTTCACTAGCTCGCTCGCAAAATCTGCAATATCAGCAATCAAAGATGCTCGACAGTTATCGCCACCTGCTGGATCGTGCTTTTAATTATGTGCAGGAAGGGGTAGTGGTATTAGATGAGAGTGGCATGATATGGTTAATTAACCGTAAAGCACAGAAATATTTTCCTATGCTGGTGGTGGATACTCGCACAGTTATTTTTCGTCAGATTATGCATTACTGGCACACAGAGCAGAAAAATATATTTGAAATCAACTGTACCCTCAATGGTTTGCCGATGCGAGTACATGCGCGACTGCTACAGGAGGCCAATACACCCTTATTGATGTTGTCTATGCGTGCCCGTACTGAAATAGATCAGGAGGCTATGGCTCTCAAACTGGCATCTTTAGGGCAATTAACCGCTAATCTGGCGCATGAAATACGCAATCCGATGTCCGCTGTACGTCAAGCCAATGAACTATTGCAGGAGGAAGAAAACGATCCGGCACGGCTGAAACTGTTTCATATTGTGGACAATAATATCAGTCGGATTGATAAAATGCTTGAAGACATCGGCGTCTTAAATAAACGTGATAAGAAAAACAGGCAGGTTATTGATTTGCGCGTTTTCTGGTCTGCGTTTGTACAGGAATTCATACTGATTAAACCTCAGGCTTTGCATTGTATTCAGCTTGAAGCCGACAGCGAACCTTTGGTAGTCAGTTGTGACTCAATACATTTGCAACAGATAATGTGGAATCTAATGAATAATGCTTGGCGACACAGCCAGCAGAATAAAGAGGCTGTTAGGGTTGTCATGCGCAAAGAATGGCAGCAGAAAGTTTCAATTATAGTGATAGATAATGGTGCGGGTGTGAGTGCAGAGAATCAGTTACATCTATTTGAGCCATTTTTTACTACTGAGCCCAGTGGTACGGGGCTGGGGCTGTATGTGGCGCGTGAACTGGCTTTAGCCAATCACGGACAGTTAAATTACAGTCCGCAATTAAATGGATTTGAATTGACTTTGCCAAGGATGGTTGATGAATAGTCAGGTAGAATTAAAAAAGCCAGTGCTGGTAATAGATGATGAAGCTGATATTCGTGATTTAATGGAATTAACCCTGATAAAAATGGGTTTATCTGTCCAGACCGCTGCCGGCGTGGCTGAAGCCAAAAAAGCATTACGTAATCATGCTTTCTCTCTGGTACTTACTGATATGCGTATGCCAGACGGATCTGGTCTGGAAATTGTAGATTATATAACCGAACATAATCTGGATATTCCCATTGCTGTGATTACTGCTTACGGTAATGCAGTGCAAGCAGTGCAGGCACTAAAAAATGGTGCTTTTGATTATCTGCAAAAACCCATTACTCTGGCACAACTACGCACATTAGTTAAATCTGTGCTGACAATCAACCATAGTTCTGATACCGACTCCATTACTAAAGCAGCCACAAGCACTAAACAATCTGAAGTGAAATCCCAGAATGTTTCTGAGCCAGGTAGAGGGAACCAAAGTGCTGCTCAAGAGCGATTGCTTGGTCACTCCCCTTTAATTGCTGAAGTGCGACAATTAATAAGCAAACTGACTAAATCCAATGTACCCGTCTATATTGCCGGAGAATCCGGTAGTGGAAAAGAGCAAGCAGCCCGCAGTATTCATGAACAATCAGCACGTAAAGATAAAGCATTTGTTGCAGTCAATTGCGGGGCGATTCCTGAAGCATTGATGGAAAGTGAGTTTTTTGGTTATAAAAAAGGGAGTTTTACCGGCGCAGATAATGACAGAGCAGGATTTTTTCAGCATGCAGATGGTGGTACATTATTTTTGGATGAAGTGGCTGATTTGCCTTTATCCATGCAGGTAAAGCTTTTGCGTGCCATTCAGGAACGAGCTGTTCGCCGGATTGGTGAAATGGAAGAAAAGCAGGTTGATGTCCGTATTATCTGTGCTACTCATAAAGACCTGAATGCTTTGGTAGAAACGGGACAATTTCGGCAGGATTTGTTTTACCGTCTAAATGTGGTGTCCATAACCATGCCCCCCTTACGTGAATTACGTGATGATTTACCAGAACTGATTCATGTTTTGTTGCGACGTATTCTACGTGATGAAACCATGAGCCTGAGCCCAGCAGCTGAGCAAGCTTTATTGCAATATAGCTATCCCGGCAATTTTCGCGAGCTGGAAAATATATTAGAACGAGCAATCGCGTTATCAAAAAATCATATTATCGAAGTTGATGATTTACAGATTCAAAGTTTCTCATTTGATAATCAGCGTAATTTATCGGCAGATAGTGTCCGTAATCCTGCCGAGGAAAATCCTGCAAGGACAGATTTTCAGTTTGGTCATACCCAGATTCAGGACTATCTCGACGATGTAGAACGTCATATTCTGCAGCAGGCATTAGCACAGACCCGTTATAACCGTACACAAGCGGCAAAACTGCTGGGCATCAGCTTTAGATCAATGCGTTATCGAATGGAACGATTGGGTATTGCCTAATGATACAAGCAATGGTTCTAACTGGGCAGATTGTAGACCTCAGTAAATTGTGTATGCCTCTGCAAAATCTATTAGAGACAGAAAAACTGCACTTTCAGCCGCAGCCACCTGCGCATGGTTTGTACTTATATTATGATGATTACGGCCTTGCTCTGGCCAAAGTCGGAAATAAGGGTGTTGTACGTGTGGATTTCGTGCAGGGAACAGCTAGGCACCGGCGCCTGTTTGGCGGTGGTGAGCTGCTGGCTCGTGCCGTACAGGCTAAAACTCAGCCGCTGGTCTGGGATGCTACTGGTGGGCTGGGTCGAGATGCGTTTGTGATGGCTTCTCTGGGATTAGAGGTGGTAGTATTTGAATGCAATCCTTATGTCCATGCTTTGTTGGCTGATGGTTTGCAAAGAGCACACGCAGATCATCATACAGCTCAGATAGCACAGCGGATTGATCTGAAATATGGCAGTATTACTAGTAAAGCGGCAATGCAAAAAACGGATTCCTTGCCAGATGTGATATATCTGGATCCAATGTACCCCCAAAAGCAGAAATCAGCGGCGGTAAAAAAGGAAATGGCTTATTTCCATGAGCTGCTGGGAACTGCTGATGAGAATAACGATATGGATTTATTACTGGCAGCACAACAACTTGCTTGTAAACGAGTGATTGTGAAACGGCCAGCTAATGGTAGATTTTTGGCAGAAAAACAGCCAGCTTTTCAGTATTTAGGCAAAACCACGCGTTTTGATGGGTATATTCCATTATAATTTATTTAGGCGGCATTTTTTAGAAAAGAGTCACTAATATAGCAATTTTGTAGCATAGGGGAGAATATTAAATGGCCAGAAAAATATGGGCCTACGCCAAAGATGAACATGAGAAATTTGTTTACAACAAGCAATTGGAAAAGCTTGAAATCTTTTATATCTGGGATGTGCTGAAATTAAAACAGCAACACCCTGAAGCTTATTCAGGACTCAAGTTTTATTCAACCGAATTTGATGAAATCAACCGGCAGGAATTAATACCAACAGAATATGGATTTTTCAGATATCAATCGGATGAAGTAGATAAGAACAGGCAAGAATCAATATATCATTCAACAGCAATGTTGGTTTTGCAGGAAATGTCTGAAATAAACTTCACAATTGATAATGATAATTATCATTTTAGTTTTTCAAAATTCCTAGTTGAACCATGCCTGAAATTTCAACATTTTGATAAAAATGAAGAAAAATATTATCCGGATTTAGTCGGTTATTTTAGTGAAGACTGTGAATTATACGATAAATGGAATGGATGTCTGGCGATTGAAGTAGTTTTTACTAATCCCTGTTATCAGAAAAAAATAAAATCATTTGAGAAAAATCATATTCCCATTATCGAAGTCAGCATCTCAAAAAAACTAAAACTTGATACAGAATTCTGTGGAGAAATAAATTTTACAGTTGATGAAGTTAAAAAATATTACCATGCGCTGAAACAAATATTTGCAAAAAAAGTGTATGGCAAAATCCGTTCGGATCCTGTATCAAAAAAATATCATCAAAATGAAATAAACAATCTTGAAATTTTATATGAACAGACTTTACTTGAACTAGAACAGTTAAAACATCTGAATAATATTCAGCTATTTGATCAATATGTACAGCTGAATCAGGAATATGAAAAATTGCAAGCCAATGTGTCTAATTTGCATCAAATGATGAGTAATATGCAGCAAAGAGAATGGAGTTTGAATACCCGTTTAAATCATTATTTGAATATGGGGTTTTGGCAGAGACTAAAGTTTTTGTTGCAGATACCCATTGAATAATTAATAAAAGCTGCTAATCATTTAGCAGCTTGCTTGATTATTGCAAAATATTTTCAGAAAGTATAGCCAGTCTGAATTTCTTCAGCTCCGATCAATTCAGTGATTAATTGTAATAATGGGCGCAATTCATGATAACGTCGGCTAGTCTTACGTAAATATTTTAGGAAGCGATGAATTTCACTACGGTATTTGTCTTTACCATCACGATAATACAATCGGGCAAAAATACCGGCTACTTTCAGATGACGCTGCACGCCCATCAATTCAAAATCACGGTAGAAATGGTCAAAATCATTATGAACCGGTACTCCGGCAGCCCGAGCCTTCTCCCAGTATCGAATAACGATGTCCAGTACAAATTCTTCATCCCATTCAATAAAAGCATCGCGAAGCAACGAGACTAAATCATAAGTAATTGGACCGTATAATGCATCCTGAAAATCCAGAATACCGGGGCGGTCACGAGTAAGCATAATATTACGTACAATGTAGTCACGGTGTACATAAACCTGTGGTTGAGCCAGAATGACCGGTAAAACGGCAGATATAGCCTGTTGCCACAGATGTTTCTGTTTTTCAGTCAGAGATAAGCCAAGTTCTTTTTGTACATACCATTCTGGAAACAGTTGCATTTCTCGTGTCATGACCGTTTCATCATATATTGGTAGTTGATCTGGTAGACTAGCCTTTTGCAGGGTAATTAACTCATCAACTGCTTCAAGTAATAGTATTTTATGCACTTCTGGACGTTTATCTTGCAATAGTGCTGCCAGATAGGGCGTATGTCCGAAATCCTCCAATGCCATAAATCCTTTTTGCGCGTCTGCATGATAGATTTTGGGTACATTTATGGCCTGAAAAAGGTGCTGGACCTTGATATAAGGCTGAATGCTCATTTTATCAGGTGGCGCATCCATACAGATTACACTGTGGTTATCCTTGAAAACAGCTCGGAAATAACGGCGGAAATCAGCATCAGCAGCAGCAAAGCTAAGAACAAAATCCTGTTGCGGATAACATGTATGTAACCATTTTTTTAGTTCGGATTCTCGTTGCATGGCATTTTTCAGGTTAAAATAAACGCTATTTTAACTGGCAAAGCCGTTTAGGTGATACTTTGTCCTACATATTTTCCCCCAAACCATTGGCATTGGCCTTAACAACTGTGTTTTGTGCTTTTCCAGCACTAGCTTTGGCTGCTTCTCCTCTTTCTATGGGTGAGGGTAATGTCTGTACCGCACCTCAGCGTCCGAAACATTTTGTCAAACCTGTGCAAAGCAGTGGTGAATCCAATCCGGGTACAGACGTAACGCGGGTTGTGGCTGATGACGTCAATGGACAATCACAAGTGCAAGTGCATGCCAAAGGCAATGTGATTATTGAACGTAATGATGTCACCCTGAACTCAGACTGGGCTGATTATGATCAGCAAAGCCAGATTATCAAAGCTGGAGACCATTTTACACTGGATAATGGTGAAAGCCGCGTCAGCGGCGAGCATGTAACTTATGACATGGCTAAAAGTACCGGAGTGGGTGATGCCGGCCGCTTTGAAATGGAGAAGGACAACCGTCGTCTACAAGGCGTTGGTGACGAAATACAGATGGGCGGTAAAAATCGCTATCGTTTGCAAAGTGCCAAGTTCAATACCTGTAATCCAGGTGATGACAGCTGGTATATTCGTTCCGGTAGTATTGATTTGGATTACGATAAAAACGTTGGTGTGGCTCGTAATGCAACACTGGTTTTTGGCGGAGTGCCTCTATTCTATACACCATGGATCGATTTTCCACTAAATGGCAGCCGTAAAAGCGGTTTTCTTGCTCCAACCATTAAGGGCGGTTCTGATGGTTTTGAGCTGATGACCCCCTATTATCTGAATCTGGCTCCGAATTATGATGCTACCATCCGACCCCATTTAATCAGTAGCCGTGGTATCCAACTCGGAGGTGATTTTCGCTATCTACAACCGAAATATCAGGGACAGATTAGTGCTGACTGGGTACCCAGTGACCAGAAGAGTAGCCACAAAAATCGTGCTGAAGTAGATTTCACCCATACTCAACAGCTAGCAAAAGGCTTGAGCGGTGGCATTGATTATCATCAGGTTTCAGATGATGATTATCGCCGAGATTTCTGGAGCGGTGATAGTGGTAGTGTAAATTTGAACCGGCAGGCTTGGCTAAATTATCATCAAGATATATGGGGTGGTACATTTGACGGTAACCTGATGGTGCAAAAATATCAGACTTTAGCTTCTACCAGTGGCTATAAAGATCAACCTTATTCACGCCTGCCACGCCTATCTGCTACATGGAATCGTTACTTTGGCAACCATTATGCCGTAAATGTATATGCAGAAGCTACCCGATTTGAAGGTAAAGAAACTGGGCATAAAGATTGGCTGAATAAATATCCGAATGGTACGCGGCTGGTATTATTTCCATCTTTGACCGCTGATTACTCTACCACATGGGGATATATACGGCCTAAGTTGAGTTTTCATGCCACACATTATGATATGAGCAAACAGAATAATCAGGATAAACGCAGCATGGATCGTGCAGTTCCTTTGCTCAGCGTAGATTCAGGTATGACGTTTGAGCGGTTGTGGAAAACTGGAAACATGCATAAAGGGTTTATTCAGACACTGGAACCACGCTTGTTCTATACATATATACCACGACGCAATCAAGAAAATATGCCCTTATTTGATACAGCTGAAAACAGTTTTACTTATGATCAGTTGTTCCGTGAAAACCGGTATTCCGGTCAGGATAGAATCAATGCGGCTAATTTTCTGACTACTGCTTTGCAATCACGTGTATATGATAGTACTACTGGCATTGAACGATTTGCGGCTGGTATTGGTCAGCGTTTTTATTTTCAGGATGATAATGTTAAACTGAATGAAAACACTCCGAAAAACAAAGAACGTAAACGCTCAGACATGGTGGCTTTTGGTCGTGCGGCTCTGAGTAATCACATTACAGCTGAATCTAAATGGCATTACAATCAGGATCTGAAAACATCTGAAAGTTATAATTTTGGCATCCGCTATACGCCAAAACCTGGTAAAACCGTTAGTGTTCGTTACAAATATGGTCGTGATGAAAATCTCTATGATGATGTTTATGGCAAAATGCGTTCTATTGATGTAGGCGTGCAGTGGCCGGTAAGCCGCAATTATTATCTTGTTGCACGTCAAAATTATGATTTTGCTCACAGTGTCACTCTTAATCAGACCATTGGTCTGGAATATCAGAGTCCTTGCCACTGCTGGAGTGCGGGCCTAGTTGGTACTCGCTATACAGATGACTATAAAAAACGTAAAACCGCCGTATTATTTCAATTACAGTTGCGAGACCTGACCGGAGTGGGTAATGGTCCTCTTAGCCAGCTTGGTTCACAAATTCCCGGTTATAGCAATACTTACGAGGTAAAACATTAATGAAGCGCATACATAAATGGTTGGCAACAAGCATAATGGCCGTGGCCATTCCTTCTGCACTGGCACTAGATATCAAACCGGTTGATAACATTGTTGCTGTCGTCAATGATGATGTAATAACTAAGCAAGAGCTGGATTTGGTGACTAATCAGATGCGTTCACAACTGCCTAAAGGCAAATCAGTTAGTGCAGCTGATTTAGAGCAGCAGGCACTGGCACAATTGATACGCAAAGATTTATTGGTACAAGCGGCCAAACGTGCCAATATTCGTTTGAGTAATGCCGATGTAAATGAAGCAATTGAACAATTTGCCGCTCAGCGCCATATGACGGCTAAAGAGCTAATTCAGCGTATTGCCAAAGAAGGTATCAGTGAAAATCAACTGCGACGCACCATGACTGAAAATCTTTTAGCTCAAAAAATAGAGCAGAGTGAAGTGATGGGTAAAAGTCAGGTAAGTGATGCTGAAATTGATGATGCCATTGCCCGTGCTCAGCAGGAGGGTCGTCCTTTACCTCCACCTATCACAGCATATTCCTATCATGTGCAACATATTCTCTTGAAAAATGATAATGATATTACTCGCAAACTGATTGAGCAGATTGCCCAGCAGGCACGTTCTGGTGCATCGTTTGAACAGTTAGCTCGCCAGTATTCTCAAGATGGCAGTGCTCAAAATGGTGGTGATTTGGGCTGGATTCTAGATGGTGAAACTGTCCCGCCGTTTGAGGCGGCTGTTAAATCTTTACAGCCGGGACAGATATCGATGCCAGTTCGTACTCAATTCGGATGGCATGTAATTCGATTGATTGATGTCAGAAGCAATGACACTCCAGCAGAACGTCAGCGTAATGGCATGCGTGCAGTGCTGGTGCAGGAAAAACGAGAACTATTATTACAGAATTTCCTGAAGCAATTGGAGGATCAGGCATATATCAATGTTCGACCTCAGGACTAAAAATGGTGAGTGGGGTGAATTTTTCTCATCAGCAGCCTGTGATTGCCATTACCAGTGGCGAGCCTTCAGGAATTGGTCCGGATATCTGTTTGGATCTGGCTGGCGCTGATTTGCCGGTACGCATTGTGGTTCTGGGTGACAAACAGCTGTTGGAGCAGCGGGCTGCATCATTGGGTAAACATATTTTCATTCAGTCTTATCAGCGAGATACTCAACCGAAAAAAGGGATGCTGGAAGTTTGTCATATTCCCGTGCAAGTACCAGTTCGGGCCGGTTTGTTGGATGTTCACAATGCAGACTATGTATTGCAGTTGCTAAATAGAGCATATGCAGGTATTGAGCAAGGTGAATTTGCGGCCATGGTCACTGCACCAGTACACAAAGGAATCATCAATGATAGCGGTATACCTTTCAGTGGACATACCGAATATTTGGCAGCAAAAAGTGATACGCCCTTAGTGGTTATGATGCTGGCTGGAGGCGGTTTGAAAGTAGCTCTGGCTACAACTCATTTACCATTGCGAAAAGTAGCTGATGCGCTGACGGCTGAATTATTGACAGAAGTTCTTATTATCCTACATCGTGACTTACAGCATAAATTTGGTCTGTCACAGCCACGCATTCTTGTTGCCGGACTCAATCCACATGCCGGAGAAAACGGTCATTTAGGACATGAAGAAAATACTATTATCACTCCTGTGATTAAGAAGTTGCAACAGCAAAATATGCAAGTCAGCGGCCCTTTTCCAGCAGATACACTATTTCAGCCATTTATGCTTAAAGAAGCAGACGCGGTTTTGGCTATGTATCATGATCAGGGACTGCCTGTATTAAAATATGCCAGTTTTGGCGAAGGAGTGAATATCACTCTGGGATTACCATTTATACGTACTTCAGTAGATCATGGCACTGCTCTGGACCTTGCCGGGACGGGGAAAGCCAGCAGCGGCAGTTTATTTGCCGCGGTCAGCAGTGCGATTGAAATGTGTCACAGAAGTAAGTTCGAATAATGCACTTACCCGTAATTGATAAATACGGGCAGACATCATAAAATCAGATTAACGTACGGCATGGAAAATATTGATATGGCTACGCCGTTTATTGAAATGAAGGATGTGGTTTTTGCCTATGGCGATCGACCCATTCTTAAAAACATAAATTTTAAGCTGGAGCAAGGCAGTTTTACCGCTATCATGGGCAGTTCTGGTAGCGGTAAGACCACCTTGCTACGCTTGATTACTGGTCAGATTACCGCGCAGCAGGGACAGGTGCTGATTAATGGCCGCGATATTGCTAAATTCAGCCGCGAAGAGTTGTATCATCATCGCCGCAATATGGGTGTTCTGTTTCAGTTTGGTGCGCTGTTTACAGATTTGTCGGTTTTCGATAATGTGGCTTTTCCGATGCGCGAACACACTGATTTACCAGAAAGCATGATTCATGATCTGGTAATCATGAAGCTGAATGCGGTAGGTTTGCGTGGCGTAGAAAAATTAATGCCGTCCGAACTTTCCGGCGGTATGTCCCGCCGAGTGGCACTAGCACGCACTATCGCACTTGATCCGGCCTTATTGCTATATGATGAACCATTTACCGGTCTGGATCCAATTTCGCTGGGCGTGATAGCAGGCTTGGTAAGTAAAGTAAACAAAGCTTTGCAAACCACGAGTGTAATGGTGACACACGATATACAGCAATCACTGGATATAGCCAGCCATGTGGTTTTTCTGGCACATGGCGAAATTATTTTTTCCGGTTCACCACACCAAATGCGTGAACTGGATTCACCATGGGTAAATCAGTTTATACATGGTCAGGCTGACGGGCCGGTGGCCTTTCGCTATCCGGCAACCACTACCTTACAACAGGATTTAGACATCGCGTGATGAAAGCTATAGAAGAACTGGGTGCAAAAACCCTCAGTTTTGTCCAGCACCTTGGGCGCGCCACTTTATTTCTGTTTGCTGCTTTGTTGCGCAGCGGAACAGTGTTACGCCGGCCGGGACTGATGATAAGGCAAATGTATTTTTCTGGGGTACTTTCCATTATTATCATTGCCGTATCTGGCCTATTTGTCGGTATGGTGCTGGGATTACAAGCTTATACACAGCTGGCGAAATTTAAATCGGCTGATATATTGGGTTATATGGTAGCTGCGGCTATGCTGCGCGAACTGGGACCTGTACTGGCAGCCATTCTATTTGCCAGCAGCGCAGGAGGTGCCATGACCAGTGAAATCGGGCTAATGAAAACGACAGAGCAGCTGGAAGCTATGAATGTTATGGCCATTGATCCGGTGGCTAGAGTTGTGGCACCACGGTTTTGGGCAGGTGTGCTCTCCATGCCTTTGTTGGCTTCCATCTTTAATGTGGCCGGTGTCTATGGTGCTTATCTGATTGGCGTAAAATACTTTGGTATGGATGATGGTGTATTTTGGGGGCAGATGCAGAATAATCTGGATTTCTATTATGATGTGGTAAACGGCCTGATTAAATCGCTGGTATTTGGTGTGATCGTCACACTGATTGCAGTTTATCAGGGTTTTTATGCACAACCTACTTCAGAAGGTATTCTGCGCGCCAATACACGAACTGTGGTATCCAGCTCCCTGACCATCCTGGCAGTGGATTTTATGCTGACCGCACTGATGTTTACCAAATAAGATATGGATTAACAGGATAATGATATGAAAAAAAACAGTCTAGAAATGCTGGTTGGTCTATTTGTCTTAATAGGCATCGTAGCAGTATTGTTTTTATCTTTTCGTGTAGCAGGCGGAAATGGTATCGGTTCTTCACAGCCTACTTATACTTTATCTGCATCATTCAGTGATATTGGAGGGCTCAAAGCACAGGCCCCAGTTAAAGCTGCTGGTGTAGTGGTAGGACGGGTAGACAAAATAGTACTTGATCCAAAAACCTATTGGGCAAAAGTAACTTTAAAAATTGATAAACAGTACCAATTTAGCACAGATACTTCTGCACAAATTCTGACTTCTGGATTACTCGGTGATCAGTATGTGGGGCTTGAGCAGGGTGGAGATCCAGATAATCTTGCCGACGGAGATACCATTACCATTACTAGCTCTGCTTTGGTACTGGAACAGCTTATTGGGAAATTTATGACCAACTTTGCTGAAGGCAACGCTAAAGATGATCACAAAAAAACGGCTGACAGCACTGCTGCCAGTGAATAAAAGCAATTGAAGTTGTAAAACTAATAAAATTTAATTTTAAGGCTTATTTATAATGAAACTAAACAAATCTAAATTTTTGGGTGCATTAAGTATTTGTATCATGAGTATCAGCATGGCTATTGCTTCGCCACAACAGGCTGTAGGCCAGCTAAAGGAGAATGCTACTCAAGTACTGAATATACTGGGGGCCGCTAATGGTAAAAATGACGAGCAGGTACGGCGTCAGGCGGAAAATTATGCCATTCCTTATTTTGATTTTGAACGCATGACTGCTCTGGCCGTTGGAGCACCTTGGCGTACTGCTACACCTGCCCAGCAACAGGATCTGACAAAAGAATTTAAAACACTACTGATTCGTACCTATTCCGGTACCATGCTCAAATTCAGAAACGCAAAAGCGAATGTATACAACAATCCTGTTGTTAATAAAAACGGGCGTGAAATAATTGTACGTGTGGATGTCACCACTCCTAACAGTAAACCAGTACGTATGGATTACACAATGTATCAGTCTGGCAATATGTACCGGATTTATAATGTTGCTGTAGAAGGAGCCAGCTTGGTTACTGTATACCGTAACCAATTTAATCAGACCATCAGCCAGAAAGGTATTGACGGTCTGGTAGCTGAGTTACGCGCTAAAAACGGTAGATAATTATGCAAACCACTGTGCAGGGAAAAACCCTGATGATTCATGACAAAGTCACCATGAGTACAGTAGGAGAGAACGATTATAAGCAGTTCAGTGACTGTATTCGCAGTGGTAAAGTTGAAAAAGTGGATGTCAGTGGGGTGACCGAAGCCGATTCAGCCTGTGTAGCTTTACTCGTGGCTGCTAAAAGATTGGCACACAGACAGAAATTTATGTTGCACATCGCAGGTGTGCCGGCAGGGCTGATTACCCTAATGGCACTGTACGGTGTAGAGGAATCGTTACAATGAGTAAAAAAAAATTACTGGCTACCACACTGTTGTTGTTTCTGTGTCAGGCGGGCTGGGCTGAAGATCAGCCCTATAAAGATCCGTATGAAGGTTATAACCGGGTGATGTTTAATATCAACGATCACTTGGATCAATATATCATGACACCTGTTGCACGTGGATATCGTAAAGTTACACCTTCTCCGGTACGAACCGGAGTAAACAACTTTTTCAATAATCTGCGAGATGTAGTTAGTTTCGGCAGTAATCTGCTGCGACTGGATATTGAGAAAGCCAGTACAGATTTTGTTCGAGTAGGGATCAATACTACTTTTGGTTTGGGTGGATTACTGGATATTGCTGACGCAGGCCAAATTCCAAATAATAAAAATACTCTTGGTGACACATTTGCTTCTTGGGGCTGGAAAAACAGTAATTATTTTGTTTATCCGATATTTGGACCGTCTACTGTGCGCGATAGTATTGGCAGCACTATTACAGACGCCTTTCCTGTTGAAAATGCCATTTTTAAGGATGATGTTGTACGTTGGAGTCTGGCCGGATTGAATGGTGTTGCCACTCGTGAAAGCTTACTGGATGTAACTGACAGTTTGAATGATGCTGCGTTGGATCGTTACACTTATATGCGTGATGTGTATATGAAATTACGCAATAAGCAGGTAGGAGGAACACTGTTTCCAGATGATGACGATGACGACGATGATGATATAGATACTCTGGTGGCTCCTGACAGTGATGCAGCTAATACTCAGCCGCAATCTGCAAAACAGGTTGACCAAGCTCCGGTTGTGAAAGCCGATAAAGCAGCTGTTTCTACTGACAACACTGCTGCTGATAAGGCTGAGACTATTTCAGATGAATCAGCCGATAAAACTCAACCAGATAGTGCAGCGACATCTGTTTCATCTTACTGGGATATGCACTAAATCTGTGTCAATGTCTTTTTAAAACGCCAGTTATTAATTGAAATTCAGCTTATAGCACAACAGGAATACAAATATGTATGAAGTTAACCGCAGTGTATTTTTGCTTGTACCGCTTGATCCTTTTTGGATATGGCTGCAAAATCTGCCGAATATAGATCTGGATGAATTGTCACTTGAAATATTACAGCAGGACGCAAATGCTTATCTGACTTCTGCCTGTGAAGATATAGATGACTTGTGGGTGGAAATAGAAGAACGTTATCAGGATATCTTTGCTGCAGAGCTGGCGGACTGGTGTGAGGATGAAAATCTCTGGCCAGCCATAAATCTGGAGATATTCAAAAGCTGGTTTGGAATAAAAATTTCCACAGTAGTCACTGATTTGGCACAGGAAGAACTGGCGCGAGAAGCTTTTGTACCAATTACCTTGAATTAAAATAGAGAAATCATTAATTAAAAAAGCCAATGTTATGCATCGGCTTTTTTGCATTGCCTGACTGTTCTCAGTCATTATTCTGTTGTATTGAAAAATTCTTTGGCTTATCTGTTAAACTATATTATCTTACCAATACTTTAATCCTAATAACATGATTTAAAATATCACACCTAATGTATACCCAAAATTTCAAAACGGTTTGTCCACCGTATAGATTCGGAATTTATCCATATGCAGTACAGTAGTAAGTCGATATCGCGTCGACATTTGCTTCTAGCAGGCAGTGCAGCGGTATTTGGAGCAACTCTACCTCGCTTTGCTATGGCTGGTGCACAACGCGAGGAAACTCTTTCTGATGATGTGGCTTCTGTAATGCGTAATGCGGTCAGCAATGCTAATCCCCCACGGCTTATATTTGCTTCTGCAGCAGAGGCAAATCGTTGGTTAAACGCGATGTCAACAAGACTGACGCCATATGTTCCAGATGATTATGCGCGCAAACGTTTACTGACTAATATTCAATACGAATCCATGCGCGCCGGTCTGGATACGCAGGTAATACTCGGTCTGATAGAAGTAGAAAGCCGTTTCCGACAATATGCAATTTCCGGCGTTGGCGCACGCGGTTTAATGCAGGTTATGCCATTCTGGGTCAGACAGATTGGTCGGCCGGAACATAACTTATTCGATATTCGCACTAACTTACGCTATGGTTGTACCATTCTGCGATATTATCGCAATCGTGAGAATGGTAATATGGCTCGCGCACTTGCGCGGTATAATGGTAGTTTAGGACGGACTACTTATTCAAATGCGGTTATCAGCGCTTGGCAGCGGCACTGGCAATGGGCGTGAACCCATTCTGCAATAGCACAGATTTACTTTTAACATGGGTTGTCCTGTAAGACAGCCTGCACTTATTATTAGGAAACCACCATGTCTGTTAATAAAGTCATCCTGGTTGGCCGTTTGGGTCGAGACCCTGAAACGCGTTATATGCCTAGTGGCGATGCCGTAACCAACTTTTCCATTGCTACTGATGAACAGTGGCGTGACCGTAATGGCGAGCGCCAGACCCGAACCGAATGGCACAATATCACGCTGTTTGGCAAACTGGGCGAAATTGCCAGCCAGTATCTGCGCAAGGGAAGTCAGGTATTTATCGAAGGCCGAATCCAGAGCCGTAAATATAGTGGTAAGGATGGAATAGAACGAACGGCTTATGACATCATCGGAAGTGAAATGAAAATGCTGGGTAGCCGCAATGATACAGGCGCAGCAGGTGGCAGCTATGATCAGATGGGCGGCGGAGCTGATTATGCTCAGGGTGGTAATTTTAGTCAGGGTGGCTATGATGCTGCACCTGCCGCCTCTAGCCCACCACCGGCTGCTCCACGTCGTCAGGCTCCACGTCCAGCACCTGCACCGGCACCAATAGATGATATTGATGATGATATCCCATTTTAATATTGATTTTTTTGTTGTTTCTTATCTGAATCAGCAATTTGAAATTTCAAATCTATGAAGATCTTGCCTTTTGGATGAATTGTCCAAAAGGCATTTTGTTTAACCACAGCTGGAAATGATATTTATAAATTAAATACGGTTGATAAATTGTATATTTAAGCTATAAATTATTGATATTTGTATCGTACATACAAATTTTGCACTATTCGATATTAGCTAATAGTAGAGAAATTAGCCTAATAATTATAAAATATTATAATAAATGAATATTTTTTTACTCTCAAAACAAATTGACGATAAATTATTCAATAAATATAGCGAGTATTATTGGTAGCGAATTTTTGGGATTTTGTACTGAGTAGTGCAAATTTCTATATAAAAATTTTTATTTTCTTAATCATTTTATTCATGCCTGTTAATGTAAATTTAATCCTATGTATCAATTTGTTTTAACCAGCAGTGTATTGTACTGATTCACTTCAGCCATGAAATTCAAAGAGCAAAAGAAACAGTAAGTATTTGGGAGTATTAGTCTAAGATAATTAAGTTGAAGTTTGCCTATGTGGGTTTAATTTTTGCTTAAATATGTGTCAGAAACAACTAAATTAAGTTTAAATACTAATGTGAGCTCGATGACTATGATGTGCAGGCTGCCTTGGTTGTAACCATTGCTATTTTTTATACTGGTCTGCTAAAATAGCATACATGGAACAGCGCAAGCCGCCAGAATCGGGCGGCTTGCTTTTTGTTATTAATACGAAATACCGCAAGTGTATTTAGCTGTGGTATCTTGGAGAAATATGATGCAAAAAATTCCGTTGACCATATTGGGCGCTGATTTGCTGAAACAGGAACTACAAGAACTGAAGAGCGTGGCTCGTCCGGCGGTAATTGAAGCGATTGCTGAAGCTCGTTCGCATGGGGATTTGTCCGAAAATGCAGAATATGAAGCGGCCAAGGAAAAACAGGGTTTTATTGAAGGTCGTATTGCAGAAATTGAGCACAAGTTGTCTCTAGCACATATTATCGACCCGAAAGAAACCAATGCCGATGGTAAGGTGGTATTCGGTGCTACTGTGAAAATGCAGGATCTGGAAACTGAGGAAGTGGTGAGTTATCAGATTGTTGGAGAAGATGAAGCCGATATCAAACACGCTAAGATTTTTGTTGGTTCGCCGATAGCACGTGCACTCATTGGTAAGGAAGAAGGCGATGTGGCTGAAGTTCAGGCACCGGGTGGGGTGCGTGAATACGAAATTCTGGAGGTTTTCTATATTTAATCAGCCTGCTGAGCGCTGATTTTTTCTTCCGGTTAAATGCCGCCGCTCAAATAACTAAGCGATTCATAGAATGAATCGCTTTTTGTTTATTCATTTTTTTCGGTTTTGCGTCGATATAACACCAGCTGTTTGCCTATATGTTGTATCAGTTCAGCGCCTGTTGCAGAGCACAAAGCTTCGGCAATAGCGATGCGTGCTGTGCGGTCGTCACCTGCCACTTGTACTTTAATCAGTTCGTGTGCATCTAGATTTCGGCTGGTTTCTGTGATGATTTCTTCTGTTAATCCGTTCTGGCCAATCAGTACCACTGCATGCAGCTGATGTGCACGCGCTTTCAATGCCATTTTATCTTTGCTGTTTAATTTGTCAGTTGCCATTTAAGTTTCCATATCGCTGTATCGGCTAATTGGTTGAGCAGATACACAGGTTAAGTTCAGATTGAGCTATTCTAATTGAGGCGGACAAATTTTTATAGTTAATATCTATCCTTTTCTATGAAAAAAGGATAATGTAGGTCTGTCCTGATTTGCAATGGGTAATTGGTAAAACATGGGTTTTTTAGAAGATTAAAGAATTTGTTATTTATATAATTTGAGGCTGGCTGATGTAGCCTACATGTTTTTAATTGTGCTTAATTTCGCGGTTTTACACGGGCTAAGCTCTGTATTCTGTTGCGATTTCACGATACAATGATGAAGTTTTTTCAAGAATTTGTATCATGGGTGTTCGTTCTAAATCTTCCAGTGCATGGCTCAATGAGCATGTAAATGATCATTATGTTCATCTGGCACAAAAAGAGGGCTATCGAGCTCGTGCAGCCTATAAGTTGCTGGAAATCAATGAAAAAGATCATCTGATAAAGTCTGGTGCGGTAGTGGCTGACCTTGGCAGTGCGCCAGGTAGCTGGTCGCAGGTTGCCGTGAAGCTGGCTGGGAAGCAGGGCAAGGTTTTTGCGTTGGATATTCTGCCCATGGAACCGGTGGCTGGGGTGGAGTTTATTCAAGGTGATTTCCGGAATAATGAAGTTCTGCAGCAGTTTGAAAGTTTGCTAGCCAGCTGTGCGTTAGATCTTGTAATTTGTGATATGGCACCCAATATGTCAGGCAATAACATTACTGATCAGGCACGCAGTTTGTATCTTGCTGAGCTGGGTCTGGAGTTTGCGCAGGCACATCTGAAACAAAATGGAGATTTCCTAGTGAAGGTGTTTCAGGGCAGTGGTTTGCAAGAGTTTCAGCAGTTAATGAAAAACAGCTTTGCTCAGGTTATGATTCGTAAGCCTAAGGCTTCACGAGACCGCTCTAGTGAGATTTATCTGCTTGGTCGCGGTAAAAAACAGTTGTGACGGCCTGTGCCTGTGTAGGTTTGGGTCAGATTCACTATTCTAAACAACAATTATTTAACCTCCTTAGGAGTTTGTGACAGTGCGGAATACCGTAAAGAATCTTTTGGTCTGGCTGGTGCTGGCGCTTGTGCTTATGGCCGCATTCAATGCCATCACTGAGAAAAAAGAGAGTAAACAGCAGATTGAATACTCTCAATTTATTCAGCAGGTTAACAAGGGTGAGATTGCTAGCGTAAATATTGAAGGTTCGGTGATTAATGGCTTCCAAGTTAAAGGCTTGCGCAATGATAAATCAGCCTTTACGACTAATGCGCCGACTCCGCTGGAAACTAATTTTGTTAGTAATCTGATGGCGAAGAATATCCGTGTCAATGTGATTCCGGAAGAAAAACCGGGATTTCTGACTAATCTATTTTTCAGTCTTTTGCCAGTATTGCTGCTGATCGGGGTATGGTTCTATTTTATGCGCTCTATGCAGGGTGGCGGCGGCGGAAAAGGCGGTGCCTTTTCTTTCGGTAAAAGCCGTGCCCGTTTACTGGATAAAGAAGCCAATAAAATTACCTTTGCCGATGTGGCAGGGTGTGATGAGGCAAAAGAAGAAGTTCAGGAAATTGTGGATTATCTGCGTGCACCGCAACGCTATCAGACGCTGGGTGGCCGTGTGCCCCGTGGTATTCTGATGTGTGGTAGCCCTGGTACTGGTAAAACTTTGCTGGCTAAGGCAATTGCCGGAGAGGCTCAGGTACCTTTTTTCAGTATTTCAGGTTCTGATTTTGTAGAAATGTTTGTCGGTGTGGGTGCTTCACGTGTGCGCGATATGTTCGAGCAGGCAAAGAAAAATGCTCCGTGTATTATTTTCATCGATGAAATTGATGCAGTAGGCCGCCAGCGCGGTGCTGGTTTAGGTGGTGGTAATGATGAACGTGAGCAGACATTAAATCAGCTGCTAGTGGAAATGGATGGTTTTGAAAGCAATACAACAGTTATTGTGATTGCTGCTACTAACCGTCCGGATGTGCTGGATCCGGCACTGATGCGTCCTGGTCGCTTTGACCGTCAGGTTGTGGTTCCTTTGCCTGATATTCGTGGCCGTGAACAGATTCTAAAAGTGCATGCTAATAAAGTACCGCTGGATCAATCAGTGGATCTACCGGTGCTGGCACGTGGTACGCCTGGATTTTCCGGTGCTGATCTGGCCAATTTGGTGAATGAGGCTGCGCTGTTTGCTGGTCGTCGCAACAAAACTAAAGTAGACATGAGCGACTTTGAGGATGCTAAAGATAAAATTTATATGGGACCGGAACGTCGCTCTATGGTGATGCATGAGGACGAGAAAAAAGCTACTGCTTACCATGAATCCGGTCATGCAGTGGTTGCAGAAACGCTGGACTATACTGACCCTGTGCATAAAGTAACGATTATGCCGCGCGGTCGTGCATTAGGTCTGACTTGGCAGTTGCCGGAACGTGACCGTATCAGTATGTATGAAGACCAGATGTTGAATCAGATTTCCATTCTGTTTGGTGGTCGTATCGCGGAGCAGCTGTTTATTGGTCGCGTGTCTACCGGTGCTTCTAACGACTTCGAACGGGCGACTCAGATTGCGCGAGAAATGGTGACGCGTTATGGGATGTCGAAGAAGATGGGGCCGGTGGTTTATGGTGAAAATGAGAATGAAGTATTCCTTGGCCGTTCCGTAACGCAGTCGAAAAATATTTCTGAAAAAACCATGCAGGAAGTGGATGCTGAAGTGCGGCGTATTCTTGATGAGCAATATGAAGTTGCTTATAAGATTCTGGATGAAAACCGTGACAAGATGCATACCATGGCTAAAGCACTGATTGAGTGGGAAACCATTGATCGTGATCAGGTACTGGAAATTATGGCTGGTAAGCAGCCCAGTCCACCAAAGGACTACAGTGATAATGTTGTAAAAGAAGCTGAAACCGAGCAACCTGTAGCAGAAGCTTCAGCTAGTGAAAATGCGCAGGTACCGGCGGACACAGCTGATGCTGGCTCGAAAGCGCCTGAACCAGAGCAGAAGTCAGAGCAATAATATATTTGTTTTACAACGGCAGCCAAAGCTGCCGTTTTTTACATCTGCAAGCAGTATTGTTGAATATTTCTCATAGTATGATATTTGGTTATTATTATGATATTTAGCCTTGTGAATGATGATGTTATGAGCTGGTAATAAAAGCTAATTAAGCAAAATGAAAAAATTCGTCTAGATGATAAATGTATGTAATTTAATTTATATTCACAGGCTGTTGATAGGCTACTGGTCTATGGGTATGAATGAGTTGCCTTTTTTTCAGTTTGAGATGGACACTAAGTACAAAAAGTTTTGATGTGCCGGCAATGATGCTTAGCTGTATTAGTAAGAAAGTAATTAAGGTGTAGTGTTATTAATTAGTGCAGAAAGATAGTAATTAGTTATGAATAATTTAAAGCATGCTCACTGGCAGTGTGGCCGATTTCAAATAGATTTGAAGCAGCCAAAAATCATGGGGATTGTTAATTTAACGCCGGACTCTTTTTCTGATGGTGGTCGTTACAATACTTCACTGACCGTGGCTCTGAATCATGCGGAACAATTACTGAAAGACGGGGCAGATATTTTAGATGTTGGCGGCGAAAGCTCGCGTCCGGGTTCTGATTATGTTTCTCCGGAGGAAGAATGGGCTCGGATTGAACCACTATTGCGTGAATTAAGAAGATGGAATGTGCCGGTAACGGTGGATACACGGCGGGCATGGGTGATGCGCCGATTGCTCGAAGCGCAACTGGCTGATGGTATCAATGATATTCAGGCACTTGAAGATGCTGATGCGGTGACGGTGCTGTCTCAGCAGCCAGATGTGGGTGTGTGTTTGATGCATATGCAGGGAAAACCGGAAAATATGCAGCATAATCCGGTATATGAAGATGTAGTGGCCGAAGTGGGAAGTTATCTACACCGACGAGTACAGGTATGTGAACAGGCCGGAATTAGCCGTGAGCGCCTGACAATAGACCCTGGCTTTGGTTTTGGTAAAACGCTGGAGCATAATATTGCTTTGATGCAGCATTTTGCTACATGGCAGGAAATGAGTGGCTGTCCGGCTTTGATAGGGGTATCGCGTAAAACAATGATTGGTCTGCTGACGGCCGAAAGCGAGCCGCAACAGCGAGTGGCAGGCAGTGTGGTGGCTGCGGTAGCCGCAGTGGCACGCGGAGCAGCTATTGTGCGAGTCCATGATGTGCGCGAAACAAGACAGGGTTTACAGATATGGTCTGCCTTGGGCTTTGGTGTTTAATTTAGCCGCTTTAATCAATATGGTTCCACTTTTTTGTTCTGATAAAATATTTGAGTAATGAATAAGTGTAGGTTTGGCAGAAAACGGTTTTATGCTGGCATTTAGTACGCAAGATTTCCTGAGCCAATCTACAGAATAAGTATTCTGCACATTTGTTAGGCTAATATTGATTGGGTAAATAGTATGCTGTAGATAAAATGGCTTGTTTTTGAGGTCTCAAATACCATTTTATTTACTGACTGAACAGGCGTGCCTGTTCTACAATAACAATTTTGTTTTATTTGGTCGGAGCAGGTAATGGCAAAGAAATATTTCGGTACGGACGGGGTGCGAGGTGAGGTTGGTAAGTTTCCGATTACGCCTGAATTTGTACTGAAATTGGCTTATGCGGCAGGTCATGTGCTGGTGCAGCATGGAACGGATCATCAACCCACTGTACTGATTGGTAAGGATACCCGTATCTCTGGCTATATGCTCGAGGCTGCGATGGAGGCTGGTTTTACTGCAGCTGGTGTTAATGTACTGCTTACCGGACCTTTGCCTACCCCAGGTGTCGCATATCTGACTCGTGCTTTACGTCTGGATTGTGGTGTGATGATTTCGGCTTCGCACAATCCTTACCATGATAATGGAATTAAATTTTTTGCAGAGGGCGGAATAAAGCTGAGCGATCATCTGGAGCTGGAGATTGAAGCTGAGTTGGAAAAACCAATGCAGACAGTGCCCTCCAGCCAGCTTGGCCGTGCGCGGCGTATTAATGGCGCTGTTGATCGGTATATTGAATTTTGTAAGTCCACTTTTCCGAGCCATCTTAATCTGCGCGGCATGAAGTTGGTGATTGATACTGCCAATGGTGCTGCTTATGATGTGGCGCCGAAGGTTTTCCATGAATTGGGTGCCGATGTGGTATGCATCGGTGATAAACCGGATGGTTATAATATTAATCAGAAAATCGGCGCTACTTATACAAAATCACTTCAGGCAGCTGTATTGCAAAACGAAGCAGATTATGGTGTTGCGCTGGATGGAGATGGTGACCGTCTGATGATGGTGGATAAAACCGGCAAAGTCTACGATGGTGATGCGCTAATCTATGTTATTGCCAAGGCACGTGCAGCATCCGGCTGTCTTCATGGTGGTGTGGTGGGTACCGCAATGACGAATCTGGCGATGGAGCAGGCATTTAGTAAGCAAGGAATAGATTTTGTCCGTGCTAAAGTGGGTGACCGATATGTTCTGGAACAGTTGCATCAGCATCAATGGTCGCTAGGTGGAGAAGCTTCAGGCCATATCGTTTGTCTGGATAAGCATAATACTGGTGATGGCATTATTGCAGCTTTACAGGTCTTTGCAGCCATGCAGGAATTGGAGCTGGATTTGGCCAGTATACTGACGGATTGGCAGCCTTTTCCCCAAACGATGATTAATGTGCATATTGAGCCTGGGCAGGACTGGCAAAGTGTGGCTAATCCCGTGGCAGATGAGGTATCAGTAGAATTGGGTGAAGATGGCCGGGTAGTTCTGCGTCCTTCAGGTACAGAACCGGTGGTGCGGGTAATGGTTGAAGCACGCCAGAATGAAGTTGCGCGGCAGGCTGCAGAAAAAATTGCTGCTGCGATTGAAGCAGGTGCGGCTGACAGAATCTGTCCGGCCGGATAGAAGGAAGAACGGACATTTTATGTTTGCTTTGCTGGAAGCTTTTTTTACTGAGTATGGCTATGCTGCGGTCTTTCTGGTGCTGGTAGCTTGTGGCTTCGGCGTGCCGGTACCGGAAGATCTAACGCTGGTTGCCGGAGGGGTAATCGCCGGACTGGGCCATGCACATGTCCACACAATGTTTTTGGTGGGTATGGCTGGTGTGCTGGTGGGCGACGGCTTGATGTTTACAGCCGGACGGGTGTTTGGCCATCGTATTCTGAAATTCCGTTTCGTACAGCGGGTGATGACGCCTAAACGTTATGCTCAGGTACAGGATAAGTTTGATAAATACGGTAGTCGAGTGCTGTTTATTGCTCGTTTTCTGCCCGGATTGCGTACGCCGATTTATATCACAGCAGGTGTCAGTGGTAAGGTGTCGATTCTGAAATTCTTGCTGATGGATGGTCTGGCAGCAATGATTTCTGTACCGGTATGGGTTTATCTGGGTGAATATGGTGCGGAGAATATTGATTGGCTAATGCATAAAGTGCATCAGTTTCAGGCTGTGGTATATTTGCTTATTGCTGTAGGTGTGCTGGCTTTGATGTATTACTGGTGGAAAAAAAGACAGCGTATACAATTTTTTAAACGTAAGATTGCTGAAATTCGTGAACGTAGGCGTACGCGTAAACAGCAGCGTCAAGACTTGAAATAAGTTTGATAGTATAAAAAAGACAGTCTGCTGACTGTCTTTTTTATTGGTTGCAGCTGAATGATTTATTTGTTTTGACCAATTTTACTCTCACGACCGCTAAACAGATTTTTTATGTTGCTTTTGTGACGGCAGAGTACAAGTAAATCAATTACCACTACAGCATATACCCAGCTGGTGTGCGGTATCAGCCACCAAGCGATAAAAGGGCTAATCAGGGTAGCGATTAGCGCAGCCAGTGAAGAAACTTTGAAACCAAAGGCCATAATTAGCCATACACCGGCACAGAGTAAGGCAGTAGGCCATGATAGAGCAAGAAGTATACCCAATGCTGTGGCCACGCCCTTGCCACCTTTGAATTTGAAAAATACTGGCCACATATGGCCGAGTAGAACTGCAATAGCTGTGATAGCGATGGTATCGTTACTTATTTGCCATGCTGTCTGGAAATGGATGGCCAGCCACACAGCCAGCCAGCCTTTCAGTGCATCTCCAAGCAAGGTCAGGGCAGCGGCACTTTTTCTGCCACTGCGCAAGACATTGGTGGCTCCGGGGTTGCCGGAACCGTAGCTGTGCGGGTCAGGCATGCTCATGCAGCGCGACACAATCACGGCAAAAGACAGGGAACCGAGCAAATAAGCTCCGATAATCGCAAAGTAATTGGCCATAAAATGGTTTCTTTAGTCTACAATCTGAGGGTTTGCATTTTAGCTCAGAGGGTTGTACATGGATACTATCTTTTTACATGGCATGACTGCGCAGACGCTGATTGGGGTTTATCAGTGGGAGCGCCAGCAGCGACAGACGTTGCTGTTGGATCTGGATATCGGTACTGATTTCCGTCAGGCTGCACATAGCGATAATATTGACGATACAATTCATTACGCCAAAGTGGTAGAAAATTTGCGCGAAGCACTGGCTGAAGAGGAGTTTCTATTGCTGGAAGCGCTGGCTGAATATATAGCGCAATTTATACTGACGCGTTTTGGTGCCTTGTGGGTACGAGTTAAAGTGATAAAACCGGGTATTTTGGCTGGTGTTAAAGAGGTTGGTGTGTTGATTGAGCGCTCGCGTCTGGCGGTCTGAACGGGCAGAACACAGTGGTAGATGTTTTAGAGGAAAAGATATGTCTGCTCTGATATGGACTGTAGCAAAGATGAAGGCATGGGAAGATGAGCAAAACCGAACTGGTCTGAGCTATGCCCGAATGATGGAACATGCTGGCAGTCGCGCTGCTGCTGATTTGATGAACCGTATTTCTTATCCTCAGCATACGCTGGTACTTTGTGGTAGAGGTAATAATGCCGGTGATGGTCTGGTGCTGGCTCGTATCTTGTCCGAACACCACTGGCCGGTGACAATTATGTGGTTGCAAGGGCAGCAATTGTCACCTCTGGCAGAGGTAAATAGGACTCGATTGCCTGCAGAGGTGGTTTATGCCGAGCTTATGCAGTTAAACAAAGTGTTGCCAGAAATGCAGCTGATAGTGGACGCGGTGTATGGAACTGGATTCAGAGGTGAGCTGCCTGAGGTGGTAATGCAGTGTTTTGCTACTGTGGCGCAAGCCAGTGTATTCAGGGTGACACTGGATATACCCAGTGGTTTGGCCGGAGATGGGGATAAAGTAGCTGCTGGCAGTTTTCAGGCACAGCTGACTTATGCTTTCCAGGCATTAAAACCGGCTCACTGCTTGGCACAGGCAGTGCCTTTATGTGGTGAGATACAGTGCATTGACTTATCTGACTGATGCCACTGATCTGCTGCTGCACCATGCCTGATAACATTGCGCCATGTGCAGTAACATAGCTGCGGTGGCTCCCCATAGATGCCGTTGCTGATGGTGTAAATGATAAACTGGAAACCAAAGTTGCTGGTATTGAAAAGTGCTTTGCTGATACAGACTACTGTCCAGAACAATGGACAGGGGCACAGCAAATATGTCACTAACTTCAGCCTGATTGGCTTGCCAATGTAATTGTGCTTTACTCCAGGCCAGTACTGGCACGACTTTAAATCCGCTGGGTAGATAACAAGGTGGTAGTGTGCCCGCCAGATGCCACTGGCTGGAATTCAATCCGATTTCTTCTTTACTTTCGCGCAGTGCGGCGCAGATTGGGGTTTCATTAGCTTCCAGTTGTCCACCAGGAAAAGCAATTTGTCCGCTATGCTGCCGCAACTGCTGACTGCGCTGACTGAGCCAGATTTGTGGCGTGCCTTGATTCCAGTCGAAGGGCATGAGCACTGCAGCTTGTCGATAGGTAATTGATAACTGACGCAAGGATTGCTGGGGTTGGTTTAGTAGCGTATGCGCAGTTGTATGATTACTGGCGTAATGCAAGAATTGGTTGAGGCTGTCTGTTGTGGGAAACATGATATTGGCTAGTATGTGCATTTATATAATATATATATGTTTTGTGCTTAAATAGCCAGAAGCGATGTAGATAAGCAATGGATAAAGCGAAATGATCAAATTAAATTTGATTGTAGCTTTGAATAATTTAGTTGGATCCAGAAGGTTTTAACTATAACATGTTAATATATTGGATAAATATGAGCATGAATTAAACGCATCAGGAAGTTTGCATTATACGTGGCAGTATGATGTACGTTGGGCAGCTCAGGAATTACGCAATGAAAAAAGTTAAAACCTGTTTACAAATGTTGTGATTTGCCCTGAGAACTGAATGAATTTTAACAGTTAAGATTATTTATTATTCAGTAAAAGCAAACCCTAGCTGCAGTTGCTTTTATTAATTCTGGCAACATTAGCTTTGCTACGGGTAAACGAGTGCTTGCTGATGAATTCAACTCACTATAATGTACGCGAATATTGGGCTTCGGTGCGTTTTTGTCGCAGGTAGTAGTCAAATATCATGGCGATGTTGCGTATCAGCAGACGTCCTTTGGGGGTAACTTGAAGTTGATCATCCGAGAGGTTGAGCAGTCCTAATTGCGAAAGTTGCTGTAAATCAGTCTGTTCAGCTGCGAAATAGGTTTGAAAAGGCTTCTGCATGGCTTCGCGGTAATCTTGAAAACTGAGCTGGAAGCGACACATTAAATCCTGTATGACTTGCCGGCGCAGAATATCATCAGCGTTGAGCTGGTATCCACGCATTACCGGTAGGCGGTTTTCATCTAGTGCTTGATAGTAGGCTGTGAGTTCTTTTTCATTCTGGCTATAAGTGTTAGCAATTTTGCTAATGCTGGACACCCCTATAGCAATTAAATCGCAATCAGCGTGCGTAGAATACCCTTGAAAATTGCGTTGTAGACGTCCCTCTGACAGAGCGATGGCCAGTTCGTCGGTTGGTCTGGCAAAATGATCCATACCGATAAAAATGTAGCCTTGTTCCAGCAGGTACTGAACGGTGTTTTGCAGAATATCCAGTTTGACTCTGCTGTCTGGTACAGCGTTGGTATCTATGCGCCGTTGTGGTTTAAACAGATGTGGCAGGTGGGCATAGTGATACATGGCGATACGATCCGGCATTAGTTCCAGCACGTGTCTGAGTGTGCAGTGCATAGATGCTTCTGTCTGATGCGGTAGGCCGTAGATTAAGTCCACACTGACTGAATGAAAGCCATTACAGCGCGCGGCTTCGATGACGTCCCGAGTTTCGGCTTCGCTCTGAATGCGGTTAACCGCTTGCTGTACGGCAGGATTGAAATCCTGAATACCGACGCTCATGCGGTTAAAACCAAGTTTGCCCAGATGGGCAACGGTATCAGCGGTAACTTTACGTGGGTCTATTTCGATTGAATATTCGCCGTCTGTTGTGAGCGTGAAGTAGCGGCTGATGCTGGCAAAGATGTGGCTTAGCTGCTCGTTATTGAGGAAGGTGGGCGTACCTCCGCCGAAATGCAGTTGTGCCAGTAAAGGCTTACCCGGCCAGTTCTGAGCCAGTAAAGCCAGCTCTTTGTCTAGATACTGAATATAGAGATCAGCACGGCTGGTGTCTTTGGTGATGATTTTATTGCAGCCGCAGTAATAGCATATGGTATTGCAGAACGGAACGTGTACGTACAGCGATACAGGCTGTATGCCTATGTTTTGTTGTAAGGTAGACTTTAATTGTGCTGCGGTAAAGCTGGTGTTGAAGCGGTCTGCTGTGGGGTAGGATGTGTAGCGTGGGCCGGATGATGGTAGGGATGCGATGAGGTTGCGGTCAAATTCGATGTTGAAGCGTCGTGTGTTCATATGTTGGTAGTGATTATTCTAGCTTGCAAGCTCGGTGGAAATAGATAAGAGTGATAATTATTTGTGGTAGAATAAGCACATGCGCGAGTAAAGTAAAGCATTGGCTACATATCAGGTCTATTCTGCATTAGAACAGGGTCTGATGCAAATTTCAATTGATTATGTCAGTATAGTGAATGATTGTTTTAAATAATTTTGATTTGTGTCAATGTGTTGTTATAGATGTTCTTTCTCAGAAAATAACCGGTATTTAATAAATTAATTATGATCAGATTGCATAAACAGGGCGAAATAGTTCAAAAACTGTGTGAGAAATGTTCTTTGCATATTCTTTGTATGCCGGTGATGCTGAAAGAACGTGAACTCACTGATCTTGGGGCAATTATTCGCCAGAGCCGTCGCCTGAAAAAAGGTGAATATCTGTTTCGTGCCGGTGAACCTTTCACAGCAATTTTTGCTGTGCGTACCGGCTTTTTTAAAACGATAGTCAATAGTCAGGATGGGCGGGATCAGGTGACTGGTTTTTTTATGTCTGGTGAATTGCTCGGTCTGGATGGTATTTGTAACAACAATCATGGCTGTGATGCGGTGGCGCTGGAAGATAGTGAGGTGTGTGAGCTGCCGTTTAATAATATGGAGGATGCCGGTAGTTTGTTGCCTTCATTGCAGATACATTTCTATCGTTTGATGAGTCAGGAAATTCTCCGCACACAGGAACTGATGCTAATGCTGGGCAATATGCGTGCAGAAGAACGTTTGGCCGGCTTTTTGGTTAATTTGTCGCATCGCTTGAGTTTCCGTGGATTTGCCGCCAATGATTTTATTTTGCGGATGTCACGTGAAGAAATTGGCAGCTATCTGGGACTAAAGCTGGAAACGGTAAGTCGTACTTTGTCGAAATTCCAGCAAGAAGGCTGGATTAAAGTGGAGCATAAACATATTCAGCTGTTGCAGCCGTGGATGTTGCAGGAGATGGTTATGCATTGTCAGAAGGCAGTTGGATAAATTTTCAAGCTGAGTAAAAAACAAGGCTGTAGCTCTGAAGATGGCTACAGCCTTTTGCTTTAAATGCTTGATCTGTGCAGGAAGAACGTGAAAATCTGGGCTTAGGCAAAAGTAGCCATGGCGGCCAGTTTGATTGTGTCCTTACCATAAATGTTGGCGTTGAAATGGCGCATCCAACGAATCTTACGCAGGCTTTTGGCTACTGTCTGAAACACCTCTTGTGGCTGTTGTTGTAGAATACTGTCCCACAATGCTTTTGCCTGTTCGGCAACGCCAAAATCCTGCATTAAACGAGCTCCGGAATGTAGATAGCATAACCAATCGCGTGCATGGCAGTGTGGCAAAGTCATTACAGACAATGGATCGTCTTCAAAATCTATAAAGCCAATGCTGTTATGGTTGATATAAATCATGTTGCGGGCAAAGGTTTCACTTAGATATTGGTTGCGCCTGTGAACATCTTCTATCGCGTTAAGGCCAAGTTGCCAGCGTTGCAGCAGGATTTCAGGCTCGGATTTTTGCTTTTTCCACTCTTTTTCCAGATTGTGTTCGCCCATGTGGCTAATCATCAAAGCATCAGGCTGCTGAGCCAGAATAGTCGGTACCTGTACCCCAGCTGTGCTAAGTGTTTGCAGGCGGGTTGCTTCGGTTTGCAATGAGGATATACCACCCAGATTGGGTACGGGTAGTAGAATGTCTATTCCACTGATTTTCTGAATAATTTTTAATAAGCGATAGCGCCATATACTGTTGCGTGCCCCTGCCTGCCGAACCCAAACTTTTTCTCCGTTTGCCAGTGTATGGCTTTGCATCAGGCCGGTTTGTATGCGTAGGCATTGTTCTAGAGCGTGTTGATAAAAAGCATGAGTATCGGAAACGGACATGTAATTTACTGCTGAATTTTAAAACTGGGAATTGATTGTACTATAGTTGGGTTGGTTACTCTTTAATTTAAGGTAATAAATCTTTTAGACGGTAATAAGCAACGCCCAACCATTGTGACGGTAGGCGCAGCAGCTTACCACCCGGAAAGTTTCGATGCGGGATGGTTTCAAATAAACGCAGGCGGCTGTCATCTCCGCTGATGGCTTCGGCAATTATCTGCCCACCTAGCCCGGTAGCAGCCATGCCGTGACCGGAAAATCCTTGTAAAAAATAAAGTTGTGGATTGAGACGGCCGAAATGAGGAGCTCGATTCATGCTAATGTCTACCCGTCCGCCCCAAGTATATTCTATTCGTACGTCATTCAGCTGTGGAAACACTTTTAGCATATCGCTGCGCATGCTGCGTATAAGTTGTTGCTGAGCAGGTTCTCGGCCGGAATAATTGACTTTGCCGCCGAAAAGTAGTCGGTTGTCAGCACTGAGGCGGAAATAATCCAGTACAAAGCGGGTATCACATACGGCCATGTTGTTGCGAATAAGCTGCTGTGCTTGTTCACCTAGTGGTTCAGTGGCAATCATGTAGGTGCCTACCGGCAGAATTTTGCTTTCCAGTGTTTGAGTAAGAGGGTGGTGCAGGCTACGTATAAAGGCGTTAACGGCTAGTACCACGTTTTTGGAAACTATAGAGCCATTCGGTGTGGTGATACGATAGCCGTGTTGCCATGGTTCAAGATTGAGCATGGGTGAATGTTCGAATAATAATGCCCCTGCGCTGGCGGCAGCTTTTGCCAGCCCATGGGTGTAATTAAGCGGATGCAGATGCCCAGCCAGCTGGTCAAAAATAGCCCCACAGTAGCGCTCACTGGCCAATTGTTGTTGTAACTGAGTCTGATTCCAAATTTGATAATCGTGAAACTGGTAGTTTGTGGCTGCTTCCTTTACCCATGCTGTTAAAGCATGCATATGGTGCGGGCGAATGGCAACATGAGCATAGCCGCGCTGCCAGTCGCAATCTATGTTGTATTCCCGTATTTGCTGTTCTACTAGATTGACGGCTTCGCAGCTCCACTTCCATAAGGTCTGTGCATTTTGCTGGCCAATCATACTAGCTATCTTGCTCATTTCAGCTGCATAGCCATAAATTACCTGACCCCCATTGCGACCGGAAGCTCCGTAGCCAATCTGTGCTGCTTCTATAAGGGCAACGCTGCGATTCTGCTGAGCCAGTGGTAAGGCAGTGCCAATACCGCTGAGACCTCCACCGATGATGCATGTTTCTACTTCTAAAAGACCTTGTAAGCTCGGATATTGTGTGTGTTGGTGCTGGCTGGCCTGATAGTAGCTATATACTGGTTCGGCTGAAAGGAATGTGTCAGACATGAGTATGGTGGGAATCTGAGTGCAGAAATAAAAAAGCAGTTATCGTTTGTCTGGATAACTGCTTTGCTGGGATATTATGATTTACTGGCTTCCAGTAGTTGACTCTGGCGATAGGCCTCGGCCATTTCGCGTTCGCGACGGGTATTTTGCCTCATCATGAAGTAGTTGATGCCGATAACCAGTGTGCCGACCAATGCAATGATGATGGTGGCCAGTACGTTCATTTGTGGATCCAGACCCAGTTTGATTTTGGAGAAAATTATCATGGGTAAGGTGGAGGAGCCGGGGCCGGATAGGAAGGAAGTTATAACCAAATCGTCCAGTGACAGGGTGATGGATAACAGAAAACCTGAAGCGATGGCTGGTGCGATGGATGGCAAGGTAATCAAGAAAAATACTTTTAATGGCCTTGCGCCAAGATCTTTGGCTGCTTCTTCCAGTGACTGATTCAGCTCCGATAAACGCGAGCGGATAATCACTGTTACATAAGCCATGCACAGGGTGGTGTGACCTAGCCAAATAGTAAAAAAGCCGCGTTCGAAATACAAAAAGCTGAAAGCGCTGTTTTGTAACAGCATCTGTACCTGAATAATCAGCAACAGCATAGACAGGCCAGTGATGATGTCAGGCATCACCATTGGTGCGGATACCATACCCGCAAACAGGGTATTGCCTCGGAAACGCTTGATGCGTGAGAGGGCGTAGCCAGCGAGTGTGCCCAGAATAACGGCTGCTGCGGCCGAACACAGGGCTATACGTACTGACAACCATGCGGCATCCAGTATCTGCTCATTTTGTAATAACTTGCCGTACCACTGGGTAGAAAAGCCGCCCCATACGGTGACTAGCCTTGAGTTGTTGAAGGAATAGATAATCAGAATAACCAGTGGCATGTACAAAAAAGCCAATCCCAAAAACAGCATGCCTCTTAGAAACCAAGACGATGTGTGCTTATGCATGGTTGGCTCCTTCTTCAATTTCACGATTTTCGTAACGGTGGAATAAAGCAATTGGGATAACCAGCAGCATTACCATGATGACGGCTACGGCAGAAGCTAGCGGCCAGTTGTTTTGGTCGAAGAATGCCTGCCATAAAACTTTACCAATCATCAGATTTTCAGGACCGCCTACCAACTCAGGAATCACAAATTCGCCTACGGCGGGTATAAATACCAGCATGGAGCCGGAAATGATGCCGGCTTTGGATAAGGGCAAGGTGATGGATACGAAGGCTTTAATCGGGCCGGCACCTAAGTCTGCGGCTGCTTCGAGCAGGCGATTATCCAGTTTTACCAACTGGGTGTACAAAGGCAGAATCATAAATGGCAGGTAAGCGTATACCATGACGAGATTCAGGGAAAATGAGTTGTAAAACATGTCTATCGGATGGCTGATCAGTCCCCATTTTATTAAATAGGTATTGATGATGCCGTTATGGCCGAGCAGACTCATCCACGCATAAACTCGCAGCAGAAATGAGGTCCAGAATGGCAGCATGATAGTCAGTAACAGACCGTTGCGGATTTTTTCAGGTGCGCGCGCGATGGCGTAAGCAATCGGATAGCCGGCAAGCAGGCAGATTACAGTGGTAGTAAGGGCGGTTTTAATGGATAACCAGTATGTCAGCAGGTAAATGTTGTCGCCGCGATTACCGAGCAGCATTTGTCCGAGTGAATGCCAAAAATCGCTGAAGATATCGGCGTAATTCTGATAGCTGACCAATATGTTTACCCGACCCAGTTCGCCGTCGATGTGATACAGCGGGGTATACGGTGGAATGGCAATATCCTGTTCGGCAAAGCTGATTTTGAGTACGATGAAAAATGGTACCAGAAATAGTACCAGCAGCCAGATGTAAGGAATGCCTATAACGAGACCCTGTGAAGGACGCAGGCCTTTGAGACGGTTAAACCAGTTCATGTTTAAGCTCCTGCGGCTGTTAGTGGGTCAGCGGGCTTGCCTGATTGTCTGGCCAGCTAATGTAAACTTTTTCTTCCCATGTGGGCATGGGAATGCTGTATTGTTCCCAGTAGGAGGATAAAACTTGGCTTTTGATAATTTTGCCGGATGGTAATTGGATATGGAAAATACCGAAGCTGCCGAGATAGGCAATTTCTTTCACAATACCGGCTGTCCAGTTGTATTCCTGCTGCGGTTGTTCGCGATAAATGTTGATATCTTCGGGGCGAATGGATAACCAGATGTTTTGATCTTCTGGACCACTAATGCCGTGTCCGAGATAAACCAGCTGTTGCAGGTCGGGGCAATGAATAATGGTGTGGTCGGCACCGTCTTCAGTCACTTTGCCGGCAAGGATGTTGGTTTCACCCATGAATTCAGCAGTAAAACGGCTGTTGGGGTAGTCGTAAATATCGGAAGGCGTGCCGACTTGCTGCAATTGTCCATCAGACATGATGGCGATGCGTGAGGCCATAGTCATGGCTTCTTCCTGATCATGGGTAACCATAATGCAGGTGGCGCCCACTTTTTCCAAAGTGTTTACTAGTTCGAGCTGAGTTTGCTGACGCAGTTTTTTATCGAGAGCACCCAGCGGTTCGTCCAGAAGCAGTAGTTTAGGGCGTTTGGCCAGACTGCGTGCCAGTGCAACACGCTGCTGCTGGCCGCCGGAAAGCTGATGTGGTTTGCGTTTGGCGTATTTTGTCATTTGCACTAGACGCAGCATTTCTTCTACCCGTGCACTGATTTCATCTTTCGGTAGCTTATCCTGTTTCAAACCGAATGCGATGTTTTGTTCAACGCTCATGTGTGGAAACAGTGCATAGCTCTGGAACATCATGTTGATGGGGCGGTCGTAGGGCTGCAATTTGGTGATGTCTTCACCATCTAGGATAATCTGTCCCTGTGTGGGCGTTTCCATGCCAGCCAGCATGCGTAACAACGTTGATTTCCCACTGCCGGAGCTGCCAAGCAAAGCGAAGATTTCATTTTTTTTGATGGTAAGGTTGACATGGTCTACAGCGTAGTTGTCGCCATAGGTTTTGACAATGTCTTTAATCTGTAAGTAATGTGCGGGATCGGCACCTGGCTTGGTGGTTGCGTTTTCGCTCATGATATGTGTTACTCCAGAAAAATCGTTCCAGCCAATGCTCGGCATAGGGATGTTTACAGTAATGTGTAAAGAACGGTGCAAAAACGATTCTGCTCCTGCTTTAGGGGAGGCATTGTATGCAAGCATTTTGTGTGGGGCAATGAAATTTAAGTGTTAATACAATTAAATTCTCCACTTAGGGTATAACTTAGCATGAAATCAGGTATTTAGTGGTAATTTACTAACCTGAATTAATTTTTGTTAGGATTTGGTATGGCTGTGATGATTGGCTGTGGTGTGGCTGGCAGCCGCTGTGCTGCTTAGTGTACCATGTAATAATTGTCTGTTATATTTTCGTTTAGGCTGGGGTAGTCAATTTGTTGCAGGGCTATAGTCAACGTGCGTCGTTTTCAGCTGTCAAGCTTGTAGGCGGTGTTGATTGATTATGCAAAAATTTTTTCTATTAATCAAATAGTTTGTTTTATTTTTCTGTCTGTTCAGCTTAATTGTCTGTTGCTTTTGCTGCAGGCTAGTTCAGGGTATGCGTAATGAAGAAGAAGGTATTGTTGGGTATTTGTGGTGGGATTGCTGCATACAAATGCTGCGAGCTGGTTCGGCTGCTGAAAAAGGCAGGACATCAGGTGAATGTGGTGATGACAAAGGCAGCCACTGATTTTGTCAGCCCGACTACTTTTCAGGCTCTGAGCGGAGAACCGGTGTTGCTGGATACGCATGATGGTTTATCCGGTAATGGTATGGCACATATTAATCTGAGCCGTCAGGCTGATGTGATGCTGATTGCGCCGGCTTCTGCAAATACTCTGGCTAAAATTGCCCATGGGATGGCGGATAATTTGCTTACCACGTTGGCTTCGGCACGCAGTTGCCCGCTGGCAGTGGCGCCAGCTATGAATGTACAAATGTGGAATAATCCGGCCAATCAACGCAATTTAGCTTTGTTGCGACAGGATAGGATACAGATACTAGGACCGGCTGATGGAGAGCAGGCCTGCGGTGAGGTGGGAAGCGGGCGTATGCTCGAAGCGGCCGAATTGGCTGAATTGCTGGCTGATGTATGGACAGTGCCGCTGCTGGCTGGAAAGCGTGTCTTGATTACAGCCGGAGCAACATTTGAGGCTATTGATCCAGTGCGCGGGATTACCAATATATCAAGCGGACAGATGGGTATGGCTCTAGCGCGGGCTTGCCGCGCTGCTGGTGCGAGTGTTTCTCTGGTGTACGGACAGATTCAGACGCTGCTGGCAGCTGGGATGGCTTTTGCTGAACAGGTAAGCAGTGCTGACGAGATGCTGGCAGCAGTACAACGATTATTGCCACATCAGGATGTATTTATTGCGGTAGCAGCGGTAGCCGATTACAAGGTTAGCAACCGTAGTGAACATAAACTAAAAAAACAGGCTGGACAAAAGGTGCCGGTAATTGAACTTACGGAAAATCCTGACATTCTCGCTACGGTAGCCGGCCGGCCGGATGCACCTTTCTGTGTTGGATTTGCTGCTGAAAGTGAGCATGTGCTGGAACATGCACGTGCTAAGCGAGTGAAGAAAGGTGTGCCTCTGTTGGTTGCGAATGAGGTTAGTCAGGCCATGGGTAAAGCCACAAATCAAGTGATACTATTGGATGATGAACAAGAAACCGTTTTGCCGCAAATGAGTAAAGACGATACGGCAATTGCTATTATTGAGCGGCTTGCTCAGCTTTTGGTTCAGCGCTAATTGATTCTGCCAGTAGATTGCAAGTGGTATTTTTGTGTGAAATTTATTTAAAGACGAGTTATGAGTGCTTCTGAGTTATCTGTACAAGTTAAGATATTGAATCCGCTAATGGCGGAGCAGTTACCCCAATATGCTACTATTGGTTCAGCAGGTCTGGATTTACGTGCCTGTATTGATGCTCCGCTTACTTTACAACCGGGAGAAAGTTGTCTGTTGCCTACTGGTCTGGCGATTTATCTGGCTGACCCAGGCTACGCAGCCCTAATACTACCGCGCTCTGGTTTGGGACATAAGCATGGTATTGTGCTTGGTAATTTGGTGGGGCTGATTGATTCAGATTATCAGGGAGAACTGAAAGTATCATTGTGGAATCGCAGTCAGGAGGCTTACGTGATTGAGCCTTTGGCACGAATTGCACAAATGATGATTGTGCCGGTGATGCAGGCCGCGTTCACTGTGGTTGATGAATTTGCTCGCAGTAATCGAGGCGAAGGCGGTTTTGGCAGTACCGGTCATCAATAATTAACGATTAAGTAAAAGAAAAGCAAGGTATCCAAACGGATAACCTTGCTTTTTTTGCCATGGCACTGGCTAAACTGCTTGCTGCAATATTATTTCAGCTCTATGGCTCTTAGAGTGTTTCACCGCTTTATTGCTGCCGATAGCGTTCAATCAGCAAATTTTGCATATTGGTTGGCTGTTCGTTGGTGGCTGGTTTAATACGCTGATACTGACCATCCGGCTGCATTTGCCACGCACACTGATTATCGGCCAAAGCGAGCATCAGTGTTTCCTTAATTATACGTTGTTTCAGCTCTGGTGTTTCGATTGGTGTGCAGATTTCCACGCGGCGAAAGAGATTTCTTCCCATCCAGTCGGCGCTGGATATCCAGACTTTGGTATCACCACCATTTTCAAAATAGAATACCCGTGCATGTTCGAGCAGACGGCCGACAATGGAACGCACGCGAATATTTTCCGACAGGCCTTTTACGCCAGGGCGCAGCACACACATCCCACGCACAATCAATTCGATCTGCACCCCAGCCTGACTGGCTGCATATAATGCTTCGACTATGGTGGGTTCGACCAGTGCATTCATTTTAGCTATGATGCGTGCGGTTTTACCGGCTTTTGCTTGTTCGATTTCGCCGTTGATGCTGTCAAGCAGCATTTTGTGCAGCGTAAATGGGCTCTGCGCGATTTTATTCAGATGATTCGATTGCCCCAGTCCGGTGATTTCCATGAATACGGTGTTGACATCGACACTGATATCGCGGTTGCAGGTCATCAGGCCGAGATCTGTATAGATGCGGCTGGTACCTTGATGGTAATTGCCAGTGCTGACATGAGCATAACGTTTCAGGATACCTTCTTCACGGCGTACAATCAGTGCCATTTTGGCATGCACTTTGTAGCCGAAGACGCCATAGACAACGTGGGCGCCGGCTGCTTCTAGCTGGCCAGCCCAGTTTAGGTTGGTTTCTTCATCAAATCGTGCCATCAGTTCGACAACGACAGTAACTTGTTTGCCACTTACTGCTGCTTTCATCAGTGCTTTGACTAAATCGGAGTTACTGCCGGTACGGTAGATGGTCATTTTAATGGCGACAACCTGTGGGTCATCCGCTGCTTCTTGAATCAGACGCACTGTTGGCTCAAAAGACTGATAAGGGTGATACAGCAGAACATCCCGCTGGCTAATGATGCTGAATAGATCGCGGTTTTTACTCAGTAAGGCTGGTGTGCCTGGGATAAAGGGAGTAAATTTTAAATCGTTACGTTCTACCATATCGGGTACCGCCATCAGACGTACCAGATTCACCGGCCCATTCACTCGATACAGTTCATCTCGTCCGAGATGAAAGTGGCTGAGTAAAAAATCGTATACATGTGCCGGACAGTTGTCGGCTACTTCAAGCCGCACACCCTCACCGTACTGGCGTCCCTGTAGTTCACCGGCTATCGCAGTACGCAAATTTTCCAGATCTTCTTCGTCCACGCTTAAGTCGCTATCTCGGGTGATGCGAAATTGGTAGCAGCCTTTTACGGTCATGCCGGTAAAGAGGGTATGTACATGAGCATGCAAAATGGAAGACAGGAATACGAAACCATCGTGGCCGTTGCATAATTCTCTAGGCATTTTCAGTACCCGCGGCAGAATGCGCGGTGCCTGTACGATGGCCATTCCCCCTGTGCGTCCGAAAGCATCTTTTCCTTCCAGCTCGACGGCGAAATTCAGTGATTTATTGAGTAAGCGCGGAAATGGATGCGACGGATCCAGTCCAATAGGTGTCAGAATGGGCAACAGCTCATGGCGGAAATAATCGGCTACCCATTGCCGCTGAGCTTCGCTCCATGCACTGCGTGGATAAAAAGATATGCCTTCATTACGTAAAGCTGGAATCAATTCGTCGTTGAATAGGCGATATTGCTCAGCAATGATGGCATGTGCTTCTTTGGTGACATGGGCAATAACGGTGTCCGGCAGTTCGCCGTTGGCCAGAGGGGTATGTGGTGACAAAGCACGGGTACGGCGCAGCCAAGCCATGCGTACTTCGAAAAATTCATCCAGATTGGAGGAAACGATGCACAAAAAGCGTAAACGTTCGAGCAGTGGAACCTGTGTATCCTGTGCCTGTGCCTGTGCCAGAACGCGACGGTTGAATGCGAGCAGGCTGAGTTCACGACAGAGTAGATGCGGCTTAGTTTCGGACATGGAGCATACCTGTTACTGTCATTTAGAGTAAGAGAGTGTCAGTTTGGTGTTAATTAGTTAACATTCGCACTGTTTTGGCTGTAGGTCAAGTTTTGTCTGCTGCCATTGGTGGCCAGCGGTTGTGGATAAACTGTGCGGGCTGATGATAATTCAGAACTTTGGCATAATTTCCGGCAGCGGTGGCGTTGGCTGGTATGTTTTTGGTAACGACACTGCCCGCACCAATGGTGGCGTTGTCGCCGATGTGAACATTTTCAATTAGGTTACAGTTAGGACCAATGTAGACATTGTTGCCTATTCTGGCTGCCGGTCCGTTGTTGGCACCGATAACAGTATAGGGGGACAGGTTGACATTCTCACCCAGCCGTGCGCTGCTATTAATGATTAATGGACCACCATGACCGATATACAGTCCATAGCCGATGGGCGTACGCGGGCTAATGATGATACCGCTGCGGTGCTTCTGCCAGACATACATCGGGTAAGCCAATTTGCGCCATGTGCTTGTGGCTGAAGCCAGCCGCAGCCAGCAGGTAAATCGAAAGCCACGATTACATAGATAATGACGTAGGAAAGCACGCCAATCTGTTCGGCCACTGTAACGATATAAATCACTTTTAATAAGCTGTATCACCATAAAAACTGTCTTACCTTATTCTGGCAAAGGAAAAGGCTGTGTACCTGCTAAGCAGGCTGACAGCCTTTACTGATTATTCTTCTGGTGGAGTGTAACCGCTGATGTGGTCGGCGCCGTCTCCGAAGAAGTAATTTTCCATTTGCTGGGTGATATATTGACGCGCACGTGGATCTGCCAGACTAAGCCGGTTTTCGTTAATAATCATGGTTTGATAACGTAACCAGCCGTCCCAGGCTTCCTGCGATACATTATCGTAAATGCGTTTACCTAGTTCATTGGGGAAAGGCGGAAATTTCAATCCGGGTGCTTCTTTGCCCAGTTTGACGCAATGCACCATATGACTCATGTGTCTTCCTTTATGGCAATCGGGGAAAAGGTAGATTGTAAAAGATTTTGGGCTGGTTGCGTTTAAAGCTGACGGCTAAATATTTTAGACTGGCGTTTATTGCTGGTGTATTGCTGCTGCCGCTCTAGAGGTAATTGCGTCAGTGTGGCTGAGGTAAAGCCGCGCTCGACGAACCAGTCACCGGTGTGGGTACTTAACGCAAACAATGTTTGAAGCTGCAATTGCCGTGCCTGTTTAATAACATGTGCCAGTAATAGTTCACCATATCCGCGTGCGCGAGCAGACGGAGAAACAATCAGGCATGCCAGCTCGCCGGCTTGTGCCTCAGGGTAAACATGCAGTGCTACACAGCCGTATACGTAGCAATCTTGCTCGAGCACGAAAAACTCTTGAATGTGGTTTTCCATATATTCACTGTCGCGCGGCAACAGTATACCGCTTGCCTCCAGCGGGGCAATTAGTTGCAGGATATCACCAATGTCTTTGTTTTCAGCCGGCCGCACACGCATAAACGGCGCTTTAGCCATTGCCGTACCGCTACCTTCACGCGTGAAAAGCTCCTGTAGCAAGCTGCCGTCCTGTAGACCGGATACTACATGGACGCGTTGTACGCCATGCTCCAGTACGTGTGCTGCTGTCTGCAAAAGTTCGGTCTGGCGTTTATTCATTACGCTCTTGGCCAGCAATTGGCTGATTTCAATGCAATTGAGTTCACTGATGGTTTGCTGCTGTTCATCGAGCAAACCCGGCTGTGTACCCAAAAAAATCAGTTTTTCTGCATGAATGGCTTCTGCCACTACCTGAGCAACTTCATTGACCTGCAAACGGTAGCACTGGCCACTAAGCGAGTGGCCTATCGGGCTGATTAATACTAGCTGATTATGAGCCAGCCGTTCTTCAATGGCGGCTGCATCAACTTTACGAACACAGCCGCTGTAACTCATATCGACACCGTTAATCACGCCTAATGGTTTGGCGCGCAGAAAATTTCCGCCAGCAAGACGTACATTGGGTGCACTGTGCTCCATAACTTGTGTCGGTATCATCGACAAGGCAGCTTCCAGATTAAAACGGGCAATGCCGCTGGCTTGTTTGACTAATTCCAGAGCGCGTTCATCGGTAATGGGATTTTCGTCGATGCTGTTGGCTGTGTTCTGACCGGCTATAGCCTGTATAAACTGGCTGCAACCGTGAATGATAACCAAGCGCATACCCAAACTGGTCAGTAGCAGAATATCGGCGGCTAGTGCAGGTAGTTTGTTGCTGACCAGTACGTGGCTGCTGATGGCCAGTACCACTGTTTTACCGTTTAGATGATGAATATACGGTGAGGCTTGGCGAAAGTCGTGAACAAAACGGTGATTGTGAAAATTGTCCTGATTACCTGTTGAGGTGCTCATTTTACTGCCATTAAATAAAATAACTGCATCATTAGCACAGTAAGTGCAACAATGGTGGCCAGTGTCCAGTTAAATTCTTTGGATAATTTGTCCTGCTGGTGATGCAAGAATTCGGTTTTGGCGTGGATGGCATCGGTTTTTTCGATAGCATCATTGAGCAATAATGGTACATCCGCCTGATTTGGATTGTCATTAGGCAATAAGGTAAAAACAAGATTATTCAGGTTATTCACATTGCTGTTCATGGAAATGTTAGTAGTGTTTTCTTCGGCAACCGGTATCGGAGTGTTGCTTGTGGCCGGTGTTTCTTTTTCCGGTTGTGGTATCGGTGCCGGATTGAGCAGCAGTTCGCTGCTGGCTAGCTGTGGCTGAGGCTTATGCAGCTGCTCTGGTTCCGGTTCGGTTACAGTAGGCAAACGGATTTCTATTTTGTTGGATACCTGATTCAGTAGGGTATTCAAATTCGGCCGTTTGTCGATGACAGCCGTGTTTTTAGGGGTAGGTGCACTGGTAAATATTTGTGCCCGTCTGCTACTGGGCTGATTGAGATTCAGTGCGCTGGAAAGCATATCCATGACCTCATCAGCATTTGGTACTTGTTTCTCGGCAGCTGAGTTCTGTTTTTTACCGGCTGACGCTGGCGGGGTGACGTTTTTATTGGTGCGGATTTTTGAGACCACCGTAAATTGATGCTGACACTGCTGACACACAACACGTCCCCCGTCGCGCGGTGGGGTTGCAACGGTATTTTCTGTATGGCATTTGGGACAAATAACAGTAATTGTTTTAGACATGATTATTTCAGCAAACCAATATAATTAAAAGGAGTAATTCTGTTCTGTCAAACGTAAGGAGCCATTATTCTGTGTCAGTATGCCATACCAGTGCCATAAGGCAAATGACTAAGCAGTTTTATTATGCTCTTTTGCGGCCAGTAATGCATACCCAGCCTTCTAGTGTTCTGGGCGAATTCAGATCAAACCATTGCTGATAGATTTCACTGAGCTCTTCTGTCTGTTCAGCCAGAATACCCGAAAGTACGATCTGGCCGCCCGTACGGGTGCGTTCAGCCAGCATCTGCGCCAATAACCGCAACGGATTGGCCAGAATATTAGCAACGACAATATCAAACTGCTGTTCGGGCGGAAGGTCGTCCGGCAGATAAAACTCGGCATGGACATGGTTCTGAAGTGCATTGTCTTCGCTGGCACGAAGCGCCTGCGAGTCAATGTCAACGCCACAAGCACGGCCACAGCCCAGTTTTAGAGCTGCTATGGTGAGAATGCCGGAGCCGCAGCCATAATCAAGCAGGGTTTCGCCACCACGTATATTTTTATCCAGCCATTGCAGACACAAATGAGTTGTTGGGTGACTACCGGTACCAAAGGCCAAACCGGGGTCGAGTTGCAGATTGATTATGTCTGTATCGGCTGGCTGCTGGTGCCAAGATGGCGTAATCCACAGGCGAGATGAAATCTGAATCGGGTCAAACTGCGACTGTGTCAGTCTTACCCAGTCCTGCTCTGGAATAGTCTCTAGATAATACTGGGGCATTGGAAAGGCACAATCGCGTGCAGCAGCAGAAACAATCGCTTCGATATCGGCATTTTCATCAAACAGTGCCACGATATTGCTTTGTTGCCACACTTGTTCGGCAGGCATATTCGGCTCGCCAAAAATTGGCTGCTCATTCTCGTTGCCGGCATTGGCGTCTTCAATGGCTGTACTTAGGGCACCGTTTTCTATCAGCGCGTCGGAGAGTCTGTCTACCTGCTCCTGAGAAACTGTGATGACAACTTGTTGGTAGTGCATGGCTTTTTATTACCGTAATTGGATGTTTTATAAAACTTCAGGCAGCCACTGCGGCTGCCTGCAAACAAAAGCGCAATGTATGCGTATTGTAAATTATTTTTGTGCTTCTTTGTGTTTTTGTAACCATTGTTCAAGATAGTGAATACTTTCACCACCTTGAATGAAGCCGGGATCGGCAAAAATGTCACGGTGCAGGTTGGTATTGGTTTTGATACCGGTAATTGCTAGTTCCTGTAATGCAACACTCATTTTGGCAATAGCTTCGTCGCGGTCACGACCATGGGTACATACCTTCCCGATCATACTGTCGTAGTAGGGTGGGACGGTGTAGCCCTGATAAATGTGGCTATCGATGCGTACACCATTGCCACCAGGTTGGTGACAACTGGTAATTAGGCCGGGACTGGGTACAAAGGTGTAGGGATCTTCGGCATTGATGCGGCATTCGAACGCATGTCCCCGTAAGCAAATATCATCCTGTGTATAGGATAACGGCAGGCCGGAAGCTACGCGGATTTGCTCCTGTACTATATCCACGCCAGTAATCAGCTCAGTAATAGCATGCTCAACTTGTACACGTGTATTCATTTCAATGAAGAAAAATTCGCCATCTTCATACAGAAATTCAAATGTACCGGCACCACGATAGCCGATGCGCTGGCAGGCAGCTACACAGGCATTGCCGATACGCTCTCGTTCTTCAGGGGTAATAAATGGTGCCGGCGCTTCTTCAATAACTTTTTGGTGGCGCCGTTGCATGGAGCAGTCTCGCTCGCCTAGATAAATGGCGTGGCCATGTTCGTCGCATAATACCTGAATTTCAATATGGCGCGGTTTTTGTAAATAGCGCTCCATATACACGGCCGGATTGCCGAAGGCAGCACCGGCTTCGGTACGTGTCATTTCTACCGAAGAAAGAAGGTCTTCGGCTTTTTCTACTACGCGCATGCCACGGCCACCGCCGCCGCCAGAAGCTTTGATTATTACCGGATAGCCGACTTCGGCACCAATTTTTTCAATTTCGTGCGGGTCTTCCGGTAGGGCGCCGTCGGAGCCGGGTACGCATGGCACGCCAGCAGCCTGCATGGCTTTTTTTGCGGAAACTTTGTCACCCATCTGGCGAATGGTTTCCGGCCGCGGGCCGATAAATACAAACCCGGATTGTTCTACCTGCTCGGCAAAACCGTCGTTTTCCGCCAGAAATCCATAGCCCGGATGGATGGCATCGGCATCGGTTACCTCAGCTGCAGAAATCAGGGCAGGAATGTTCAGATAACTTTGGGCAGAGCTGGCAGGGCCGATACATACGGATTCATCGGCCAATTTTACATGCAGGGCATCACGGTCGGCTTCTGAATGTACAGCCACAGTTGCAATGCCCATTTCATGGCAGGCGCGCAGAATGCGCAGCGCAATTTCGCCGCGATTGGCAATAAGAACTTTTTTTAACATAAGGCAGCACCTTGTAAGAAACGGGAAAGATTACTGAATTGAGGATTACTCAATAATAAACAGTGGTTCACCGAACTCTACAGGCTGCGCATTGGATACAAGAATTTCTTTTACTACGCCGCTGTGGTCAGCTTCGATTTCATTCATTAGTTTCATTGCTTCGATGATACATAGGGTATCGCCAGCATTAACGGTCTGACCTACCTCTACAAACGGGGCAGAAGTCGGACTGGCGGCACGGTAAAAAGTGCCGACCATAGGGGATTTAACGGCCTTGCTTAAGTCGGGGCCGGTTGTTTCAGGCGCAGCAGCGGCTGCATTCTCTGTGGGTGCAGCTGCTGGTGCGGCCATGATGGCAGGCTGCTGCATTGGTGCAGCATACATCTGCTGCTGGTTGGCGGCAGTGGTACGGGTAATGCGTACTTTTTCCTCACCTTCGGTTACTTCGATTTCGGCAATGCCTGACTCTTCTACCAAATCAATGAGCTTTTTAAGTTTACGTAAATCCATAATGATGAACCCTTGTGTGATTGGAGCTGGCCGCAATAGGTATTAGTGTTGGCGGCCGGTCTCTTGAATGTATTCAATTGCCCGATGTAATGCTGCTTCATAGCCGTACACGCCCAGACCGCAGATTACCCCTAAAGCAATATCAGAGAGATAGGAATGGCGCCGGAATGCTTCGCGTGCATGTACATTGGATATATGTACTTCGATAAATGGTTTGCCTGCAGCGGCAAAAGCGTCGCGGATGGCTACACTGGTATGTGTGAACGCGCCCGGATTGATGATTATGAAGCGGGTATCGTCGGATAAAGCCGCCTGAATCCGCTCAATCAAGATGTGTTCGGCATTGCTTTGTAATGTTTCCAATGTCATACCGGCTGCCTGTGCCTGTTGTTGCAGCTTCTGATTAATGTCTGCCAGTGTGGTCTGACCATATATATGCGGTTCGCGCACCCCCAATAGATTGAGATTGGGGCCGTTTAAAACCAGAATTGAGGCACTCATAAAATGTTTGGTTTTTGCAAAATTGCGCCATTTTTGCCGAAAATGAGCGCAAATGTCCAGTATTTTTGTATTTTTTTGATTATTTAAACCATGGTTTTGTCTGCCGTGGTGTGCTTGCGGCCTTATTTTGCTTGCTCCTGCCGGCACCCGCTGGTGCGGACTCTGTAGCGGGCTTGTGATGTGGTTGGCTGTTTTTCAGTATGAGCCGGTAGGCATATAATACGACTTTTGCCTTGTTCAAGCACGTATACATGCATATAAATGATTTTGATTTTAATTTACCGCCTCACCTGATTGCACAGCATCCGCCGGCTGTACGTGGCAGTAGCCGTTTATTGGTGGCTTTGCCGGGACAGTCACCTGTTGACAGTAAGTTTACCTGTTTGGCCGATTATGTGGCTGCCGGTGATGTGCTGGTGTTTAATAATACGCGGGTAATGAAGGCGCGTCTGTTTGGCCATAAGGCCAGCGGCGGCCAGATTGAGGCGCTGATTGAACGAGTGCTGGACGCACATACGGCGCTGGCGCATGTGCGCTCCTCTAAATCGCCAAAGCCCGGTACGGAGCTGATTTTCGAAGGAGGTTTGCATGCACAGATGCAGGCACGGCAAGGTGAACTGTTTGTACTGCATTTTGCCGGTATGCAGACAGTATGGGAATTGCTGGCTGCTCACGGCCATTTGCCATTGCCACCTTATATTACCCGCTCAGCGGATGATGACGATGATGAGCGCTACCAGACGGTGTATGCCAAATATGAGGGGGCAGTGGCTGCGCCCACTGCTGGTCTACATTTCACCGATACTATTTTGCAACAGCTGCGAGATAAAGGGGTGCATCTGACGGAAGTCACCTTGCATGTTGGTGCCGGTACTTTTCAGCCGGTACGGGTGGAAAATATTGCTGAGCATCACATGCACAGTGAATGGTATGACGTGAGTGAAACTGTGGTAGCTGAAATTGAGGCAGCCCATGCACGGGGCAATAAAGTTTGGGCAGTGGGCACCACAGCGGTGCGGGCATTGGAATCTGCCGCACGCAGTGGCAAGTTGCAGGCTGGTCAGGGTGATACCAATATTTTTATTACACCCGGATACCAGTTTAAGGTGATTGACCGTATGATTACTAATTTTCACCTGCCTAAATCCACGCTGTTAATGTTAGTTAGTGCGTTTAGCGGTTATGATGAAATCCGTGCTGTATACCAGCATGCGATTGCTGAGCATTATCGTTTTTTCAGTTATGGCGATGCTATGCTGCTCGGTAATCTAAGCCGAATTGGACAGAATAATTAAAATAGAAAAGGAAACAATTATGAGAATGTTACATACTATGCTGCGTGTGGGTGATTTGGATAAATCATTGGCGTTTTATCAGGATGTGCTGGGCATGAAGCTGTTGCGCCGTGAAGATTTTCCTGGTGGCCGTTTTACGCTGGCATTTGTTGGTTATGGTGAGGAATCTGACACCACGGTGTTGGAACTGACCTATAACTGGGATACGCACGCGTATGATTTAGGAAGTGGTTACGGCCATATTGCTATTGAAGTAGACGATGCCTATGCTGCCTGTGATGCCGTACGTGCCAAAGGCTGTAAGGTGACTCGCGAGGCAGGCCCGATGCAGCACGGCACGACAGTGATTGCGTTTGTAGAGGACCCGGATGGATATAAAATAGAATTTATTCAAAAAAAGAACTAATTTCTCTTCTGGTAAAAGCTGGTTTTGAGCTTTTTCTACCAATACTTTTTCTCCGGCAAATGGTTAGCGTACATACTTATAGATTAAACGGGTGTTGAATGCTGTCTTTGCCGGTTTACTTTACTTTTTAATTCATCTGCTTAGGTATCTACACTGAAATACATTCTTAAACACGGCAGCCTGCAAAGTTTTTATAGGAATAGTGAAGGTGTGGCTGTCTCTGATATTGGCTGGCACTACTAGAAGGAGTGTGAGCCATTGGTCTGAAATATTTGCTAAGTTTTAATAAACAAGTTTCGTGTATTTTGATATTGCTGGTTTTGGCAGGTAGTTTTCTGCTGCTGGCATGAGTTGATGTGTATTCTGCTGATTAGATTACGTTGTTTGTGTCGGTTGCGGAGAGTGTAGTGCCAATATTGTTTGCATCTTTGAATGAAAGAACAGGCTGGCAGATTGTGAGTGTTTTGCCTTGGTCTGATTATTGCCCGCTTCATTGGCTTTAAACTGCGTACATTCGGATACTTGAACAAGCTCTGCTATCTTTGTCAAACTCCTATAGTTAAGATTTCGTGTTTGTAACCATTGCAAACTGGACTTTTGTTTGTATATAAATAATAATAATTATCATTATTTTGTATTTAAGGGGATGTGATGATGAAAAAATTTTTGGCTGTGGTGGTATTGTCGGCGTTGGCTTTGGGGCTGAGTGCCTGTCAGACTAGTGCTTCAGTATCTGTTATTCAGGCTACGGATGAGGCAAAACTGCCGGCTTCGCCACAAAAAATTGTGGTGATGGATTTTGGCGCAATGGATACGCTGGATGCACTGGGTGCTGGTAGGCGAATAATTGCTGCACCAATTAGTAATTTGCCTACCTATTTGTACCAGTATCAGAATCGACAGTTACAAGATTCTGGCAAAATGAAAGAACCAGACATTGCTGCTATTCGGGCAGCCAAACCAGACTTGATTATTATGAGTGGGCGGCAAAATGCTTTTGCAAAAGAGTTAGAATCCATTGCACCAACGTTGAATTACTCGGTAAAGACTGATAGCAATTATTTTGCTAATGTACAAAAACAAATTCTTCTGCTAGGTAAGCTGGCAGGTCAGGAAGCTTTGGCGCAGCAGCAATTACAAGCGTTAGCCCTAAAAATGAATGCAGCACGTGAGTTGGCTGAGCACAGCACGCAGAAAGCCATTATAGTGCTGCATAATGATGGCAAGGTAATGCTGATGAATCAGGGTAGTTATCCAGCATTAATTTTTGATGAACTGAAGATTAAACGTGCACTGGAAGTAGATGAATTGCCGGTACAGCAAAGCAGTAAGGATGGCAAACCAACACGTTTTATGGTCGATAACAGCTTTATTACCCAATATCATCCAGATATTGTGTACGTTGTTGACCGCAGCAAAGCCATTGGAAATACACCTATGCGTAATGATTATTTTGACAGCAGCGTGTTGCAACGTGCCGGTACCAGAGTGGTCTATCTGAGTGCAGATTTATGGTATCTGTCAGGTAATGGGCTGGAAAGTTTAAATGAACAGATTGACGAAGTGGTTAAACCTTTGAATGATATTAACTAGAATTCAGTCTGTGGTACATAAAAATCAGCCTTTACACACGCGGCTGGTTTTTTTATGTATTCATGTCTGCTGGAAGTTTTATGTTAAATATATATGCTAAGTGAATGTTTTGTTAAGTTTTTTAAATCAGCGGAAATAACGACAAGGTTACAGTTGTGGCAGTGTATTTTTCGATAATATAGCGACTGTATTGTTGTAGCGAATCAGGCAAAGCTGGTCGATAGCCAGTGGGGATTTTAGATAGCAGCTGGAGACCACTTTGAAACATTCATGAGCCTGTTACGCTGTGTTAACAAATAGTTTATTTAACGGCACCTTCCTCGGAAAGGAATAATAATGAAGATAGGTATTCCACGCGAATCACTTGCCGGTGAAACCAGAGTGGCGGCCACGCCGAAAACCGTTACCCAACTGATTAAACTGGGGCATGAAGTTGTAGTTGAGCATGATGCCGGCAAAGCCGCCAGTCTGTCAGACGGATTGTATAGCGAAGCCGGTGCCACCATTGCTGATACGGCTACGGTATGGCAGTGTCCGCTTATATTTAAAGTAAATGCGCCTAATGCTGACGAAATTACAGCCATGAATGAAGGCACGATTTTGGTTAGCTTTATTATGCCGGCTCAGCAGCCTGACCTGCTGGAAAAGCTACAGGCGAAAAAAATTACCGTGCTGGCGATGGATATGGTGCCGCGTATTTCACGTGCACAGGCTATGGATGCTTTGTCTTCAATGGCCAATATTAGCGGCTACCGTGCTGTTATTGAAGCTGCAGAAAACTTCGGCCGCTTTTTTACTGGTCAGATTACTGCAGCCGGTAAAGTACCCCCTGCCGAAGTGCTGGTGATTGGTGCTGGAGTGGCTGGTCTAGCGGCGATTGGTACTGCTCGCCAGCTTGGAGCTGTAGTAAATGCATTTGATACACGCCCCGAAGTGGCCGACCAAATCGAATCTATGGGCGGAAATTTCTTGCGCCTAGATTATCAGGAAGAAGAAAGCAGCAGTGGAGACGGCTACGCAAAAACCATGAGTGCAGCCTACATTGCAGCTGAAATGGAATTGTTTGCCGCTCAGGCAAAACAAGTTGATATTATTATTACTACAGCAGCCATTCCGGGTAAGCCAGCACCTAAGCTGATTACCCGTGAAATGGTGGACAGTATGCGTGAAGGCTCGGTAATCGTGGATTTGGCAGCCGCTACAGGTGGCAACTGTGAATATACTGAGCCCGGTAAAATTGTTACCACTGCCAATGGCGTAAAAATAATCGGATATACCGATATGGCCAACCGCTTGGCCGGCCAGTCTTCTCAGCTGTATGGTACCAATCTAGTAAATCTGGCGCGTTTGCTCACCCCTAATAAGGACGGTGAGCTGGCACTTAACTTTGAAGATGTCATTATTCGCAACATGACGGTTACCCACGCTGGCAACAGCATGTATCCGCCTCCACCGATACAGGTATCTGCTGCGCCCAAAGCAGCGGCTACAGCCGCTGCACCGGTTTCTGCGGCTGCACCAAGTGTTGCCCCTGATAAGAGCAAGAAAAAAATTATCTGGGCGGCTATTGCCGTGATATTGATGTTATGGATTGGTGCTGTTGCACCGGTAGCGTTTCTTAACCACTTTATGGTGTTTGTCCTTTCCTGTGTAGTGGGCTACTTTGTGGTGTGGAATGTGAATCATGCCTTGCACACGCCGTTGATGTCGGTAACCAATGCGATCTCCGGCATTATTGTGGTCGGGGCATTGCTGCAAATCGGTCAGGGGCACGGTTTTGTATCCCTGCTTGCCTTTATTGCAGTGGCGATAGTCAGCGTAAATATTTTCGGCGGCTTTGCTGTTACCCGTCGTATGCTTAATATGTTTCGTAAGTAAGGGAGAAACAGGATGTCTCAAGGTATTGTAACTGCTGCCTACATCGTTGCCGCCGTATTGTTTATTCTGAGTCTGGCTGGATTATCGCAGCAGGAAAGTGCTAAACGTGGCTGCTATATGGGTATTGCGGGCATGGCCATTGCCCTGCTGGCTACTGCATTCAGTCAGGATGCGCACGGGCTGGGTTGGGTTATCATTGCCATGGTAATTGGCGCAGCAGTTGGCCTGCAACAGGCCAGAAAAGTAGAAATGACCCAAATGCCGGAGCTGATAGCCATGCTGCACAGCTTTGTGGGTCTGGCTGCTGTACTGGTTGGTTTTAACAGCTATATCGACCCGCACGATGTTGATACGGATATGTTCACCATCCATTTGGTAGAAGTGTTTCTTGGTGTATTCATCGGTGCTGTCACTTTCAGCGGTTCATTAGTGGCATGGGCTAAGCTTAATGGCAAAATGGCAAGTAAACCTATGCAACTGCCACACCGCCATTTGCTCAATCTGGGAGCACTGGTGTTGTCGTTTCTGTTGTTGCTGTGGTTTGTCGGTGCCGGAGGTTCTGGGTTTGCATTGATTGTCATGACCCTGATTGCGCTTGCTTTTGGTTATCATCTGGTGGCCTCAATTGGCGGTGCCGATATGCCGGTAGTGATTTCCATGCTCAATTCCTATTCCGGTTGGGCTGCAGCTGCAGCTGGTTTTATGCTCAACAATGATTTACTGATTGTAACCGGTGCTCTGGTAGGTTCTTCCGGTGCCATCCTGTCGTATATTATGTGTCAGGCGATGAACCGTAAGTTTCTGGCAGTAATAGGCGGAGGATTTGGTTCGGCTCCAGTGGCTGCTGGTACCGACCAAACCCCTGCCGGTGAAGTACAGGAAATCAGACCGGAACAAGTAGCTGAAACTCTTAAAAACGCTCATAGTGTTATCATCACACCGGGCTATGGTATGGCGGTGGCTCATGCTCAAAACGCTGTGGCAAGTATCACTGCTAAACTGCGCCAGCAGGGGGTAAATGTCCGTTTTGGCATCCATCCCGTAGCAGGTCGTCTGCCTGGACACATGAATGTGCTGCTGGCTGAAGCCAAAGTACCGTATGATATTGTGCTGGAAATGGATGAAATCAATGATGATTTCAGCGATACCGATGTGGTACTGGTTATTGGTGCTAATGATACTGTTAATCCGGCCGCGGTCACCGACCCAAACAGCCCGATTGCCGGTATGCCGGTGTTGCACGTATGGGAAGCGAAAAACGTAATTGTGTTTAAGCGTTCGATGCAGTCAGGCTATGCGGGCGTAGATAATCCACTGTTTTATGAAGAAAATGTTCGCATGTGCTTTGGTGATGCCAAGGCGACACTGGATGAAGTGGATAAAAACATCTAATCAAAAAAAACAGTCCGGATTTTTCCGGACTGTTTTTTCTTATTCAAGCACCGCCTTTTCTAACAGGTTAGAGGGGTGAATCTTTACTTTCCAAAATAGTGGCTTATTCATGAAAAAATACAATCTGCTCACATAAAGCAAGCAGACATAATCATGTATGCTGATCAGCACTTAGGCATCACTACCGGACAAAAATCGGCATCGGTGTGAATCAATGGGCCGCCCACAGCGTCCACTGCAATTGGAACTGAAGCAAAAATACCCGGAATCAGCGTTTTACCACTTTCATCCTTAACACCGCCCAGTGTTTCCGCAATGGCAGAAGGTTTACCCGGAAGATTCAGTATAAGACTGCTACCACGTAATACCCCTACCTGACGCGATAAAATAGCAGTGGGTGTGAAGTGTAGGCTAATTTGCCGCATCAGTTCTCCAAAACCCGGGATCACACGATCAGCTATGGCCAGCGTAGCTTCCGGCGTAACATCGCGTAAATACGGACCGGTACCGCCGGTAGTGAGTATTAGTGGGCAGATTTCCTTATCGGCTAGCTGAATTAATTTTGCTTCAATCAAAGGCTGCTCATCTGGTATCAGATGCTCTACTAGCTCCAATGGATTCAGTACAGCTCGTTGCAACCATTTTTTTAGCTCTGGCAAACCTTGATCCACATACACACCTCGGGAAGCACGGTCACTTATCGAGACCAATCCAATTTTCAATAAAGGCAACGCATCCATAGTTAGATCCACAGCATCCAAAAGGCAAATATTGTAATATAGACCTTTTAGCATGTCAGTGAAGCAAGATGATTTCAGACGAATTAACTCATTTCAATAATCGTGGTGAAGCGCATATGGTCGATGTTGGTGGCAAACCTCATAGCAAACGCATGGCCATTGCCAGCGGTAAAATCACGGTGAATGAAACTGCATATAATAAAATATTGGCTGGCGACAGCAAAAAAGGCGATGTATTGGGTATTGCCCGAATTGCCGCTATACAGGGTGCCAAGCAGACCAGTAGCCTGATTCCGCTATGCCATCCCATAGCGTTGACTAAAGTTAACGTGGATTTCTCCCTTAACAACATCGAGCGCAGCATCACCATCTGTGTGCAAACCGAAAATACTGGTCAAACGGGCGTGGAAATGGAAGCTTTAACCGCTGCCAGCGTTGGTTTGTTAACCATTTACGACATGCTTAAGGCTGTCGACCGCAGTATGGAAATTAGTCATATTTGCCTACAACACAAAGAAGGCGGGCAGTCTGGACTCTGGCAGCGCCACTCTTAAAACGTGTTTCTATTTATTCTCGGGATTTTTAAGGCTAAAAATGCCAGCGCCAGTGTTGTAGTCTCAAAAAAACGACTTAATCTGTTTCATTTTGTCACAGAGAAAACCATGCGTTCACTAGTTGGCTAACGCAAAAACAACTCTGTATAGAGCTCGTAATCTGAAAAATAGGTACAGAATTCGCCAGTAAGAAAAGTTAACAATTTTCATTTTCTAAAGCTTTAGTCGTTTTTAACTTTAAATTAATTACCTTTATCATTTCACACTAAGGTGGATTAAGTCCGTATTTTAAGTGCAATTATGAGTTTAATCGCCTGATAGCAGATTCAATTCAGAATTCAAGCGCAAAAATATGTCTATCATAATTCTTTTGATGATTTAAATAAAATTTAATATTTTATATTTTTACATGAAATAATGAAGTTTAAATTTATAATATTAAAATTAATGATGAAAATTGAAATATGCTATATAAATTAATTTAGCATAAAAAATTGATAATATTATTAATGATAAAAAGCGTTTTATTTACAAATTAAAATTAAGAAATAGTTTCAAGTTTTTTATTATAGAATTGAAGTTATATTTAAATGGCCGTAAACTTTGTCAGAAATGATTGGCAGAAAAATATACAAAAGAGCAGTTTTAGATTTATAAATTTTAATTAAAATGGAAAAAATCAATGTTTATTACCAAAATAGTATTAAAAGCAGTTATATTACTGGATTAGAAAATTAGTATTAAATTTAACATAGATTCACATGCAGAGACTTGTCAAGAGGCAATTGAATTCAGGAATATTGCCCTGCGATAGTGAAAATACAACTGAGGCAATAAATACCTTACCATTTTAACCTGTGGTTAGGCGCAAATTTACTTATGTCAGAGCATTTCCTTACACATGACAACATGGTATCATCAGCCCATACCCGATAAAGACACTAATATTGTGCTGCACTCGTGCTATTTATAGTATTAAATGCTATATCTGTAAGCTTAAATAGCAACTTTAGCTTATTTTTAATGTTAGCTTGAAATATATTTAATGTGTTGAGATGCAACTCCTAATATATTGGCATGCTAAATTATATAGCAAAAGTTATTTTTAGCAAGGTTTAATTTAAATTGGTATAGATAATTGTTGTATTTGATTAAGCTTTGAATTGTAAACGATTGTTTAGCAATATATTTTAAATTTAACTTTGCACGATTTTTATTTGAAGGTAATTCCAATATGGAAAATTTTAACGTCGGCTTTGCCTCAAGAATGCAAGAAGTAGTGGATATTCTTGGGAGCGTTTCAGAGTTATCCAGACGAGTAGAGGTGGCCTATCCAACTGCCTCAAAATGGGTGAAAGAAGGTGCCGAGCCTAGTACAACCAATCTGATTAAAATAGCGCGCGTTGCGCAAGTTAAGCTTGAATGGCTGGCAACCGGCAAAGGCAGCAAAATCGAACTGGATGGTTATAGCGAACAAGCTGATTTTTGCGCAAAACTGTCCAATCCGCTGGCTATGAATGCCACCATCAGTGAAGCTGGCTGTGAGTATATTCTACCAGTTAATGAAGTACATGCTCGTGATTTTGCTTTTATACCGGTTTGCTCCATTCAGAATGCAGATGATGTTGAAAGCAAAGAGAGCAAAATAGCATGTACTATTGCTTTTAACCGTAACTGGTTGGAAAACACCCTGAATATCGATCCACAGAAACTCAGCACGATGGTTGTTAAAGATGACAGCATGGCTGGTGTGCTTAATGATGGCGATCATGTATTAATTAATCATAGTAAAAAAGCCGGTGGTGATGGCTTGTATGTTTTGCGCATAGGCAAAAATATTTTGGTGAAACGCACCCAGCTCAAGCCAAACAACCAGTTATTAGTTACGTCAGCAAACAGTGCCTATGAGCCATTCAATATTGATTTAACAGATAGTGAACAGGATTTTGAAATTATCGGTAAAGTAGAATGGTTTGGCCGCAAAATCTAAACCATACCGTAATCTAAATCTGATATCTGCCTGCAATCAGGTACCAATAGTAAATATGGTGATACGATAAAAACCGTTGCAAATGTGCTAAGTTTGTTTTGTATTTCTTTTCACCAAGAAATTAGCTAGCTGTCGTTACTGTATACTGTACTGCCAGAGAAACAGAAAGCTACTGATAAAAAATATAGCGTAGTAGAGACGGCAAATAATATCGGTCATCTTTGTTTATGGATTTTTTCAGACAGGTAAATTGAAAAATAAATCCTGATTCGGCCTGTTCGTGTAAACAAATAATTCGAAGCATAGACAATTAGCCACACAGTCAGCACAAGTGCCTTGAGCACGTTCACATTGCTGATTGTGTGAGGCAAAATACTAAGCACAATTCCATTTTAATACCTACTGAACAACTGAAAATACGCTCAAATGTATTTGCAAAATGAGACAAAATTAACTGCTACTCCGAATTTTTATTACCGCTTCAGCTTACTAAAACAAATGCTGCTAAATTTCAGAATAATTATCTAAATCGAAAGACGTTCTATTTTGCAGTACGCTACTTCATTGCCACTCAGCGCAACTGACTGTCTTTGCTGCCACGTCGGTTATACAAACTGAACGTTTTTTGCATTTCCTTATCTCGTTCTGCCTGACATTCCACACAAAAACGCACACCTTTTAGAACCTGACGGCGAGCTAGCGGAATAGCTTCACCGCATTCTTCACAAAATTCTGCACTTTCTGCCGCCTGATCTATTTGCTGCCGAACATGATTGATAGCGTCTGCGATGGTACTTTCAATTTGCTGATTGACTGCATCATCTGAAGCCCAGCCACTTGCCATAATAAACTCCTATAAATTACAGGATATAAATATAGGGTTATGCATCTGTTTTTCAATATAATGCTGATTAATATAGATATTTTTTAAAGATAATGATAGATATCATTTTCAGGTTGCATAGTTGAAGATTGGCAGCCATTCTCAATTATGTGAATGCTTGTTTCCATCAGATTTTTTAAGCAATAGTAAATATTAATTGCAAATGGTTTTGTTATAAGAAAACGTATTTAAATTACATATTCATTTAAACTAGATACATGATCTGCACCAAACCTAAAAATGCAACGTAATTGCGAAACCAGATGAGCAGTGTAAAAAATATAAATTCTAATGCGTTAAATTTTCAGTATGATAATAATTTTTTTGGTAAGTACGCTCTGGATTCGATGCTCATGGCGTTTGGGTCTGCCATGAAAAGCTAGGGAAATGGTAACTAGTAAAAATTGCTCATCATCATTGTTTGCTTGACTAATAGATAGATAATAATTTTATTTTTTATTTATTTAAGCTAACCGGAAGCGGGGGAAAAAATTTGGCAGAGATTGATTAATTGCTGTTAAAACTTAATTTATTCTAGCTAATTCATGATTATATTTACATCGAACCGCATTGCAATATGCGCGATGATTTTATAGACTGATTTTGATTTTCCCTGTTAAATCAATATATTGTTAAAAAAGGATAATAATTATGGATGCCCGTCAGTTTAAAGAATGCGTAGAAGCATGTAACCGTTGTATTGCTCTGTGTCAGTATTGTTCCACCGCTTGCTTGCAAGAAGATGATGTCAAAATGATGGCGAAATGTATTCATTTAGATATGCAGTGTGCGGCTATGTGTTCTCTGGCGGTAAATTTTATGTGCATGAACAGTCCATTCGTAGTGCAGGTGTGTCAGTTATGTGCTGAGGTTTGCCGCGCCTGTGCGCAAGAATGTGGCCGTTTTAAAATGGATCATTGCCAGCGCTGCGCTGAAGCCTGCACAAATTGTGCCGACAAATGTATGGCTATGGCTGCCTGAATATATAAAATTTCATTCTACCATTGTCGCCGACAATGGTTTTTGTTTGGTAAATAGCTTAAAAGAACACCAATTTTTTATATTTTTTGTTTAATTAATATTGACTTAGTTAAATTTTCCTATTATCATGCATCAAATTGATGTCAATAAATGAGAAATAGTATGGCTACTGATAATCCCTTTAGACTTGAAAATTTTAATCCGTTATCCAATTGTACTTTTATCAATGATGAACAACTGGTTCGCGAAGAATTAAAAGCTATTAATACAGTGTTAACACCTGATTTATTTAAAAATGTTTTACAAGAAGCATTAATAGATACGCAAAATCTTAGAGCTCCTACTGCACCAAAATCTGCTTTTAAAAATATTATTTCTTCTTCTGTCGTTACTTTTTTAAGAAATAAATTAGTTCCATATGGCTGGACATCGTATGAAGGTCGTGGTGATATATCATTTACCATCACTCCAAATAAAACTAATGCAATATATGTAACTTTAGGAAACGAAGATGTAGGTAAAAAAAAGGGCTATCCTACAAATTCTGCAAAAAAAGGTTCTGAATTAAGTAAAGCATATTCTGACCCCCAGTTTTATTTTGATCAACATACCAAGATTTATATTCTATTACTTCATTTCGATTCGGATAAATTAAATATAGAGCTTTCGATACCCCGAAAATTTTCAAAAGGCCATGTAGAAGAATGGGAAAAACGAATTATTTTACCTACATTTAATTATAATACGTTTAGTAGTAACACCATTGCTCAGTTGCCAAAACCTGCTCAAATAGACAATGGTCTAATAAAGCGAAAATCTTTATAATTATAATATTTTAAATAGGTGCAATTATGATTAATCGCCGTCGGCTTAAATTCGCTTTAGACCGGCGCGGGTTCACTCGTACCGAGCTAGCAAAAGCTTTAGAGGTTACTCCAAGAACAATTAATAATTATATAAAAAAGCCAATTAGCCCGGATGTACTACAAAAGTTAGGTAGAATTCTCAAATTCTCTCCAGCTTTTTTTGAAGACATGGGTGAATTACCTTTATTAAATGATTTCCAAGTAAGCTTTCGTGCTCAATCTAGAATATCTAATAGATTGAAAAATCAAGCAAAATCGTTTGGCGTTATTGCCTTCATGCTCAATGATTGGGTTGAAAAGCGATTTGAGCTTAATAAAGCTGATTTACCAGATTTATCTCAATTTAATCCTGAAGATGCAGCTCAAATATTAAGATCAAAATGGGGATTAGGTATCCATCCTATAGCTAATATGGTCGAATTGCTTGAATCAAAAGGGGTCAGAGTTTTTTCATTAGCTATTGATGCATTAGAAGTAGATGCTTTCTGTACTTGGAACGAACATACTCCTTTTGTTTTTTTAAATACGATGAAATCTGCTGAACGTAGTAGGTTTGATTGCGCACATGAACTAGGGCATTTAGTTCGAGATGTGTACAATATGAAACATAATTCAAATTTAACCGATGAAACAGTTTCTGATTTTCTTTCAGAGGAAGGATTGAGTGACAAAAGACCTATTGAAAAAGAAGCAAATGATTTTGCTTCAGCATTTCTTATGCCCAAAGATGCATTATTACCTATCCGAAAACAATCAATTACTAATATAGAGCAACTAATTGAATTAAAAAAAGTCTTTGGAGTTTCAGTTGCGGCGATTGCTTATAGATTATATAAATTAGAAATAATTTCTGATTGGATATATACAAGAGTATTATGTCCAAAAATAGCTATATCTGGATTTAGAAAAACAGAGCCTCAGCCTATGCGTAGAGATGAATCCAATGTATGGCAACAATTATTTAATTATTTGGAAGAAGATAAAATTTCTATCGATGATATAGCAAATGATTTGAATATAGATTTTAAGGATATTGCAGATCTTACATTTGGCTTGGTCTCCAATAAGCCACATTCTATGTATCATCTAAAACTAATTAAGTAAGTAGTGTATAAATATACAACTGATTTACATTTAAATTCAAGATAAAAAGGTTAGTAACAAAAGCTTACTAACCTTTATGATTTAAAGATTATTTTAAATTAAGCACATCTTGCATATCAAAAAGTCCTTGCTCATGCTGGCGCAGCCAGACGGCAGCTCGGACAGCTCCGTTGGCAAAAGTAGCACGGCTGGAAGCTTTGTGGCTAATTTCTACGCGTTCACCATCTGTAGCAAATAAGGCAGTGTGGTCGCCAACAATGTCGCCGGCACGGATGGTGGAAAAACCAATGGTCTGCGGGTCACGTGGACCAGTATGGCCTTCGCGGCCATAGATAGCACAAGTTTTTAGGTCTCGACCCAGTGCATCGGCTATGACCTCGCCCATACGCAGTGCTGTCCCGGACGGTGCATCTACTTTATGACGATGATGCGCTTCAATAATTTCGATATCATAGCCCTCGTTTAAAACTCGAGCGGCTGTATTTAATAAAGCAAAGGTAAGGTTGACGCCAACGCTGAAATTGGGTGCAAAGACAATGCCAATTGTTTGCGCTGCGTCACTGATGCGCTGTTTGCCGGCTTCGTCGAATCCGGTAGTGCCGATAACATCCTTTACGCCAAGCCTTTCGCAGATGGCGAGATTACTAAGCGTGGATTCGGGTTTGCTGAAATCTATCAGTACATCGGTATTGTCCAGCACCTTTTCAGGGTCGTGACAAATGCTGACACCCAGTTCCAGCCCAATGGCAAATCCGGCATCCAGCCCGATGGCTGGTGAGCCATTGTGTTCCAGTGCTCCACTTAATACGCAATCGTGACGCTGGCTGATACTCTGAATAAGGGCTCGACCCATACGGCCGTTGGCGCCGGCTACGGCAATTCTCAGGCGGGATGTAGACATACATTTACTCCGATGGGGTGAAGAGTGTTGTGGGCACTGGCTGTGGTTGTGCGGTCAGCGCGTCTCCTTCAGCATGAATCAAGTTGCCATTGGCATCAAAATAAAGGGTGAGTTTCTTTTCTTCTTCCACATGGCTGGCACGGGTAACTACAAACACGTAATCCCAGCGATTGGCATGAAAGGGGTCACGCAGCAACGGTGTGCCCAGCAGCATCTGTACCTGTTCGCGGCTCATGCCGGGTTGTAATGAATTCACTACGTTTTGGTCAAGCTCATTTCCTTGTACAATTTTCAGTTTGTAGGAAGGAATTTGTGCCAGTTTGGCTGTGGTGCAGGCACTTAGGCCCAGTATGGCCACGGCCAGCAGGCAGTAGATTTTTTTCATGCTGATACCTCGGAGCTGGGACGAAACAGTTAGCAATGGCGGTGGCAACATTGTATGACACCGAGTGGGCAATTGCCTTAAAAGTGCGTATTATAGCGAGTATTATCAGCTAGTGGTGAAATAAGCATCATGAATAACAATGTAGCTCAACTGAAAGATAACGGTTTAAAGGTGACAGGCCCCAGACTGAAGATTCTGGAGCTATTTGAATCGCAGCCCGAACAACACCTAAGTGCGGAAGATGTCTATCGTCGTCTGCTGGATGAGGGTGTGGAAATTGGTGTGGCTACTATCTATCGTGTTCTGACACAGTTTGAACAGGCCAATATCCTGCTGCGCCATCATTTTGAAACCGGCAAGGCAGTTTATGAACTAAACCGTGGCGGCCACCATGATCATCTGGTGTGTATTAAATGTGGCAAAGTTACTGAATTTTGTAGTGAAGAAATTGAAAAGCTACAAAAGAAAATTGCCGACGATAATGGCTATCGTATTGTTGACCATGCCTTATATATGTATGGGGTATGCAGTGAGTGTCAGCAATTTGACACTAAATATCTGTAAATAATTCTGGCAGGACTGTCTAGTATGAGTCAGACTGCTTATCGGCCGATTATTCCGCAACTGAGTAGCACCAATCTGGATTTTCCCGATTTAGAAACCGCTCAGCGCGAGCGTGATGGTCTGGTAGCGATTGGCGGCGGTTTACAGCCGGCAAGAATACTGGCTGCATACCGGCAAGGTATTTTTCCGTGGTATGGCTCGGATGAGCCTATCATGTGGTGGTCCTTCGCGCAGCGAATGGTACTGTTTCCGGATGAGCTGAAAATTAGCCGCTCACTGGCTAAAAATCTGCGCAATAAGTCTTATGCTGTAACCATGAATTATGCTTTCCGGCAGGTGCTGAGCAACTGTGCTCAGACACCGCGTCCCGGACAGAACGGTACATGGCTAGTACCCGAAATGCAATATGCTTATCGTGCGTTGTATGAGATGCAGCATGCATGTTCATTTGAATGCTGGTATCAGCATGCCGACGGGCAGCCTTATCTAGCCGGTGGATTGTATGGTGTTTTGATTGGGCGTGTTTTTTATGGCGAATCCATGTTTGCCCATGCGTCGGATGCTTCCAAAATTGCCTTTGTGCATGCAGTGCACTATCTACAGCAGCAAGGTGTACCCTTGATTGATTGTCAGGTGTATACCAGCTATCTGGCCAGCTTTGGCGGACGCGAAATTCCGTTTGCCGATTTTTTGGCTTGTCTGCGTCAATATAATCCCCAATCTTTGCCACAGCCGCCTGAACCGCGTTTGCTGGCCGGCAATGGTGTTGTTCCGTTGCCCATTACCTGAACTGAATCATTGATGATAGGAATTGTTTTATGTCTTTACAACAAGTGATAGAAACTGCGTTTGATAATCGTGCTGAAATCACGCCGGCATCGGTATCAGCCGAAGTGAAAGAAGCAGTAAATGAAACCTTGCAGCAATTGGATAGTGGCCACCTGCGTGTGGCTGAGAAGCAGGGGAATCAGTGGCAGGTAAATGAATGGGCTAAAAAGGCTGTGTTGCTGTCTTTCCGTATCAGTGACAATGTGGTTACCGATGATGGGGTGGGTCGCTATTTTGATAAAGTGCCAACCAAATTTGCTCAGTGGGGTGAGGCTGACTTTCAGCAGGCAGGTTTTCGTGCGGTACCGGGTGCGGTAGTGCGTGCCGGCAGCCATATCGGTAAAAATGTGGTACTGATGCCTTCATTTGTGAACATCGGTGCGTTTGTTGATGAAGGTACGATGGTAGACACCTGGGCTACGGTAGGCTCTTGTGCTCAGATTGGTAAGCATGTTCATTTGAGTGGTGGTGTTGGTATCGGTGGGGTGCTTGAGCCATTGCAAGCGGCACCTACTATTATTGAAGATAATTGCTTTATCGGTGCGCGTAGTGAGATTGTTGAAGGCGTGATTGTCGAAGAAGGCAGTGTCATTTCCATGGGTGTATTCATTGGACAATCTACTAAAATCTACGACCGTGAAAGCGGTGAAATTACCTATGGCCGTGTACCTGCTGGTTCGGTGGTGGTGTCCGGCAGTCTGCCGGCAAAAGATGGCAGCCATAGCCTGTATTGTGCTGTGATTGTAAAGAAAGTAGATGCAAAAACTCGTGCTAAAACCAGTGTGAATGAACTTTTACGCGGAATTTAATTTTTTCTTTTGCAATAACAAATCCTCTTACGCACCGTAAGAGGATTTGTTTTGGATGGTGGCAGCGAGCATACCATCAAAATTCAGTCGTAAAGAATCTGTGTATTTATTGCTGACGAAGAGACTGACTGATTTTACTAGCGATAAGGGTAGCAGTTGTTAATAAGGCACCGACCAGAATTTTGTTTCGCCAGCGTCTGGGTTTATTGGCCAATTTCAATGCCAGACTGCCAGCCGGAATTTTGTCTACTATATTCAGTGAGCGCTGCCACAAGTTTGATTTGCTAGTGGAGTGGCCGTTTTTCAATTGTTCTGCCATTAATTTCAACCGTGCACTCTGTGCCTGAAGATTCAGCAGTTCACGCTGCTGGGCAAGATTCAGTTTGTCGGATTTACTCATTTATTGCTCTCCGTCAATTCTGCTATGGCTGCCACCTTTCAGGTAGCTGATATCTTCTGTAATAGCTGACAGGGTCTGCGTCATAAACTGACTTTGTTTGCGTATAAGTTTTACTATAACGATAGTCAGCAATAAGATTAACAATAAAAACAATATGGCCAGACCAAAAAACACCCAAACCTTAGTTTCCGGCTCCAATACTGCATTCAGACCAAATAACAGGCTGATAAAGCCGAGAAAAAACATTGCCCCAACCAATACTGCCAGTATCAGCAGTACAATGATGCTTTGTAGTTGGGCAATGGCATCCAGACGCAGCATGCGCAGACGAATCCACAGCAGTTCACTGCCATAAGCAAGCCAGATTTTTAGCTGACGCAAATCGCGGCCAATATTGCCAATACTCATGCAATGGTATCCGTTAAAAAGTGAATAATATTCAGGCAAGCGGTGAAATTACCGGATTGCCTGAATGGAGACTATGCTGGTAATGATTAGCCGCGACAGCGTCCGAGCAAAATGCCGGCAATAAAGCCTGCAGCAGCAGCGATACCCATTGCATAATACGGCTGTTCACGTACCAGCTCATCTGTGCGTTCAGCTGTGGCACGGGCTTTGTCGGCAATGGTGCTTTCCAGCTCACTTAGTCTGGATTTGGTATTACCCAGTTTTTTGCGCAACTGGTCTTTCAGTGCTTTGGCCTGATCTGAACCGTTGTCGCCAGCTTTTTCGTATAAATCTTCTACTTCATCCAGTACTGAACGTACTTCTCTCATTAGATCTTTTTTCTGTGCATCAAAATCAGCCATGGTCATTCTCCTTCCAGTGGGCATGAAAAAATATCAGGTAGTTTAAAATTTGCAGCCAATTTTTAAAGACCGATTACTGCATACAGAGTGCCTGCTTGGGGGCAATATCGGTTAAAATAAATTTGGCTGCTAACATCTGTTTCACAATGTCTACCTTAGCACAAGGATATGCATTTGCACAGATATTAATATATTAGCAATAAACTGCTGCATGGGAATGAAAGATGACTGAGCTGGGACTGAAAAAAATATATTCGGGTAAAGTACGCGATTTATATGAGATTGACGCGCAGCGTATGCTGATGGTGGCGACAGATCGCTTATCTGCTTTTGATGTAATTTTACCTGAACCTATAACAGGAAAAGGTGAAATTCTTACTCAGATTTCAAATTTCTGGTTTAATAAACTGAAGCATATCATGCCCAATCACTTTACCGGCGAGACGGTTTATGATGTATTGCCACACCAAGAAGCAGAAAAATTGGCCAAAAGGGCAGTGGTGGTAAAAAAACTAACACCATTGAAAATTGAAGCGATTGTCAGAGGCTATCTCTCTGGTAGCGGTTGGCGTGATTACCAGCGAACAGGCGGCGTATGTGGTATTAAACTACCTGCTGGTCTGCTTGAGGCTGAAGCGTTGCCGCAAGTGATTTTTACTCCGTCCAGCAAGGCGGCTGTTGGAGACCATGATGAGAACATCACTCTGGCAGAATGTATTTCACTACTGGGCGAAGAGCTCACTAAGCAGGTCAGCACTAAAGCGATTGAGCTGTATGCTGAAGCTGCAGCTTATGCCAGAAGTAAAGGCATTATCATTGCAGATACTAAATTTGAGTTTGGTGTAGATGAAAATGGTACTTTAACTTTGATGGATGAAGTGCTCACACCAGATTCCAGCCGTTTCTGGTCAGTGGAAAATTATCAGGTAGGCACCAATCCGCCTTCTTTTGATAAACAGTTTATTCGTGATTGGCTGGTCGCATCTGGGTGGAACAAGCAGCCTCCTGCTCCGCACATACCGCCAGAAATTATCGCTAAAACATTGGCTAAATATCAGGAAGCACTGCATTTACTTGCCGGACAATAAACAAATTAAAGGGCAGCCAAACGCTGCTCTTTTGCAATAATATCCAGTTTGGATGTCTAAGTTAGTTTTTGCCACATTGGCTGAAACCTATCTTTCATTGCAGCTTATATGACTACAAAGTTGGTAGAAAGCAGAAAGTGCTTCTCTTTGTTAACTAAATTTTCTTTTTGAGTGTAAAAAACTGTTCTGAGTTTCTTAATAGGAAATAATATTTTAACAGGATTGATATTAACAGTGTGCCAGTAATACTTTAGTATCGGTTTTCTCTTTTCAGAGTCCAGACAGATTGTCCTTCATTCTGTACTTAACTACCAATCATGCTAAGGGGAACTAATGAATATTTCTGCCACAGAAGAATTATTGTTACAACGGCATACTGTACGCAGTTTCAAAGATCAAACGCTGACTGATGAACAATATACCCGTCTGATGGAGGCAGCACGCTTTGCGCCTACATCGGAATTTTTACAGCAATGCTCCATTATCCGGGTTACCGATAGCCATTTGCGTGAACAGATTCGTAATATTTGCCATCTGGATTATGTGGGCGCAAACGGGGACTTACTGGTTTTCGTAGTGGATATGTATCGTAATCATCGTATTCGAGCTCAGCTTGGCCTAGCTGACGATGGCTTAAGTAGTACTGATCTATTTATTCAGGGCATGGAAGATACGCTGATTGCGGCTCAGAACGTGGTTATTGCTGCTGAAAGTATGGGGCTGGGCAGTGTCTATTTGGGTAGCATTCAAAACGATATCCGTCCCATTATTCAGATGTTGAAGCTGCCGAAGCTGACTTTTCCTCTCGTTGGGTTGCAAGTTGGTGTGCCTGAGAAACGGACACAGGTCAAACCGCGGATGCCACTGCCACTGCGTTCTTTTGAAAATCAATATCAGGATGAATTCAATCTTCAGAATTTTGCAGAATATGATGCCATTGTCGAAACCTATTATGGCCAACGCGATAGTAACCAGCGCATTGATTCATTTACTAAGCAGATAGCCGATAAAATATCACGTAAACGCTTTAAACGTGATGATATTCTGGCTGTGATACATGAACAGGGCTTTTGCCAGTACTAAATCCGATAAGACCATTAAAAAACCTGTTGCAAATTAGATGTAGCAGGTTTTTTCTATGGTTTTAATTTGAATTGAGAATAGCTGAAAGCGTTTGAAGAAGTTTATTATCTCTGATATTTAGCAAATGCAGGTGAAATCAACAGAAAATTCATTAGCATTTCTGTTTAAAATAATAGAGTGATAAAACCCTGATAAGCTAATGCACGCGTTTTTTGCTTGAGTCACTACAGTAGCAACTTTAACCTTTAACTCAAGGTGATATGCTAAATATGCTAGCATAGGATTGATAAATTAGGGTTTTAACAAATCTTATTCAATGCTCAAGCAACGACATGAAATAAATACCATATTATAAAACAAAAAATCCGCCATCCCTATATAATACCTGCTAGAACGGACTCACCATAACACTGCGCATCCAGTCTGATTAATGAGGCTGTGATTATGGATTTATTCAGCTTTGCTGTCAGCTTAATGCTAGTTCAGCGTCCACAGAATGAAGCGGGTAGCATAATGTTCTATTCTTTTTAATCTGCTTATGTTTCAGCAAACCATTACTGATCTTGTATCAACAAGCCTCCTATTTGTTATCTGATGATGGAAAACGCTATGCCACAACATCCTTATCGCCGTTTACGTCCCGCACGCCATGAATTACCGGAAGTGGGTATATCCGAATCAGGTAATATACGCTCTCTGCATTTAGGTACACCCACCATACAAAGTTCAATGAATGTGGATTATCCTGCTGAGCTCGTATTGTCTTATAGCCGTGCCATGATGGCGTGGCTATTGTTTGTAGATGAATTGCCACAGCATATTACTCAGATTGGTCTTGGCGGGGGTTCGTTTGCACGTTGGATAGATGCCTATCTGCCTGAAACTCGACAGACAGCAGTAGACATTAATCCACAAGTAATCAGCATTGCTCGCAGTATGTTTGAGCTGCCGTATGAAGGCGATCATTTTGAGATTATTGAGGATGATGGTGCGGAATACGTCAAAGTATTGCGCGGCAATACTGATATTATCCTAGTAGATGGCTTCGATGGTGAGCAGATTATCGATAGTTTGGTTGCCGAACCATTTTTCGCAGATTGTCGGCAGGCACTTAGTGAAAACGGTATATTTGTCACCAACTGGTGGCAGGGGGACAAGCGTTTTCATACTTTCGTGCGTCGCTTACGTGAAGTGTTCGAAAACCGAGTGCTAATGGTACCGGCAGAAACCCACGGCAATATAGCTGTTCTTGCTTTTCAGCAGCCACCTTCCATGCGTGAGTGGAGCAAATTAAAAAAACGTGCTCAACAGCGGGCAGACCGTTTTAATCTTGCGTTACCCGCCATGCTGACAGCGATTAAAGCACAACAGGAAAACCCCAGCCGTCCACTAACATTTAATGATGAATAACCCACACTGGCACACTTATACAAATAGCCAGCGTGAACAGGCAGATTAAAGGAAAAGATGTGAGTTTTTATGCCAAACATTTGTTTGTCTGCACCAACCGGCGCGACAATCCTTGTCGCCAAAGCTGTGGCGATGATAACGTTGGTGCCGATGCTGTAGATTATCTGAAAGGCCACGCCAAAGCCATGGGACTGATGGGGGTGGGCAAACTGCGCATCAGTAGTGCTGGATGTCTTGGCCGCTGTGATGAAGGGCCAGTCATGGTATTGTATCCACAAGGGCGGTGGTATACCTATGTGGATGAAACTGATTTGCAGGAAATTCTGGATGAAGAACTGGCCAACGACCGTGTTGTTACCCGTTTATTATTAGATAAACCCGAAAGTAGTGAGTAAAGCAGATGCTGAAGCAACAACCCAATATCTGGATTAATGGGCCGGTTGGCAGACTGGAAACCATTTATTTGCCGGCACAAGGTACAGCACGGGGTGTAGCGGTAATTAATCATCCCAATCCGTTGCAGGGCGGATTAAATACCAACAAAGTTGTGCAAACTGCTGCCAAAGCACTAACCACACTGGGTTTTCATTGTTATCTACCCAATCTGCGCGGCGTAGGCAATAGCGATGGCGAGCACGATTATGGTCGTGGCGAAGTAGCAGACTGTTTAGCTGTAGTGGATTTTGCACGTACACAGCATCCCGAGGCGACTAAACTGGTATTATCAGGTTTTTCTTTTGGCGGCTATGTGGCCTTATTCAGTGCCCTGACTGCCCGTCCAGATGCCTTACTGCTGATGGGTCCTGCAATCGGGATGTATACAGTTGATGTACCAGATGCCTATAATTCGGCCACAACCTTGCTGATTCATGGTGAGAAAGACGAAGTGGTGCCGTTGCAGAATAGTATGAACTGGGCTGAAGCACAGAATTTACCGGTAGTGGTCATACCCGGTTCCGGCCACTTTTTTCACGGTAAACTGATTGTACTGCGCCAATGGATTGAACGGTTGTTTCCAGCCGTTTTAGCTGAATAATTATTTCTAATTGCTATTAAAGGTGTAATGTATACTATTACGTCCTAATTTATGCAATGCTAATAGGAAATAAAATTTTTTTATAATTATAAATTCAGCTCAGGCGGATAATGCTTTCTTTTAAAATAAATTAAAATATAAATTAATCAGTTTTGATAGTACGCATAAAAAAGGCATAATCAAATTTATGCCTTTTATACTTTTATCTGCAAATCTTTTTAGAAGCACTTAAACTGCCATCTTTGCAAACAAATTTGCCTTTTGAACAATGCGAGATACCGCCCTTTTTCCCAGAGCAGGGTTGGCGACCTCTTGCCGCTTCTGCACTACTGAACGTACCTATCATAAATGCAGAAATCGAAAGTATAGCTAGCCATTTTTTCATTATTTCTCCTTACATTATTGGTAAAAATGTAAATTTATTATATGTATAAATAATATCTATACACAATATTCTTATAGTAAACGATATAAATATTTAATTTTTAGTAGTATATACGACACAGATTTTATATGTTGACCGCTTTCAAGCAGAGAAGTGCAAGTAAACATGCTTAAAGTAGAAGAGAATAAATAAAGCAGTGTTTGTCATCAATGATAATTATCTAAAATAAATAAATGATTGTTTAAACATTCCATTAAAAAGATTTAGCAAATTTGCACGGACAATTGTTAATTTGCCAAATAGAATTGAGTGGGTTCAGTTTGAGAAATTTGAGATATTCAAACTTGAAGAATAATATAAAACATTTATCTAAACTCTTTAATATTAATTTTGCTTAGTATGATGTGGTTTGGGTATCGGATAAAACGATAAAATCAATGTCAGATAATATAGAAAGTATTTCATGCTCAATATTGGATATATCTGGCTTTACTTATTTAGAGTATAGAGAAATGTACAAAAAAGATTAAACCAATTAGCAAATTTATGAATCAGATTAATGAAAATATGTTATTAAATAAGAAACCATTTTAGTTAACATCTAAAAATTCTTTTATATATTTTAGAATAATGGTGTGAATATTTTTTCTGCTAACGCCATATCCATCTTTGCAAATAATTTTATTCTTTTCAGGCAAAATACTGAAGGCATCTTTTTTACATTCTTGTATGAAACTGAAATGCATGGCATCTTTAAGCAGAATATATCTGGTTACAGGCAAATTTTCAGCCAGATAACCTGATTCCATTTCAACGGGTAGGTCACCAATATTGATTTTAGCACCGATAATTAATGTAGGGATGGTTAAATTCTTCAGACTTGATTTAGTCAGCCCCCGAGCAAATCCCGTATCTAGTGCAATAATCTTTTTCACTCTTGGGTCATACAGATAGTTGAACGCTGATTGCTTATCTGATCTTATCCCTAACGCTTCACTTAGTTCACATTCGTGCTGAGCCTTAGTTATACGACAGTCCTCAAGAAACTGTGCAACGTTAAAATTAGCACCGCCAGCGACCATCACTGTCCAACCACCTAAAGAGTGCCCCAGTAATGAGATATTATTGTTGTCTACTTTTCCGGCAAAATCAGGATTTTCTTGCAAAAAAGTAATAGTACGTTGTAAATCGATTGGTCTTTGCCATAATTGTGCAGCTTGTTTCGGGGTTTTACTATATTTAGACATGTCTGGATGATCAATTAAAGCAACAATATATCCTAGTTTGGCAAGATTTGAAGCTATCCAGCTTAAGTTGCGCCAATTACCACCATATCCATGGGATATCACTAATAAAGGATATGTATTGTTTATAGGTTTGGCATTTTCTATTGCATAAAAACCTGAAAATACCGAACTATCAGCAAATAAAATTGGCTTTGAATCAGAATTAGTAGAATAGATTACAAAGATGTTTATTTCTCTTCTTTTATCGATATCTGATAAAGTTAAAGTTTTAAATCCTAGATTATTGGCATTGCTCAGAGATGATAGTAACAATAATATGATTAATGCTATTACTCTAAACATAATAGTGAATCTGTTTAATAGACTTAAAATAAAAGCCATCAACTACATTTATGCAGTAAATAGCTTTAGCTCAATTAAAAATAATTTAATTTTTTAAGGATGTGTCTGATATAAACTTTTAGCTTATCTGTGTCTGATGTTCATCATTCTGACGACTACGTATCACACCTATCTTGTAAACCGTTTCGCCTTGCTGCTGTAGAAATTGTTGCACCTCAGCAGCATCAGCAGCATTCACTACCAATACCATGCCGATGCCGCAGTTGAATGTACGGTACATTTCCTGGCTGTCCACTTGTCCGGCCTGTTGCAACCATTGAAATAGTTTGGGCAGTGGCCATGACTGGGTATCGATGGCGGCAACGGTATTATCTGGCAGTATGCGCGGTACATTTTCACTGATGCCACCGCCGGTGATGTGTGCCATACCTTTGATGGTAAACTGTTTCAACGCTGCAAGAATAGGTTTGACGTATAAGCGGGTTGGTGCAATGATCGCTTGCCTCAGGTTTTGGCCGTCTGCAAACGGAGCGTCCAGCTCTGGACGAGCGCGTTCAATGATTTTGCGTACCAGCGAGTAACCATTAGAATGGATGCCATTGGAGGCCAGCCCCAGCACAATATCACCAGCAGCAATACTGCGTCCATTGATAACCTGTTCTTTTTCCACCACTCCTACAGCAAATCCTGCTAGATCATACTCACCATCGGGATACATACCCGGCATTTCGGCAGTTTCTCCACCAATCAAGGCACAGCCAGATTGTTCACAACCAGAAGCAATACCTTTAATTACTGCGGCTGCTCGTTCTACATCCAGTTTGCCGCAGGCGAAATAATCCAGAAAAAACAGAGGTTCTGCACCCTGTACCAAAATATCGTTCACGCTCATTGCAACCAGATCGATGCCAACAGTGTCGTGCTGATCCCATTCAAAAGCCAGTTTTAGCTTAGTACCGACGCCATCAGTTCCAGAAACCAGTACTGGCTGACGGTATTTCTTGCTGATTTCCACCAATGCGCCAAAGCCGCCCAAATCACCCAATACTTCAGGACGCATGGTGCGTTTGGCAAAAGGTTTAATTTTTTCGACCAGCGAATCGCCAGCATCAATATCAACACCGGCATCGCGATAACTCAGGGACTGGCTCATTAGTGCGCTTCCTTAGGGCAAAGTACAAAGCTGATTAAGATGAAACAGACAAAAATCGTGTAATTTTAACATTTTTCAACTTTTGCCGCTGTTTAAATTAGCCGACTGAATAATAGACTGAGTCTGCAATAAGGTTTGATATTTTTAATTTTTACTGAGTGTTATTTTGACGTAGGGCGGATGGCAATAATAGGCTAAATCTGAGTATGTTTTTTGATGGCAGATGTATATGATTTTTATGTATTTGCCACGGTCGGTATGATAAATATGAAGAGGTACTGAATGAGCTAAGAAAAAGGCCGAATCAATAGATTCGGCCTTAGTATTAGTCTGCTTCAGGCAGCTAATGTGTTGTGTATACTGCTTAGGCTTTGCGAGCCGGCAGTTTTTCACGAATGCGGGCAGCTTTACCGGTTAAGCCACGCAGGTAATACAGTTTGGCACGGCGTACATCACCACGGCGTTTAACTTCGATTTTTTCAACGGCTGGAGAGTATAACTGGAATGTACGTTCCACACCTTCACCGCTGGAGATTTTACGTACGATGAAGTTGCTGTTCAGGCCACGGTTGCGACGAGCAATCACAATGCCTTCATAGGCTTGCAGACGGGTACGGCTACCTTCGGTAACGCGTACAGAAACAACCACGGTATCACCTGGCGCGAAGGCCGGGATTTCTTTATTCAAACGAGCGATTTCTTCCTGCTCTAATTGTTGAATCAAGTTCATATTAAGCTTCCTAATTATAATGGGATGTCCCGTTCCTCTTGTCTGATATTTTGCAAGAGTCTGGATTCCTCTGGGGTTAATACACGGCCGGCCAGTAAATCTGGTCGACGTGTCCAAGTGCGCCTAAGCGCCTGTGTTAATCGCCATTTGGCGATTAATGCATGATTGCCACTGCGTAATACGTCGGGAACGGTCTGTTGACGAAATTCTACCGGACGCGTGTAGTGCGGGCAATCAAGTAAACCAGTGGCAAATGAATCTTCTGCTGCTGAGCGTGCATCACCTAATGTACCTGGTAGCAGCCGGATAACAGCGTCCATTAACATCATGGCTGGTAATTCTCCGCCGGATACCACAAAGTCGCCAATGCTGATTTCGGTCACTTTGTTGCTGGTGAGAATACGTTCATCAATGCCTTCGTATCGGCCACACAGTACAATCAGTGCCGATTCATCGGCCAGACTGGCTGCTTGTGTGTGAGTCAGAGGTTTACCCTGTGGACTCATATAAATCAGCCGTCCTTCAGGGCTGGTCTTTCGAGCCATATCAATGGCGGCCTGTAAAGGCGGTGCCATCATAATCATGCCCGGGCCACCACCGTAAGGGCGGTCATCAATATAGCCCAGCGGATTGTCAGCAAACTGCCGCGGATTGATTGCAGCAAACTGCCAGATTCCCTGCTGCAATGCACGTCCGGTAACGCCGCTGCCTGTAATAGCAGTAAACATTTCCGGAAACAGGGTAATGGCCTGAATGTGCATCAGTAGTCGCTGCCCCAATCTACACTAATCTGCTGTTGTGGCAGATTTACTTCATCAATGTATTGTGCGACAAAAGGAATCAGTTTACGGCCAAAATCGCCGTCTACTACCAGTACGTCATGTGCACCGGTTTGCATTAATGAACTGACAGTACCAAGGTTTTCCTGTGTACGGTTAAATACGGTTAGGCCTATTAGGTCTGTCCAGTAATACTCATCTTCTTCGGTTTCTGCAAAGCTGGCACGGTCTATTTCAATGGTGAAACCGCGCAGTAAGGCTGCGCTGTCACGATCGTTGATACCGTCAAACCGTACTTGTAATTCATCACCGCTGATTTTGCTTTCGGCAATGCTTACAGTTTTGGTTTGGCCATCTTTGCTCAGCTGCCATTGCGGATAGTCAAGCAGGCTGTCGGTATATTCGGTATCGGAATGGACTTTTACCCAGCCCTTTACGCCAAATACACCTTTAATATAGCCCATTGCCACCCATTGTGGCTGTGTACTGTTCATTTGCTTTACTGCTTAATTAGGCCGCAGCCTTCTGTTCTTTAACCAGTTTGGCTACAGCTTCGCTCAGCTGCGCGCCTTGACCAATCCAGTGGTTCAGACGGTCTGTGCTTAGACGTACACGTTCCTGTTTTTCATTGGCAACAGGGTTGTAAAAACCAACGCGCTCGATGAAGCGGCCATCACGACGGTTGTGAGAGTCAGCTACGACGATGTTATAGAAAGGACGGTGTTTAGAACCACCGCGGGCCAAACGGATAACTACCATAGTTTATTCCTTAGTGAAAAATCGAAGTAATTTTATTCTGCCAAGACAACAGAAAATCGCTAATTTTAGTAGGTAAAACCCAGTCTTGGCAAGCTGTTAATGTATATTTGTTGTAGATATACCGTTGTGGGTTTGTGTATTGCAAGAGATTTATTTTTTTGGCATTCTGATTGGTATTATTTGATTAAACTATTGCTGTTTATGGTTAAATTTTTTCTAAATGCGATGTTTGTGGCCGATGGTAAAGCTTGATATATGGTTTTGTATTTTTGATAATAATTTATAAAATCATATATTTATGTTTGATTTTTGTGGCTGTGTTTACAGCTTTTTAATTTTTAGGGCTGCATTGCTTCATTTCTTCGCGTATCATAGCTGCCACGTGTTTTTGCGGATATCTTAACAATGAAACAGATTTTTTTGGATTTTGAACAACCTATAGCCGAATTGGTACAGAAAATTGATGAGCTTCGCTTTGTGCAGGATGAATCGGCTGTGGATATTTCCGAAGAAATCGCGCGCCTAAAAAAGAAAAGCGATGATTTAACCAAGAATCTTTTTGCCAAGCTGTCGCCGGTACAGATTTCGCAGGTATCACGCCATGCGCAGCGTCCTTATACTTTAGATTATATTGAGGCACTGTGTACTGACTTTGAAGAGCTGCATGGTGACCGTGCTTTTGCTGATGATGCTGCAATAGTGGGCGGTCTGGCGCGCTTCAATGGAGAAAGTGTTATGGTAATCGGCCATCAGAAAGGCCGTGATACTAAGGAAAAAATTCGCCGTAATTTCGGCATGCCTAAACCGGAAGGTTATCGTAAGGCATTGCGGTTAATGAAGCTGGCGGAAAAATTCCAGATCCCCTTGCTGACATTTATCGATACCCCTGGTGCTTATCCGGGTATTGGTGCAGAAGAACGTGGCCAATCTGAAGCAATCGGACGCAATCTATATGAGCTGGCACGACTAAAGGTGCCGGTAATTTGTACGATTATTGGCGAGGGTGGCTCTGGTGGTGCGCTGGCTATAGCTGTAGGCGATTATGTAAATATGCTTCAATTTTCTACCTATTCTGTGATCTCACCGGAGGGCTGTGCTTCAATTCTGTGGAAAACTGCGGAAAAAGCACCGGAAGCAGCACAGGCACTTGGCATTACTGCCAAACGCCTGCTAGAGCTGAAATTGATTGATAAGGTGATTGAAGAGCCTTTGGGTGGAGCGCATCGCAATTATCCGGAAATTATGCAACGGGTGAAAGCGGTACTGACTAGCCAGTTAGAAGAGGCCAAAGGCAAGCAGTTGTCGAGTTTACTTACCCGTCGCTTTGACCGCCTGATGCATTATGGTCAGTTCAACGCTAAATAATTTATGTGTCCGTTTATGTGACAATATTGCACAACAATGGTCAGCCTCTGTGGCTGACCGTTGTATTTTGACTGTTGGCCTTAGTGGTGGTCTGGATTCTGTGGTATTGCTGCATGCGCTGACTCAGTTGCGTAATGTACTGCCGTTGCAATTGTCTGCTATTCATGTGCATCATGGCTTAAGTAGCCATGCTGATGAGTGGGCTGCTTTTTGTCAGAAGGTCTGCGCAACTTGGTCTGTTCCACTAAAGCTGGTTAAGGTAACGGTCAGTGCCAGCGGTGAGGGTGTGGAAGCTGCGGCTCGTAAGGCGCGTTATCAGGCCTATGCAGAAAGTGGAGCGGAAGTGGTGGTGCTGGCACATCATCGTGATGACCAGATTGAAACTTTTTTTCTAGGCGCACTACGTGGCGGCGGTCTGCGTTCTCTGGCTGCGATGCCGGACGTGCGGGCATTAACAGAGCACACTATTCTATGGCGGCCACTGTTGCCTTTTTCGCGCGAGCAGCTGAAGAATTATGCTGAAGCGATGCAGCTTGAGCATATAGAAGACGACAGTAACCGCAACTGCATCTATCTGCGCAACTGGCTACGTCTGGATGGTTTGCCATACTGGCGTGCCCATTTGCCATATATGGATAATCAAGTTGAAGCTGCTGTTAGTCGTTTGCAGGATGAGCTGGCGTTGCTGGATGAGGTGGCTGAAGCTGATTGGGCACTGTTGCATGCACAGCAACAGGGTTTTGATATTTCGTTGTGGCAAACACTCAGCGCAGCACGGCGCCGGCAGCAGTTGCGTCTTTTTGCTCAGAAAAATGGTCTGGGCATGTCTACTTCAGCTTCACTGACAGAATTTGCAAGACAGTTGATGGAAAGCAAAAATGGTGCACAATGGTCTTTACCATACGCTTGTGTAATCTATTATGATTTCAGGCTGTGGATAGATAAAAAGCATGCATCAGCTCAATGGCCTTGGTTTGATTTGCTGCCGGTAAGCAGCATGCAACTGATGAAGGTTGGTTATTTAGAATGGAGATGTCATAATTTTGGTTTGGTGGAAATTGCTGACGAATGGATAGTTCGTCAGGTCGATGTTCAGGATACAATTGTTTTAAAAGGAGGTAGAAAAAAGGTTAAAAAATTATTACAGGAACGGAAAATTCCTCCTTTTATGCGTGCTGTCTGGCCAGTATTGTGTGATGCCGATAATCATTGTATTGCTGTGATTAATGTGGCTGTTGCCGCTAATGTAGGTGTTGCTGATGGCTGGATGCCTTTGATACAAGATTTACCTATTAGGCTATAAGTTGGAAAATTAATAATTCAGCTACGCAGACTCAGCTGTCGATTGATGCAATAACAATAAAATTAGAGGATAACTATATGCATGAAAACCGTACCCCACAGGTGGAAGAACAGGTGTTGGTGCGTAAGGCTCAGCAGGGTGATGCGCAGATTTTCAGTTTGCTGGTGAGCAAATATCAGCGTCGATTAAAGCATTTTTTGCGTCGTTTTACTCATGACGATCAGATTACGTTGGATGTGGTACAGGAAACCTTTCTTAAAGCCTACAAAGCGTTACCTCAGTTTCGGGCTAGTAGTCAGTTTTATACTTGGTTATGCTGTATTGGGATGAATACGGCTAAGTCTATGATTGCTGTATATGGACGCGAACCGCAAATGATTACTGAAATAGTGGATGAGAATGGCGAAGAAGTTGATGTTCTGGAACATTTGTCCGACTATCAGACACCTGAAAAACAATTATTAAACCGCGAGTTGATTGATGTGCTGGGCGAAGCAATTGATCAGTTGCCACCTAATTTGCGTCAACCAATTATTCTTTTCGAAATCAATGATTTGTCATATGAAGAAATTGCTCAGATAATGGGCTGTCCGATTGGTACTGTACGCTCACGAATTGCAAGAGCGCGGGAACTATTATCTGCTGAAGTTGAAAGCAGATTTGAACATGATTGATAAGGACTCAGAACATTTGTCGCAACGTGTGAAGTAATTTGTTTACAGTTCCCATCTCAATAGGCTGGATAATTCTGCTGGGTATACTTGAGTTAATAATGTATAGAAACAGCATGCAGATTAATTATCAGAAAATCTGGTTGCTGTTTGATAGAGAATGCTTTTTTAATTCTTGCATGCGCGTATGGGTCAAGTCTGCAATATCAACTTTAAGCTTGTGGCGCCAGAAATATTTTCTGAATATCTTATGATATTCCGGCTGGTAATATTTTGTCTGCTGTAGGGTGTCTGACTCTGGTAAGTGCAGGAATATTCTGTCAATTTTACTAAGTATTTGTAAGAATTAGGAAAATAATTACTTCACTTACTCTTGAATTGTGGCCGCCTAGCCTTACTTTATTTATCGAAATGAATTTTACGTCCCGCTATATATGCGGGTTTGTATTAACCAACTTTGAGGTGCTTTGCGCACCAAAGATGTGGAGAAGATAATATGACTATTCGTCCTTTGAATGACCGTGTTGTGGTAAAACGTTTGGAAGCTGAAGAAAAAACAGCTTCTGGTATTGTATTGCCAGGTTCTGCTGCTGAAAAACCTGATATGGGTGAAGTGATTGCAGTTGGTAACGGCAAACTGCTGAAAAACGGCGACCGTCAGAAAGTGGATGTTAAAGTTGGCGATAAAGTGATTTTCGGTAAATACAGCGGTCAAACTGTTAAAGTTGACGGTGAAGAATTGCTGGTAATGCGCGAAGAAGATATTTTCGGTATTGTTGAATAATTGTTTATCCAGAAATTCTATTTTATTTGTATTTGCGTAATTGATTATTAAAGATTAGGAGTTTCAAATGGCAGCAAAAGATGTGAAATTCTCTGACGAAGCTCGTCAGAAAATGGTTGCTGGTGTCAATGTTCTGGCTGAAGCAGTAAAAGTAACTCTTGGCCCTAAAGGCCGCAATGTATTGCTGGACCGTGCTTTTGGCGGCCCGCATATCACCAAAGATGGTGTGTCTGTTGCTAAAGAAGTGGAACTGAAAGACAAATTCGAAAACATGGGTGCACAGCTGGTTAAGGAAGTAGCTTCTAAAACCAACGATGTGGCCGGTGATGGTACCACTACTGCTACTGTGTTAGCACAGGCGATTGTCACTGAAGGTATGAAATACGTGACTGCCGGCATGAATCCGATGGATCTGAAACGCGGCATTGATAAAGCGGTTGAAGCAGTAATTGCTGAGCTGAAAACCATTTCCAAACCTGTACCGGAAAAATCTAAAGAGATTTCTCAAGTTGCATCTATTTCTGCTAACGCTGATGAATCCATTGGTGAAATCATTGCTAAAGCTATGAATGAAGTAGGCAAAGAAGGTGTGATTACTGTTGAAGACGGTAAATCTCTTGAAAATGAAGTTGAAGTGGTTAAAGGTATGCAGTTTGACCGTGGCTACTTGTCTCCTTACTTCGTAACTGATGTAGAAAAACAGATTGCCGGTCTGGATAGCCCATACATTCTGTTGTTTGATAAAAAAATCTCTAACATCCGTGATTTGCTGCCAGTACTGGAGCAGGTTGCTAAAACCAGCCGTCCATTGCTGATTATTGCTGAAGATGTTGAAGGTGAAGCTCTGGCTACGCTGGTGGTGAACAACATCCGTGGTATTCTGAAAACCGTTGCTGTTAAAGCGCCGGGCTTCGGTGACCGCCGCAAAGCCATGTTGCAGGATATTGCTATCCTGACCGGTGGTACCGTGATTGCTGAAGAAGTGGGTCTGTCTTTGGAAAAAGCCACTCTGGAAGATTTGGGTCAGGCTAAACGTGTAGAAGTGGGTAAAGAAAACACCACTGTGATTGATGGTTTGGGTGACAAGGCTGCTGTTGAAGCCCGTGTTGCTGAAATCCGCAAACAGATTGAAACTGCAACCAGCGACTACGATAAAGAAAAATTACAGGAACGTGTGGCTAAACTGGCCGGCGGTGTGGCTGTAATTAAAGTAGGCGCTGCCACAGAAGTAGAAATGAAAGAGAAAAAAGACCGCGTAGATGATGCTCTGCATGCTACTCGTGCTGCTGTGGAAGAAGGTGTGGTAGCCGGTGGTGGTGTAGCTCTACTACGCGCCCGTGCAGCCATTAAAGACCTGAAAGGTGCCAATGCTGATCAGGAAGCTGGTGTGAAAATCGTGCTGAAAGCAGTTGAAGCGCCGTTGCGTCAGATTGTGGCCAATGCTGGTGATGAACCAAGCGTTGTGGTGAACAATGTATTGAATGGTTCTGGTAACTATGGTTACAACGCTGGTACCGGTGAATACGGCGATATGCTGGAAATGGGTGTGTTGGATCCTGCTAAAGTAACCCGCACTGCCTTGCAGCATGCTGCTTCCATTGCTGGCCTGATGCTGACTACTGATTGCATGATCACCGAATTACCGGAAGACAAACCTGCAGCTCCAGATATGGGTGGCATGGGCGGTATGGGTGGCATGGGTGGCATGATGTAATGCAGCCTTAGGCACTCAGCTTAGTAAATGAAAAAGCCGGATATTAAAATATCCGGCTTTTCTTTTGTATAAGAAGACAAATTTTAATAAATTGTTTGTTCAAAAATTTAGTTATTTAACAATTGGTTTCTATGGGCGATATCTGGCAATTTTAAAAAGATGCTACAAAAAATTTAGCATCGTCGCATTACTTTAGGTAGTTGCGTTGTAGGGTATATATTTACAACTTTGTATTAATCGAGCTGATTGTGTGGTAAATGTGGATATATATATAGAAAATGAGTTCGTTTTATTAATAAACTGTTTTTGAAATTATGATAATAAAAATAATATCGAACGCTTGCTTACTTTTTCCTCATAAAAATTACTTTTAGTTGATGATTTCTATACTTTAAATTTAAAGATATATAAACGGATATCGTAAAATTTGCGGTTTGATTTTGTCTCAATATTGTTTGAAATTTATCATTTGGAGATGAATCATCTAAATTTTAGAAATTTTATCATGATGAATAAATATTGTTTAAATTAATTGATAATTTATTGTTCTTATGAATAATTCTATTAATTATATATGCGTATAAGAAGTTGTATTGTCATTATTTCACCAGATCCACGCCGCGATTAGCCAATTCATCGGCTTTTTCATTTCCTGGATGGCCAGCATGGCCTTTGACCCAGTGCCAGTGCACCTGATGTTTGTGTACTTCGACATCCAGTAGCTGCCATAACTCGGCGTTTTTTACTGGTTGTTTTGAGGCGGTTTTCCAGCCGCGTGCTTTCCAGTTGTGTATCCATTCCTGCATGCCTTTTTTAACGTACTGGGAATCAGTATAGATATGAACAATGCAGGGACGCTTTAGGGCTGCCAGTCCTTGTATGACAGCGGTTAGTTCCATACGGTTGTTGGTGGTGTTGGCTTCGCCGCCAAAAAGTTCTTTGCTATGGCTACCGGATTGCAGGTATGCACCCCAGCCACCTAAGCCGGGATTACCTTTGCAGGCGCCATCGGTATATAGGATTACTTCGCTCATGTTTCTAGGCTGTCTGGCAAAAGGCTTACTATATCATGGCTGGGGTGGCAGAACCTTGCCGGGATTGAGAATGTTTTTTGGGTCAAAATAGTGTTTCTGCGCCCACATCCAGTTGATTTCTGCTGATGTTCGTACTTGTGATAGCCATTGGTTTTTCAGTTGGCCGATGCCGTGCTCGGCAGCGATGCTACCTTGATGTTGTAAAACTTGTTCGTAGACCACTTGGTTAATTTCTTTTTCATAGTGGTATACGTCGTTGCTGCGGATGTCGGCAATGAAAACGTTGTAATGCAGGCTGCCGTCGCCCAGATGTCCAAAGAGAATGGTTTTGGTTTGTGGAAAGGCTGTGAAGAGGCTCTGCTGGCAGCTTTCGATAAAATCGGCTACTCTTTCTATTGGTACTACGATATCGTGTTTGATACTGGCGCCCAGACTGCGCTGAGCTGCAGATATGTTTTCGCGCAATGTCCACAGGTGCTGACGTTTGGTTTCTGAATCGGCAATGATGGCATTGAGCCAGTTGCCTTGTTCGAGTACGTTGATTAATGGCTCGGTCAGATCTTGAGTGGGCAAGCTATCGGTAAGCTCAAACAGAATATGCCATTTAGCATTGACTGGTTCTTGCAGCTGGCTGTATCTGGCTGACAGATTCAGGGCAGCCTGACTGATTAATTCAAAGCTGGACAAGCGTTCGGCGAAATGGTTTTTAAGGGCAGAGAGTAGGCTGGTGGCTGCCTGTATGTTATCTAATCCGACCCATGCGGTGAGTATGCTTTGCGGTGGTGCAAAGAGTTTAAGAGTGGCGGCGGTAATGATGGCCAGTGTGCCTTCGCTGCCGATGATTTGCTGGCTCATTTCGTAGCCGCTGGTATTTTTATGCAGTGGATTGAGGTGACTCACCAGTTGACCGTCGGGCAGTACGTATTCTAATCCAAGTACCAGATCGCGCATGGTGCCGTAACGCACAACATTTAGTCCACCAGCATTGCAGGCGATATTACCACCTATCTGGCAGGAGCCTTCGCTGGCGAGGCTGAGGGGAAAATAACGGTTGGCCTGTTTGGCTGCGGCCTGTACATCTGCCAGTATCATGCCGGCTTCTACGGTAATGGTGTTATCGGCCAGACTCAGCTTGCGGACGCGGTTGAGTTTGCTGAGTGAAAGGATGATACCTTTACCGGCAGTGCAGCTATGAGGGGTGGCTGCTCCGCACAATCCGGTATTGCCTCCCTGAGGCGTAATCGGTATTTGTTGCTGCTGGCAGTAACGCAGAATGCTCTGTACAGCGGATACTGAATGCGGTTGTAATACTGCAAATACCTGTCCATGATAACGCCCGCGCTGGTCTGTACAATAAGGCTCAATAAGGCTGGAATCGGTAATGATTTCTCTGGCACTGAGTAGCTGAGACAGATGCGCTAGATGGCTGGTGGTTGGCATGGCAGTTCACCTTAAGAGAAGAATAAGAAGATTGTACGGCAAATACTGAGGTTGTTTGGTGAAATCTACGCTGTTAGACAATGTTACAATATTGTGAATTGGTAATATGAGTGAGGAAAAGGTATGTATTTTGTTGATCGCAGTGCGGTGGTGCTGAAACCAGCTGAGGCGTTTCTGGATTGGCTGCACCAGACCAGTGAAGATTTGCCGGAATTGACGTTGGCGCAATTGCAAAGTAATTGTACGACGCTGCTGGTACCGGAATTTGAAACGCCTGAGCAAATAATCGGTTATTTAGGTGAACGATTTAAGTTAATTTTTGAGGCTGAGCTTTCTGCTTGGGAAGTAGACCGCAAATTGTGGCCGGCGCTGGATATTGACCAGTTCTGGAATTTTTTCACTGTTGAAGTACATGATATGGTTCTGGATCTGGTAGATGCACAGTTGGAGATATCGCCCGTATATGGTGACGAATAGGGGCGCTGACTGATGCAAGCCTGTGTTGTGCGTGTGCGCCCGTCTTTGAGAGCTCAGTTTTTGGCTCTGATTATGCATGGGCTGGCACTGGCTGCTGTTGTGCTGTATAGCACAGGCTGGCAGCGGGCGTTGTTTTTGCTGGTCTGGGTACTATCCGTTTTGTGGGCGGGTTATGGTTTGCTTCATACCAGAATAAAACGAATTGAAATCAATGGTCAGGAGCAGGCCAGTCTGATACTGACATTCAGAAAAGGGGCAGTTCCTGCTGTCTTGTCTACTGACAGTGTTATCAGAGCCAGACTGATGGCTTTGCGATGGCAGACCACCAAAGGGAGCGTGTATCAATTATTTTTGCCAGATATGACAGATGCGCCGTCATGGCGGCGGCTGCAGGTATGGGCTCGTTGGTGTCAGCCGCATACGGCTCAGGTTGCTGAGCCGCAATTAATTTTGTATAAGGTCATCCATTGGCTGCGGCTCAGGATGAATAATTAGAATAATGACAGAAAAATTTCATGCAACTGAATTAAAACGCTGGCTACAGCATCTGGAACAGGGTGTGACGGGCGGGCAGATTGATATGGGACTGACTCGTGTAGGTACGGTGCGGGAACGCATGGGACTACAGCCGCATTGTCCAGTGGTTATTGTAGGTGGGACAAATGGCAAAGGTTCTGTCTGTGCCTATCTAACGCAGATTTATCGCGAAGCTGGCTATCGTGTGGGTACACTTACCAGCCCACACTTGCTGCGTTTTAATGAGCGAATCGCTATCAATGGGCAGCCGGTTGCGGATGAGCTGATAGTTCAGGCGTTTGAACGTATAGAGGCTGAACGTGGTAATACTGTACTAACTTACTTTGAATTCAATACACTGGCTGCAGTGGAAGTCTTTGACCAGCAGAAGGTAGATATTATGGTGCTGGAAGTGGGACTGGGTGGCCGGCTGGATGCAGTAAATGTATTTGATGCGGATGTGGCGGTGATTACCAGTGTCGATCTGGATCATGAAGCCTATCTTGGCAATACGATAGAAAAAGTGGCGTTTGAAAAAGCCGGTATTATGCGTGGTGGCCGGCCAGTGATTTGTGCTCAGCTGCCGGTACCGGAAAGTTTAGCGGCACATGCTGAGGCAGTGGGTGCAGATTTACTGCTGCTTGGACGGGATTTTGATTATCATAAGTTGGAAATGCAGCAATGGTCGTACCGTTTTCATCCCCAAAACAGTCAATTGTTTGTTGGAGAACATGCCCGCCATGCTTTGCCAATACCGGCTTTGCGAGGGAACTTTCAACTGAGTAATGCGGCCTGTGCGTTGACAGTATTGGAATGCTTGTCAGATCATCTGCCGCTGGATATCGGTGCGATTAAACGTGGTTTGCTGCGAGTACATCATCCGGGCAGGTTTCAGGTATTACCCGGTCGGCCACTGACGATATTGGATGTGGGGCATAATCCTCATGCGGCACGGGCGTTGCGCAACAGCTTGATTACTTTACCGTATGCAGAGAAACGTCTGGCTGTTTTTAGTATGCTCGCTGATAAGGATATTGAAGGGGTACTGGAAATTGTGAAAGACCAGTTTGATAGCTGGTATATTGCGCCGCTGCATTTACCGCGAGGTCTGACAACAGCAGCGCTGGAAGAGAAATTTGCTCGCCAGCATATTTCGGCGATAACAACTTATGCTTCAGTAGCAGAGGCTTATCGTGCAGCTTTATCACAAGCGGGTGAGAATGATAGAATTGTGGTATTTGGTTCGTTTCATACCGTAGCAGAAATAATGGATTTGCCATCGTTGTAAATTTTAAAATCGAAACGAGCACGACAGAGGAGTGGATAACGCATGAATGCGCAGGAAAATTACGAACAGCTGAAACGGCGAAATCGGCGCCGTTTGGTCGGTGCACTGATTATGGTGGTGATTGCTGCTATTCTGCTGCTTGTTATGCTGAGCCGTCGTACTCCTCAGCCAGTACCAGCTCCACAGCTGGATATCAAAGCAGCTTCTGCAGCCAGACCGGCTAGTGCGGCTATGGATACACAATCTGCTTCTGCGGTGGTGCTGGAACCAGCAGCCAGTGCACCTGCTTTGCCGGTAACGGTGCCTGCCTCTGAGGTTGCTAGCATACCAGTTTCATCGGCAGCATCTGTACCGCCAGCTGAAAACCATGTTTCTAAAACGGCTGCAACGGTAGTGCCAGTTGTACCGCAAGTGAAACCCGTACGTCCGGCGCCTCAGAAAGTAGAGGCAGAGAAAGCTACAGTTAAGCCGGTTGTGCAACCAGCCAAAACCCCTAATGAACATAAATCACAGCCTGTGGAACAAAAACGGTTGCATCATGAAGAAGCTGTCGCTACGCCTAAGACAAAACCGGCAGCTACTAGACCTGTAGAAGTTGCCGAGAAAAATCCGCCAGTGAGGGTGACAACTGTAACCAAACCTCGCACTCCAACGGAAACTGTTGTGAAACCAGCCAATAGAGTGCCAGCTGCTGCGGAAAATAAAAAACAAGAAACTGTAGGTAATACCACTGTGTCTTCAACAAAAACAGTTGTTGAAAGCGAAAAGAAAACCTCGACAGTGGCCAAAACACCTGTGAAAAATTCTGCTCCGGTCAAACCGGCTGCTACGCCTAAACAAAATAATAATGCAGCAAGTGGCAAAAACAGCAACACTACGGGCAGACTGACGCCGCAACAGATATTGGAAAATAAAGCTGCTGCAGCTGTGAGCAGAAAGAGTACGACAGAGCAGAGCCGTAATAATAAAGCGCCTGTCGCCGCCACGAACAACAGCAAGGATGCGGTGGAGCGTACAGTGATTCAGATTGGTGCCTATACCACTGAAGCGCAGGCCAATCTGGTTCAGCAGCGTTTGGCAGTGGCCGGTGTGCCAGTGAGTATTACGACTAGCCAGACCAGTAAGGGTACGCTGTATCGGGTACGCAGCCGTGTTTACAATAGCCGCAGTCAGGCAATGCAGAATCTGGATAAAGTACATGCTGTTGGGCTGGATGGTTTGGTAATCGGTTTATAGGATATTGATACGGGCATGACGCTGTTTGATTTTCTGGCTCTGGGCGTGATTTTGCTGACCACACTGGTAGCGATGATGCGCGGTCTGGTGGGGGAGATAGCCGCTTTATTATGCTGGCTGGTAGCCTTTTTCGGTGCCAAGATGTTGGCCGCGCCGGTAGCGGATATGGCTTTTCCTACGATGCAGCCCCGTGCGCTGGCGGTTGCTTTGTCTTTTGTACTGGTGTTTGGGGTGATGTGGATAGTGCAGCGGCTGTTTCGTGCGCTGATTACTTCCGCTTTGCAATCAATTGGACTTGGTGGTGTCAACCGGATTTTCGGTGCCTGTTTTGGGACGGTGAAAGGCGTGATTATTGTTACACTGGTGGTATTGCTGTGTGCTTTTACTGATTTACCCAAAACGCCAGCATGGCGTGATTCGGCTACAGCAGGTATGTTTGAGCAATTGGCTATGCTTGCGGTGCCGTACCTGCCGTCTTTTGTGGCTGAGAAGCTGAATTCGCCATCGGTATAAACGTATGAATTATCTGACTAAATACAACGCGCGTTTTTAATTACAAAAACGCGCGTATTTATTTGTCTTAAATGGAGAGAATAATGTGTGGTGTTTTGGGTATTGTTGCGCATGAGCCGGTGAATCAGCTTTTATACGATGGTTTGCAGATGTTGCAGCATCGCGGTCAGGATGCGGCTGGGATTGTGACAGCGGAAGGTACGATGTTTCATATGCATAAAGGCCGAGGTATGGTGCGTGATGTGTTCCGTACCCGCAACATGCGTGAATTGGTAGGTAATGTTGGCATTGCTCATGTACGCTATCCGACGGCCGGTAATGCCAATTGTAGTGCCGAAGCGCAGCCTTTTTATGTCAATTCACCGTTTGGTATTGTGCTGGCACACAATGGTAATCTGACCAACACAGAAGAGCTGTTTAAGAATGTCTGCTTTACTGATCTGCGCCATGTGAATACGCGCTCGGATTCGGAAGTATTGTTGAATGTGTTGGCGCGGGAGCTGGAAAATCAGGTGGGTAATCGCACTACTTTGGCTCTTTCAGACATATTTGCTGCAGTGGCTGCACTGCACAAACGTGTGCATGGTGCCTATGGGGTGGTAGCTTTGATTGCAGGCTATGGTTTGCTGGCTTTCCGTGATCCGTTCGGCATCCGTCCGTTGTGTTTAGGGCAGCGGGAGCAGGATGGAAAAACTGATTATGTGGTGGCTTCGGAATCAGTGGTGTTTCCTAGTTTGGATTTTGAGCTGCTGCGGGATGTGGCACCCGGGGAGGCGATTTTTATCAGTAATGAAGGGCAACTGTTTTCGCAGCAGTGTGCGCAGACACCTCATCTGATGCCGTGCCTGTTTGAATATGTGTATTTTGCCCGTCCTGATTCGGTGATTGACGGAGTATCGGTATATCAGGCCCGATTAAATATGGGTGTCACACTAGCGGAAAAAGTAAAACGTACGCTGAACTTGCAAGATATCGATGTGGTGATGCCGGTACCGGACACTAGTCGCCCTAGTGCGATGGAGCTGGCTCAACATCTAAATAAACCTTATCGCGAAGGCTTATTTAAAAACCGTTATATCGGGCGGACATTTATTATGCCCGGACAGTCGGTACGTAAAAAATCGGTACGGCAAAAACTTAATCCGATGAATTATGAATTCAGTGGTAAACGAGTTTTGCTGGTTGATGATTCGATTGTACGCGGTACCACAAGCCGCGAAATTGTAGATATGGTGCGGGAAGCTGGTGCTACTCGTGTGTACTTTGCTTCTGCTGCACCAGCGGTGCTGTATCCCAATGTCTATGGTATCGATATGCCGACGAGAGAAGAGCTAATTTCTTACCGGCGCAATGCTGAGCAGGTGGCTGCTGAGATTGGCGCCGATGGCGTGGTATTTCAGGATCTGGCTGATTTGCAAGCAGTGGTTTTGAAATTGAATCCGCACATTGAGGGTTTTGACAGCTCGTGTTTTGATGGCAGATATATTACTGGAGATGTGGATGAATCTTATCTGCAGCGGCTATCTACGCGTAAAAATACTCTGGCCGCTTCTTTTGTGGTGCCTGGTGTGATTGAACACAGTGTTAGTGTACAGGAAGATGAGGATGACGAAGAATAGCTCAGCATTAGCGTACTTTTCCTCAGTATGTATTTATATTGATATTTAAACTTGTTTAAGTATTTGCCGGTAGCACTCAGCAAAATGTGGTGATAGCTGCTATTAAGTGACACGATACGCAAAATAATATTTATGTTATTTGTCTGTGATGTATGTGATAGTGAAAAGCAGCCATATGGCTGCTTTTTCGATAAAATTTTACTAGAGTGGTTGTTTAGCTGGCCGATCAGTAGTTAATGATGACTTTCATGGCTTTCTCATCTGCGGCATGCTTGAATACTTCATAAGCTTTTTCCAGTTCATTGAATTGGAAATGATGTGTAGCCAGTTTTTGCATCGGTAGTTTGCCTGAACAGCAGGTTTTCAGCAGCATGCCGGTGGTATTGGCATTAACCAGACCAGTGGTGATGGTAAGGTTTTTAATCCATAATTTTTCCAGCTCAAAATTAACGGACTGTCCGTGAACCCCAACATTGGCTAGATGGCCGCCTTCTTTTACGATGCGCTGGCAGATATCCCATGTGGCTCCTAGTCCTACTGCTTCCATGGCACAATCTACACCTCGTCCACCAGTATATTCGAGTACACGTGCAACGGCATCTTCACGGGCAGAATTGATAGTCTGTGTAGCACCCAGTTCTTTAGCCATGTGTAAACGGTTATCGTCCATATCAATCATGATAATTTGGCTTGGCGAATATAGCTGTGCCGTTAACAGACAGCTCATACCGACTGGACCGGCACCAATAATGGCCACTGTATCGCCGGGTTTGACATTGCCGTACTGTACCCCGATTTCATGGGCAGTGGGGAGAGCGTCTGAAAGTAGTACGGCGACATCTTCGTTCAAATCCGGCGGTAATCGATATAGTGAATTATCAGCAAAAGGGGTGCGTACATATTCAGCCTGTGTACCGTCAATCATATAACCCATAATCCAGCCGCCCCCGCTCTGACAATGTGCATATAATTGTTTCTGACAGTTTTCACAAATTCCACAGCGGCTAACACAGGAAATAATTACTTTATCCCCCCTTTTGAAATGCTTCACGGCGCTACCGGTTTCTTCAACAATGCCAATACCCTCATGTCCCAAAATCCGGCCGTTAAATGCACCTTCTTTTTGAGTTGCTTTTTGTTCGATTTCAGGATTTTTGCCTTTCCAGATACCCAAATCCGTACCGCAAATAGTGGTTTTGGTTAAGCGGATAACGGCATCGGTGGGGTCGATAATTTTCGGTTTATCTCGTTCTTCAAAGCGGATATCGCCGGCACCGTAGTAGACCATTGCTTTCATGCTGCATCCTCCATAAAACCATTGAAAAAATCATCCTTTAGTATGGATGAATCATGTAATAACAAATTGTATTCCTATGATTTCTATACCACAATTTATTAGCCATCTGAAAGTTTATGTATGGCATATTATTAATCTGCCTCAAATAACGGCTATAGAGGCTTGGGTGATCTATATTTTATGAAAAGATATATAGTTTCTGCTTTGAATATTTATAGGGCAGCATACAAGTGAAGTAGTTGCCATATAGACACAAAACATCCGTGCCTGAGCACGGATGTTTTATGTAAACATTTAAATAATTTTGGCTGAAAGTGGTTTACCATCCAGACCTTCCATCATGTCGGACAATTCATCGGCATGGTCTTCTTCTTCAGCCAGAATGTGTTCGAGCAGACGTTTGGTGGTGGTGTCATAGTCGCCAACATACATGATGGTTTGGCGGTATAGGTCGATTACAATACGTTCTGCAATCAAGTCTGATTCCACCATTTCGCGCAAAGTTTCGCCTTCAACATATTCGGTGGGTGAGCGCTGAATGAAAACATCTGGATTCAAATCTGGCTCTCCACCCAGCTGGGTAATGCGTTCAGCCAGCATGGCAGCGTGTTTTTGTTCTTGTTCAGCGTGTTCCATGAATTCTTCTTTAACTGCATCCATAAACAGGCCGCTGGCCATATAGTAATGGCGTAAATAGCGCAGTACACACACCCATTCGGAAGCCAGCGCTATATTTAGCAGTTCAATTACTCTATCTACGTCAAGTTCATAGGTGGAGGTTACGGCTCCATCCTGATAATTTTTACGAGCATTGGTTCGTAATTCTTCAGTGGTACTGAATTTCACATCGCGTTTGAGTGGTTTGCGTTTATTCATTTTTATCTCCTTGCTGATATTAATTAATTTGTTTCTGGTACTTAGTGCTCCTTTTGTAAGGTAGCTGATTACATAAGTGCTTGTCTATGCAACTATTTTTAATATACGTAATAGTTAGGTGAATCTGATTGCATAACGTATATTTAATTGGATTTATTTTAAATAAATAATAAATAAAGTGAAAATTGTATAAATTATTCTGCATAATAATATTCTTAATCAATATCCAATAAAAATTGAATTTATTGTATTAACATATTGTTATGCATTTTTCTATGTAGAAAAAAATAGCAAAAGCTTGCCATTATTTAATTACAGCAGAATAGCTTGATCAGTACAGAATATAAATTATTGTACTTTTATGATAGATAAGTTGCTCATTTTTATGAAATAAAATAACAACATAAATATGCAGAATATTAAATAAATAAAATTATATCTTATTTGGTTAATTAATATTTAATAAGGTAAATCAATATTTTAGGCATTGTATGATGCAAAAATGAAAAAATCTCATAACGGTTAACTGCATTTATTTTATTAAATTTTTAAAAATAAGAATAAAAAATTGCATGAGCGTTTTGATTATTAATGCATTTAATACAGGAAGTGAGACGGTTATGAAACATTCTAAACTAATGCTTAAATCCCTAGTCATAGCTGTTTCTCTTGCCTTAACGGCTTGCGGTGGTGGCAGTGGTGGGGTTCATTCTAATTCTACAGAAACAGGCGGTGGCTCTGGCGGTGAGGATACTGGTAATGGCCATTCCGGCGGCGATGAAATCACGCCGAAACCACCATCAGATAAACCACCAGTGAATGATCCGCCATCTGAAAAGCCAACATCACCGGTAAAACCACCAGAGAAACCACCGGTAACGCCGCCAACAGAACAGCCGGATGTTCCTGATAATATTCCTATGCCTTCTGTGAATCCGTCCCGGCTAGACAGCAGTGAACAGGCTATTGCCATTCCTTTAAGTAAGAATCAATATACAAGAAGCAACAATGGTGAAGACAATACACAGGCCAATCGTCTGAATCTTAAGGATGCTCGCGATCAGGAGTTAGACGGAAGAGGAGTTAAAGTAGGAATTGTGGATTTGCCAGTCAGTCTGAATCATCCTGCTTTGCCAGACAATATTGTTGATTTAGGCCAATTTGGTACGGTATACAATGGTGAAGCTTATCCTCATGGCGATGCAGTTGCCCTGAATATAGCAGGCAAGGATGTACGTGGAAAAAAACTGGGCATTGCCCCCGCTGCGCAGATATATTCAGCCAGTGCTTCAGACAGTCGCGGAGCAGGGCAAATCAATATACAAGCTACCATCAAGGGATTTTATGCACTGGATAAAGCTGGTGTAAAAATCGTCAATAATAGTTATGGCACTAATTATGTGACCAATAAAGCGTGGTATATCTATGATGCAAAAAACTATCTGAACGCTGATAACCCAAAAATTAAACAAAATAGCTATATTGGACAATTGCTTACGTTGGTAGAAGATGACATGCTGTTTATCTGGGCAGCGGGTAATGGCGGCCTAAATCAGCCTAGTATTCAATCATTATTGCCATTAGTGGAACCAGAGCTGCAAAAGGGCTGGATTGCAGTGGCCGGAGTATCTGCTGATAACAAAATTGAAGATTACTCTAATCGGTGCGGAGACGCTAAAAATTGGTGTATGGTGGCTTATTATCAGCCACAAACGGCCAATTTAAATGCCAAACCTGGTGAAGATATTAATGGATTACCACTTACTACTACTTCAGGTACTTCTTTCTCCGCACCACAGGTTACAGCAGCAGCTGTACTGGTGAAACAGAAATATCCATGGATGAGCAATGATAATCTACGCACCACTTTACTGACTACAGCTACAGATTTAGGTGCTAAAGGTGTGGATTCAGTTTATGGCTGGGGATTGCTGAATATCGGCAAAGCCGTAAACGGGCCGGCACAGTTTGCCTTTGGCGATTTTAATGCCAATGTCAGCAGTGGCCAGTATATTTTCAGCAATGATATCAGTGGAACTGGCGGATTAATCAAGAATGGCAGCGGTACACTGCTTTTGACGGGTAGTCACAGCTATCAAGGTAATACCATCATTAATTCTGGAATGCTGTCGCTGGATGGCAGCAGTCAGTCTGCGGCGAAAATTTCCAAAGACGGTACCTATCAGGTGCACGGTAGTACTGGAGCGGTTAATAATCAGGGTACGTTTGTCAGCCGCGATGCCACGATTAATGGAGACTACAGCCAGAGTGAAGAGGCAACCTTTCAAACCAGTCTGGGCAGCAAAACAGCTATAAATGGTACAGCCAGTCTGGCTGGCCGGTTGTATTTCGACGGCCTGAAATCTGGCTTTGTGCCACAGACTGGTCTTCAAGTAGCCGTTATCAATGCGCAGAAGCGCGTAGGAGAATTCAGCCAAACTGCATTAGCTTCAGGAATATTACTGGACGGGAAAGCCAGTTATGATGGTGACAATGTGAATTTTGATGTTACGCGGATATCAGCACGGCAGGCGGTACAAAATAACGGTCTGTTAACGCGCAGCATAGCTGATCCGGCAATTGAGGCTGCAGCTGCAGCGATTGATACCAGCTTTAGCCAGCTAGACAAACTGTCGTCAGTAACAGGCACAGATGGTCCAACAGCAGAATTGTTTGCTGGTGCCAACCGGATTCAGAATGTCCAGACAGCAGAAACGTTGCGGCGTTCACTGTATTCATTATCAGGTGCGGTATACAGCAATGCCAATGTAGTGAATACCCTGACACTGGGCAAGCTGAATACAGACTTTATGTCATCTATCCGCAATGATAGCGCCGAACCGGCACTGATTATGGAATTTAACCATTCACAGAATCGGTGGAATCCAGGCGAAGTGCGCGGCAAGCAGAATAGCAACAGCGGCCTGCTCGGCGTGAGCAAGAATTTTGGTAATGGATGGTCAGGAGCAGCGGCATACAGTTTCCAGAATACAGACTGGAGTGAAAGAGATAGTAGTGCCGATATCAAGAGCAACGGCTTAACACTGGGCACCTTTTATGCGCCGGCCAACTGGCGGGGTGCATACCTATCCGGTAGCTTAGGTTATAACCGCTATTCCAATGATGTTACCCGCGGCATATGGCTGGGCACAACCAGAGAGGATAGCGGAGCGAAAACGAAAGGTAATGTGTGGCAGCTGGCATTGAACGGCGGTAAAGCATTCGCTATGAAAGGTCTGACACTGACACCGCAGCTAGGTTTACGCTACGACTATCTGCAACAGAACAGTTTCAGTGAAGCCGGAGCAGAAGGATATGGCTTATATGGCAGAAAGCTAAACAAAGGCGTAGTAACTGGCAGTGCCGGCTTAGTAGCTGAATATCTGTTTGATATAAGGGATATAGTGGCGAATATCTTTGGAGCAGTGGGAGTGGAGCATGATTTCAGAGACCGAGAATATGCCACACGAGGAGGATTTAGTGGAATTCATAGTGATGCAAGAGCGGGTAAATGGTCATCAGCCAGAACACGCTGGAATGCAGCAATTGGTAGCAATGTACAGGTGAGCCGTAATATGAGTGCAGGTATTCAGTATCAGTACGAGAATGGCAGTCACTGGCACAGTAATTCAGGGCGGGCAAATCTAAAAATATCGTTTTAATGTATCATTTAGATGTCCGGTAGGCCAGAAAAAGGATTTCAGTTAAGCTGAAATCCTTTTTTATATCTGAATGGTGCTGTAGAAAAACTGCTATGTTGATGTGTACAGATTGATGTTGTGTGAGTGATTCTTGTTGGAATTTGAGTAGACATTAAAATGATGTGTGAATCTTGAAGAAACGAAATAGACGCAATGTTGTTTATTGGTGAATTCGTGTGCGAATAGTGGAGAAAAAGTGGAACAGATGCTGTTTTTATGTTATTTGTATAAAATAAATATAGAATATACAAATTACGAAAAATGATTATTCGAGTTAACCCTAAGCCTATAGATTATTTGGTTTTAAACCGTTTCATATTTGTATGGTGGCCTTTCTTCTGGTATTTTATTTTAAAGCAGCCTATAAAGGAAACAATAATTTACATCTATTCTCTGATTTATTTTTTATCTATTTTGTTAATTTTTGTTTACTATATAATACGTGATCTGAAAAAAGGGGCATTCTGCGAACATTTTCTCGAAATTACGGCGAAATTTGTAGATGAAAAATCAGAATTTAATCACACTCGTTACAAATGGCAGCAATTTTATACTGTCAGTAAAAAATATAATGTTATTTTTTTGTTTCTGAATAAGGAAAAATTTTATTACCCGCGTAAATTTTTTTATCTGCAGAGGAAAGACTTTTCCAGTAAGGCTGAGTTTGATGCCTGTTTTGAAATCTGCCTGATCTATTTTGAGCGCTCACGGTGGAATAGACCCGTAAATTATAATAATTGAATAATGACAGGAAAATTAGTAATGATAATCAGTAAAGCACGTGGTTATTACTGACTTTGAGGCTGGATAAATATTCACGAATAAGTGCGCTATTGTAGCGTAGTACAAAAAAAAGAACCCAGCATTTAAATTTATAAGCCTGAATGTAGGAGAAAAGCTTATAAATAAAATCGCCGGGACAGGGAAATAAATAGCTTAGATATTAAGTGTTAGATTATCAAAATATCTATCTTTTGTCTACAAAAATTTTCTAATCTTAACGAAATAAATTATATATCCGATGTCTATATAAATTTATATAGACATGAATTTAGCTTAGGGTAGTGATGATAAGTGGTACGTGAGAGTTGATGTTTTAGGAATAAAGTATAAATTTGTTTTGTTGGCTGATGCATGGAATAAGCTTAATTCCGCTGTGAGCCCGTAAGATAAATGTTTGGTGCAAATGGGATGGTATTGGAAGATTCTTAATCTGTTTTGATTTAAGGTAAGAGTGTTGCTTTTATGCAGTTGGCTAGCCAAGTATATGAGAGTTTTCAGCCTAGGCTGTGAATTGCTTTTTTCTGCCTGAAAATTATATTTATTAAGAATAAACTATTTGGATATGCATTTATATTGATATTTTGTTGTTAATTTTAGTCTCAATAACTAATTTGTTAATTTGTCAAGCAGTGGCAGTGGATATGACAAATTAGGCAATTTATTTTCATTGTGGGTATACTGATTGAAATTATTAATGATTTCTAGGCTGAAAGTGTCAATATATGCCTATTTTGTCCGGAAAAATGACGCTTGAAAAAGTTGCCAGTGAACACAGGCAAAGTATTCTGGCTTTCAGTGCAGGAAAAGATTCGATAGCGGCGTATCTGGCCATCAGGAAGCGTTTCGCAGCTGTTTATCCGTATTATCTTTATCTGGTGCCGGAGCTGGAATTTGTAGAAGAACAGCTGGAATTATATGAACAGCAATTTGGATTTAAGATTACCCGTTTGCCACATCCTGCGCTGTATCAGATGCTGCGGGCACATGTATTTCAGCCGCCGAAGCATACTGCTGTGATAGATGCAGCCGGCTTGGCAGATTTTGGTTATGCCGATATTCGGCTGATGATGTGTGGTATGTTTGATCTACCGCCGGATACACCAGTTGCTAATGGTACCAGAGTTGAGAAAAGGCCTAAGCAGCGGCTGAGTATGCAGCGGCATGGGTCGATAGTAAAAAGCCAATTTCAGTATTATCCGGTTTGGGATTGGAAAAAGCAGGATTTGCTGCACTGCTTCAAGCGCAATCATGTGAGACTAGGCAGTGATTATCAAATTTTCGGCTGTTCTTTTGATAGTTTGGATTTACGTTTTTTGCTGCCAATAAAGAAGTTTTATCCGCGTGATTATCAAAAAATCCTGGAATTTTTTCCATTGTGTGAGCTGGAGATTTTTCGTTGGGAGTGCACTTTTGGTAATAAATAAGAATGCCGAGGAGTCTGAGCAATCAGTGTGGTCTGATGCGGATGATGGCAGGCAAAAAATGAATAAAAAGGCCGCTTTCACCCCGCGTAATGTACAAACTGGCCAGCGTGCAGACAAAGAATCTCTGGCGCAGCTTGAAAATTTGCGGCAGGAATTTGAACGTGTCAGCAAGATGCCACAGCAATTGCGTCAGCGAGTGACGGATAGTGAATATTGGTGTGCAGTTTGTTTTCAGACGCGGGAGCAGTTAATGGCTTTCCTGAAGGTGCTGGACATTCCGGCGAAGGAGAATAAATATGTTGACGGTTTGGTACTGGCACAAAAGATCGGTATAACGTTGCCGCCAGCAGAGGTACGCTTTCGATTATCTGACCATGTGGATAAGGATTTTCTGGAGCTGACAGAGAAATGAGACTATAGCTACATGATTCTGGTTTTACGGCAGCCCTTGGCCAGAGCAGGGCTGCTGTGTCTGAGTACTATTATAGTGCAGTAAGTTTTTCCCATTCTTTGCTTAGCCGTTTGGCTGAAACTGGATAGGGGGTTTTGAGTTCCTGTGCGAAGAGGGAAACACGCAGTTCTTCAAGCATCCAACGAAAATCAGCAATGGCTAGAGGGATTGGCTGATTTTGTTGCTGATACTGACGAATCTTTTCCTGCCATATATCTGTGAGTGCCTGAATATCTGCCTCACGTGCACTATCGCGGGCAGGGTTACTACCATATTTATCCATACGTCTAAGCATAGCTTGCAGATAGATGGGCAATCGTGGCCATTGTTTCCATGGTGTGGCACTGGCAAAACCAGGATAAATCAGGCTGTCCAGATGCTGACGCAGCAGCGAGGATAGAGGATGTCTACCCAGATGGCTACTGACTTCGCCATAGGCTAATGCTGTTTGCAGCGCATACTGATTAAGTGCCTCTTTTACGGCCGGTAGGCGGCTGCGCGCTCGTTTCAACTGTTCTTTAAAGGCTTTTTCATCTCGTGGCAGCTCATCTTCGCCAATCAAAGTGCGATCCAGTACGGCATGGGTCAGGTCTGCACGCAGGGTATCAGCACCAAGGTGTTTGAGCAGCATGGCTATCTGGGTAAAGTCGGGCAAGCCTTTGTTGAGATCCTTTACCTGTTCTTTTAATTGCAGGCTCATCAGTGCAAGTACGCCGTTGTGATGAGCCTGTTGGGCGGCAGCAGCGGTATCAAACAGACGCAGGGAGATGCTGCCGTCTTTTTGCTGCTGTAAACCGAGATAGCCGGTGAGTTGCTGCTGAGCGCGTGCAAATCTGATGCTTTCCGGTAGTTTGCCGATGTCCCAGCTGGTAATGTTGTCGCGTTCGAATTCGTTGCTGTTATCGCGGAAAGTGACCGCAGCAGCCTGCCCGAGCTGTTGCTGTAATGCATTCAGGTCACGGCCGCTGGCCAATTCTGTGCCGCTGTCGTCTATTACCTGAATGTTGAAATAGCAATGGGCGGGTAGCTGTTGGCTACGCCAGTGTTCGATATCGATTTGGTTGAGCAGGCGCATATCGCCGGCGTGACGAGCGATGGCATGTGCCAGCTGTGGCAACAGTGGTGCATTGGTATCGGGTTCGCTGTAGAGAAAAGCGGTAATGAAGTCCGGCACCGGTACGCAAATGCGGCGAATTTGTTTGGGCAGGGCTTTAATGAGTAATTGCAATTTTTCCCGAATCATGCCTGGTACTAACCATTCCAACCGTGCCGCACTGATGCGGTTGAGAAGGGGCAGCGGTACGGCTACTGTGACGCCGTCGAATGGATGATGTGGTTCGAAGCGGTAGCTTAGGGCACAGCGGCCGTCTTTGGTGTTGAGATATTCAGGGAACTGGCTTTCGGTAATATTACTGGCAGCATGCTGCATGAGGTCGTCACGGCCAAGATACAGCAGTTGTGGGTTTTCGACTTCTGCTTGTCTGCGCCAGTGTTCAAATGTACGGATGTCAGCCAAAGGCAATTGCCGACCTTGTTGTTCGACAGTAGCAGGCAGGCGCTGGTCGTAAAAAATAAACAACGCTTCAGCGTCTACCAGTACATCCTGTCGCCGTGATTTGTGTTCCAACTCGGTGACTTCTTCTATCAGTTGCCGGTTGTGGCGGAAGAAGTCGGCTTTGAGGTCGCATTCTTGTGCCACCAGCGCGCCGCGAATAAAGATTTCGCGTGCTTCTGCAGGGTTAATGCGTCCATAGGATATCGGTCGGTGCGGCAGGACGGTTAGACCGTAAAGAGTAATGCGTTCGCTGGCGACGACTTCGCCGCGTTTCTGTTCCCAGTGTGGTTCGAAGTAATGATGGCGCAGCAGATGCGGGACTTCGGTTTCAATCCATACCGGTTCAATTTTGGCGACATCGCGTGCATAAAGACGAGTGGTTTCGGTTAATTCGGCAGCAATAACCCATTTGGGCTTGCTTTTAAATAAAGCTGAAGCCGGAAACAGATGGAAATGAATGCCGCGCGCACCGGTATAATCGTGTCCTTCGGGACTTTTTAAGCCGATATTAGCTATCAGGCCGGTGAGCAAGGCTCGGTGAATCTGCTCATAACTGGCCTCTTTTGCTTTTTGCCGAATCTGGCGCTGTTGGCGACGGACAATTTGCTGCTGCCTGAGTTTGGCAGCTAAATCCTGGTCACCGTTTTGGTTGTGGGCAGAATGAGTGGAATTTTGCTCAGGTATCTGACGGTAGGCAGTGGCTTTATCTGTCAGCCCCATATCAATGGCAATCTGAGCCAGCTGATGGTGCAGCTCGCGCCATTCGCGCATACGTAGATGCGAAAGGAAATATTGGTGACACCATTGTACCATCTGCCGGTTGGACAAACCTTTGTCACGCTCGCGCTGATATGAATCCCAGATATTTAGATAGGCAAGGAAGTCGGATTGTTTGTCTGTGAAGCGTTCATGTGCTTTAGCTGCGGCATCACGCGCTTCCAGCGGCCGTTCGCGCGGATCCTGAATAGATAGTGCGGCCACGATAACCAGCATTTCGGCAACACATTGCAGACGTTTTGCGGCCAGCAGCATGCGGCTGATGCGCGGATCTATGGGTAGATGCGCCATCTGTTCGCCTAATTTGCTTAAGCGATAGTGTTCATCTACTGCACCCAGTTCGAGCAGTACCTGATAGCCATCATTGATATAACGTTGGTCCGGTGCCTGTAAAAAGGGAAAATCATTTACATTACCCAGTTTAAGGCTAATCATACGGAGAATAACTGCGGCGAGGTTGCTGCGGATAATTTCCGGATCGGTAAAGGCGGGGCGCTGGTTGTAGTCCTCTTCGCTGTACAGTCTGATACAGATACCGGCCGCAACGCGGCCGCAGCGGCCGGCACGCTGGCGTGCAGCAGCTTGGCTGATGGGTTCGATATGTAGTTGTTCTACTTTGGCACGGGCAGAGTAGCGTTTTACTCGCGCCAGACCGGTATCAATCACATAGCGGATGCCGGGTACAGTAAGAGAAGTTTCGGCTACGTTGGTGGCTAATACGATGCGGCGCTGACGGCCGCTGGGATGAAAAATTTTGTGTTGCTCGGCCGCAGACAGGCGGGCAAACAAGGGAAGTATTTCATCATTGCGGCGCAGTGGTGATTGTTGTAATGCATGCGCAGCTTCGCGGATTTCGCGTTCGCCGGGCAGAAATATCAAGATATCACCCTGACCTTCGCGTGCCAGCTCGTCTGCTGCATCGACGATGGCGTCGTTGATTTCCATTTCGGCATCATCCGCATCAATGCTGTGCAATGGGCGATAACGGATTTCAACCGGATAGGTGCGGCCGGATACTTCGATCACCGGTGCTGGCTGGCCGTGAATGGTAAAGTGCTGGCTGAAGCGCTCGGCATCGATGGTAGCGGATGTGATGATTACTTTTAGGTCGGGACGACGTGGCAATAGCTGTTTTAAGTAGCCCAGCAGAAAATCAATATTGAGACTACGCTCATGTGCTTCGTCGATGATAATTGTATCGTAAGCACTGAGGAAACGGTCGGTCTGGCTTTCAGCGAGCAGAATACCGTCTGTCATCAGTTTAATGTAGCTTTCGGGAGCGGTTTTGTCGTTAAAGCGCACTTTATAGCCGACACTGTGGCCAATCTGGCTATGCAGTTCCTCAGCGATTCTTTCGGCAACGGAGCGTGCAGCAAGCCGCCGTGGCTGAGTATGGCCGATGAGACCGGCTACGCCACGGCCAAGCTCGAGGCAGATTTTCGGCAGCTGGGTGGTTTTACCAGAGCCGGTTTCGCCGCAGACAATAACCACCTGATGTTGGCTGATGGCTTGTTTGATTTCTACTCGTCTTTCATGTACCGGCAGGGTGTTATCGTATTCCGGAACAGGCAGATGTGCCTGTCGTTGTAGGTACATCTGGTGTGAACGCTGATAACGCTGGTTAACTTTTTCTTCTCCGCCGAATCGGGCAGGGTTTTTACTAGCACGTTGTAGGAAGTGGCGGTCTTTGCTCAGGATTTGGTTGAGTTCGTATACAGACATGGCACAGATACTGCCGGAATATAATTAGATATGCGTATTATAGCAAATCTGTCTATTAAGCTTGTTTGCAGGGATTTTATGGCTGTATTGCGGTTTGAGCCGAAACAAAGACAAAGACAAAAAGCAACTGTTTAACAGTTGTAAAATTTGATTTTATAAAAATTAAACAGGCTGAGTCAGACGGTGATGCACAGTGTGAACGGCCAGAAGCAAAGATAAAAGCAGGGCTGAGGCTGCACATCTTTTGTAGAAGAGGGCAGCTGCTTAGGTATTGCAGGCAATTATCAGTGCCGGCTGTGTTGTTGTCGTAGTATTTTTACGCCAATCATGATAGATACGCCAAATAGGAATGTGCACACCAAACCCAAAAAAATCAGCATAATACGTGCCATGGACATGCGTACCGCTGCATCGTCTCCCATAAACAGCCAGATAAACCATGAAGCCAGTATGACAAACAAGACTACCATGCCAATAATTAAAGAAGTTTGTTTGCGAGACTGAGGTGTTTTGGTGTTTTGCATAATTAGACCTGCTACAGATGATGGATGACGAGAGGTTTGCCTTTGTGGCTTAAAACTTCGGTATCCAGATTAAATATGGTTTGAATATTATCGGCGGTAATTATTTTATCCGGTGTGCCCTGCATAACAATCTGTCCTTCTTTCAAGGCGACAATATGGTCAGCATAGGCGGCGGCCATATTAATATCATGCACCACCATGACAGTAGATAATCCCTGTTCGCTGGTGAGCTCACGTAGCAGCCGCATCAGTTCGCGAGCATGATACATATCCAAATTGTTGAGCGGTTCATCTAGAATAACATGTTTAGTTTGCTGGCAGAAGGTCATTGCCACCAATGCCCGCTGACGCTGGCCGCCGGACAATGCACTGAGATAACGCTGTTGCAATTCTTGCAGCTCAAAACGTTGTAATGCTTGATCGACAATCTGCTGGTCTGTGTTGGTTATACGCCCTTGATTGTGCGGATAGCGGCCAAATAGCAGTAAATCGCGTACGGTAATTCGGCTTTGAATGTTGTTCTCTTGCGACAATATTGCCAGCTTTTGCGCAATAGCATTGGATTTGTCACTGCTCACATCTAGCTCATCAATGTGGATGCTGCCTTGCTGTAAAGGTTGCAAGCGTGCTATCAGGGAAAACAAAGTAGACTTACCGGCACCGTTGGGCCCAATTAATGCGGTGATGCTTTTATCCGGTATATCAAGATTAATATCACGCAGGATGGTAGCGCCGTTGATACAATAGTTAACATTTTTTATGGAAATCATCTTGCTGTCCGGTTAAGTCAGTAAAGCAATACGCTGTTGAGGTGGCGAGCTCAGGATTGGCGTTTTAATGCCAACCATAGAAACACCAGACCACCGCAGAATTCTATAACCACACTCAGTACGCCCTGCATGCCTAGTACGTGTTCGAATATCAGCTGCCCGCAGACCAGTATCAGCGCCGCCATCAGAAACGCAGCCGGAATCCGCAGCCGGTGTGTCATGCTGGGAGTACAGGCATTGACCAGTGCACAAATCAGTAGCCCAAAAAAGCTCACAGGTCCCACGAGTGCTGTGGAAACGGAAACCAGCAGCGCAATCCACAACAGAATATTGCGGCTTAGGCGCGGATAATTGATCCCAAGGGCAATAGAAGCGTTGCGTCCTAGCATCATGACATCCAGCTGATAGCGCATGCGCCATATCCAGATGGTGCTGATTAGCATCACTGTGATGCCAATCACCAGCATACTGACATTTACTGAAGTAAACTGGGCAAAATAGCTGGTCTGAGCGACGGTAAATAGGGTAGGGTCTATCAATCGTTGCAGCAGACTGTTGAAACTGCGAAACATCACGCCGAATATTGTGCCGGTAAGTATCAGCCGCGCCAGATCACCATTGCTGTTTCGAGTTAGCGTACGAAACAGTAGTAAGGAGGCAGCCATCATCAATGGTGCTTCAATGGTAAATTTAGTTAGAGCACCAATGCTGGCGTATCCCACTGCACCAAAGATAAAGAGTGTCAGTGTCTGTAGGAGGAGGTAAAGTGAATCGTACCCCAGCAGACCCGGCGTCAGAATGGGGTTATGGGTAAGTGTCTGGAAAAGTAAAGTAGAAACACCGACTGCATAAGCTACAGTCAGCAGCATCAGCAATTTCTTGCCGCGCAGTTGTAAAACAAAATCCCAGCTCCCTTTTACACCGTAAGTCATAAACAAAACGCTGGCAACTATCAATAATATTCCGAGCACGCCGAGAAAACGTGCACCAGAACGGGGCGACGGCATGGTATGGTCAGGTTGCATGTACGGTAGGCTTTCTAAACAGCAGATACAGAAAAATCACGGTACCTACGATACCAAAGATAAGTGATACCGGTATTTCATATGGCGGATCAATGATGCGGCCGATAATGTCGCATACCAGAAGTGCATTGGCGCCCATTAGTGCTACTGACGGCAGATTCTGCCGTAAGCGGTCTCCTGCCAGACGGGAAACAATATTTGGTACTACTAGCCCGATAAACGGAATCTGGCCAACTGTAACAACAACGATGGCTGTAATCATGGCCACTGTGATTAGAGAAATCCACATCATCTGTGCATAGTTTATGCCCAGACTGGTGCTGATATTCTGCCCCAATCCGGCGATGGTGAGCCGGTCAGCTAGAAAATAGATAACCAATGCCATCAGACCAGTAAGCCACAGCAGCTCATAGCGTCCAGCCAATACCGCCGAAAAATCACCGGCAAACCACACAGCCAATAATTGCAAAGTATTGGTTTCCACACCGATAAAGTTAACCAGCGCTTCGATAATACTGCCGTAGATGATGCCGATTAACGGTATCATCATCTGCCGATGTGGCGGTAATCTGCGAAACAAAAATAAAAACAAAGTCATGCCCAACAGGGCAACGATGCTCGCACAGCTCATTTTCGCCAGCTGAGTGGCCTGAGGAAACCAAATGGATACCAATAAGATTCCCAGTGCTGCACTCTGGGTGGCACCAACCATATTTGGTTCAAGAAAACGGTTGCGTAAAACGATTTGTAGCACCATGCCGGCTACAGCCAGTGTAGCACCGGTAAGGATAATCGCCAGCGAGCGAGGCAGGCGGCTGTATAGCAGCAGAGAGCGGGTATCGCTGCTACTAAATACATCACTCCAGTGAAAAGCGGCTGCACCGATACTGATGCTGATAATCAGTAATAGTGGCAGCAACAGTATATTGATAGCGTTTATCTGGGAAGAACGAAACATAGGGCAAACAAAGATACAGACAACAGGTTTTCGCTATTGCCGCTATTAAATGCGGCAAAGCGAAACCTGAAGGCTGTGAACGAATAATACTTAGTTTTAGTGTGTGAAAGCAGCCTTGATATTGGTTAAGTCGGTTTTCATCTGCTGCACACCACCGGCGGCAAGATAAGAGGCACTGCTTAAGTAGACAATATGATTTTCTTTCCACGCTTTGGACTGTCGTACCAGATCATTGTTGAGTACAGCCTGTGCGGTTTTGCCTTCCTCACCTATGGCTGCGGTGCGGTCAATCACAAATATCCAGTCCGGATTGGTTTTCTGTACATATTCAAACGAAACAGACTGGCCGTGCGGGGAGGCCGGAATATTGGTATCGGCAGCAGGTACTCCGACTTGTGTGTGTATCCAGCCAAAGCGTGAAGAAGGACCGAAAGCAGAAAGTTTACCGGCATTCACCATCAGAATCAGGCCAGTACCCTTTCCTTTGGCCGCCTGCTGCGTTTCAGCTAGCAGATTCTGAATGTCATCATGCAGTTTCTTGGCTTCAGCTTCTTTTTTAAACAGTTTACCGTAGGTATCAAGCATTTTCATGCCATCACCAATCAGATCCTGTCCGCTGTCTGTCATATCCATGGTTGGCGCTAGAGCCGCTAATTCATCATATTTAGGTGCCGTACGTCCGGCAATGATAATCAGCTGAGGTTTCAGCGCATTGAGTGCTTCCATATCGGGCTCAAACAAGGTACCGGTGTTGTTTACGGTTTCCAATGTTTGCTGCAAGTAAGGTACCAATACTTTTTTCGGCGCACCGGTTACCGGTACTTTCAAAGCCTGCAAATCATCCAGGGTGGCCATGTCAAATACCACAACTTTGGAAGGATTTTCTGGTACTTTCATTTCACCGCGTGCAGTGTTTACAGAGACAGTGGGGCCACTAACAGCAGCTCCTGAAGCAGTTGTATTACTGGCAGAACTGTTCTGAGTGTTTTTTTCGCCGCATGCGGAGAGAAGCGATAATGCCAGTATAGATAAAGCGAGTGGTTTCCAGCAGGATTTAAACATTGTCTGAATTTCCTATCATTATTGTTTGCATTAATTATACTGCCTGAATCAGAGGCAGGTCATATTTCGGTGTAAACGCCTATTTTTCAATAAATCGGTGCCGTGCTTCGTGATAACTTTCTTCTGTTTCGCCATGGCGCCAGTATGGGACTGCATAATGGCGTTGTGGTGGTAATTGCCATTGGTTACGCAATAAATCACGCAGCGGTCTGACCATTTCAGCTTCACCAGCAACCCAGGCAAAATCATCTGCACACAGGGGTGGAAAACCGGACACTTTTTCTATCAGTGCCGGAATCTGACTTAAACTGCCATAAAACGTATGCAACTGCATATTGGTGGGCAGGTTTAGAGTGGTTGGTAAATCACTGGCATCTGGCAACAGTAAAACTACATCACCACAGGCCTCCTGCTCAATATCAGACAGCAACGATGCAATCGCTGGTACAGCCGTAATATCGCCAACAAATAAATAACGGGTAGCCGCTTTCAGCATCGGATTCGGGCCTCCCGGTGATGAAATCCCGATGATGTCTCCCGCACGAGCGTGTTCTGCAAATGCCGAAGCCGGACCATTGTCACCATGTTTCACAAAATCAATACTCACCGTGCATGCCTGAGCATCATAATCTCGGATGGTATAAGTGCGTACAATCGGCTTATTGTCTGGATCGCCCCATTTAAAACCATGGCCGGAAAATTGCGGTAGTTGCGGCGTAGTCTGCTCTGCGGACGCCAGAAAAATCTTGATATGGGAACCGTTAAACTGATGCGGATAATCAATCAATTCGTCACTGTGCAAAACCAGCCGGCGCAGATTGGGACTTAGATCGATAATATCTTGTACCCGAACCAGATAAGCTTGATGAGGTGACCGTTTATTCATTATTGTGGCCTGATTGAGGGGTGAAAAAGAGTTAGTTGCAGGCTTTTGCCAAACATGCTGCCATGGTTTTCTTGCGGATAAACTTTGTATTTAACGCTTAAATCAGTATGTTGCTTCAATTCATCCGCCAGCTTTCTGCCCAAATTACCTTGTCTGGCGGTTTGTTCGTTACGCATCCGAATTCGGGCGGCTACATGCGGATTTTTAGGAATTTTTTTGGGCCTGAGCTTACTATTGAGTATTAAAAGGCTGCTGCCAGAAAAATCAACCTTACGCTTCAGCATTTCCGCTGCTTCCTGCTGAAGTAAATCGCCATGCAGCCACACAGACGGGTCTGCTGCAATATAGTGTTGAAACAGATTAGGCTGAGTAAATATAGTATGCAGTACCAGCAGCCCGCCATAAGAATGGCCCCACAGCGTTTGATTATCCAGATTGACTGCCACTCTCATCTGTACAGCCGGCATAACCTCATTCTGTATCATATCCAGAAATATATCGGCACCGCCGTTGATTCTGCTGGCATCGAGTGGGTCGGTATTGTTGTCTTCCGGCGCAATGGTGTAGTCGTAGGCGCGTGCCCGCACATCAAAACGTTTATCAGTTGCATAACCTAGCAGTACCAATACTGGAGGCTGAGGCTGCCGTGCCAGTATCTGCATGTTTTCAGGAGTTAGAAAAGTCAGTACGGCATTTCCGTCCAGCGCGTAGAAAACAGGGTAACCCCCGGCAGGAGGCTGTTGTGCAGGAATTCCGATGTAAATGCGGTACTGGCGCTGTCCGTCTGTAGATGTAAGCGGCAGGGTTGTAAAATGATAACCACTATTTTGCTGTTGCAGCACAGCAAAATCAGCACTTTCATTCAGATTAGGCTGGGCTTTAGCTGTATTGTGCAAGATTAAGGCCGTAAAAAACATTAATAAAAAAATGATAATCTGGCGCATATTTAATCTTTCCGTCAGTTGATTGGCTTTACTCAACATATGGAGACAACAAGACGGTAGCGAAGTAAGATTAGGTTGCTGCATTGCAAAAAAAGATGAAAGAGTACTTAATTAACACACCAGATCAGGATTTTGGTTAAATCTTTCAGATAATCAATAAATTATGTTTACCTTTGCTGATGGGACTATTCTTGATTATTTCTAAATAATAATCATTACTATTTATAAATATAACTTATTTGAACATCGAAGTCACGTGAAAACCAAATATTTTTTATCAGGCTGCCACATTGACAACCTGATGCTTCAGCATAATCAGAAAGAAACTTTCATATTGCCCCACACTGCACGTCCCCGTTCGTTATAAGTGTAGGCCGTACCGCGTAAAGTAGAAGCATAGATGCGCTTATTGAATATATTTGACATCCCTGCGCGAACATTGATGTTTTTATTCACCGCATATCCGGCTGAAATTCCCCAGATACCATAGCTGCCCATTTCTTCGCCACTCAGGCCAACTGTACCTTGTCCACCATTGCCAATCCCTGCTTCTACCGGATTGACCGGCACGGTACGTGGTTTCTGTCGGCCGTAATAGGTATAAGTCAGCAACGTATCCCATTTTTCCGTAGGTGCCCAAGCCAGAGAGGAATTAATTGTATATTTGGGAATAATAGATAACGGATTACCGGTTTCCTTGTTTTTGGAATTAAACATATAAGTAAAATTATTTACCCATTTCCACTGTTTGGAAAACGGCAAAGTAAAGTTGCCTTCCAGTCCCTCTACCAGCGCTTTACGTGTATTGGTCCATTCAAAATAATCATAGCCACCGGGGCGGGCACTGATTCCGGTACTTCCGGTGAAAATGATTTGCCGTCCGGCTTCAATCTTATTTTTATAATCATTACGAAAATAAGCCAGCGAAGCCAGATAGCCATTTTTGCTAAATTCAAAGCCAATTTCCTTATTTACACTGGTTTCCGGTTTTAGCCTACTATTACCAATCAAGTAGCAACCGCGGCCACTGCCTGAAGAAACAGCACATCCGTTACCTTTACTGTACAGCATATAGCTGTCTGTACTTTGATACAGATTAGGTACTTTGTACGCTCGTGCGATACCACCTTTGAACAGCCAGTTTGGATGCAACTGCCACGACATATTGATTCCGGGGCTAACATTACCGCCAGTTTTATTATTATGGTCATAGCGCAGCATAGGTACCACTTTCAACTGTTCGGTCAGACTGATATTGTCTTCCACGTAGCCGGCCCAGCTACTAAGCGATGGCGTGTGATTAGCCGCAGCTGGGTACACAGCATTGGGCATAGGAATGCGGCGCAGACCGTCAGGATCATTCAGCTTATCGTGCTGATATTCTGCACCCATAGTTAAAACATGCGGTACCCACAGAGTAAAAGGAATGTGAACTTCACCAGCCAGCCGCTTGGTAGTCAGGACACTGTCAGCATAGGTGATATCTTTCGTTCCTAAATCTTGACACAAACCTTCCGGTCCACCCGCAAGCGCCTCAGAACAATGGCTATTAGTAGTTTTATCATATTGCGCCACCAGCTTGCTATCACCCCAATCCCATGCGCCTTCATGGGTGAGAGCAAAACTTTGCCGATATACACGGCGCGTTTCCTTACCATATAAACTTTGCGTATAATCGGTTTGTACATTATTTGGCCCATCGCCATTGTAGCGGTTACCCTGCCTACTATACGTGGCATCGAGCGTTAGAGTTTGTGCCGGAGAAAGGCGCCATGCCAGCCGGCCGCCCACATCCTTATTCAGTAGACCCTCTTGACCGGCTACCAAAGATTTGCTGCCTTTGTCTCCCGAACGTTGATTGATATAGGGAGAATCAGCATCAGTACTGTTTAAATTGCCATAAAGGCGAAACCCCAGCACATCCTTAATAATAGGTCCAGTTAAATCAAAACCTATCCGATGGGTATCGCCTTCTTCTTTATCGGCAGGCAGATTCATAAATGCATTAATAGCACCGTGGTATTCATTACTGACTTTTTTTGTCACAATATTCACCACCCCACCGGCAGCACCCGAGCCATAACGGGCCGCAGCCGGACCACGGATTACCTCTATAGACTGTATTTCAGCTGTCGGCACCCAGTCACTGTCGCCGATGGTGTCGCGCTCACCGCGCCAGCTCATGCGTGCACTGTTGCGTGAGGTTACTGGGCGGCCATCAATCATAATCAGAGTGTTTTCCGGCCCCATTCCACGAATATCAATTTGCCGTTTATTACCATGCTGGCCAGATGCTGTATTGCCAGTAAGATTAACCCCCGGCATTGTCCGTACTAGCTCAGAAATGTCATTCACTGGTGGTCTGCGTTCAATATCTAGACTATCAATTTTTGATACACCAAGTGATTGTTTAACTTGCTGTTCGGCTGTGACATAAATATCATCAAGTTTGGCGCCATCCTGTGCATACACCATACCGCCGGAAAAGAGTAAAGGTAATAAAGCCAGTTTGAAAGAAGGGAAAGGAGACTGAGACATACAATACAGAAAGAGTTTATAATTTGTTAAAGGTGTGAATGATAATTAATCTTGTTATTACTTTCAATTAAAACTATCTTTAACTAACTAAAAACTACAAATTCATACCTATATATAATAATAATTGCTTTTAGTTACATAAAACTGTTGAAAGTGACAAAAATTGACACCTTAAACTCAAAATGTAAGCTGATTCGAAGTTAACATCAAATTACTTAGTAAATTTCTAAAAGCAAACTATGCACTACTTAATTTTAATAAGGCTAGTACACATCTTTTTAAAGAATAAAAATAGAAGTCTATAAACAGCTAATACGAAAAATAAAATGTAATAAAATCATATGGTAAACAAAATGAAGAAAAAAATTATCCATTTTTATCAATACGCTGCTCTATGGATCACCTTATCCATAGCGCTACCCCTACACGCGGAAACTGCAGCTATAGACAATTCTCCTCCTGCTAATACAGTTATTGCTATACCTGCCTACGAAACTTGTACAGGTACGCCTTGGCCGGATATCGCATGGATACACGTTCATGATAATGAAGAAACTGCTCGACGCACTGCATTGATTATCTTAAATCAAATGCAGCAAGGATGTTTATTGGATTTGCGCCATGGCGGCAGCCGCGAAATCATCATCCATAATCAGCAGTTCAGCTTTCACTTTGACCCAAATAGAATTTTTACTGCAAACGGACGAAAAACAGCACTAAAATGTAGTAAAGGCAACTGCGCACTAATCTTGCAGCAGCTGAGTGCGGCGGCTGAAAATTTCCTGCAACAGTATTTAAGCCAGAAAAAACTGATTATTGCAGTGCATAACACACACACAGCCGGACTGTCCGTAAGAAACTATATGCCGGGTAACTCCATGGCTCAAGACGTGAGTCAGATAGCCATTAGCCCGAACAAAAACCCGCACGATTTTTTTTATGTAACAAGTGCACAAGCCTTTAATTTTTTTGCCAATCATAATTTCAATGTGGTTTTACAGAATAATCAGACAGTGCGCGATGATGGTTCATTATCAGTCTGGGCCGCGCAGAGACAGATTGATTACATCAATGCTGAAGCAGAAATGGGGCACACAACAGATCAGCTGGCCATGCTGGAAGCCGTATGGGCGTATATGAAAAAATTTTATCTGTAAAAATTTCAGTGTGATTAGCTTAAAATAAAACATAACTTATATTTTTTGCCGTATAAGTTTATGATTTACCAAGATATAAAATTAAATCAATTATAAGGTAATCAATGACTAAAAATATCAATAGCTAAATTACAGACAAGTTTAAATATAAATAGTTTATGAAAGTTATTATAAAATATAATATCATTTAATAAATATTTTCAATATTATGAATATTTAGAAAAATTCATTCATCTAATCAAATATATTATGAATAAATTACAAGCTAAAGGCTTTACACTAATTGAAATAATGATTGCGATCGCTGTAATTGGTATTTTGGCAGCTATTGCGGTGCCTTTATATGCAGACTATAGCGCTCGTGCTCAATTAGCCGAAGGTGTTAATTTAGCTGGAAATTTAAAAGCTCAGGTTTTAGATAATATGCAGCACCAACGCTGTAGAGCTCAGAATCAATCTGAATATCGTTATACAGGTAGATATGGTATTGCAGAAATTAGTACTGAATTTCCATTGAGTAATGTTCAAAATTCAGTAAGCGCTCAAACAGGATGCCAAATTAAATACACTGTATATTCACAAAAAGCTTCCTCAGTATTAATTAACCGTTATATGGTAGTCGATGTACTTGCCAACGGTACTCTGAAATTTAATAACGGTACAATTGATAAAAAGTATCTGCCCAAATCTTTGAGTTAATTATTAATTGAAAATATAAATTGTTAGGATAGCATCAAATTATTGATAGCTTGTAAGAAATTAATATTTTAGCCAATAAAATACTTATTGAAAGACGGAAAAATAAGCTCTGTTTATATTGTCAATGCAATTACAATTTAACAATTTTTAATTGGAATTGCTTTATCCATTTCGTAGTATTTGAAAATATATTCTTTTAGTGAATTAAAATGTTTTGATATCTAAAAATTTTTATATTCAGTAGTTTGTGTTTTGAGACAAATAATGTGAAACATTTTGGATATTTAGTTAATCTACATATAATTATCTTTACTTAATATAAGATAAAAAATGTTAAATAATAGTTTATGGCATGATATTTGCTATATCCTTTTAATGTGTAATTAGGTTATTCACTGTTTTAACTGGAGACTCAAATGAAAGCATTCCAAAAAGGTTTTACATTAATCGAATTGATGATTGTTATTGCGATTATTGGTATTTTGGCAGCCATCGCTGTACCTGCTTATTCTGACTACATCGCTCGCTCTCAAGCATCTGAAGCTTCTAGTCTGGCTGCCGGTTTGAAAACACAGATAGTAGATAACATGCAAAACAATACTTGTGATTCAAATAATCAAGCTATAGATGAGCAAAAAGGTAAATACGGTACTGCAAAAATTGCAGGATCCGTAACAATGACCTCTGCTACTTCAGCCATGGGTGATACAGGTTGTACAATTCTGTATACTGTAAATAGTACCGGTGTTTCTGCTGCTATTAAAGGTAAAAAATTAGAATTGTCTGTGTTGAAAAATGGTTCATTAAAGAAATCAGCAGCCGGTACAGATATGGATGAAAAATATATACCTAAAGCTTATTTATAATTTTTGTTAAGATACAACATAAAGCCACCGATGGTGGCTTTTCTATATTTCTAAATAATAAATGATTACTCTTTCTGCTAAATATTAAATTTGCCTTCATTTATGGGCAAATTTTTTTATAAAGATTATTAATATGTATTAGTAATTCCTTATAAATATTATATAAATTAATACAATGTGATCTAAATATGAAATTGGCTGTACATTTTCCCGTTTTTTCCAAAATTTTTTTCTTGGTTAAGCGTTATTTTTCGCTACGGTTGTGGTGTTTTCTTATATTTTACTTGATCATAAATAATGTTTTTTTCTGGCTTGCACACTTAATTACTTATTCACAACGTTATGATATTGTACTCGAATACGTATGGATAATACCGTTGTTATGCTTGCGTAAAAAGTGGTCGTTGGTCTTATTTACTATAATATATATTTGTATTTATATTTTTGATATTCTGTACTGGATTAAACAATTTTATCACTATGATAATTTGTCTGAATTCGTTGATTTACTTTACTTCATTCCACAGGCACCAAAATTATATTGGCTATTTTTAGGAATTATTTTAGGCAATCTCATTTTAAGCTTATTTTTAATCCTAAAATATTTGGTTCGTTTGGCTTCTACGCAAATAATTGTACCTTTATCTGTATTGTATTTGCTTTTTGCCATATTTTTTTACGATTATCGCGGTGCTAATTTATCAGATCGTTATCAGACTGTAGGTTGGTGGGGAAGTTATTACGAAACGATTCAAAATCTTAAATTTAATACACAGTTTTTCTGGCGTGGAACGCTTAAACCTGAATTTTATGATTGGCCGCATGGTGGGGTGTTACAAAAGCAGATCAATATACAGCATCCTCCTAAAAAAATACTATTTATTTTAAATGAGTCATGGGGGACTTTTGTACCTGAACATGGCGCTATTAATTCATCGGTAAAAGCACCTTTGCTGAATTTACCCAATGTACAGCTAATTGCTCAGGGTGAAAATCCAGCACTCCACAGTACCATAATGGGGGAGCTTCGAGAGTTATGTGATTTGAAAGCTAAAAGTTCCAATTTTAAACTAGGTCCGTTTGATAAGTTCAAAAAATGTGTTCCGGTAAGATTACAAAAACAAGGGTACACAGTCCAAGCTTTCCATGGTTCTTATGCCAAGATGTATGACAGAAAAGATTGGTATCCGCATATGGATTTGCAAGATGCGCATTTTTTTCCTCAATTCAGTAATATTAAGCAATGTCATTCATTTCCTGGAGCTTGTGACTACAATATTGTGCATGATGTATCAGCTGCCAATAAATCTGCACAGGGTAAATCATTTATATACTGGCTAACACTGAACACCCATCATCCTTATTCTGAGCTGGATATGTTGGGAGCGAATACTTATGATTGCCATCAGCCATTATTTAATGGAAGACAAGAAGCATGCCGGAATTTGAATCTTCAACATCAGTTTTTTCAGGTACTTGCTGATGAAATAAAAAGAGGTGGTTTTAAGCATACTGATATTGTAGTTGTTGGTGACCATAGCCCGCCCATTGTGTTCGATGAATTTAAAGACAGTTTTAAGCCTGATTCTGTGCCATTTATTCACATGCGAGTTAATTAACAGGCTTATTGTCATGCCTAACTTACTAAGTAGATTTGGTATTTTTATAATATACAATAGTATTATATGGTTAAATTGAAGAGAAATTTTTATGTGTGTCAATATGGTTTTTGATTTTTTAAAAATAAAATCAGTATGAATGTATCTAAATAACTTGATAAAAAATGCTTTAGAGCACATTTAATTAATTGGTTGTAATTTTGCAGCTTCTTAAACTACAGATCCATCACAATACAGTGAATGATTTGTTGCAAGACCAAAATTGCAAAAATGACCTGTGCCAAGCTTGGTTTAGCGCCCCGATAATGTGCAATAAAAGCTTTTGCATTTTTGAAATGTATTGGTCTCTTGCTGAGGATGGGTAAATAAGGCATATGAGGTAAAGGTGTTGTTTTTCGAGCGGCGAATTTGTTGTTACACTCCAATAGCGTATTTTTTGGGCTTGCAACATCGACATCTCGATTAGTCGAACCAAACATGGTGAGAAAGTTGCAGACGATTGTTTTAGTAATATTGTGGCAGTCGCTGTATACCTTTGTGTTAGCTATATAAGCAATACTCACGCAATAATTAAACGCATCAAATGGTAGTGCTTGTCTATTACAAAATAGATTGTTTTACAAAACAGTTTGATAATCGAGAATTATAAATAAATTTCTTAAGCTTAATCTTAAGTCTAAATATTTGTTATGTTACTGGTTTGAATTCTATGATTATAGAAATGTTAAATAATGAAATTAATATATAAAAATAGTATAATTCTAAAATTAGGCATATAAATTGCTAATGATTTTATGTTCAACTAGTTTATTAACCATATTGACGTGGAGACTAAAATGAAAGCATTTCAAAAAGGTTTTACATTAATAGAATTGATGATTGTAATTGCAATTATCGGTATTCTGGCTGCTATCGCTGTACCTGCGTATTCTGACTATATTGCTCGTTCTCAGGCATCTGAAGCTTCTAGCCTTGCTGCTGGTTTGAAATCACAGGTAGTAGATAACATGCAAAACAGTGTATGTACAACTGGTGCTAATGCTGCTGTAGATCAGCAAAAAGGTAAATATGGCACAGCAGAAATCGGTGGTACCGTCACCATGACTTCAGCTACTTCAGCCATGGGTGATACAGGTTGTACAATTAAGTATACTGTCAATCAAACCGGCGTATCTTCAGCTATTTCAGGTAAAATATTGGTATTGTCAGTTTTGAAAAATGGCTCTTTGAAAAAGAGTGCTACCGGCACTACTATGAATGATAAATACATTCCTAAAGCTTACCTGTAATCCTTATTGAATTTAATACAAAGCCACTTTGAGTGGCTTTTTTATATGAACAAAAAGCGAATAATGCAAATAATATTAAATTTTTAATGAAACTACCTTATCTTTTAAATTGTTATAAATTTTTTTATCTGTATTTATAACAATTTTATATATTTAATAGAAGTTTTTTCTGGTTGTCAATTCTATTAGTCTATTGATTAAATCATAAGTTATATTATTGCGATGTATCATGCTGAAAATAAGGCAGCACAGAGTAAATTAAATATCTAGTAGCTGAAATTGTACACTCATTATCCATATTTTTAACCCGATATGCATGCTGGCAATAAATACTTACGATTGCTTTTAGCCATTATTTGACGGCAGACAAAAGTATGCCAGAACTGGATTTCAAAATTGTTTTTCAAATCTTCGCTGATAAGGTCAGAATAAGTATATTTATGAATGCTTATATCATATTTATTTAATTATATTTGATGAATACAAAGAAAGTTTTGAGCTTGACTCTCTACCGTTTATTCAGATATATGAAATTGAAATACATAAGTTCCCACTAAGCAAACAAAAATATGTTTGGCTCATTTTATTAATATAAAACTAAGACATAGAATTGAAATAAAAGTGTATTTAATCTGAATCAGTCTTGTTAATAATTCCAAATATAAAATTAGTGTGAATGTACTTTATTTGTTCAATAAATAATATGCTATAGGGTTTATTTGATATATTGTTTATAATTTGCAGCTCTTTAAATACAATATTTGTCTTAGTGCTGAGAGTTCTTGGCTGTAAGCGCAAGATTGTCCAAAATGGCCTGTGCCATTCTTTCGCTGGCACCGCGATGTTGTGTAATAAAAGCTTCTGCATTTTCCGACATGTATTCACGTTGCTGTGGATTGGCAAGTAAGGCTAATGAGGTAGTTGCCCAGTCTTCTGCAGATCTGATTTGTTGCGCTGCTCCGATAGCAACCGCTTTTGGTGCAGCATCAGCGAAATTATACGTAGATGGGCCAAATAAAGTGGGTAGGTTGCAGGCGATGGGTTCGATAATGTTGTGGCAGCCGCTGTCAACGAGACTACCTCCTACAAAAGCGATATCGGCGCATATATAATAAGCAAACAACTCACCTATACTGTCGCCAATCCAAACCTGAGTTTCTGGGGCAATATTCAGATTATCGCTACGTTTCTGTGTAATAAAATTAAGTTTTTCTGCGTAATCAAAAGCTGGTTGAAAACGTTCTGTATGGCGCGGTACGATGATCAGTAATGTATGGCCGGTATTCTGCTTTGCCCAAGCGTCGAGTAATAATTGTACTTCGTCGCTGCCATGATAAAAGCGGGTACTGGCACAAACCACTACAGGCCGGTTGCCGATACGTTGTTTGAATGTCTGTGCTAGAGCATACATGTCTTCGGTTGGAGAAATATCATATTTGGTGTTACCACATATTTCCAGATGTGCTGCACCAATTTTTTTTAAGCGTTCGGCATCTGCATTTGTCTGAGCAAAACAGCCTGTCAAGGTGCTGAGAGCAGGAGCAACCAGCGAGTGCACTTTCAGATAGCCTTGCAATGATTTTTCTGATAAGCGTGCATTAGCCATAAACAGAGGAATGCGATTTTTAGCACAGATATTAATTAAATTCGGCCATATTTCTGTTTCCATCAACACACCAAATAAAGGTTGATGGTCTTGGATAAACTGCTTTACCCACGATTTTTTATCATAGGGAAGGTAACGGCACTGTGCCTGCGGAAAAAAATGCTGCACAGTAGTACGGCCGGTAGGGGTAGTCTGAGTGATTAAAAGAGGTATATTTGGAAACCGCTTTTGCAACGCTTGAATAAACTGTATTGAGGCACGTGTTTCTCCTACTGATACTACATGAATCCAGATAGCTTTTTTTACCGCATTCGGATAAGGTTTTCCAAAACGTTCAGCCCAGTTTAGGGCATAAGCCGGTGCCAGTCTGGCACGTCGACGCAAATAACGGCGTAAAAAAGGAGGGGCGAGCAACCATAAAAATTGATATAAAAGATTCAATAGCATATGAACTCAATGTAAAAAGCCTGTTTCAAGGCCTTCATAATATAATAAAAAACACACGGGTTTAACCCCGTTTATAAGCAGTTGTTTACAGGAATGAAGGTACTGATATCGATATTTGTTCTTTGGCTTAGGCTTCAGCCATATCCAAAGCCTGCCGGATGTTAACTTCCACGATCCGTGAGACCCCTTTTTCCTGCATGGTAACGCCTACCAGTTGCTCGGCCATTTCCATGGTTAGCCGATTATGGGAAATATAAACAAACTGAGTTTGTGCGGACATTTGTTGTACCAGCTGACAGAAACGGCTTGTATTGGCATCGTCCAATGGCGCATCTACTTCATCCAGTAAACAGAATGGTGCCGGATTAAGGCTGAACAAAGCAAATACAAGGCTCATAGCCGTTAAAGCTTTTTCGCCACCAGAAAGCAGATGAATAGTGCTGTTTTTCTTGCCAGGCGGTCGAGCCATAATGGATACGCCCGCGCTGAGTAAGTCATCGCCAACCATATCCAAATGTGCTTCGCCCCCTCCAAACAAGGTTGGGAAGTAGCTTTGTACTTTCTGATTGACTGCATCAAATGTGGTTTTAAAACGGGATTTTGTTTCTTCATCAATGGTACTGATGGCTTCTTCCAGTAATGCTATGGCAGCCTGAACATCAGCAGTTTGCTGCTGATAGTACTGAGCTCGTTCATGGGCTTCTTCCAATTCCTGTAATGCAGCCAAATTTACAGCGCCCAAAGCATTGATTTTCTGTGCAAGAGTAGCGATTTGCTCGCTTAGTTCCTTAGATTCTGTTTGGGTATGGGCAAATTGTTCTGCCAATGTATCTATATCGGCTTTATTCTGTTGAAGTGTTTCGTAAAAACGTTTGGCATTTAGTAAGGCTTCCTGCTGCTGGAGTAGGGCTTTTTGTGTGTCCGCCTGTAGTTGAGGTAAGCGGCTGTTTAGTGTGTGTTGTTGTTGCTGTGCCTGTTGTAACAGTTGCTGAAGCTCTTGCAACTTTTGCTGTGCATCGGCACAACGTTCATTGGCTACATTAATCTGTGCATTCAATTCTTCAGTTTGCAAAGTTTGTTCGTCTTCTACTTCTTCGTCAACAATACCAAGAGCCAGCTCGCTTTGGCGCTCTTGCCAACGTTCGGTCTCACGTGCAATCCGTTGGCGTTCCTGCGACGCACTCTGAATTCGCTGCTGTAAGCGCACAATGGCCATTTCAACCAGCCCTTGTTGCCTTCGTGCCTCTAGTAGTGCCAGCTGGCTTTGTTTGAGGGTTTGCTGTTGGTTCTGCTGGTTGGTCGTATGGCTTTCTAGCTGGGGACGCAATTGGTCTATAGCTAGCGTCAGATTATCGGCATCTGCTTGTGCCTGTTGCTGTATATGTTCGTATTGAGTTAATTCATTGATTATTTGGGTACATTCCTGCTGAATATGTTGCCGGCGAAGCTGCCCTTGGCTGGTACGTGCAATCAATTCTGTGGCCTGTGCTGAGGCAGCCTGCCAGCTTTGTTGTTGTTGTTTCAATTGATGCTTGCACTGTAATAGTTGAGCTTCTGTATTATCCAGATTTCGCTGTGCCAGCTGCATGGCTTCTTGTGCCTGTTGGCAGGGTTGTTCGATATCCACAAGGGCTTGTTGCAGTTCACGTAATTGCTGCTGCTGTTGCAATAAACTAGAGCCATTATCTTCAGCATATAAGGTAATGCTTATAGCATCTATGCAATGGCCTTCTGGAGTAACAATCAGTTGATGTGCCTCTAACTCCTTTTGCCGTAGTAAGGCTGCTTGCAAAGATTCAGCGCATATCACCTGCCTAAGCCAGAAATTCAATACTTCTTCAAAGGGTGATTCTACTTCAATATGATGCAACAAGGCATCGCTGGCAACGGGTGATGTTTCGGATGGAGTGTTTAGATTGACCCATACCGAAGTGTGCTCAGTCTGGATATTGTCTAGCTGTAGCTGTTTACAGTAATGAGCCTGAATTTTATGCCCCAGCGCTACACTGGTTGCATGCTGCCAGTGTGGTTCGACCTGCATATGCTGCCATAGCAAGGGAATATCAGTATGTTCTGACGCTGTCGTGTTGCTGTGCTCTGCTTTTGGCAACATTGCGGTAAGCGCTTTCACCTGAGCATTCAGTGTAAGTTGCTGTTTGTCCAACTGGCGATACTGTTGTTGAGCCAATGCCAGTGCTTGCTGGGCATTGTCTCGCTGCTGCTCAAACTGCAGCAGGTTTTCCTCCAGTGTTGCAACTGCCTGTTCCAGCTCAGCTGCACTGTCCCGCGTTTTTTCCATCTCTTCTTCAGAGGGTAAGGCTAACTGCGCCAGCTCTTTTTCCAGCCGCTGCTGACGTTGTTGTAACTGCGTAATACTGCTGCTTGCATGCTGGTGTTGCTGTTGTTTAATTGCCTGTTCACGCTCCAGCCGCGCCAGCTCATTCTGTTGATTCTGGCGTGTGCGTTCACCCAGATGTGCCAGCTCTTCGAGCTCTGGCATACGTGCTTCATGCTCGGCAGCTTGCATAGCCCATTCTTCGCGCACTATTTGCTGTTCTTCCAATTCACTATTGGCTGATTCGAGCATCTCTTGCTGTTGCCGGTCTTCTTCATGCAATCGTTGCAGTTCTGATTGAGCCTGTGCTTGTTCTCGCGCCATGCGCTGTTGCCAGTCACGCCGGTGACGGATCTGTTCTTCCAGACGCGCCCACTGTTCGCGCAGACCGGCGCGTTGCATTTCTGCTTCGCGTACCTGTTGCTGTTGCTGCTGTTCCTGTTCGCGCAATTGCTGTAGGTTTTCTTCAAGTGTCTCAAGATGCTGTTGAAGCGTTTCCTGAGCATTGTCATGCTGTTGATACATTGCAGTAGCATCATCAGCCTGAGCCAGTGCCTGTTGCCATTGGCTGTAATCAAATAAATCCTGTTTACCCGCTATCTGTACTTTTAGTTCCTGATAGCGTTGTGCAGTATTTGCCTGTCGTTGTAATTTTTCTACCTGCCTGTCTAGCTCACTTTGTAAATCCGCCAGTCGTTGCAGGTGTTCGCGTGTGTCTGCCAGTCTGTTTTCTGTTTCGCGGCGGCGTTCTTTGTACTTGGAAACTCCTGCCGCTTCTTCAATATGTGCTCTAAGTTCTTCTGGCCTTGCTTCGATTATGCGTGAAATCATCCCTTGTTCTATCACCGCATAGCCACGAGCTCCAACCCCTGTACCTAAAAATAAATCTGTAATATCGCGCCGGCGTACTACTTGATTATTAATATAATAAGTAGATTCACCTTGCCTTGTGAGCTGGCGTTTTATTGCCACTTCACCATATTGTCCCCATGCTCCCTGAAGCTGGCCGTCACTATTGTCAAATACCAGTTCCACGCTGGCGCGCGGGGCGGGGCGGCGGGTATTGGCACCATTAAAAATCACGTCTTGCATGCTTTCACCGCGCAGCTGTCTGGCCGATGCTTCGCCCAGCACCCAGCGTACGGCATCAATCACATTGCTTTTTCCACAACCATTTGGCCCGATTACAGCCACCAGTTTTCCTGGTACGGCAATCGTAGTGGGATCAACAAAAGATTTAAAGCCGGAAAGTTTGATATGGGTTAGACGCATAGCAACAATAAAGCAGGCAAATAGCCACAAAATTGGCTATTTTAGCTGGTTTTAAATAAAAAGACAGTTTTAGTTACTTCAAATACCTGTTTATAATATTTTAATCAGAAATGCGATACCGTATTAGTTTTACTACTTCACACAGCCACGCTTATCCAAACCATCAATAATGGCACAATTAGGTGAATCATTGCCTTTACAACGGTTATACCAGCTTTCCAATGTATCTTTCATATTATTCAAATCTGATATTTTTTTATTCAAGCGCTGGATATGTTCACCTACCAAAGATTTCACATCCGCACTGGCACGCAGTGGATCATTGCGTAAGGCCAGCAGCTCAGCAATCTGTGCCAGTGAAAAATCCACTTCACGTGCATGGCGGATAAAACTCAATGTAGCAATATCTGCATCACTGTAATCGCGATAGCCATTACTTTGTCGCTGTGGCCGAATTAAGCCAGCGGCTTCGTAATCACGTATTGTTTTGCTAGATAAGCCGGATATTTTTTCTGCTGTACTGATATTCATAGCAAATTAATAAAATGGGTAAACCGGAATAAAACTTGACTTTACCACAGGGTTAAGGTTTAAGCTTTACTAAAATACTTTTTATAGACCCACTTTTTATGGAGACAATCATGCAAATGGTTCAGTTTAAAATTGACGGAATGACTTGTGAAGGCTGTGCCAGAAGTGTTACTTCAGCTCTTCAAGGCAGCCCTGGCGTAGAAACCGTAGCCGTTAACTTTGCTACTGGTCTTGCCGATGTAGGCTTTAATGAAAGCCTTACCAATATTGATACCCTAAAAGCTGCGGTAGAAGCGGCCGGTTTTGATGTTGTTTAATTTTTAAATTCAGCGGTTGGGCAAATAAAGGTTAATACCATGGAAGAAAACTTGCATACAAAAAGTTCTCAAACAACCTCAGCGCGTTTTGCCATTGAGGGTATGGATTGCCAGGCTTGTGCCAACCGCATAGAAAAAGTACTGCGTCGGCAGCAGGGTATACAGACTGCTGATGTTAATTTTGCCAGTGATGAATTACAAACCCGCTTTGACAGCAGGCTGCTGAGTACAGAAGATATTGTTCAAATGGTGGCTAAAACTGGTTTCAAAGCAACCCCAGCCAGTGAAAGCAGTCTCAATGCACTGGCCGAGGCTGATTCTGGTAAACATACCGGTATATCGTGGCGGCTGGCCATAATCTGGCTCATTGCCATCCCCTTTATCATCGGCATGCTTGGCATGTTAATAGGAAAGCATTGGATGCTGCCGCCAATGTGGCAGTTTATCCTTGCCACCATTATCCAGCTTGGCTTTGCTTGGCCATTTTACACCAGTGCCATCAAATCCTTGCAAGGCGGCGTGGCCAATATGGACGTACTGGTGTCCTTAGGTACCCTAGCCATCTGGTTGTACTCCAGCATTATGCTCTTTAACCATCAAAGCCATGCCCACCAATATATCTATTTTGAAGCTAGTGTAATGGTGATAGCCTTTGTCTCACTGGGAAAATATCTTGAACAACGTACCAAAAAACAAAGTCTCAACAGCATGAGCTTGTTATTGCAGCTTACGCCGAAAATGGTACGCAAGCAGACAGAACACGGCTGGCAAGAAGTCCCTTTAAGCCAGATACAAACGGGTGACATTCTACAAACCAATGCCGGTAATCGCATTGCTGCCGATGGCCTCGTGCACAGTGGTGAAGCGTGGTGCGACGAAAGCTATCTTACCGGCGAATCCAAACCCTTATTAAAACAAACCGGAGACAAAGTCCTTGCTGGTGCCCTTATCAGCAATGGCAGCATCACCTATCAGGCACAGACCCTAGGCAGCCAGACCCTGCTGGGCGACATGATGCAGGCGCTGGCACAAGCTCAAGGAAGCAAAGCACCAATTGCACGGCTGGCAGACAAAGTATCCATGGTATTTGTTCCTACTGTAGTTGCCATAGCTGTATTAACCTTTCTATTAAATTGGTGGTTGGGAAATGGTATTAACGAAGCTGTTACCCGCGGCGTGGCAGTATTGGTTATTGCTTGCCCATGTGCGCTGGGGCTGGCTACACCCGCTGCTATGATGGTGGGCATGGGGCGTTCTGCCCGCTATGGTGTGTGGTTTAAAGATGCCGCCGCACTCGAACGTACCAGTCAGGTAGACACCGTTGTACTGGATAAAACCGGTACCTTAACCAGCGGCCAACCGCAAATAGTTGCGCAATGGCAGGCGCCAGAAAGTAACTACAGCCAACAAAAAATACTGCAACTAGCTGCAGCCGTAGAAGAGCTCACTACCCATCCACTGGCACAGGCTATTATTCAAGCAGCACAAAAGCAGCAATTGCCCATTTTAAAGGCTTTCAACAGCCATAGCGATATCGGGCAGGGCACACAGGCACAGGTAGAAAATTATGGCTCAATCAAAGTGGGCAATCCCACTTATTGCAGCTTTAACATCCCAGAAGAATTAAAACAACAGGAAATCTGGCGGATAGCCAGTATTGTAGTCGTAGCTATCAACGATAAAGTAGAGGGTGCCTTTGCTATAGCCGATGCACTTAAACAAGATACCGTTCAAGCTATTCAGCGCCTAAAACAACAACATATTGACATTTATATTATGAGCGGCGACCAGCACAGCGTCGTAGAATACATTGCTAAGCAGCTGAGTATTAATCATTATCATGCAGAAATGAATCCCCGCGCGAAAGCCGAAGCGGTTCGCCAACTTATGCAACAGGGTAAAGTAGTAGCCATGGTAGGCGATGGTATAAACGATGCGCCCGCATTAGCTGCCGCCGATGTAAGCTTTGCCATGTATGGCGGTGCTGATGTCGCCACTAATACTGCTTCAGCTACGCTAATGCGCCACTCTGTTACACAGGTAGCCGATGCGCTGGCTTTAGCTCATGCTACTGTGCGCGTCGTCAAACAGAATCTGTTTTTTGCCTTTTTCTACAATATACTTGGCATTCCGCTAGCCGCCATCGGTTTGCTTAGCCCCGTGATTGCAGGTGCGGCCATGGCCATGAGTTCCATCTCGGTATTGCTGAATGCTTTACGCTTGAAAAAAAGCGGGCTGGAATAAATATTTTATTTATCGAATAAAGTTATTTTCTCGCTTAACTCTATCTATATATTTTACATTCGCAATTCTGTTTGCAGCTTAATCTTTCTTATTTCTTTAAGATTTTTGTGAAAATTTTTTAAAATATAACTAATTAGCACTATTTTCCAGTAGCGCTGCTATTTATGACATAACATCTTGTCTATATATTTTTGGCATAAATAATTTTTTTCTAAACTAATCAATACTGAGATGATAGAAAAGTGAATCAGCAAAAGTACTCAATATTCTGCTAATCACACAATAATATAGCTTTTTTAATACCAAATAAGCATATCATTTTATGAATAATTTCAATTTGATATTTATCACTAAATTTAATTTCATCTAGATAAATTCAAGCCAAAAACATCTTGGATTGAATTAGAATAGTATAAAAAATAAATCAGAAAAATACTGATTTTCGAATTTAGAATGTTACATAACCATAGAGGGGTAATCTGATGGCAAACTTATTGACACAAAGTTGTTGCGGTGCTTCTGGATTAATAATAGATCTTCTTTACGAAACAGCCAGTAATCATATCAAGTCCAAATCTCGTCTGTTAACTCCAGGCGAAATGAGTATGGTAACCTCTGTGTTTAAAAACGCCATAGTATTATCACAAGTACGAGTTCGGAAGGGAACTCTGTTGCCGTATCAGGGTAAATATGCCATCACACCATTTGGTGAAATCTACTGGCCGCAAAAATATTATTCACAGGATTATTCAATTAAAGAGTTCGATGATCAGCACTTTTTTATGCATGAAATGACGCATATATGGCAATTTCAGATGGGCATGCATGTAGCCATGCGGGGAGCATTCAGTTTAATGGCAGATTACGAATATGCGTTGGAAGAAAACAAACTATTATCAGATTACGGAATGGAACAACAGGCTTGTATTATAGCGGACTATTATATTTTAAAAAATTTTGGTTATGATAGTTGGCTTCAAATTACAAACCAAAAATATAAAGGCAGTTATCCGAAAAATAAACAACTTGTACAACAATATTGGTTAAAGATGTATGAAAATACTTTATGCTTATTCCTAAAAAATCCAAAAGACAAAAAGGCATTATTCAGATAAAACAGAATTTTTTTTAAATGGTGAAACATAGAATATGTTATGGAGAAAGCTTGGTATCGAAAAATAAAAAAAATAAGGTACAATCAAAAATAAATTTTTCCGTCAGATTATAATAGCTTATCTTTGCAATTTTTATATTTTAATTGTATATTTCAAATAATAATGCTTAATGTAAGCTAATAACTAGGAGTCTACTAAATTCTGCTTTTGTTCGCAATTAAGAAGGAAGAAACTATGAAGCGGTCGATATCAAAATATTTGTGCAAGGGGTTAATCTTTGTTCCAGTAATGTTAATGTCAAGTTGTATATTACACAGTAATGTATTTTATACCCCTGATATAATATTAAAAAAAGATGGTCAGCCCTGTATAAGTATTCCTGCGAATGAGGATTTTTTTATGCGAATAAAAGAGTTTGATATTTCGTATTTATATGTATTTCAAGCAGGCGTAGGAGAGCTTTGGAGTAAAAATTATTTAAGCTCTAAAAAAAACTATTATATAAAAAATCAGCAATGTTTATATTTTAATTATCGTTTTCAGACTAATATTCTTTATTCTATTGGTTTCTTTTCAACAGAAAAAGGTAATGATGAATTACAAAATTCGACTAAAAAAAATTGGAAGAGATATATGCGGATCATAAAAAAAACAGATGGAACGCTGCAGTTATTATTAGACGGTGAAGCACGTGATTATTCTTGATTTTGGTTGAAGCAATATAGCACATTACCTGTATGAAATTCATAGGGACACAAGGAGAATGAATAAAAAACTTTTTCGAATTTTGCCAGTATTTCTTCCAGCAGCCTTGATAACAGGTTGCATATTGCATCGTAATGTATTTCATACGCCAGATATAGTATTAAAAAAAGATGGCCAGCCCTGCATTAGTATTCCGGCGAATGAAGATTTTTTCATGAGAAAAAAAGAATTTAGTATTTTAAGCTTATACGTATTCCAGAAAAGAGTTGGATACCTCTGGAAAAAGAATTTTCATGATTATAAAAAGCCGTATTATGTCAAAAATCAACAATGCTTATATTTTAATTATCGTTTTAAAACTAATATTCTTTATTCTATTAGCTTCTTTTCAACTGAAAAAGGGAATGATGAATCTCAAAAGTGGACAAATAAAAATTGGACTAGGGATATAAGAATCATAAAAAAAACTGATGGAACGTTGCAATTATTATTAGACGCTGAGGCAAGTGGTTATTCTTGATTATGGTTGAAGCAATATAGCACATTACTTGTATGATTTTCATAAGGACATAAGGAGAATGAACAAGAATTTATTCCGCGGTTCATCGTTAATCCTCCTAGTAATATTAATGAATGGTTGCATAAGGGGATATAGCCCAGATATTGTTTTAAAAAAAGATGGCCAGCCCTGCATCAGCATCCCAGCAAATGAAGATTTTTTATGCGAAAAAAAGAATATAGTATTATGACGACGGAGGTGTATCAAACAGGAATTGGGCAATTGTGGGAAAAAAATTATTTTGATCCATCGAAACCATATTATGTAAAAAATCAAGATTGCTTATATTTTAATTACCAGTTCCAAAATAATATTTTTTATATTATTGATTTCATATCAACCGAAAAGGGGAATAACGAAAATCAGAAATCAACCAAAAAAACATGGAGGAGATTTATGCGCATTATAAAAAAACCGGATGGAACGTTCCAATTATTATTAGATGGTAAGGCACGTGATTATTCTTGATTATGGTTGAAACAATGTAGCACATTACTTGTATGATTTTCATAAGGACATAAGGAGAATGAACAAAAATCTATTCCGCATTTCATCGTTAATTCTCCTAGTAATATTAATGAATGGTTGCATAAGGGGATATACCCCAGATATTGTTTTAAAAAAAGATGGCCAGCCGTGCATCAGTATTCCGCCGGATGAAGATTTTTTTCGTCGTCAAAAAGAATTTAATATTTTGGGTTTGGATATTTTTCAAACTGGAGTAGGTGAACTCTGGAGCAGACATTATTTAGATTCTAAAGATCATTATTATGTAAAAAACCAACAATGCTTATATTTTAATTATAAATTCCAGACTAATATTTTATATGATATTGGTTTTTTCTCAACAGAAAAAGGGGATGAAGAAAATCGAAAATCTACAAAGAAAGTGTGGATGAGGTATATGCGAATCATAAAAAAATCAGATGGAACGTTGCAATTATTATTAGACGAAGAGGCACGTGATTATTATTGATTATTTATGAAGTAATACGGCACATTATCTGTATGATATTCATAAGGATACAAGGAGAATGAACAGAAATCTTTTGCGCATTTTGCCAGTATTTCTTCCAGCAGCCTTGCTAACAGGTTGCATACTGCACAGCAATGTGTTTTATACTCCAGATATAGTATTAAAAAAAGATGGGCAGCCGTGCATCAGTATTCCGGCGAATGAAGATTTTTTCAGGCAAATAAAAGAATTTCATATTTTAAATTCAGATGTCCATCAAGCTGGAGTGGGAGAACTCTGGAGCCAAGATTATTCAGATTCTGCAAAACTGTATTATGTCAAAAATCAGCAATGCATAAATTTTAATTTCCATTTTCAAACTAATATTCCGTATTCCATTGGTTTCACCTCTGAAGAAATGAAAAATAATAAATCGCAGAAATCAACACAGAAAGATTGGATAAGATATATGCGTATCATAAGAAATAAGGATAATTCACTACAATTATTACTTGATGAAAAAGCTCGGAATGATATTTAATTGTATTCAGGGGAAAGTAAGTTGTTTTTTATCCTAAAAATGTCTTTCCTGAATAAGCATTGTTTAACTCAAAGCCTTATACATAAATAAGGGACGGGAAAAATAATTAATGGCTCAGCTAAGCAATATTGTGGTTATAGCAAATAGTGACTAATGGTTCAGAACAGAAACCAAACAGAGTAAAAGGAAAAAAGAATCTTAGTGAAAAAAACAATTGAAAGCGGAATTACAAAGCCGTAGATAGCCTTGAAAGCGCGGCCATAGTTACGCAGGATCATCTTGCAATTATGGGTAAAGACAACTGTTTTTTTAAGCCTGTCCAAGGCAAGGGCAGGGCAGAGTGTAGTGTTGGTGGAAAAGAATGGATGTATAACTAAAAATATCAGCAGAATCCAACACCATAGCGTCAGCAGCATATTGACATATCAATAATTAACCATCAAAATAGCTTTGCTGCGTTCAATAGCGCAGCCAGCTTTGACAGGCTGATTAGTATGACAGACAACACCGCCAATAATTTTATTGAGCGGTTATTGTCTGAATCCCGTGCCGTTGGTATGCCTTCTATGGCGGATAATGGCAGGGAGGCCTTGTGCCTGCTGGTTCATACTACCAGTCTGTCAACCCTGCCATTTGTCTGCCCCCTAACCATGTTTGACAGCATGATAGAGGGCTTATTAAGACTTAGTATGAAAGGCTACCAACATGAAAGCAATTCAGCAGCTTATCCCATGCAGTGCATATCTGCATCTGTCTTCTATTCTTCCACCACAAACAGTTGCTTGGTATGCGGGTAAATTGAAAAACTATTGCGCTGTAAAAGGAACAGTAGCAAGCCGTCAATCAAGTGAACACCATTTTCAAATCAGCAATCTTGGCGGAGGTGTACTATGACGCAGCAACAATATATCGACGCCAGCCTAAGCAACAGCCCCGCCTTACTGCTTGAGCAGGCCAGTGAGCTAGCCATTATTCAAGACAAAACCCAAACCCCCGCAGAAAAAGCCCTTGTGCTCAAACAGCATGAGCTAAGCACCATCATCGAATACTGCCAGAGCACCAGCCGCAACATCGATTTTCTTATCAGCACCCTTGGCCAGCTCCAGCTCGAACGCCAGCAAATCAACAGTCAGGCCCTGCTAGTAGACAATCAAAATATGCTGCAATTTGCCGGTATACTTAACATCTTGCTTTCCAGCCTGAAAACCAGTATTAATAGCATTGAAAGCAGCAGCAAATTGATTACTAGTTCTTATTGCTGATACATTTATAGTAACAACTAACACGCTTATCGCTTTCACGGCTATAAGCGTTTTTTTGTGCATTACAGTATCAATTTGTCTTGCTTAAATATTAGCTACGGCAAAAAAGGAGAACTAATTTTTTGCAAGCACTACAAAAATTAATTTACTGGGGAGTTAAAGTATGAATGTACGTGATATTACTAAATTAACCGATTATCCCTTAATTGAAAAACTGGCACAGGCTTTATGGGAGCAAGAAACCTTTGGTCACGGAGTGGCGATTATGGTAGGCGCAGGTTTTAGTCGTTGCGCAGCTACCACTTACGATACTGATAAAAAACTACCTATTTGGAGAGATTTAGCCAAAAAATTGGCTGATGAATTGGGTGAAAGTGAGCATACCGACGCATTACGACTGGCGCAAATGTATCAAGATTATTTTGGGAAGACGAGACTATATGATTTGTTAAAAAATGCAGTGGAAGATGAAATATGGGAGCCTACTAAACTTTATCAGGACTTATTAACCTTGCCTTGGTCAGAAGTTTTAACAACCAACTGGGATACTTTGCTGGAACGAGCGTCTAAAACTATATACGAACCCATATACGATATTGTGAGTAAGCAAGAAGATTTGGCTGGCTGTCATTCTCCCCGTATTGTTAAATTGCATGGCACAATTAATGTAAGCAATGATTTGATATTTACACAAGAAGATTATCGCTGCTATCCGCAAAAATATGGCATTTTTGTTAATTTCGTCCGGCAAGTCTTTGTTGAAAATGAATTGTGTTTAATCGGCTTTTCCGGTGATGACCCCAACTTTTTACAATGGATTGGTTGGGTAAGAGATAATCTCCAATCTAATGCTCGTCGTATTTATCTAGTTGGTGCACTAAATCTTTCAGCTGCTAAAAGAAAATACTTAGAAAGCCTGAATGTGGCGCCTATTGATTTATATTTTCTCGTAAAGCATTTTGATAATATAGATTTACGGCATAAAATGGCTAATGATTTTTTTTTAAAACAGCTATCAATTTTAAAAAAGAAGAAAATTTGGGAGTGGCAACCTACTTCATTAACAAGCATCTCTGAGAAAAATTCCATATCTTTGAATAAAAAAGAAACAAATATATCACCAGAAGCAATACTTGAGACCTTAATTGAAGATAGAAAATCGTATCCGGAATGGATTATTTGTCCTAATGCATTAAGAATCGAATTTATTAATCAAATTTCTGAAGTTAGTCAATTTATTTCAGATTTTTCCAAACTGAAAGAATCAACTAGATGTAAATTACTTTATGAACTGGTTTGGAGATATGAAAAAATATTTTATTACAATATTGATAAAAATCTTCAAACAATGTTGCTATCAGTTTGTAATCCTAATAACGATATTGGATTATCAAAAAAACATCAGTTAGAAATAGCATTATATTTGTTAAAATGCTCTAGATTTACAGAAAAAAATTCTGAACAGCAAGAAGTAATAAATAAAACTACTAACATTATAAAAGATAATTCTCAATATTGGAGTGAAAGTATTGTTGAGTTTGCTTATCATCAAATTCTTGTGGCAAAAGAAGAATTAAATTATCCGTTAATTGAAGAGTTAGTAGATAAAATTAACGGTACTGACCCTATTTGGAAATTAAGAAAAGCATATATTTTATCTAAAATAGATTGTCATAAAGAAAGTGCTAATTTAATAGACAACGTTTACAAGGAACTCGCTCTTAGTTATTGTGATAACCAAAATTCAATTTTTATTCTATCTAGGTTAGCATGGGCTTGCTTTCTTAAAAGCCAATTGGATATGGTACTCTTCCGAAAAAATATCTTAGAATTTTCAAATTCAAAATATAGTCAACAAAAATGTGATCCTTATGAAATAATAAATTATTTAGAAAGAGTTGTATCTGAACACCTCGATAAACAACGAGAACCCATGATTGAACCTACTTTTGAACCGGGTAGATATAAAGATAATTCAAAAACCGTACACTTTGTGAATTCAATTCAAATTCATCCTGCAATATTGTTTGATATGGTATCAAATACCGTGGGCTTACCTATAAAGTGGGGTAATTTTCAATTTACTAAACATATCGCATATGATGTGGCTAATTTTGTTGAAACAGATTATTGGCAACAATTCATTTTAATAACAGAATTTTCAAACTATGATGAGTCTAAAGAAATAAAAAAATTATTTAATAGACTAAGAATTGCGCAGATATCTTCTAATGAAGTAAATAAAAGTGTGGAATGCTGTTTTAAAGCTATAAAGTTTTGGATGAATAAAAGGATTAATCATTGCAAAAATAAACAAATAGAATCATATGCAATAGATAATTTACGTGTATTTATTGAAATTTTGGCACGATTTCAAACTCGTCTTTCTTCAGATGAAGCCAAAAAATACTATAGATTTGCTTTATCTATAGCTAAAGATGAATATTTTTATCATTTTTGGTTAAAAAAATCTATAAATAACTTATTAAATTACTCCTTAAGGAGTATTCCAACTAGTCAACATAATGAATTGCTTGTAGAGACTTTAGAATTTCCAATAAAAGAAGATTGGGTAAATCCAATTATTGAGTTTCCAGGTAAACGTAATATAAATAAAATACTTGATTATGAAATTGATTATTTAATTAATAATATTAGAAATAAGAAGCAAGGCTCTAAGCTAGATACAAGGATTGTAATGCGTTTGATGCCATTAATTGATAGCTCTTTCTTAATAGAAAATGAAAAGGATCAATTGGTTTTTAATATTTACGGGAAAGATTATGAATATAAGAAATTACCGTATACAAAAGAAGTATATCCTAGTTTTTTTCTAAATATACCTCCCGAAGAAAATGTAAAAAAAATAAAAGATTTAATTATATATGAAGTATATTCAGAAGAACCTTCTTATGATATGGCTTTTTTAGAAACTTTAGTAAATACTTTATCATATAAAAAACTGCTTCCTAGTGAAATGCAAAGTATACAGTATTTTAATTATTTTATTGATTGGAAAAGAAATGATTACTCAAATAGTGTGGATGAAATAATAGATGAGTTATTTGATGGTCAAGATCCAGATATAATATCCAAACATATATGTCATATTTTGTATTTTATTACATCACATCTTCCAATGACGTTTTTAAATCAAGATAATTTTGATAAAATTTATAAATTTTATCAGGATAATATGACCTCACCCTATATTTTAAGAGCATTAATTCCATTTGTTTTAAAAAATCCTGAAAAAAATCAACTAGTCATTTCATTGATAAAAAAAGCCTTAAAAAATAAAATTGAATTAATAGTAGGCGATGCAGCATATGCTATTTTGGAGTGGGGAACTCAATTATCTGATAAAAGTGTTATTCGTCCTTTGATTGATAAATTAATATATCGCGTTGAATCAGGAAGATTGATTGGTTTAATAAATATTCTGCAGGTAATTAATATAATGTTTAATAGTGGTTGGCTAACTAATGATGATATAAATATTTTGATTGAAAACTTGCCAGAAATTTACAATGATAGTAATTATGATAATTTTTCTGATGATGATTCAGAAGTTATTATAATTTTTGATATACGAAAGGAGTGTGTCAGACTAGCAAGGGACATACTAAAACAAAGAAATGAACCAATTCCAGCTTTACAGAATATTTTGGATAAAGCTAAAAACGATGCATTACCAGAAGTTCGATTTGCGGAACTAAATGAATATCTTAGATAAATTTTTCAGATATTTGTTTCAATAGTTAAGATTAATATTTTATAAGAATAAGGTTGCTCCATTTATATGGCAGCAACCTTGTTTTTTATTACTTACAACAATACTCGTTCAATCCCCCCATTGCTGGCTTTTTGCACAAATTCATCCTGCCAGTTTTCGCCTAGTATATGTTTGGCCATTTCTATCACGACATAATCGGCTTTGATATTGGCATCGTCGGTATATCTGCTAAGCCCTTGCAGGCAGGCGGGGCAACTGGTGAGTATTTTTACAGGTTCGCCTTGCGGCAATTTGGCTTTGCCTTTTTCGATTTCTTCCAGTTTGCGGAAACGTACTTGTGTGGCGATATCAGGGCGGTTGACCGCAAACATGCCGGATTCACCGCAGCAGCGGTCGGACAGGGGCACGTTTTGTCCCATCAGTTCGTTAACTACTTTTATCGGCTGGGTGGTTTTGATGGGGGTATGACAAGGGTCGTGATACAGGTATTGCTGACCTTTGATGCCATCGAGTTTCAGCCCTTTTTCCAACAAGTATTCGTGGATATCTAGTACGCGGCAGCCGGGGAAAATTTTGTCGAAATGGTAATCGCTGAGCTGGTCGTAGCAGGTACCGCAGCTTACAACTACGGTTTTGATATCGAGATAGTTGAGGGTGTTGGCCACGCGATGGAAGAGGACGCGGTTGTCCATGGTGATTTTGTCACCTTTGTCTTTGTTGCCGCCGGCGGTTTGCGGATAGCCGCAACACAGGTAACCCGGTGGCAATACGGTTTGTACGCCTACATGCCATAACATGGCTTGTGTGGCTAAGCCTATCTGGCTGAACAGGCGTTCGGAGCCGCAGCCGGGGAAGTAGAAAACGGCTTCGGTTTCTTCGCTTACCTGCGGATTGCGGATAATCGGTACGGTGGTGCTGTCTTCGATATTAAGCAGGGCACGCGCGGTTTTAATCGGTACGTGGCGCGGCAGTGGCCGATTTATAAAATGAACAACTTGTTCGCGGATTTCGGGTTTGGCGGTGGTGGCACGCGGGGCGGTTTTCTGGCATTTGAGCCAGCCTAGGCTGAAGTGTTTGCCCATTTCGTAGCCCCAGTTTTGCAGTCTGAAGCCGGTTTTGATTACGCCTGCGCGCAGGGCTTTGATGGTTCTGGGGTCGGTGGCGTTGAGAAAAGCCATGCCCATGTAGACGGTGGGGTTGAATTTCTTTTTGCCAGCTTTGCGCAGGTAGTTGCGCATGGCAACGGTTACGTCGCCAAAGTCGATTTTTACGGGGCAGGGTTTAATGCAGCGGTGGCAGACGGTGCAATGGTCGGCTACGCTGTTGAGTTCGTCAAAGTGTTTTAGAGATACGCCGCGGCGGGTTTGTTCTTCGTACAGGAATGCTTCGGTAAGGAGTCCGACGCCAAGGATTTTGTTGCGCGGGGAGTAAAGCAGGTTGGCGCGCGGTACGTGGGTACTGCACACGGGTTTGCATTTGCCGCAGCGCAGACAGTCTTTGATGGAATGGGCAATTTGACCGAGTTCGGACTGCTCCATGATTAGGGATTCTACGCCGAGCAGTTCGAACGATGGGGTATAGGCTTTGTCGAGGTTGGCACCGGGCATCAGTTTGCCACGGTTAAAGTGGCCATGTGGGTCTACTTGTTTTTTGTAGTCCCAGTAAGGCTGCATTTCGGCTGTGGTGAGGTAGTCGATTTTGGTGATGCCGATGCCGTGTTCGCCGGAAATTACGCCGTTAAGGCTGCGTGCCAGTGCCATGATGCGGTCTACGGCCTGATGCGCGGTTTGCAGCATGTCGTAGTCGTCGGAGTTTACTGGTATGTTGGTGTGGACGTTGCCGTCTCCGGCATGCATGTGCAGGGCAACGAATACGCGGCCGCGAATGATGTGGCGGTGGATTTCGTCGAGTTTTTCCAGTATGAGAGTGTCGGTTTTGCCGCTGAAGATCTCTGCAAGAGGCTGCATGATGTCGCGTTTAACGGAAACACGCAGGTGGAAGTCGCGCATAGCGATAAAGCAGCTTTGGTCTGAGACAGGTTCGTCATTTTCGAGTTTCTGCGGAAATTGTTGCAGGTAGTCTGTCAGTGGGGCATCGAGGTGATTCAGCAGCCATGTCCAGCGACTCTGGATGCTGGTGACGTAATCCAGTGCATGTTGTTTGCGTGAGCCGAGCAATTCGGCGCTGGACAGGTCGGTGTCGAGTTTGTCTACGGGCAGTTTAGTTTGCAGGTAGTCGATGATGGCGGCGCACAAGGCCAGTTTGTTCTGGATGGACAGTTCGATGTTGATGCGTTCGATGCCGTCGGAGTAGCTGCCGAGCTGTTCTAATGGGATAACAACGTCTTCGTTGATTTTGAAGGCGTTGGTATGGCGGGCAATGGCGGCAGTGCGGGAGCGGTCGAGCCAGAATGTTTTGCGCGCTTCAGGGGTGACTGCGATAAAGCCTTCGCCACAGCGGGCATTGGCCAGCCGCACGATGTGGGCAGCGGCGGCTTGTACTTCGTTTTCATCGTCGGAGACGATGTCGGCCAGTAATACCATTTTCGGGCGGCCTTTGCCGGCTGCCTTGGTGGCGTAGCCAACGGCGCGGACGTAGCGCCAGTCGAGATGCTCCAGCCCCGCCAGTTTGACGGTTTTGTGGTTGAGCATGTAGTTGCGCACTTCAACGATGGAGGGGGTGGCGTTGGCTACGGTGCCAAAGAATTCCATGCACACGGTGCGGGTGTATTTGGGCATGCGATGCAGGACGAAGGCGGCTGAGGTGATGATGCCGTCGGTGCCTTCTTTTTGTACGCCGGGTACGCCTGCAAGAAATTTGTCGGTAACATCTTTACCAAGTCCGACTTTGCGGAATCGCTGGCCGGGCACTTCGAGGCGCTCGGTTTTGATGATGGAATAGCCATCGTTATCAAGAGTGTGGATATCGAAGATGGCGGTGGTTTCGTCGTGGATTTTGCCGAAGTTGTGGCGCACACGTTCGATTTTCAGCCACTGGCCTTGGGGGTTAACCATTTTCCACCAAGCGAGGTTGTCGAGGGTGGTACCCCATAATACGGCTTTTTTTCCGCCGGCGTTCATGGCTACGTTGCCGCCGATACAGCAGGCATCGGCTGAGGTGGGGTCGACGGCAAATACCCAGCCGGCTGCTGTGGCGGCTTCTTCTACACGGCGGGTAACGACGCCAGCACCACAGGTGATAACGGGGTGGGTGCCTTCGAGTCCGGGTAATTCTTGTAAGGCTACTGGGCTGTACAGGTCAAGTTTTTCAGTGTTGATAACGGCGCTCATAGCATCCATGGGGATGGCACCGCCGGTGTAGCCAGTACCGCCGCCGCGCGGGATAATGGTTAGTTCAAGCTCTATCAGGGCGCGAACCAGAGGAGCAACTTCTTTTTCGTGGTCTGGGTTGATGACAACGAAAGGGTATTCGATGCGCCAGTCAGTGGCATCGGTGACGTGGGTAACGCGTGCCAGACCATCAAACATGATGTTGTCTTTGTGGGTGATTTTGCGCAGGCGGTTGAATACTTGCTCGCGTTTGCTGCGGGTTTTGCCGAAGCTGCTGTCAAAATCGTTGATGGCCTGTTCGGTGCTTTCTATGAGCTGGGCAACCTGCTGGTTGTTATCGCGCCGTTTTTGAATTTCGTTTAGGCGGTGATGCATTTCTTTGACCAGTGCCTGTTGACGGTGCTGATGTTCGAGCAGGTCGTCGATAAGGTAGGGGTTGCGAATCACTGCCCAGATGTCACCCAGTATTTCAAACAGCATGCGTGCAGAACGACCTGTGCGTCTTTGTTCGCGCAGTTGTTGCAATAATTCCCACGATTGGCTACCAAGAAGCCGGATAACTATTTCTCGGTCTGAAAAGGAGGTGTAGTTATAGGGAATTTCGCGTATGCGCTGATTGGTCTGTGTGCTCATTAAACGTGTTCCGTTCCGCTCTGCTGGCGTTAAATTAATGAATCTGTAAACGGGTTATTTTAACTGATTTACGCTGTATTTCGCATTTTTGTCTGCTAACAATTTAGGTGAAAACGAAATGTGTGGCAATGGAAAAATCTGACGATGTAATGGGATTTTGTTTCATGTATAAGTTGTCAGTCTGGTTTGTTATGGTATTGTTTTTAGATATTTTCAGCTTATAAACAATATTATTGTTGTTTATTTGTTGTATTTTGATTTTATTATTTTTTTGAAATTTCTGATATTTTGTCATTTCATTAAAAAAGCCCTTTAATTTGAATTAAAGGGCTTTGGCATTTATTGGTTTTGCACAGGAGGTAGCTGTGTGACCGGTTTTTGATAGGCTGGGTGATAGGGGCCATAAAGAATACCATCTGTCCTGCCGGCAGAAAGCAGGTTTGCTTCAACATTGCCTGTTAGGTCAAAAGCCGTGTCTTTTACTTTGTCTTTAATCTGAGATATTAAAGCAGATGTGACTGCGCTTAGAAAACCCTGATTTCCGTTATCATTGGAGTTAACGGTAATTTTTTTTTCACCTGTCCAAATGATATCACCGGTTTTGGCATCTACTAATTTAGCTGAAACGCTTACTGTAGTAGTGCTGTTGATCACTTGATATTTGGTACCGTAATCATCTATATCCATATACAGGATAGCATCTGGATTATAGACTTGACGAATTTTCTTCAAATCAACAGCCTGTATTTCTGCACCGTCATTTAATCCGTTTTCTTTAAATGTCTCATTGACCAAAACGACTGGAAATACATAGTAGCCAGATTCTGCCAGTGGTCTGGTTGATTGAGCTAAGACAGCATTGGGTGCTTTAACTTCTACTGATGAGCTAGTTGGCTGTACTACCAGTATTGAACGGGGATCAGTGCGTTGAAATTTGCTGTAATCGTAGGGCAGTTTCTGTACAGTGGTGCCACATGCTGAAAGTATGGCAGCCACAGATAAGGGTAATAATAGTTTGATTAGTCGCATTATGATTTTACTCCGGCTACATTTTTGAGCAGAAAGTTCATGTAGGCGGTTGATTCAGGAAACGCTTGTTTTTCCATTTCAAACTGAGTCTTGGCTCCCGCTAAATTACCTACTTTGGCATAAAGCATGCCCAAATGTGCATGGGTACCGGGGGCAGCTTTAGCGTGATTGCTTTGTGCATCAAGGAAGTATTTTTCCATGTTGGCTATTTGTTCCTGAGGAGTCAGGGCATTATTAAGGGTCTGATATTGCTGTTTGTTAAAATCTCCCCAGTAATAAAGTGTGCGAGCTGGCTGATTGTTCTGAGCACACGCAGCCAATAACAAGGCAGCTATGGCCGTTGTTAAGATATTTTTCATTTTTGTTTTACCTAATTATTTATTTTTAAGGTTGAGGATGCCATTGTCCTTTATCTATGCCGCGTACTAGATTATTAACTGCTTCGCGGATAGCCAGATCCAAAACTTTTCCATTTAATGTGGCGTCGTAGCCTGCATGGCCACCGGTACCAAGTATTTCTCGTGAAGAAAGTTTGAATTCACCAGCACCTTGGCTTGAGAAGACAATTTCGGAGGATTGTACGTCTACGATGCTCAGTGTAACTTTGGCATAGGCTACTTGTGTTTTACCCTGTCCTAGTATGCCAAATAGTTGTTGATCACCAATATTTCTGCGACCGAATTCAGTTAAGGCTCCAGTTACTACGTAGCGTGCACCCTTTATTTTCTGATTCATTCCTTTGAAATTTGCTTCGTTTTTGATTTCATCCATGTTGCCACGGTCGAGAACTGAAAAACGTCCGGTTTGCTGCAAATCTGCCATTAAGATGGTTTTAGCCTGGCTGGTCAATTGGTCTGTACTGTTACTGAAAATACCCCCGCCCATATTGCCACGGCTATCAAATTTACCCACTGCCAATGGAGCTTTTATACCATTGTATGCCTGCTGATAGGTTTCTACTTTAGGTACATTTAAAACTTGTGAGCTTTCGGTGGCACAGGCTGATAATAAAAATGCGCTTACTAATGTTAAATAAAATTTATTCATGGTTATTTATGTTAAATTAATTTGGGCAAAGTATATAGAGACTGTTTTTTTGAGTCAAAATTATATTAGTTGAAATCTGAAGTAATTTTTATTTCTAGATTTCTCTATTAATTTTAGTATCAGAATTTTTCCTGTGGGCTCAGGTAGCGCCATTGGCTGGGGGGAAGGGCACCAAGTTTGATTCTGCCCATGCGGACTCGTTTTAGTCCAATTACCTTCAGGCCGACAAGTTCACACATGCGCCGTATCTGGCGTTTTTTACCTTGTTTCAAGATAAATTTCAATTGATCCTGATTCTGCCAGTTTACTTTGGCCGGCCGCAATTTTTCACCATCCAAACTAAGACCGTGGTTAAGTAGTGCCAAGCCTTTATCATCTAAACGTCCGCTGACGCGTACTAAATATTCTTTTTCTATGCCACTGTTTTCACCTATTAGCTGTTTGGCAATTCGCCCATCCTGAGTGAGAACGAGTAATCCAACAGAGTCAATGTCCAGCCGGCCGGCCGGTGCCAAATGGCGTGTATGGGTAGCCTGAAAGTGAATGGGGCTTTTGTCTTCCCGCCAATGATTGGTTTCGGTAATCAGTTCGACGGCTGCTCGATAGCCTTTTTCCGGTTGCGCACTAACATAGCCAACAGGCTTATTTAAGAGGATGGTGACACGTTCGGCTTGTTGGCGGTGTGCCTGCCGGTTGAGGTCGATGCGGTCTGAGTCTAGTACTTTTTGTCCGAGTACGGCTGTAACGCCATTGACTTTTACCCAGCCTTGTTCGATATAGCTGTCAGCTTCACGGCGTGAGCATAAACCCAATTGTGCCATGCGTTTGGACAGACGTTGTACTTCGTTCTGTTCGGTTGTCATGCTTTGTGCTCTTTATTTCGATTAGAACCGGCCACCATGTCCAGCAGGAATAGGCGGCAATCCAGATTGCCATTGAAAAGCGGAATCTTGCGTTTGGGAGACAGGCGCATTAGTTTGGGCATATCTCGATCGGCACTGAACATGCCAATTAGCCAGCCGGCAAAATATTGTTTCAACCAGCTTCCCATTTGAGGGTATAAAGCGTGTAGTAACTGGATTTCAGACAAGCGCACACCATAAGGGGGATTGCTGAGCATAATGCCGTTGGTGCCATTGGGGCGGGTATCCAGTGCGTCGGCAGTCTGCCACTGGATATACTGGTCTACATCGGCATAGCGAGCATTATTTTGAGCTAGTACAATTAGTTTCCCCTCAATATCTGCACCAGAAATCGGTGCTTGGGGCTGGCTTTTTGCGGACAATGCGTTACGGCGTAGCTGCTGCCATAAGGTGGCATCGTAATTGAGTAGGTGTTCAAATCCGAAAGCACGCTCTAGGCCGGGGGCGCTGTTGCTTGCTATCAATGCTGCTTCTATGGCGAGGGTGCCGCTGCCGCAGAATGGATCCATAAAAGGCTGACTGCCGTTGTAGCCTGCCAATAACAGCAGTCCGGCGGCCAGATTTTCGCGTAATGGTGCTTCGCCAGTGTCGCTGCGGTAGCCGCGTTTGAATAAGGCTTCACCACTAGTATCCAGATAAATGGAAAGTTCGTTTTTTTCGATAAAAACATGAATGCGAATATCGGGCTGAAATTTTTCCACGCTGGGTCGACTGCCGTTTTGTTCGCGAAAAACGTCGCAAAGGGCGTCTTTTACTTTGAGGGCAGCAAAGTTCAGGCTGTTGATTTGCGCCTGTTTGCCTTCGATATGAATTTTGAAAGTTTTTTTAACGTCAAACCATTTGGCCCAGTTTACTTTTTTTGCTTGTAGGTAAATATCGTTTTCATTGCGAAAATGGCCGCTACTAAGGCGAATGAGTACACGGCTGGCTACGCGACTATGCAGATTAATCCGGTAGACTGTAGCTAAATCGCCGTTAACGGCTACACCGCCATCACGAGGGTAAATCTGTTCGCAGCCCAGCTTTACCAGTTCCTGATTTAATATGGTTTCCAGTCCGCGCGGGCAGCTTACAAATAAAGAATAAGAATTCATGCAATACTTTATAAAGAAGAAATGATTATGCTTGGTTATGATCAAGCATGTCTGAATGGTGTGATTGTAATATTGAAGTCATGTATTGACTATGGTTTAAACAGGTTGATACGCAAATTTGAGTGATTAAGTGTGAAGCTGTATAGTGAATAAAGCTGATTGGTTAGCTGCAATACAAATCACGATCGTGCTGATTTTAGGCTGATTGAGCTGTGTGAATTTTTTCAAGTATTGGATAGTGTACATAAAGTAATTAAAATCTGTTACGAAATCCAAATAATATGATATTTAAATATAAAATTATTCGAATAATAAATTAAAATTTCGTTTTCTGATTGATTGAATGAATCAATACATTAATGGTTGATACATTTATAAGCATGCCTTCTATCCATTTTCCTAAGCAATAAACTTTGCATACTTAATTTGAAATATTGTGGTACTTGTTTTGATTCAGTATTTTCTATTACCGGATTAGATACATATTTGATAATAAAATTTTGATAATACTTATAATTTTGGTAACAATCTTCAATTAGTCTTTACCAGAACTTAAAAGGATTAGTCCGATTGAAGGGTGTTTTATAAAATGAGGTTTTTAGTTGTTATAAATGCTGATGGCTTTTTTCGTGATTAATCAGCCATTGTTTGCGTTCTAATCCACCGCTATATCCGGTTAACTGGCCGTTGGAACCAATTACTCTGTGGCAAGGAATGATGATGGCAATCCGATTCAAGCCATTTGCATTGGCTACTGCTCTGACTGCATCAGGATGGTTTAGTTTTTCGGCTTGCTGTTTGTAAGTATATAGTTCGCCAAAGGGGATGGTTTGTAAACATGCCCAAACGGATTGCTGAAATGGTGTCCCCGAGGTATGCAGGGCGACGGTAAAATTTTTTCTTTTTCCTTGAAAGTATTGCTCAATTTCTGCTCTGGCTTGTTGGATATGATTATTTACGCCAAATATGATTGTTCCATTTAGTAATTTTTGTAATTGCTGAAACTCCGTCTCTAACATTCGCCGGTCTACAAATTCCAGCAGACAAATACCTTGCTGCGTGGCGCATATAAACATTGGGCCTATGGGTGTGGATAAACGGTTAATCAGGATAATATTGTTTTCAGCATGGTTGGAGGGGGCATTTTTGACAAATTTTTTATATGTATAGCCAAAACCACTAAGTGATTCATAACCATGGTCGAATGCTGTATCCGTTATTTTTTTGCCGCTTTTCAATTCTTGATAAGCTAGATTGATTCGGTACATACGTTGATAGGTCTGATAAGTAATGCCGTAATTTTTTTTGAACCAACGCCGAACGATTTCCGGACTGATATGATGCTCTCTTAGTACCGAGTCGGATATCTTTATCTTGGGATTTTGGCTAATCATTTTGATTGCTTTGATTATTTGCTCAGGCGCTTCATCTGCATTTTCGGTAGGCCGGCAGATTTTACATGGCCTATAACCCGCATTCAGGGCTTCTTTTACGCTTTGATAAAATACAGTATTTTCAAATTTCGGTTTTCTCGCTCTGCAAGTAGAAATACAAAATATTGAAGTTGTTTTCACCCCTACAAAGAAAATACCAACATATGCGGGATCTTTTGCAAGTAAAGCCTGATAGTATTTCTGGATAATGTTTTTATCGGTTATGAGCATGTTTTAGCTACTGGATTTTTCTGACTTAGTTTTTGTGGCTTTGTTGAGCAATCGATAATGTGTTGATTACTAAATCTGATGAAATGATGTTAATGAAAAATTTGTATGAGTGACAACCGAAAATTTGATGACTATTTAAATACAAAGAATAATATTGCTGCTAGCTTGTGAACTGGTAAATGAATTTCGATGAAAATCTTTCATCAAAATAATTAAAATATAAAAAAGAAACTGAGATGCATTAGATTAATTTATTGTCAAATTTTCAGTTAATGGAATAGTTATGATTTAGAATTTCATAAATATTTTTGTGAAGTGTTAATATCAACAATAAGTTTAATTTTTCTAATCTTTATATAAAATATTTCGATTAATTGATTTAAAGGCAAATTCGTTCTAATTGTTCAATTTCCGATTGGTACCGATTTTCTTGAATTTTATTGAAACCAGAAAGTTTATTAAAAAAATATAAAGCATGTTCAGACATGGCTTTTATAAAATATTTTTTATTTATTAAAGCTTCAACTTTCAAATTACTATTAACACTAACTAGTACATCATTTCCTATTGGTTTTAGTTTAATTTCAATTAGTCGACTCTCGAAATGTGTTTTAAATTCGTTATTGTTTTTTATCTCCTCCAATCCTTGAACTAAATTAGCCCATAGTTTATCAATATAATCACACATATTATATTTCAATAAAATAACACGGTTTATATTAAGATGTATGCTGCCCTCGATATTGTTTACATCTTTAATATCATAATTATATGCTGAAAAATTCATAAATTGATCATGACCTATTTTTATAAAAGTATTTATTTCAATCACTATTAATTCCCTTTTTGGATTTGGTAAAAATTGTTTTATATAAACTTTGTAAATCTTAGCATATACTTTTCAATTCAATATTATAAATTTCTATGATTTATTTTTTGATTATTAAGATTTCTCAAAACATCATTTATAGACGTTTCAGAAATAAAAGAAGCTCTTTTTGGTTTTATACTGATACAAATTAAACCCACCCAACAGCCCAATCGGTTCCGGCTGCGTGAATCTGCCTATATCAGGGTCATAGTACCTGAAAGTATTGTAATGTAAGCCCGTTTCTCTGTCTAAATACTGCCCCTGATACCTTAAGTTCTGCTGTATCTGGCTGTGTTCGATTTCCTGTATCGGTTTGCCCCACAGCTGATAGCCGCATGCCCATACAATATGACCGTCTTCATCAGTAAGTTCTTCCGGGGCACCATTGACATCGGTGTGGTAGTACAGCACTTTTTATTCCGTACCGGTGGTGGTCTCTACTCTGGCTAAGGGTTCATAGCCGCTTTCATCCGTGTAGATATAGACGCTTTTGCTTCTGTCGGTACGGGTTTCCTGAATCATTCTCAGTCCGTCCCACAGGAAGTGGGTACGGTTGCAGGCTTTGCCCGCCCGGTCTATCTGGTGTTTTTCGATACGTCGGCCTAAGGCATCGTAGACATAGCCGTAGCGTTCGGTACAGTTTAATTTTTCGATACGCACTTCGGTCAGGCGGTGTTCGGCATCGTAGTGGTAATACTGGGTACCGCTGGCAGTCTGTTTGCTGTGGGTACGGCCGTGTGCGTCGTAGGTGTATTGGAGGCCGCGGAAGTTAAGTAACTGGTTGAAGCGTATCAGGTTTTGGTTGTCGGTACTGCTGTCTTGGTTGCGTCTTTTATCCAGCAGGTTGGCAGCGGCATCGTATTGCAGGGTTTCCCAGTAGGCCTGGTTGCGGCAGCTTTCAATGCGGCCGGTGCGGTCGTATCTGAATTCGGTGTTCAGTTGTCCCTGGCTACGCAGGACTTCGCGATGTAGGCGGTCGCGTTCGATGTCGGTGATGGTGGTGCCGTCTAGGTTGATTTGGTGCCGTAATATAGGTTGTTGAGGGTACGGCTGTCCGGTAGGTTGGCGGCGATGCGGTTGCCGACGAGATCCTAGCTGAACCGAGTCAGCAAGCTGGAGCGTTGGTATGCTGGATGAGCTAGCCATACTCATTCCAGCACAGATTCTTAGAGAAAAAATTCAAAATTATTTATTTTTACTTTCTCGAATTTTAGCTAAAGCTTTTTCAAGCCGACTGACATTTTGATATTTGGTTGGAACTGTACTTCTTGCTAAATAATTATGCCATCCAGGTATGGCGGTTTTAAATAATTCCAAGCCTTCTGGCGTAAGGTTAGATTTTTTAATAACTGTATCGGTTTTTAAATTTCCCTGCTCATCAAACGGTTCAACATCAATTAATAATTCATGTTTTTTTAAAAATCCCAATAAAGCTATTGAACTTTGGATAATAGGATCTTGCCACCATTTGTTTTTATTTCTAGTAAGCAGCATTGGTAAATTATGTAAAGTATAATCAATTTCATTCATTATTTTACTCCACTAACAGTTGATAAATTATCTAGATGTATCAGTTCACCAGTCTTTTTATTTTTTACAAAAATTCCTCCTTGCTCTCGGATTCTTTCTTCTTTAGCTAATTGTAGATTTTTTTTGGCAACATTAGGTCGACTTGTTATTTCGACAGCTTTCCATTTTCCATCCTGATTTTTAATAATAAAATCAATTCTGCGTCGTTCACCTGTCAGAGGATCTTTAACGGATTTGCCGTTGGCGTCTCTTAAATATCGTTCAGATAAAACATTATCTTTACCATAACGCCTTTCAAATACGTCTCTCGCCCTTCGTTCACGTTCCATACCTGCTTTTTTATTGGGTAAACATGCAAGCCCCCACGGATCAATCCACATCAGTGAGTTAGGCGCATACTGATACAGATTAAACCCACCCAGCAACCCAATCGGGTCCGGCTGCGTGAATCTGCCTATATCCGGGTCATAGTACCTGAAAGTATTGTAATGTAAGCCCGTTTCTCTGTCTAAATACTGTCCCTGATACCTCAGGTTCTGTTGTATCTGGCTGTGTTCGATTTCCTGTATCGGTTTGCCCCACAGCTGATAGCTGCATGCCCATACAATGTGACCGTCTTCATCAGTGAGTTCTTCCGGGGCACCGTTGACATCGGTGTGGTAGTACAGCACTTTCTGTTCCGTACCGGTGGTGGTCTCTACTCTGGCTAAGGGTTCATAGCCGCTCTCATCAGTGTAGATATAAACGCTTTTGCTTCTGTCAGTACGGGTTTCCTGAATCATTCTCAGCCCGTCCCACAGGAAACAGGTACGGTTGCAGGCTTTGCCCGCCCGGTCTATCTGGTGTTTTTCGATACGTCGGCCTAAGGCATCGTAGACATAGCCGTAACGTTCGGTACGGTTTAATTTTTCGATACGAACTTCGGTCAGGCGGTGTTCGGCATCGTAGTGGTAATACTGGGTACCGCTGGCGGTCTGTTTGCTGTGGGTACGGCCGTGTGCGTCGTAGGTGTATTGCAGGCCACGGAAGTGGAGTAGCTGGTTAAAGCGGACCAGGTTCTGATTTTCGCTTTTATTGTCTTCGTTGCGTCTTTTATCCAGCAGGTTGGCGGCGGCATCGTATTGCAGGGTTTCCCAGTAGGCCTGGTTGCGGCAGCTTTCGATACGGCCGGTGCGGTCATAGTGGTAATCGGTCTGTCCTTGCTGGGTATGTTTTTTACTCACCAGCCGGTCGAGGTTGTCGTACTGGTAGCGGCGGTCGGTGAGGATGTCGGGCAGGATGGTGTTGTGGCCACGCCGGGTCTGTTTGTGTTGCAGGC